>NZ_NJER01000002.1:0-600000 GCF_002753895.1 Halobacteriovorax sp. JY17 | reverse complement strand
TCAAAACCAGCTCCCCTAATTTTACCGGCCTTCAAAGTCTCGTAAAGGTCATCTTCATTAACAATTCCACCTCTAGCAGCATTAATTAGAATTGCATTAGGCTTCATTAATGAAAGAAGCTCTTTATTTACAATTCCTCTTGTCGCGTCCATCAAAGGAGTGTGAATTGTAATAATATCGCTTTCGCTGAAAAGCTTTTTTAAATCATCACATTTAGAAACGTATGAGAGGTCGCTTCCTTCTTGAAATGGATCAAAGAACTCTACTTCTGGTTCAAAACCACCTATTCTCTTTGCTACGATTTGTCCGATTTGCCCAAATCCTAAAATTCCAACTTTCTTATTCGCTAATTCATTTCCAGTAAATTTAGACTTATCCCAACCACCATTACTCATTGTTTGATGTGCCCAAGCAGTCTTTCTTAGAACTGTCATCATAAGTGCAACTGCATGTTCAGCAGCTGAATTATTATTGGCACCTGGAGTATTTGAAACTTTCACTCCTACTTCTTGGCATGAAGCTTTATCAATATTATCAGTCCCAGCTCCCGCTCTAATAACGTATTTTAAATTTGGGGCAAGTGCTAAGTATTCTTTTGTTACAGTTGTCGCAGATCTAATTACTAATCCATTAATCTTTGGCAGTAATTCCTTTAGTTCATCTTGAGTAATTTTTGATGATGGATGTACATCAAATCCAGTTGTATTCTTTAGGTCTTCAAATAGATTTTTATCAAAGCCGTCAGCTACTACAATAAATGGTTTCATGATCCCTCCCGAGGGTCTGAGTTAGAAAGTTTACGACAACTGGATTATAGAAAGTTTTCGAAAGTCCTAAAAGGAAAAAGGGGCCCAAAGGCCCCTTTTTTTGCCTGGGCGGGCTAATAAGTGTTAAAACCAGAATTTTGTTTAAGCTGCTATGGGTTGAAGCTCCATTCTAAGCTGTAGCTGCTCTAGAGTTTTCTGAAACTCCGATAAGGTTGGTAAGTTACCAAAATGAGTGTTCTCATTCGGGTTCTTTGAAATAAAGTCATACAACTCGATCACGGTGGAGTCTTCTCGGTCTTGAAGGAACGCCCTCCAATTCGACTCTCCCTTATTCCTGTAATTCTGGAATAAATCCTTCACAAGCTCTTCTCGCGTCATAGCGCCAATTGAGACAACACTTCCGTTGCTGTCGAGTTCCAAGTGCCAAACGCGATAGTTGGACTGGTTAGCAGGATGGTGTGAGTTTTCTACAGCGATTGCCATGTACATATCTCCCTCCTTGAAGGTAGTGACCCTAATGGTCATTTACTCAATAAACTTCCTGTCAGTTGAGTTGTGTGTGTAAGAGTCTAAGCTTCCTGCTTATCCTCACATAAAGCATATGATAATCAGAGTAAGAAAGTCTCTTACATAAGACTAACAAAGGGCCTCGGCCCGGTACGACAATGTAAGAAAATCTGGAGTCGTCTTGGAAAATCAGTGTCAAAAGTGATCAAGTTTTTGTCAACTTTAAACGAGCAGTGCGCAAAGTCCGACTTAAACGATATGTGATTCGGGGCCAAAAAGCGCCACAAGCCCCTCTCCTATTGAGATAGAGAGTGATTTAAAATTTTCTTTGCTTAATTTTGAATAGAGAAAATTGTTTTCAAAATATTCTAATTCCAAAATAACAAACGACTCATCAAAATCACTAACACTAGAAAGAAAACATCTTAAATGATTTGAAAAAATAGGGCCTTCGAAGTTAGCTTTCATTACTAGAATATTTGCAGAGTGAATGATTAAACCTTCAAAGCTATTAAGTGCTATTTTTAGATTAAATTTTTTCACCATTTCATTAGGGATAAAATTAATAGGTCCTCTACTATCAATTCTTAAGAGGACCTCTTCTCTACTTAACTGCTCTATTGGAGAATTTCTCTTAATATAGATTGCGCTATCACAAAGTGAAACTAACTCACTCCTAGAATGAGTTACAATTAAAATAGGAATTTTAATTCTCTTTCTAATACTGAGAATCAATTGAATAATTTCAGACTTCGCGTCTGAGTGAAGAGCGCTCAAAGGCTCATCCATTAAAAGAATATCAGGAGAAGAGAGAATAGACCTTCCAATTGAGACTCTTTGAATTTCTCCCCCCGAAAGATCCTCAATGTCTTTATCAAGTAATTCTCTCATACTTAGGAGATTCACAATTTCTTCAAAACTATATTGAGGCTCAATACATCTTCGATAGGAATATTCTAAATTCTCTCTAACATTGAGATGAGGAAAGAGAGAGCTTCTCTGAAAGACGTAACCTATTACAGACTCTTCTTTCAAACTTATCTCACCACTATAGCCTTTTTCAATTCCAGCAATGCAATTTAGAAATGTTGATTTCCCACTTCCCGAGTCACCGTAAATTATAGTGATTTCATTTTCTCTAATTTTGAAATTACCAGTTGATAAACTAAATCCGGGATAATTTACAGTAAAGTTACCTTCAATCATTAGTAACTCTCTTTGAAGAATTGATTGAATAAATAACAATTAAGATAATTAAAGAAAAGAGCAGCATAATCAAAGAGAGCTGATGTGCCTCTTTAAACTCAAGGGCCTCCACATGATTAAAAATATCAATAGAGACAACTCTAGTTACTCCTGGGATATTCCCTCCAATCATCATCACCACGCCAAACTCACCAATGGTATGAGCAAAGCTCAAAATTCCCCCAAGAACAAAGCCACTCTTGCTTAAAGGAATTACTATACTTCTAAAGCGATCAAGTCCACTCGCCCCCATTAATCTTGCTGAATCAAGATAAATCTTAGGGACTTTTGAAAAGGAATTAATTAAAGGTTGCACAGTGAATGGTAGAGAGTAAATCACTGAACCGATAACAAGACCTGTAAAATTAAAAGTTAATTGTCCTGAATGTCCTAATGCTTTAAAAAAAGTCGCAATCATTCCATTTGGATTTAGAATGATTAGTAAGTAAAAGCCTAGAACAGTTGGAGGGAGTATTAAAGGCAGCGCCAAGAGGGATTCGATAAGAATTCGGTATTTCTTCTTAAGTCCAATAACCCACCAAGCAAGTGGAGTTGAAATGAGAAGAAGAAGAAAAGTTGTACAAAGAGCAACTTTTAAAGTGAGAATAATTGATTCACTACTTGGCATCAGCAATCTCTTTTAATAAGTATCCATTATTTAAAATAATTTCTCTTACTTCTTTTGATTTTAAAAATGAAAAGAAGAGTTCTACTTCATTAAGAAGTTTCGTTTTCTTTAAAATAACGGCTCCCTGCTCTATAGGAGTGTATAATTTCATTGAAACTTCTTGATACTTAGACTTATCCAGATGATCAGCAATAACTAAAGACTTTGCAACAAAACCAAAAGGAATATTTCCAGTTCTTATGAATTGAAATGCTTGTCCAATACTTGAACCGAAAACAAATCTCTCTCTAACACTACTAGAGTCCCCTAAACTCTCTACTACCTCATTCGCGGCTTGCCCATAAGGAGCAAGCTTTGGATTTGCTATAGCTATTTTTGAATCACTCTTAGTTATAATCTCTCGCCAATCAAAGGGCCTTGGACACTTTTCACAGAGAAAAACAAGTGAGCCCAAAGCATAAGAGATCTTTGTTTCCTTAATTCCAATATCTTCTTTAATTAGAAGATCAATAGTCTTTGTATCAGCAGAAAAGAAAGCATCAAAAGGAGCCCCCAATATTATCTGAGAATAAAGACTTCCAGTTGATCCATAACTCACTTGAATTTTCTTCTTATATTTTCTTTCGAACTTTTCGACGATAGAGTTCATCGCATGATTAAAGTTAGTGGCCACTGCAATAGTTGGAACTTTTGCAGTGACTGATATTTGACTAAGAAATATTAACGAGAAAAAGAAGAGCTTCACTATGCATGCTCTTCATACTCGTCGTGGCCTGGGATCTCTTCTGGTAATGGATCAATAAATCCAATTCCTAAATGCACAAGCCTAGTACCTGCATCGCAATTTGGCCTTGTATTCTTACCGATAACAATTCCTGCACGATCAGCAACGATCTCTTCTTTTATTTGTCCAAATACATCATAGACGATAGCAATTAATTGTCCCTTCTTCACTGTATCCGTTAGCCCTGGAAGAACATCTACAACTCCTCCCTTGGTAGAATTGATCCAGTAAGACTCATCACAGACAACTGCATTAGTGACTAAGTCCTGAACCTCCCCTTCAACCATTTTAAGAAATTTCATTGTATTTAGAATTCCTTCCAAAGTCTCATCAATCAGAGTGTGTTGAAAGGCGTTAGGGTTTCCAATTTCAATAGTAATTGCTGGAATACCGTTCTTATTTGCCCAGCTTCTAAGAGTTCCCTCTTCATCATATTTTTTTACAATGATTTGAGGATTTTGTAGATAAGCTAAACGTTGACACTCCTCATCTTCAATATCTGCTCTTATATAGAGACTATTAACACGTCCATGACTTGCAGTATGCAGATCTAATAAGTAATCAAATTTAGAAACAATTTTATTGATAAAATGGTGGGCATAAATTTTACTCGGGCTTCCCTCTGGCTGACCTGGCATAATCCGGTTAAGATCTACATTGTCAGAAAATTGTCTCTGATTAAGAAGATATCCTGGAGTATTACATATAGGCACAAGAACTAGAGTTCCCTTGAGTTTCTTAGGATTAACATTCTCTATCAATTTAAAGATTGTCGATATTCCATTTAACTCATCTCCGTGTAGAGCAGCGGTAACTCCTAGAGTTGCCCCTTTTTCCATTCCACGAATAATCACAATAGGTACCTTCCAAGGAACTCCTAATGAATTATCTGCAACGTGAATTTGCAATCTATGAACTTGCCCTCTTTTCAATGAGGCTATTTTTAAATCTTCTTTCGTTTTTACTGTTAAAATTTTTTCCATATTTTCCTCTAAATCATAATCTCATTCATAAGGGATTTATCATTATCAAGAGACCTAAATAACTTCTTTCTAAAGTTGCCCTTCTTATTAACAAGATTAAGAGACATTTTATCTATTGCAATAATTGTAAGCACTGTTTGTATATAAGCCTCAATAAGATCATCTGTTCCAATACCTAAGGTGTTAAAATCTTTTCTATCCATAAGAAGTAGCCTTGAAGTATCAGAAGACCATTTATTATCACCTAATTTTTCAGAAAGATTTGTTCCTAGAACTTCCCAACTATTTCCCTCTATACTTGATTCCAGAGGGCTCTTCGCCCTACGAGCATAAATGGCACACGGATAGAAGCCTTTTGGTGTTGAGTAAACTAAGACCCGAAGATCTGCAATGAATGTCTTTCCTTTCTTATTTGGAATTGTTCCAATATGAAAGTACTTTCCTGATTGAGTTGTAGAACTCCAGTTATAGTGACCAATTAAGCTCTGAACAATGAATTGATCATAATCATGATCTAGCTTCATAAATTCATCTAGTTCATATTCAGAAGTTATTGTGTAAACACCTTGCCCTGCATTTGAATAAGGGTTTTTAATAACGGCCTTACCACCAAACTTTTTCACCCAAAGAGGAATTTCTAATCTAGAAACATCTTTAATCGTTTCAGGCATAAGAATCTTCAAGCCAGACTCAGCAATCTCTGAATTAAAAAGTTCATAGGCCTTATTTGCCAAAAGCTTATTTCTTCCTCCTGATAAGCAAATAAGCGTTGGGTTATAGATCAGAGTCTTTGTTTCTATAGGAATTCTATTCCAAGGCTTTTGTGTCACATATCTAAAAGCCGCTTTAATAGGAACCTGCTTGCCCTCGTGAAGAACATGCATGACCCCATCATTAAAACTAATTAGGGAATCACTTCCGTTATAATGAGACACTAATAGAACTTCTTCCCCTGTTAAATCTGCGATGGTTGCCGCATAGCCAGATGTTTCCATATGGTTTTTATCATAAATAACAGCAATCTTTCCTGTCGGAAGCCTTCTCTTTTTCAAGAGAGGAATAAAAGAATTTTCAATTAGAGACTTATACCCTCGGTACTCGTCTGACTCAGATGCAGCAGGCATGGACTTTTGTCCCGATGGACATGAATTTGTCTCTAGAACAACCATTTTCCTATTTCCAGTTTCAGTTGCAACATAGAATAAATCGGCTCCACCCCAGTGAAAATTACTCGATTGATACTTTAACAATTTATCTAAGGCTTCAGGGCAAACTTGAGGATTTAGATGAACGTAACGATTTACAATACGGGAATGATTTAAAGTAAAGAAATGCCCAACCATTGAATGTAAATGTGAATTTAATGATTTTGGATAAAAGTGCTTTTCTACCTCAAATCCATCTGGCTTAAATACTTCTATTTCATTTTTCATTATAACTCCAAACCACTAAAGCTTATTTTTCAATAACTGGTACCCATATCCAGTATAATTCTTTTTGATAATTCCCCAAACAGAGGTTTGAAGCTCTGCAATCTCTCCCAGAACAATCAAATTTTTGTTGGTACAAAACTTCTGTTTTGCGGCTTCAGGAACAATCGTAAAAGCAAGTCCTTGAACCGTAACCATCTCCATTAAGTCTCTATCATCCCCTTCTCCAATAACTTTTGGAGTAATGGAATTTTTTGAAAAGAATAACTCTATTTCATATTTTAAGTAAGAGTTTTTTGTATAGTTAAAAAAAGGAAGTTTTGCCAAAGATTCGGGAAAGCCTTTCTTGTACTTTTGATATTTCTTATGGGCCACGACATAAGTCTTATTGACCCCTATCCGATAAGAACTCATAGAACTTGATGTTAAGTCTTGCCCATCAGTGAAAACCATATCCAAATTTTCTTCTTCTAAGTCTGCTAATAGCAAATGCTTTTGTCCCTCTTTCACGTTGACAACAATCTCCTCTTGATTAAAGAGAGGTAGAATTGTTTCATAAAGAAAGTGATGCGACATGAAGTGTGTCACACCAATATCAATAGACTTTTTAGGAATCTGTATCTGATTACGAAGTCGCCTAGTCAACTCTCTACCTTGAGAGAAGATCCCCTCAGCATAATTAAGGGCAAACTCTCCTTCCGTTGATAGAAATAGACTTCTATTTCTTCTCTCAAACAGCTGGCAATCAAAATAGTCCTCAAGCAGTTTTATCTGATCACTAATTGTCGGCTGAGACACGAAGAGCTTCTCTGAAGCTGCCTTTATTGAGCCCTCTTTTGCCACAATATAGAAGTAGTATAAGTGGTTAAAATTTAATCTTTCCATAATTGACCTCAATTAACTTTAAACTAATTATTTCAGCAATTAAAACGATTTTTATTATTTTTTGAACTACACGATAATTAGACCAGTCTATGACGATGGAGAGATAAATGAAGACGATTCTTGCAACTATTATTCTAATGATAGCAGTATCAACAAACACTTTTGCCAAGGCAAAATGCAATCCCAAGAAACATCTTGAGATTTCATGTAGCGATGTCTCTGGGCACAAGAGAGAAGGATTCTGTCTAAAGATCGCAAAGAAAGACAAACTGACAGAGTCAAAGAAAGTAAAAATTTGCCAATCTGTTCCAAGAAAAATGAGAAAGAAATAATTAAGGAGATTTTATGAAAAACCAAAGAAAGAATTCAGTTACAATCTTTATGATCCTAAGCCTACTTGCAATGTTCGTAAGCTTACCAACGTTCGCTGATGATTCAGAGACTTCTACAATAGAAGATACAAGCACGACTTCTTCGCCAGCTTATATCAGCGATGAAGAAGAAGCACCTTCTACAACTACTACAATCGAAGAAGAAGAAGATACTTCAGTAATTAATTCTGCTGACTCTGATTCTGACATTTAATTTACAAAGATACCCCGAGGGAATTTCTCCCTTGGGGACTAATCTTCGTCTAAAAGCTCTTCTATAAAACTTATCAACTCTTTAAAACGAACAGGTTTTTTAAAATATTTTTTCACATTGCCTGGAATCGGTGTTGTTTCCACATCAAGATAGCCTGTGACAAAAATTATTTTCTTAAAATTTTCATCTATTTCACCTATCTGTCTCGCCAACTCAAAACCATCGCCATCAGGCATACGAACATCACTCACAATTAAATCGAATGACGACTGCTGAAAAAGCTTTACTCCCTCATTACCGCTATGAGCCATTTGAATCGAGTAACCCCTAGACTCAAGTAGATCGGCCATCATTTCACAAATTTGAACTTCATCATCAACAATTAAGATACTTTTCATATTAACCTCAAGAAAAATTGTATCACCAGATGCAATAGACAATGAGCACAAACTTTAATTTTCTATAAAATCTTTTTCTATGCTCACTTACAAATTGCCTTATTTCAATGAGATAGACCGCCTATAGACACGTAGCAAAAAGAAGAACGGTTGTCTATTGCCTCTCTTTAATATAAAAACTTAATTTACTGATTATATTAACGAAACCGGTAGATCTATGTCAGAAAACATTTTAAGTATTAAAAATTTAACTATTGAATTTAAATCTGAGGACGAAACAATTCGCGCTGTAAAAAGCCTCAGTTTAGATATCCCAAAAGGAAAGACTGTAGGACTCGTTGGTGAGTCAGGTTCAGGGAAGTCTGTAACCTCTCTTGCAATCATGGGTCTTATTCCTAATCCTCCAGGTAGAATTTCAGAAGGCGAAATACTCTTTCACGGTCAAGACCTCACTAAAATGAGCCAAGATCAAATGAGAAAAATTCGTGGAAATAAAATCGGAATGATTTTTCAAGAACCGATGACTTCTCTAAATCCTGTTTACACTGTTGGGAATCAAATTGATGAAGTTCTAGTACTTCACCAAGGGAAGTCCAAGA
This sequence comes from Halobacteriovorax sp. JY17, assembly GCF_002753895.1. Taxonomy (NCBI): domain Bacteria; kingdom Pseudomonadati; phylum Bdellovibrionota; class Bacteriovoracia; order Bacteriovoracales; family Halobacteriovoraceae; genus Halobacteriovorax; species Halobacteriovorax sp. JY17. Next base: position 591,189 of record NZ_NJER01000002.1, on the reverse strand, counting down.
AAGAAGCAAGAAAGAGAACCATTGAACTCTTAGATGAAGTTGGAATTCCTTCACCATCAGAGTCAGTAAATAAATATCCTCACCAAATGTCTGGTGGTCAAAAACAAAGAGTCATGATTGCCATGGCCATGGCCTGTGAACCAGAATTACTTATTTGTGATGAACCTACGACAGCTCTTGATGTAACAATTCAAAAGCAAGTTCTCGAGCTCATGTTTGATCTTCAAAGAAAGCATGGAATGTCGATGCTCTTTATTACGCACGACCTTGCAGTAATCGCAGATATCGCTGACGAAGTAGCTGTTATGTTCCGTGGTGACCTTGTTGAAAAGAATACGACAAAGAAACTGTTTGAAAACCCACAGCATCCATATACTAAAGGGCTGCTTGCCTGTAGACCTTCTCTCGTTGAAAATACAAAAAGACTTCTCACTGTTGAAGACTTTGTGGGTGGAGTTGCTACTAATGAAGCTGACCTAGAGCCTCTTAAGAAAGAAATTAAAGTGGCGAGACCAATCAGCGAAGAAGAAAATCCAGTAATTCTTGAAATTAAAAACTTTAAGAAATACTTCCCTATCAAGGGCGGACTTTTTGGAAGAACTGTTGATCAATTCAAAGCCGTAGATGATATTAATATTAAAGTGAGAAAAGGTAGAACTCTTGGTCTTGTTGGTGAATCTGGTTGTGGAAAAACAACATTAGGAAGAGCTATTTTAAGACTAATCGAACCGACAGGTGGAGAAGTTCTCTATCACGGTCAGGATATCACTAAGATTTCACCAGAAGAAATGAGACTGCTTAGAAGAAAGATGCAGATCATCTTCCAAGATCCTTACTCTTCTCTTAATCCAAGAATGACGATTGGAGATATCATTACAGAGCCAATGGTTATTCATAATATTGGTAACTCTAAGAAAGAAAGATACCAAGTTGCTGCTGATTTACTAGAGAAGGTAGGACTAAAGGGCGATCACTTAAATAGATACCCTCATGAGTTCTCTGGTGGTCAAAGACAAAGAATCTGTATCGCAAGAGCACTTGGGCTAAAGCCTGAATTCATCATTTGTGATGAATCAGTTTCTGCTCTAGACGTTTCGGTACAAGCTCAGGTTCTAAATCTACTACAGGACCTTCAGGACGAGTTTGATTTGACTTATATTTTCATTTCTCACGACCTCTCTGTTGTTAAATACATCTCTGATGAGATCTGTGTAATGAATAAAGGCCAAATTGTTGAGTATGCGTCCTCTGACGAAATCTACAAAAATCCTAAAGATCCATACACTCAAAAACTGCTCAGCGCGATCCCAAAAGGCGTCCCTAAAGAGCTTTTACAAGAGTAATAAACCAATCAAATAATAGGCCCTTTTCGAAGGGCCTTTTTTTATCCCAGAAAAGCTAATTCTAAATTCAAAGAGTTAAGTAGCCTCTTCATCACTTATCCCTAACTCTCCTTATAAATAGTGGATCCCAGTACGAATACATGGTATAACTTATTGATATACAGGGAAAGTTAATAAAGTTAATTTATTGATCTTAACTTTCTTAACCTACTCTTATTCTAGGATAGAGATGACAAGTATAGAGCTGAATCAATTCATTTTAGGAAATACAGGCTTCTTATTTTTAGTTCTGATACTAAACTTTGCCTTCTTATTCTTAGTCTATATTTCTAGCTCAGTTAAAAGCCCTTTAATAAAAGATTTAATTCATATTCCATCAAGAGACTCTGAAAAGAAGACTATACTTCTCGGTGGGCTTGGAATGGCATTTTCAAATATAATAGTTATGCACAATATCTATTCAAGCGATATAGTTAATACCAGTGATAAATTCTCTGCCCTTGGTTACATACTTGGAGTTTTTATCTTAACAATTCAAGGTTATCTAGATGATAAATTTGAACTCTCAATCAAAGCAAAGCTCTCTAGCCAAGTTTTTGCGATTCTAACTTACGGCCTCTTTCTATACTTTGCTTTTCCAATAGAAAGCCTTCTGCTCTATTCACTACTCTCTCTCGTTTGGGGACTCGGAGCAATTAACGGGTCACATATAATAGATACTGTTAAAACAATGAGTGTTAAGACCTCAACAATCATACTGCTCTACTATTCTCTAATCTCTTATCACTTCAACCTATATCATCTAAGCTATATTTCAGCTTTGATATGGATACCTATTCTTTGTTACTGGATATTTAGTAAGTTTAAAAAGAATATTCTCCTAGGAGAGATTGGTCCTAATGTACTAGCTGTAAGTTATCTCTTTTTATCTACTCAGCTCTATTTAAATTTAACGAGCTCTGTGAGTCATATGAACGCTCTTTGCATTGTCTTAATTCCTCTCTCTATACCTATGGGAGAAGTCTTCTTTAATATTGCAAAAAAGTTATTTTCAAGAAGCTACAAAGATACTCAAAATGAGGATATCTTTAAGCACTTTCTTTCTAAGGAAAAATCTTCACTAAGTACAAGGTATGCGACTCAAATCTCTCTTATGTACTTTGCGATACTTTCTTGTTCATACTTCATCATCACTTTCACAACAGACGAAGGAAAGTACATTATCTCCTTTTTAACATGTCTCCTCTTGCTCTGTATCTCCTATCTCCTTCAAGCAAAGAGGTGCTTAAATATTTCAAATAATAAAAGTCACTTTGGAAATATTCCAGAAAAAGAAAGCGCACAGTCTCTCATCAAGAGCTCTCTAGTAGAAAACTTTGATGTCGACTCAAAGAATGAGTAGAAATCCTTCTAATTTTAATCCAATTTGAATAAGTTAAGGTATAATCTAAAGGATAATCCTACGGAGCGCTCTAGAAATGCCTATAATTTCAGAATCAAGTCATAAGCCAACTAAGCTTTTAAAGAATGGTCATATTCAAACCTTGTACCCATACTTCTTTAGAAAAGTTAGAGATGTCATCTTTTCAAGAAAGAGACTTTTTACAGTCGACAATGACTTTATCGATGTTGATATTAGCGATGTAGGCTCTAATAAACTACTTATTCTCTCGCATGGACTAGAAGGTTCATCGGACACTCAATACATCAGAGGCATGACGAAGCATTTTAATAATATTGGTATCGATGTTATTTCTTGGAATATGAGGAGTTGCTCAGGAGAGCTCAATTGGACAGAGAAATTCTACCATGCTACCACAATCTCTGACCTCGACCTTGTTATAGAATACGCCTTGGCCAGTAAAGAATATCAAGAAGTTTTTCTCCTAGGTTTTAGCTTAGGGGCAGCACTTACGACAAATTATCTTGGAGATAAAGGAAGAGACATCGATCCACGAATAAAGAAAGCTGCTGTCTTCTCTGCTCCATGTGATCTAAAGTCCTCAATAAAAGAACTCTCTCGCCCAATTAATAAAATGTATCTTGAAAATTTCTTAAGTACGATGAGAAATAAAATTTTAGAAAAGCACCATAAGATTGGTCTAAATAAAGTTGATATTAGAGATCTTAGAAAAATTAAAACGTTTCAAGATTTTGATAATCGCTTCACCGCTCCTCTTCATGGTTTTAAAGATGCTAACGATTACTATGAGAAGGGAAGTTGCAAAAATAAAATTCAACATATTGTCATCCCAACACTTATGGTAAATGCGAAGAACGATCCTTTTCTAGGCGATGATTGCTACCCCACTCACGAAGCAAAACTGAACAAGAATTTCTATTTGGAAATACCTCACTCTGGTGGCCATGTTGGTTTTTTAGAATCTTTTCGAAAAGGAGCCCTTTGGTCAGAACAAAGAGCACAGGCCTTTCTCTTAGATGATGAATTAAAAAGGGTCGATTAATACGACCCTTTTCTTCTTATTTCTGTACGCTTAATTTATAAGAATTTCCTACACCTTTGTAACCATAGACTTGGATATAGTAAGTTCCCTTTGAAAGAGTCTTAGACACTTCCTCGATATTCTTTGTACTTAAAGAGCTAGCAATAACCTTTCTATCCTTATCAAATACCTTCATATCAAGATCTCCTTTCCCATGCGAAAAACTCGCCTTGATTAGAACAGTCGTTGTTTTTGAAAGATCAAACTTAAAGAAATCTGTATCATTCTTCTCTAGAGAAAAATCTTTTTCTCCAGAAAAAGAAATCACTTGAGCTGAATCAAAAGTATTATTCTCTTCTTCTTCATTCGATATAGATGTAACAGACATTGAATAATCATTAACTGCTCCCTTATATCCAAAGACTACAAAGAAAACTTCTTCACCATTAGATACAAAAGAGAATTCTTCATTATCTGTTGAAGACTCTACTTTCTTTATCACAGAACCCGAACGACTAACTTGAAAAATATCTAAATCTCCATCTGAATGATCAAATATAACCCTCACAGTAACTTCTGAGCCATCATCCGCTTTAATAGAATAGTAATCGAGGTCACTTCCACTAGAAACCTCTAGCCCTGTAATACTTTGATTCTTTCCACTTAACTTGAAGGCCTTAGACAAAGTACCATTATCATCTTGAGAACTACTTGGCGTATCAGAAGAATCGCCACCGACGAGTAGGTCTGGAAAGCGAGATTCGATAACAGGGACAATTTCACTCATCTTAACAGCGTAGTTCTCATAGCCTCTTCCCATTCCATCATTTCCATATCCAGCATGATGTAGCCCTACAACTTTATGAGAACTTGCATCAAACATTGGAGACCCAGAAGATCCTCCAAGAGTATCTGCACTATGAGTATACTCATCTAGAACGTCAGTAATTGTTCCCTTCGAGTACTTCTTACTCCAGTCACAGCTTCTGCTTGAGTAATAATCACAATTTTGCTGAACAATATAAATAGAGGCTCCGCTTCTCTTGACACTAGAATCTAGTTTAACAAATCCAAACTTTCGTCCGGGCTTTCCTGCACACTTTAAAAGAGCGAAGTCGTGTTGAGAATTATTCATTAGAAACGTACTACAGTCATACTTTTCCCATGCTCCCTCACTTACTCCCTTTAAATGTCTAAAACTCGCTGTTACACCTTCAGCATCGGATGCTGAAGGAATACAATGCTCATTAGTCATCAGAACATCTTCCGAAATTAGAAAACCTGTACATCTCGACTGCATAGCAGGAAGAGTAACATCAGCTATTGGAGAGGATGCCTTTCTAATTAAATTACTTTCGGATAAGTCCGAAATCTCTTTCCAATCAAGGCTTCCAACAATAATTTGCGAATCAACTAATTGTGCGACTCCTGCACTTGTTGCATCTTTTTTACCACACGAAATAAAGAAAATTGAGATTAAGATTAGTAGTACTGACTGCTTTTTTAGACTTTGTAACGAGGTGATCATCATAATAAGGACTCCCTTTCCTAAGTATGAAATTTTCAGAATTAGATTCTGAAAAAGTTGGAAAGAATATACCCAGATGATTTTAAGATGACCCCTTTTTTTTCCTAACAACTTCTTTCAAGTTTTTGCCTCTTAACTTAACCATTTTCTAGTATGTTAGAAAACCTCAAGTCAGTTTGACACCAAGAAACTAATAAAGATCGACGATTGAGAGATCTCCATCCTTTAGAGAACGAATATCTTTAGGGAGAACAGAAACAATTGTTTCCTCAAGAGCATCTATAATTCTCTCTTTCAAAAAAGTTCTTCCATATACTATTGAAACTTCTCTAGTTGGAGCTGGCTTGTAAAACTCTCTTATCATTTTCTTCCTTGGTGCACTTAGATCAAGTGTTGCAAGATAAGGAAGGAGTGTATAACCAGAACTTTGAACAACTAAGTTCTTCAATGTTTCGAGACTTCCCGATTCAAATCTTAGATTCTTATAGCTACTAACTTCTAAATTCATAGTACAAACTTTTAAAACTTGTGTTCTTAAGCAATGTCCCTCATTTAAAAGCCAAAGACTATTCCTTGAAAGATCAGACTCTCTCACTTTCTTCTTCTTATAGAGTTCTTGATCAGGAGAAGTAAATAAGAAGAACGGTTCATAAAAGAGAACTCGCTCTATAAGAGCAGGCTCTTGAAGAGGTGTTACCAAAATAGCAGCATCAATCTCTTCTTTATCGAGAAGTTCTATAATTTCTTCCGTTTTGAATTCTTCAATAACAAGTTCAACTCGCGGATACTTGTCTGCAAACTTCTTTGCAAATAAAGGAATAATATAAGGAGCCAGAGTTGGAATTACTGCAAGTCTAAACTTTCCAGAAACTTCCCCTTGAGAGTTTTCAAGTATATGAAAAATTCTATTATATTCTTTTATAACGACTTGGGCCTGTTTAATAACTTTCTCACCCTGCGCAGTAGGAAGAATAGGTGACTTAGATCTATCAAAGAGAATTACACCAAGTTCATCTTCAAGCTTCTGTAGCTGCATACTTAATGTTGGTTGAGTTACGTTGCATTCAGTTGCTGCTTTTTTAAAGTGTCTATGTTTATTTACAGCAACTACATACTCAAGTTGAGTTAAAGTCATATTTATTCTCCCATTACATAAGTAATACTAGTATAATAAAAATGATTATTCACGACAATAAACCTTAAATAATCAGGGGAGCTTCGGCTGAGAGGAGTTTAAAACTCGACCCTTTAACTTGATGCAGGTAATGCTGCCGTAAGGAGACCAATGAAGAGCTTAAATCCTAACCTTAGTTTAATTGACACAATCACAACTCTTGACTGGATGATTTTTACAATTGTCATCATCATTACAATATTCAGCGTGATCTGGGGAATGAAGAAAAGAGAAAAATCCTACACTAAGAGTGATAATGAGACGACTTATCTAGACCTCCTTCTCATGGGAAGACAGCTCACTCTTCCACTCTTTATAGCAACATTAGTGGCAACTTGGTACGGAGGAATATTTGGAGTAACAGAGATTGCTTTTAACCAAGGCATTTTTAACTTCGTTACCCAAGGAGCTTTTTGGTATATTGCCTATATTATATTTGCCTTCTTCATTATTGATAAAATAAAAGATAAAGAAGCCGTCACTCTCCCTGATCTTATTGGGAAAATGTTTGGGCCAAATTCTGCAAAACTAAGCGCTATCTTCAACTTCTTTAATGTTCTTCCTATTGCCTATGCTATTAGCCTTGGTATTTTTTCTAAAATGCTATTTGGAGGAGAGCTCTGGATTAACACAGCGATAGGAGTTAGCTTTGTTCTTCTCTATTCTATGTGGGGAGGATTTAGAGCAGTTGTATTTTCGGATTTAGTTCAATTCTTTGTCATGTGCTCTGCCGTTCTACTTGTTCTCATTCTAAGTGTTACGACCTTTGGAGGACTAGGATTTCTAAAATCAAATCTACCTGCAAGTTACTTTTCTTTAACAGGAACTGTTGGAATTGGAACAACCTTTGTTTGGGGGTTTATCGCGCTCTCCACTCTCGTCGACCCAAACTTCTATCAAAGATGCTTTGCCGCAAACTCTTCAAAAACTGCAAAGAAGGGAATTCTTATCTCGACTTTCATTTGGTTTTGTTTTGATATTTGTACAACCTTTGGAGCGATGTACGCTAAAGCTGTTATACCAGAAGCTGACTCTTCTCACGCTTACCTACTCTATGCTGCTCAAATTCTTCCCAATGGCCTTCGCGGGCTAATGCTTGCAGGAGTCCTTGCAACGATTCTCTCAACTATCGACTCTTACTTATTTCTAGCAGGAACAACTCTTGCCTACGACCTTGCTCCCAAAAGATTTAGATCTAACCCAATGATTCACCACTTAGGTATTTTAGTTGTTGGAATCTTAGCCGTTATCATGTCCCAAGTATTCAATGGAGATATAAAAACTGTTTGGAAAACCCTTGGTAGCCTTTCCGCAGCATGCTTACTCTTTCCGGTAGTATTTGGTTACATTTTTCCAGGACGAATTGGGGACAAGCAATTTGTCATAACTTGCTTATCTGGGGTTGTTACAACTTCATATTGGCGCAACGCTTCTCCCCCAGGCTTCTGGCAAAATGTTGACGAGCTATATATCGGGGTTTTTACAACCGCTTCAATGCTATTATTTTTCTATTTTACCTCAAAAAATAAGGCACTTACTTCACCGCGCAAAGGATAGAAAAACGCTCTGATTTCGTGCCATTTCAATATCTTTGAATTATTCTTGTACACTTTAAATCAAGAATAAAAAAAGGATGTTTCGATGAGCACGAAACCAACAAATGAAGAAAGAAATAAACAGGCACTAGCCTACCATAATGGTGAAAGACCAGGAAAAATCGAAGTAGTTCCAACTAAGGCCTGCCTCACAGCTGAGGACCTTTCACTGGCCTACACTCCAGGAGTAGCGGCACCTTGTCTCGAAATTGCGAAGAATCCAGAAGATGCATTTAAGTATACAAGCAAAGGGAATCTTGTCGGTGTTATTTCAAACGGAACCGCAGTTCTTGGCCTTGGTGATATTGGGGCCCTTGCAAGTAAGCCAGTAATGGAAGGAAAAGGCGTTCTCTTTAAGAGGTTTGCCGATGTTGATGTTTTCGATATCGAAGTAAACGAGAACACTGTTGAGGGAATGGTCCGTGTGGTTCAATCACTTGAACCTACTTTCGGTGGTATCAACTTAGAAGATATTAAAGCACCTGAATGTTTTGAAATTGAAAAACAATTAATTGAAAAAATGAATATTCCAGTTTTCCACGATGACCAACATGGAACTGCGATTATTGCTTCTGCCGGGTTTATCAATGCGATAGAAATTGCAGAAAAGAAAATGGATCAAGTTAAAGTCGTTTTTAGCGGAGCAGGTGCTGCAGCAATGGCCTGTGCCAAACTATTCTTTAACCTTGGTGTAAAGAATGAAAATCTCCTGATGTGTGACTCTAAAGGTGTTATCTATAAAGGTCGTCCAGATGGAATGAATGTCTACAAAGAAGAATTTGCAGTTGAAACAGACTGTAGAACTTTAGCAGACGCACTTGATGGTGCTGATGCCTTTATTGGTTGTTCTGCCAGAGGTGTTCTCTCAGGAGACATGGTTAGAACAATGGCAAAAGATCCTATCATTTTTGCTATGGCAAACCCTGAACCGGAAATTTATCCTCACGAAGCTCACGAAGTTAGAAGCGATGTTATCATGGCGACAGGAAGATCTGACTTTCCTAACCAAGTTAATAACGTTCTAGGTTTCCCATTTATTTTCAGAGGAGCTCTTGATGTTAGAGCTACTAAAATAAATGATGAAATGAAACTTGCAGCAGTGAAGGCCTTAGCAAGTCTTGCTAAAGAAGAAGTTCCTGAAGAAGTTAAGATGGCCTACGCAGGACAAAGCTTTAAGTTTGGACGTGAGTATTTAATTCCAAAACCATTTGATACAAGAGTTCTTACAAGAGTTTCCCCAGCTGTTGCCAAAGCAGCGATGGACTCAGGTGTAGCGAAACATCAAATAAAAGATTTAAATGAATATGCAAAGCAACTTGAAGAAAGACTTGGAAGTTCCGCTAGGTTCCTAAAGTCTCTTAGAGATAGACTAAGTTCTGTTGTAGAGAAAAAAGGAAAGAAAACAAGAGTTGTCTTTGCTGAAGGTTCAAACTCTAGAATCCTAGAAGCTGTAAAACTTCTTCAAGACGAAGGAAGAATAGAGCCGATCCTACTTGGTAAGAAAGAAGTTATTTTAAGTAGAATGGAAAAACTTGGTTTATCATCTCTAAAAGATCTAGAAATTATTCAACCTACAAAGCACGAAAGATTTAAAGAGTTCTACAGAGAGTACTGCTCAATGAGACAGAGAAATGGAGTCAGTATTTATCACGCAGAAGATAAGATGGCACAGGAGAATTACTTTGGAGCGATGATGGTGAGAAAAGGAATGGCCGATACAATGTTATCTGGTCCAACTCTTAGCTACCCTGAGTGCTTTAAACCAATTATTAATGTTGTAGGAACACAGGCTTCAACGAAAGCTGCTGGTGTTTATATTTTAATCTTTAAGAATAGAATTCTATTCTTAGCCGACACAACAGCACAGGTTGACCCAAGTCCAGAAGATCTATGTGATATCGCAAAATCAACTGCTAAGCTCTTTAAGCAACTAATGAATAGAGATCCAAATATTGCTTTTGTAAGTTATTCAAACTTTGGATCAAATACTCATCCTGGTGCTAAGAAAATGAAGAAAGCTGTAAAACTTTGCCATGAAAGATACCCTTCTCTTAATGTTGAAGGTGAAATGCAGGCGGATGTTGCAGTGAACGCTTATATTAGAGAGAAGCTCTTTAGCTTTTCAGATATGAAAGGACCTGCGGATATATTAATTTTCCCAGACCTCAACTCTGCAAATATAAGTTACAAACTTCTTCAGCAACTAAGTGAAGCAGATGCTATTGGTCCAATTCTTGTTAGTATGAACGACACTGTTAATATTATTCAAAGAACGGCTTCAGTATCTGAAATTGTAAATATGTCCAATATTACTGCTCTACTCGCAGAAGAAGAAAATAAGGATTAAGAAATGGCGTTCATAAAAGATATAATAAATACAGAACTTGCTCCTGCAGCTGTTGGTACTTACTCTCAAGGAGTTGAGCACAATGGTGTGTTCTACTTCTCAGGACAAATTGGTATTGACCCAAAGACTTCGGTACTTCAAGAAGGCTTTCAAGCTCAGCTAGACCAAGTAATGAAGAATATTGACGGTCTCCTAGAGTCTCGTGGAATCGATAGAACTCATATTATTAAGACAAGTATCTTTCTTACTGACTTAGGGAAGTTTAATTTAGTTAATGAAGCCTATGTTAACTACTTTGCGGAGCCTTACCCAGCAAGAAGCTGTGTTGAAGTTCCAAACCTTCCAAAAGGTGCCGTTGTAGAAATAGAAGTCATAGCAGCGAGATAAGATGTTTAAAAAGAGATATATATTTGAAACGAAGAGGACGAAGATTTTAAGGTATTTACAAAATATCAGCTTCATCTCACTCGTTTCAATTATTCTCTACGCTATAACATCACTTATCTTTATACTCTTGGCCAGGAACCTGAGCCAAGAGACTCTTCAAACTTTCTACAATCGATCCCCTGATCTGATCGTTGTCTTTACTGGAGACTCAGGAAGAATTCCCCTCGCAGTAAAACTCGCAAAAAAGTATAAACAATCAAATATTTTCATCACAGGAGTCTACTCTAAGAATTCTGTGGATAGCCTTCTTAAGCCTCTTCATCTAGGACAGGACTTTGATCCTAATCTTCTAACAATTGATTACCTAGCTAGAAATACAGTCGAGAACGTTCTATCAACTCTAAGACATCTGCGTGAAAGAAAGGGAAATAAGAAGATTATCGTCATCTCTCACGACTACCATGTGATGAGAATAAAGTTAATTTTTAATAAATTAATGGAAGAGTCAGATGATTATAAGATTTATTTTTATAGTGTCGAAACGGACTTCAGTAGTTTGAGAAATATAAAAATAATAGCCAAAGAAGTTTATAAGTGGATTAGAACTTATGGATTTCTACTTCTTTGGTCGCCTGAATAACAGAAAATCTACTTATGATGCTTATCCCAACATTGCTTGATCTTTTCGCTTAGCTCTTCTTGCTCCCAAGGCTTTAAAAGAAAATTAGAGACTCCAGCAGAAATAGCACTCATCACCTTAGCCTGTTCGCTCTCTGTAGTTAATATGAGAAATGGTAAATCTTTAAACTTATCACTTGATCGCACAAAATTAAGGAAATCCAAACCTGTCTTATTAGGCATATTCCAATCTGACACAATAAACTGAATCTGCTCAGAAGTACCATGTAATTCTTCGAGCTTTGCAATTCCCTTATCTACATCTTCTGCTTCTTGGACCGGACTAGAAAAACCAAATTCACCAATTTGAAGCTTGAGCATATTTCTTATATTAGAATAGTCATCTACAACTAAAAAGCGAGTACTTCCATCCATATTTTCCACCCTATTTTTTAAAAATATATGTTATCTTAATATATTATGTATAAATTTTTGTTTGTAGGCCAGAGATTAAATTTTACTTCCTCTTTAGAAAAAGAGCTTACCTCTTTTTTTCAAGGTAAGAAATCTTTAGTAATAGACTTCATTGACTACAATAATTTTACTACATTCTCTCTTTCTGAATATATTCGAAAACAATCACCACAGATAGTTATATTTACCGATGATGAAACAAAAGAAATTGAAAAAAAAGTTGTTCGCCACCTAGGTATTATTGGAGAAAATAGACATACAAATTATATTTCTCTTCTAAACGCTGGACATAACTATAAAATTAATGAATCAGATAGCCTTACAGGTGAAATAATATTCTTCTACAAGGGAATTGATCATAGTGATGTATTTAATTTTATAGTAAGTATGACAGCCTCAGATTTAGTGGAAAAGTCTAATGTGGCCAAGGCCATATATACAGAATCACTTCCTCTTAAGAATCTTGCAAAGATTACTTACCTAGCAAGAGACCATGCAAAAATTGAGACTAATGCGGAACTAGCAACGGGAGTGATCAAACTTGACTTCCCTATTCACAAAGATGTTTTTCTTTCTCATAAGTATAAGATCTCAACAGGAATTACAGACGGAACGAGTGCTCAATTTAGTTACAGTTATAAAATGGAATTTGACTATGCCAATGCTCCTATAAAGAAATCAGAAAAAGATAGTATCATACTCAACTTAAAAGAAAAAAGTAGTGATGCCAAACTTCCCCCTGACTTAATTAATACATGGGAAGAGCAAATTAAAACAAGCTCAATTGTTATTGCAACCACAGGTAATACAGAAAAAAAGGAAGTTATTAAAGAAGTGGAGGAAGAGGACTACTACCGCGTTCCCCCGACAGAAATTATCAACTTAGCTAAAACATTTATTACCAACTGGGTCCATCAAAATAGTTCAAAAGTACTAGGTATACAACAGACTATTCTCGTCTACGATTCTAAGCTTTCAATTGCTAACGATATTTTTCAAATTGATGAAACCAATGCTAAAAGAATTTACTTAAAAGCTGATGCTGTAGAAATTGAGAAAGATATTGATAAATTCAAGCCTTCTCTAATTGTTCTTCAATGCGACGATGTTAATACTGTAGAAGATATAAAAAGGGCCATTGCATCTTTCATTAACTATAGGAACTATCTTCCATACTTTTTGATTTTTAATAACCCTATCGCTGATGTCGTTGAATATCAACATAAGCTTGAATACCACTTCCTCATCTCTGTTGGGGAGAAGATTAATTTAGACTTTATCGAAAAGGTTCGAAATCTATTTGAAAAGAAGATGATTGAGTCAGAAACGAATAAATCTAATCGAATGAAGAAGAAGGTGCAAAAAGCCCATCCTGTTATTTTTGACGAATTCGTCGATGACGACTTCTATAATTATAAGGTTTTTCCAGAGTCTTTAAATATACAAGATACATTCTTTATAGAAACTTCTTCAGAGCTCATCTCAATAACTGAACATGAAATCATTTTCAGAGGAAGTAGGCAGCCGTCACTAGGAACTTGTTTTAAAATCACTCATCCCTTTACTATTTACATAGTAGTTGTTCCGCATATTATAGATAGCGCAGAGAATGAATTAAAAAATTGCTCTAGAGGAATTATATTTCAAATGAAGGAGCATAATAAGGCGAGACTAAGAAGATTTGTCAATAGTGTTGCCAATCTTGATACACAATCTAATTCTGCTCTTTATGCCAAGGAAATAATGGCGCTAAAGAAAGAGTACTTTCCAGACTCTTTCTCCAGTAAAGACGATAACAACTAGAAATTAATCAACAATAAAATGAAAGAACTCTTTCAAGAACTTTGTAATTGTTCTTCTCTTATACTCAATAGGTGCTCCATCTTCATTTAATCTCTCAGCAGACTCTCTCATAGAGTCTATCACCTCAGATGAAATCTCTTCCCTATCCATATCTTTACTTTCCGATATCTTTAATTTCTCACCTGATTTAATTTGAAATTCTTTATTTCTCTTATTTAAGGATACATCTCCTTCAAAAACAGAAACTTGCATTTCCTGAGTTTTCTTGTCGTTTTGAAGCTTAATCATTGTTTCTTTCTTATTAATAGAAATAGTTGTATCGTTCATGGCAATTTTCTTTACCGATGATTCTTCTTTTAAGTCAAAGCTAATTTCACCGTCAACAAAGTCAATTTTCAAAGAATTTTTTAAATTTTTATTCTTATTGATATCTTTAATATCAAACATAAAGTCTAAGTAAATAAGTGAATTGGGATCAAGTTTAATTATCGAACCATCTAAGAAAACAAATTTCCCAGTAGCTCCGTCTCCAGTAAAGAGATAAGACTTAGAGTAAATATTATCATTTGCCCCCAGAGTCTTCCAATTGATAGATTCTCCATATCGTATCTTTACCTCACCATTTGTTTCAACGGTAGTACCGATATAATTTAAATTATCTTCATTTCCCGTCAAATCAAGTTCTGAGAGTATAATACTTACCAAGATTCCCAAGACGACACAGAAAATTGAAATATAGAGAACTAACTTTTCTTGTTTCTTCATTTTTACCAACATAAAATCTTAATGTTAACTATAATGATAGCATAGATCATTTTAAGACTCTATAAGCAAACATTGAGATTTTTGTGAAAAAAATATTGAAAGAAGTAAACCTTCCCTTGAGAACCAAAATTGTTGCGTTACAAACAATTGTCAGCTTATTAATTGTCATCATTCTATTATCCATATCTACAAATATGGTCTTTGAAGATAAGAAAGCTTACTTATATGATGCAGTATTCTCCAACGTTAAAACAAGTAATCAATTACTCGAAAGATTTTTTGAATCTAAATTATTAAATTCTCAAACTCAAAATATGACGGAGAGCCTAACTAGGGAAGAGATAGAACACACCTTAAGCCTAGACAAAGATCTTTACAAAGTAAGAGAACTTGTAGGGGATCAATACAAAGAAATATACAAGAATAACTCTCATGAAGAAAAGTATAGAAAGAATAGAGATTTCTTAAGTCAAGACGAGAATGAACTTATGAGTCTTTCGTTTAAGTCTACTAAAAGTAAAATCGTTACAGATATATCTTTTGTTAAAGGAAAGATGCCATTTTTTAATATTGCAATTTTTCATAAAGAGCATCACAAGACACTAGTTTACACTTATGTTCTAGATTCTATTTTTGAAGAAATTTTTTCCAAGAAAGGATATGAAAATGCCTTAATAAGGACTTCCGGGGATATTGTTTATAAGAATATTCCTTACTTATTTGAAGATCAAGAGATGAGCTTCTACCTAAAGTTTTTCACACAAATACAAACTCTTAGTGAAGGGGCCAAGAAACTAGGTCTCAAAGAAGAAGAAAAGAAAAATGGCGATTACATGATTGCCTATAAGCAATTAAAGAGTTTTCCCAACTTTTATATCGTGAGTGAAATCAACAACAAACAAGCCTATAGTGTTACCACGACTCTCGCAATGAAGACCCTATCCTATGCTATTATCTTAATTGGATTTTTTAATATTCTATCTCTCTTCCTGTCAAAATCAATAACCAACCCTTTAAGTACCCTACTCGAAGGTATTCAAAAGATCTCAGAAGGAAATTACGAGACAAAGATTGAAATTAACTCAAAAGACGAATTTAGACAACTTGCGAACTCCTTTAATGAGATGGGCGATAAAATTATTGAATATAACAACCAACTTCAAGAGTACAATAGGACACTAGAAGATAAGGTCAATGAAAGAACCGCTGATTTAAATAGTGCCAACGACTTTATCAACACGATGATAAATAGTTTAGATCAGGGCCTTCTCGTTTTCAATGAGCTTGGAAAGTGTCAAGATACTTTTACCAAGCCATGTGAAGAGTTTTTTAAAAAGTCGCCAAAAGGAGAAAGAGTTAAAGACCTTATAAACCCAGAAGATAAAAACCTTTTTGATGAATGGGTTAAAAATCTCTTTTTAGAACCTATTCCATTCAAGAGCTTAATAGAACTTGGCCCCAAATTTATTCCTACAGAACAACAACCAACTCAAGAGGGCTTTAAGCATATTACTCTTAACTATTACCCAATGAGAGATTCCCAAGAAAAAGTGTCAAATGTTGTACTTGTTGCCACAGATAAAACGAAAGAATTTCTTGCTAATGAAAAAGTAAAGGAACAAAACGATTATATTAAATTTCTATCAAGTGTTTTATCGAATAGAAAAGAATTTAACAATCTTGTTAAATTCTTCAAAGAAAAATTTCATGATATAGAGACTAGCTCTAATAAGAACTGGGAAGAAAAAGAATCTAAAGATGATCTTCTTATGCTACTTCATTCTCTAAAGGGTGGCTTCTCACTTTTCAAAATGACAAAATTAACAGATAGCATTCATAACTACGAAACCTTTGCGGGAAATAATGAGATAGTAACTGAAGATCTCATTGAACAATTTAAAGAATTTAATACAATAATTGACTCAGATATTGATAAGCTTAACTCTCTTACACAATCAGATAAAGAAGAGATCGAGTCGATTGAACTTAGCCTTGCTGCGGTAGAACACTTCGAAAAAACATTGGCCTCTAAAGGTTTTAAAAGCATATCAAGACAATTCAAAGCACTCTTTCAAAAAACACCAATCAAGTCCTATATTAATTCTTATATACCAATGATGAAAACTCTCGCGATAGATTTAGGCAAAGAGATTCGCGAAGTAGAGATTCAAGGAAGTGAATTACTCGTAGACAAAGAATTCTATGAATACTTTTTTTCTTCTTGCGTGCATCTTTTTAGAAATGGTATTGACCATGGAATTGAAGTTCCTGACTTACGAGAAAGCCTAGGAAAGCCTCGCGGGGGTAGAGTAAGTATTAACTTTGAATACCTAAAAGAAGAAGAGAAATCTCTTATTAAGTTTTCCGTTAAAGATGATGGAGGAGGAATAAACCCTAGCAAAGTAAGAGAGAAAATGAAAAGTATTGGCTACGATGAAGCTTCTCTATCTGAATCTGACGAGGAAATAATCTATCACATATTCGATATGGAACTAAGTACAGCCGAGGTTGTAACTGAAATATCAGGACGTGGAGTAGGACTTTCAGATGTTAAAAAGAGAGCTGAAGAGCTAGGTGGAAAAGTTAATCTATTCTCCCAAAATGGAAAAGGAACTACTTTTGAGTTCCTCTTGCCATATAGATAGTTTATTAAATTTAAAAACTAAGCAACTTTAAGCTCTTCAACATTATCGTAACTAGAATCCCCACCCAGTGAATGAGTCCACGTGTCAATAGCTTCTTCTGCTGCGTTTAATAATTCTTTATCTTTCACTATTCTCTTTCTTACATAGTCAACGAAAGACTTCCAATGAGCATCTTTATCATTCATAAGTTTCTCAAGCTCTCTTTCATCTTTCTCGTAGTTTTCAAATTCGAGACTCAATAAATCGTTTGCTTTTGATCCACTCGGAGCATAAATATCCATGAACTTCTTCTTAATATCTTCATCTGCTGTTAAAAGCATCTTCACTTTCTTCTCAAGATCATACTCGCTTAATATTGCCTTTAAATTCTTTTCGTCAAATCTCTCTATTAAAAAAGAGGGGAAAGAAAGCATACCAACTTCTTTAATTCTTTTTACGGAAGTATTCTTATGCAGCTTCTCATAAAGGGACAATTCTATATCAAGACTTGCATCTGGCAAGATAGTAATAACCTTATCAATGAAAGGTATTTTATCAAATGTCTGTACATACTCTTGTAATACTTCCTTTAACTTATCCTGAGAGTTGATAATATCTTGCTCTCTGACTTCAAAGGCGGAGTCAACGATCTTCCCTCTCTTTTCTTCATCGCAGTGACTCAAGACTTTATTTAAGAATGTTGTATTTAAAACGTTTAACAATACACTACTAATCTCTGGTTTTTTCTCAATTAGTTCTGATACCTGCTCAGGTCTAATTCTAATAATTAAGTCATATGTTTCAGGGTCCGTAATAACATTAGGAATAATTATTCTCTGTACAACTTCATTTGAAATATATTTATTAGCTGAAGCTAGTTCTGCAGTACTTAATGGCTTATTCAATAAGTCTTTCCACTCATTTCTTTCTCGATCTGTTAACATGGAAAACACTTCAGACAAATCAACATTTTCTAATTGTTGGACAAGAGCTCTCAGAGCAGACTGTGACTGTTTCGTATTTAGCTGTAACCATCCTTTCACTAAAAGAGCTGCATCCTTGGCTGAGGTTTTTGAATAAGATTTAAATCTTTCAACCCCACAATATTCACCAGTCAAATCTCCTGCACCACCAGCTTCACCTCCAATAACAGGAGCCCCTGGTTCACTTGAATCGTCATCATCTTTATTATGATCCTGCTGTCCTTCAAGCTTTACCGTTTGAGCATTGCTTTGTGCCGCACTCAATTCAAAGAACTTATTAATAAGACTCTTACCAATGAATCCAAGTAGTATCATTCCAACTAAAACTCCAATTAAAGTACTAAATTTACCAAAGTAATTAAGTATTTCTTTAATCTTGTCTTCTCGAGTAGGAATATTTGTGTCAGCACCTAAGAGAGCATTTTCGAACTTAATCACTGGAATTACTTTTCCTAGATTAAATCTTATAGAGTTTACATAGTTTTTAACAGCTTGCTTTACTTCTAAGCTAAGTGCAGTACTAAGCCTGATTGTTATATTAACTGCCTTTAGATTTTTAAATACATCAACACTATTATTGTATTTCCACATTTGTTCTACTGGAGATATATTATTTGCAGACTGGATCTCTCTTAACTTATGCTTGAAATCATCTTCTTTTCTTTGAAATTCTTCTTTTAATTTTTTTATTCTAGAACCATCATCAGAGCTCTGCATTGTAAGAACAATTTTTCCATCAGGCTGAAAATCTTTAAAATCATCGACTAAAGGCGCCTGAATACCAAATTTGGAAAAAGTCACAATATCTTCCGACTCTTCTGCTGGATTTACATCGTCAAATTTAATCTGTGCTTTTGAGGTAACCTTCTCTAACTCAGGATTTTCCTCTTCTTTCTTCTTTTCAATGGCCTCTGATTTCGTAATATCTCCAGAACGACTTAAGCCTCCAAGAGGTTTATTCTTTTTTTGAGAGTCATAGAATTGAGGTTCAGATTGAGACTTTGTTAATACTTCAACATCAATATTATATTGATCTTTTTTGATTACGCTTTTTAAAATACGATCTATTTTAGAATGAATATTTTCTTCTAGATTTTGTTTTTGCCATTCAAGGCTGGGCATTAGCTGCAAATCATTTGAATTAGCAAAACTAAGTCCGCAAATCAAGATTACTGTTAAAGCAAAAAGTCTTTTAAACATGCTATATTCCCTGGCTTTTGATATTAAATTTCTTTTCTAAGTAAGTCATCATTCTATAAGCTTCTCTATTTTTTGGATTTACAGAAAAAGCCTTTTTATAAAAGTTCAAAGATCTTTTAAAATCTTTATTTAAATAAAAGTTCATTCCTTTCATTTCGTAAACAACACTAAAGTGAGGAAATTTTTTAATAAGTAAATCAAGCTTTTCGTTAGAGGACTGAAAATCCTTCAATCTAGTCATCCTTAAAGCATCAAAAAGGTCTGAAACAAGAAAATCAAAGTCTGTAGTAAGTTTAATATTCTTCTCGACTCTCAGGTTTGCATTAATTCGTACATCTGATCCTGTTATTGGAGG
The DNA here is from genome assembly GCF_002753895.1 of Halobacteriovorax sp. JY17. Taxonomy (NCBI): domain Bacteria; kingdom Pseudomonadati; phylum Bdellovibrionota; class Bacteriovoracia; order Bacteriovoracales; family Halobacteriovoraceae; genus Halobacteriovorax; species Halobacteriovorax sp. JY17. The sequence goes on along the minus strand of NZ_NJER01000002.1, from coordinate 571,549 downwards.
AACAATAATATTAAATTCTTCAAAACCAGGCTTCCAGATACTTACCTGAATTGATTCATTAGGTCCCACTTCTGTCATAAAAGCATTAAAGTCAGCAACATAAGGAGTCTTACCTATGGCCCTTTTATTTCCTGCTTTCTGATTGATAACAAAAATTTCAGCACCTTCAGGTGTAGAAGTTAAATTTACCTTTCCAGCGAATACATTCCCACTAAGAAAAGAGATTATTAATAAGTAGATAATTTTCATATTTCCTCTAAATAAAATAAGTCACACCGAAGAACATTCTAATATTCATAGTAGTGGATGCTACACCAGTCCCACGACCAACAATAGCCTCCCCCTTCATTCCCCACTTCTCACCAAAGTTATAACCAGCCCCACCATGAATACCTAAATCAAAAATGATATCACTTTTTTTAGCCGACTCTGTATTGTATAATAAGTAACCCACTCCAGCATTAGCTCCCCACCAGTATCTAAACTTTGGAACCATAACAATTTCACTACCGCCGATATTTGCTCTGTAAATAGACCCTAAATCATTTAAATACCAATTAAAACCTACGCCTCCAAGAAAGAGACCTGCACCATCTGCAGTCATCATAGGGACTGTTGCCTTTACAAAGTAAGATCTCTTCTGTTTAAAGCTAAATTCATAATTTAAGTTAAAACTTATTGCTGATACTGCTTTAGCCGAACTTTTCTTCTCCTCTCCAGGAGTAACATTCTCATCAGTGGATTCTAAAGAACTCTCATTCTCAGTAACTCCAATATTTACCATCCCTATTGAATAGGATGTAATTCCGGAAAAGTCTTTCCCAAAAGAATTACTCGAAATAATCAAAAGAAATAGACTAATTAAGACTTTCATTTTCCACCACAGTTGTTATTCTATTTTCAAAAGCAACTTCGGAATCATATACGTTTAACTCAAAAACAACATTTGTCTTTTCTCTAATACTTTCTTTATAGACTCTAAATTCTCCATCAGCTTCCGATACAAACTTAGAAAGCTCTCTAATCCCATCTTTGATTCTGCTATTTGAATCTAAATTGAATTCTGTATTTTCAACTACGGCAGAGAGCTTTAGAACACTTTCGACTCTCTCTAATTTCATGTTAATTCTTCTCTCATTATTCATTTCAGAATCAAAAACTTGTGCAAACTGAAGCATTCGATAGAACATCTCTTGAAGATTTTCAACATGAGAATAGGTTGCAATCTCACCTTCAAAAGATTTTTGATCTATTACGATATTATTTAGTTGATGTACTTTAGAAAATTTAGTTAGTGCATTTTCAAATACTTCATTTGCCGATGAAACACCATTATTTAACCTAGACAAATCAGAAGATTTTATCGCCATTAACTCTTCAGAATCAATTAGAGAAAAAGTTAAAAATCTGATTTCTTCAGAAGCGATAAGTTGAGATGTTACACTAATATTTAGAAAACCATTTTTTCTAAACTTATAATTACCTGGTTTATTGTCATTGTTTTTACTTAAATAGAAGTTGTTTTCAAAAAAAGTATCCCAATTATCACTCTTTAAATTAAAATAGCTAGAGAACATTCTTTCAAATGATTTACTTGAGCTTAGTATATTTCCTTTTAAATCTACTACAACTGATATGGGACAATCTAAAGCTTCAACAACTTTCACAAAACTTGAACTTAAAGTATTTCCTTTTTCAACACTCTTAATTTTCTTAAAAGATAATGATAATTGTTTTTTCATTCTTTTTATTTTTACGCCCAATCTTCTGCGATCGTACACAAAGATGGCAAATGAAATAATTAGTAAAGCCCCAAGACCAATTGGAAGAGTAGCACTTGCTTTTTCTTTTTTTACAATCACTTTAGCTGAAGATTCTCGAACTTTTTTAGCATCTGCCAGCTTACGCTCTGCGACTGCAATTTGCTGATTAATCCTATCAACATTAAAAATTGAATCCCTTTTACTTAGGGCGAGCTGAATCATGGCCAGAATTTCATTAACCTGCGTTTCAACTCTTTCCTTTACATCAATTTTAACTCTTGGATTCCTATTGATCTCCTCTCTAAGACTATCAATCGTTGTTCCAAACTCATTTAAGCGATCAATATCAACCCGATCTACCGTATTAAAAACGGCTAGAATTTCTCTAGCGTCATGCCTATAAATATAATTATGTCTTTCGAGATAATTTGTTAGTGATAAAAACTTTTCCATCGAGATAGTCATCGTATTATTTAAAACTTTATCTATCCTCTGAGTCTTCACGTCAGCTAACGAACTTGAAAGAATAAGAGCTAAAACAATAAATGTTTTCAATGAATTGTTTAGGATTTTATTTATCATAATCATAACTCTAGTCCTCTACTTTTTGTTTTTTCAGATATTTTAAATTTTTCTAACTCACATTTAACAACAAAATTCTTCCACATTCCATTCTTTCCATAAAGTCTTGGAGTTGTTCTTAGTCGATCGCTTACAGGAACCTTTTCCTGTAAAGACTTCACGCTCTTTAATCCTTCTTTAACTTCACCAGAAATGAAGAGTTCCAGATCATAAGATAGATTCACTTCTACAAGATAACTTATTCCTTCAATGGACATTAATTTAGTACACTTTTTCATTAGCTCAAAAAGATCTGCCGTTATTTCATTCAAATCATCTATTGAGTCTACAGGTGAACAAGTAAAATCAATTTCAACTTCAGACTTTGAAACCATCTTAAGAAACTTCTTTACTTCGAAGAATGTATCATTAACTTTCTCTTTCATTGCAACAAGTTTTGGCTTTTCTCCAAGATATAAAATATGAGTAGTTTTTTCTTCCCATACTTTTACATCTGCGACTCGTTCAATAAATTCAAATTTTTCTTTTAGTTCCATCAATTACCTATATGTTAATAATACTTGAAAAGATTCATAATCTGCTTTAAATGAACTACTAGCACTACTTGTTAAGCTAACGATATTATAAGCAGCACCTATACCTAATTTCTTGTAAACCTTGGTCATCGCTCCAACCATTACTTTAGATCCTTCAATTGGAAAAGTTTCACTCTTTTTTCCAAGATCTGAATCACCAATAAAACTTTTTGCATAGCCACCAGAAATTTCCAATCTATCATTGAAAAGACTTACTCTTCCTTTTGCACCAAACCACATTAATTTATTATTCCATGGTACAATACCATCCCCTTTTGTACTAAGATCGGCAAATGAAAGAGTTTCGTACTCTATAGATGGAATAATATATAAATTTCTCTTATAAAGATTTAGAGCATACTCAAGATGAAATTTAAATCCTGCACTCAACTGGTACTTATTTTCACCCAATAATTGTCCGACACTTAACCCTATATCGTAATAGTCGCTACGGTCACCTATTTGAAACCGACTTCCAATTTCGAATCTCAATTGCTTGGTATCTGTTCTTGTTTCAATAATTGTGGAAGACTCCGTTGCATCCGTACTTTGCCCCAAATTTACATAAAACTTAGAATGAACTTCAAAAGATGTAGGCTTAAAAATTTTTACTTCCTGCTCTACCGTGACATCAATATCTGGAGAATCAAACTTTGATATCTTAACTTCTTTATCTTTATCTTTCTTTACCTTCTTAGCTTTATCCTCTTCCTCTTCTTCAATTGGATCATTAGCACTTTCTTCAGCAACAATTGCTTCCTCCATCCCCTCTACAGGTGATCCCTCACTAGTCTCTTGCTCAGGATCTTTACTGACCGAGTCTGGTTCAGAAGGATGAGTGATCTGACTTGTCACAGGAATAACCTTATTATTTATTACCCGATCATTCTCTTCATCATAGTTCTCTTCATAAAATAGCTTAAAGAGGAGTTTTCGTACTGTATATTGAAGCTTAATTCTTGGAACTTTTTTTGATTCAACAATATTAATAGGCTTATTTGTCTTCATCTCTCTAAGCCCAAGCTTCACATTGGCAAATTGCTGATCCTTAGAAGTTGCATTTATATTAATATCAATGGAGAAAGACTCTTCCTTGCTTAAGCTCTTCTTATACTTACCGATTATTAAATCAAAGACGCCTGTATAATAAACCACTTCATAAACACTTTTTTTGACGTAATTTCTCTCCTGTCCATTAAGTAAATGTATTCCATCTTCATTGAGAAATATTTTCCCATACTTCTGCGCAAAGACTGGAGAAAGACAGAAAAAAGAGAGAAGAAAGAATGTGGTTATTTTCTTAACGTATACCATGCTGAATAAATTCTATCTAAAATAGGAATTTATTAGTAGTCGGCAAATATGATTAGATTAGGAAAATTTGCCCAAGAAAAGACAGCAAAGGTAAGAAATTTTACTTTTCCGGGCTACATTTCTCAATATGTCGTGCATTCAGAAACTGTTGAACTATTCAGCGCTGTTCGATATACATTACCGTCTGCTCCGAAATAGTAACCGACAACTCCAATCGTGTAATTTTGACCTGAAAGAAGTGGTGCAAGCTCAACTGATGAATCTGTATTTGGAACTAATATTCTAGAATATCCTGCAGTTTCTGCAATGGCATCATTTAAATTAAATGAAGCCAAATTCCCTTTCTTCCAGAAGACTTCATAATGAGAGAACACACCCGAAAGTGGTGATAAAAAATCGACCCTTATAGAGTACGAAGATGTTGGAAGACAAGTAGCCCCCAAATCATCAGGCATTTTAATATGAACGCCTGTATTTAGATCTGTTGATATACAATAGCTTGTAACATCCGGATTTCCTTCCGGTGTATACTCACGAACACCACTATTATTTAAAATGTATGGATATAAGTTAAAACAGTAATCATTTGATGCAAATGGATTAAAGCCATCTATTTCAATTTCTGTATCAGTTGTTAAATCAATATCTTCATTAACACTAATCCCCGTATTATTTAATATATCAGGGTCATTTAATATCTTACCAGCACTATTATCTACCCATTCTACAATTAGGCCATCAATGACTCCTGTTGAAAAATCTGGAGTATCAAACTTAAATTTCATTTTATTAACTTCATTAGTGTTTTGACCTCGAAGAATTCCAGTAATTCCCCCAAAAACACCTAGAGATGGCTTCATTGTAATAGGTATTATAGAACTTGATTTCTTATTTTCTGGGGTACAGTTTGCATCAACACAAACAAGTAATTGAACATTATAAGTTGCATCTTGCACTAATCCACTAACAACAGCTGTCGTTTGATCAAATGCTATTTTTGAACAATACGTTCCTGTTGTACCGTCATATACACACAAAGGCGGAACCGTTCCCGTTGTCAATGCCCCTGCTCTATAATAAAGACGATAATGATCAAACGTTCCTGCAGCAGCCTTCCAGCTCGCAATAAAACTCTGTTTCCCAAGATCACCTGAATTTAATTTAACGTTAAAGAGTCCATCTTCAAATACAAGATCACCTGCAGACCCAGATGAAGTTGTAATATCTAAGATATTTGTATTAGATTCGACCTTATAGGTAAGGTCTCCTTTATTATTTGTATAACCTACGTGCTCACATCGAACTTGAACAAAGTATTTCTTATTTGGCTGAAGACCATAAATAGTCTTGGAATTCCCACTTTGTTGATAATATTGAAAGCGCCCATCTGAGTCATTCAAACTTACATCATTCATATCATCTGCACTAAGTAAATCACTGTCAAGAAGCGTGATAACATACTGATAAGGGTCTCCATCAAATGGCTTTGTTGGCGTACCTACGACTGTAGCTTCTGGCCAATTTACAATAATACTTGAAGTTGAATCTAACCCTGGAGGTAGTTTAACATTGGCAATACCATAGAAGTCACAAGACTGCTTGGTATAGGTTGTAGTTGCCCTAAGTTCTGTAGATAAACTTCTAGCTGTTGTTTCATTATCAAGAACCTGAACTTCAAAATTATAATTAGTATCCGCTTTGAGTCCATTAATAGTAACTTTATAAAGCCCTTTGTAATTTGTTTCCAAAGATTCGTCGAGGTATGTAATTGGAGCAACAACACCATCTCTGTAGATAAGATAAGTATAGTCTCCACTACCTCCAGATGCAGGAAAGAAAGAAACCTCTGCCTTATCATGAGAAATTGCTTTAGCATCTTCAATACCAGAGAAGTTTATTTCTAATGTTTTTCCCGCGCTTGAAAATGTTGTCTTCTCATTCTTATCTTCAACCGTTCCAACACAAGATGTTAGTACCAATAAGAACAGGAGAATATAAATACTCTTAAGTTTAATTATATTTCTTTTAAATCCATCTACTCTCATAATAATCCTTCATACTACATATCGGCAAAATGATTACAAATATTAACACCTAAGGTAATGTTGCCCAGCATCTTGCATTGAGCTCCAGCGAGTCGTCATAGGTATAGAAATCTTGATTCAATAACTCAATAGCACCATATATTGAATAGAGCTTATTGCATTCAGAATCATCTCCACACGCACGGTTATACATTAAATTGGCAGGTTCAGGAGTCGGATCTGTCGGTAAATATGATCTCTGTCCACAAATTCCATCAAATGGACCAATACAGCCAGAATAAGAAAAGACACTAGAGTCAAACGGGTCTAAAGTATGGGAGTTCCAAATGGTCTCAATATCTCTCTTACTATCTCCCAACCAGTGAGCAAACTCCCAATAATTATAATCATTAGCTAATTCAGCATTTTCTTTTATAAGTTTAATTTCTGATGAAGTGAATAATTTCTTATTTACAACTGAAGGTAGACCATTTTTTGTAAGTGTATACTTAGTTGAAGCACACTTAGCAATAGCATCTGAACGAGTATACGTTTCGTACACACTTCCGGAAATATCTTTTACTGGTTCGGTATCTACCAGTCTCTTGTTTGCAAAATCGTAGAATGTACTAGATGGTGGAACTAAAATATCAATAACATCATAACCCATATCAGATAGATACTTCACTCCATTTAATTCTCGAATAGAAAAAACTCTAAATTGATAATAGAACCCAGGAATTAACGGACTACCATCAGGAAGACTTGTGATTTCCGCGGTTAAATAACCAGGAGTATCATACGTTGGCTCTAAAACTTTAAAGTATGAGATATTACTAGCATCTTTTATTTCAGTTGTCGTAATTGTTTGAAATTCATTCTTATAAATTTTTTCTAAAGTACTTGCCTTTGGCTTAATATAAAGAGCATAACTTGTAATTGGCCCCCAAACAGTACCTGGATCATATGATGCTTCTTCCACTTTTAATTTAATTTTTAAAGATCCTCCAATATTTTCAGACTCAATATTAATCCAATTATTTGCACCATTAGCCGTTAGATTAACTTCGGGATAAACAAATGCATTAGAGCATATTTCAATATCCTTTGAACTTTTTATTTCCCTATTATAGGAAAAGTACTGAATAGCTTCGCACTGACCTTCCATATTTGAACGAATCTCATAACCGTATTTTTGATTTCTCTCAGAGAAATAAATATCTCTAAAATCAGCCTTATAGTAGGTTCGCAACTCACAAGTAAAATTCTGTGGAAAACCTAAAGTTATATTTGTTTCATTTGGAGTCGCACTTCCATACAAGCAAGATTTATGAGCTTCAATCCTCATCTTACTTGTATCAAGAATAATAGCATAATCATCAGAAAGAACCGGAAGGCACTTCGTATTATCGAAAGAGATATTATGCTTATTTTCACCTGTAATAAAGGTTATATTCCGAGCCGGCTCGTCTTTATAAGTGACACTAATATCTACAATATCTCCGCCTCCTACAATATCTTTTGTATAAATATAGCCTCTATTAGTATCAACAGAATAATCTCCTGGAGCTGATAACTCTGAAATACCATTAACAAAAGTCTTTTTATTTTGGAGATAACCTGAAACATCTGCATTAATACTAAAATCATCATATTGATAAATTTGCCATTGTCTGCATAATGAAGCATTTAAACTCTTTGTGTTTTTAATAAATATACTTTTAGCAGAAGAGATTTTAGTGGCTTCGAAAGAAGTTAATTGAATATTACCATAATCAACCTTTATTGTTTGGTCTACCCCATTGGCAGCAGTTTGAACTTCATAATCCGCGGAGGCCACAGCACTTGCATGAGCAGGAAAATTTGCTGCTAGCTCTAAGTTTACAATTTTCTCAACCCTTTGAGTTACAGGAAGACCATTTTCTGTTCCAGAAAATAGGTCATAAGCTATTACCAAGAAGAAGTCCGCAGTACTTCCAGAAGCTCCTGTCGGATTATAAGTGACATCAAAGCTACACTTCCCTCCAGCCGATAAAATAACTCCACCACCTGTACAATTATTACCATTTTCAATTTTTAGCCCATTATTTACAACAGTAGAATCTGTCATAACATATGCACCATAATCCTCAGGCCCAATCTTATCTTTTAAATAAATTCTAATATTTCTTAAGTCTGCACTTCCCGCCAAATTTTCTATTTCTATTTTTTTCTTTGCGTAAAAAAGACCCTTTGTCCCTGGAGCTTCTTCAGTTTCTACAATTGAAACAAAATTCAAATCTGCAGCAAGAGAAGAATCATTATTCATTCCTACAGTAAATGGAGCCCAAGACTCAGGAAGTATCTCTGTTCCATCTGCATTATAATCCCTATACTTAAATGCAGTGTTCGGGACAGAACTATTTCTTCTTGATTCAGCCACTAACATAACCTTGTAAGTTTCAACTTCTTTTGAAAGATTTGGAAGAATCACTCCATTTTCATAGGAAATCTTTAAGACTCTTACGCAAATAGAAACATCTCCTGCAGAAAAATTCGGAGTATAAGTGAACTCATTAAGAGTACTGTTCAGTGGCGAAACTTCAGAAATTCCACAACTAGGATCATCGAGAGTTCCAGCATCACTATCATAATCTATTGATACACCCGTTAATAAACCACGAGAGCTAAGAGCTAGATTCAACCCGCTATGAGTACTCCCTGCTTCAAAAGTTCCAAAATGCACATAGTACTCAAAATGTGGAGTTCCATCTCCATCCTGATTACTAAGCTTTAATGACTTAGCTTTATTCTTTATATTAGGAAACCTTTTTATAACATTTGAATCTCTATCAAGAGGAGATGCTGAATTAAATTGGAAGAAAATGAAGAGCTCATCTATAAAGTCTAGCCCAAAAGCATTATTATCAAGTTGCGCCAAATTCTCATAATCGGCTGGCTCGGGACTAAAGAAAGATGAGTCATATGGAACTTCTGTAATATAGTAGTCTGGCCTATACATAACTGCACTTTGAAAAGGCCCTACGCTCAGAGGTCTTATTTCACCCTTTGAAGTATAATTAACATGCACTTTATAGTTATCATTTCCCTCTGGCCCAGTAATTGTCTCTAAAGACCCTAATCCCACCACTGTTTGCTCATCATTAGGCGCAGATGAATCTCCATTAAAGTACTCAAACGAAAGTTCACTGGGTGCCCACCCAACGCCCCAAGGGGAGAAGTCTTTTAAGTCGTACGCCTTTACGGCAGGATTAATACCCGAAGCTTTTTCCTTCTCTAGCCTAAAAAGCAAAGTCTCTGTTGCATCAGGGTCAATTTGAACTCTTCTTGCCTCCTCCTTCTGCGAAAGATGAATTCTAAGATAACAGGATTCTCCAGAATTAAGATGGGTTGAATTAGTAAGATTTTGAATGTCACTAATTAAACTTATATCAGCCCCTTGATTTCTTGCAGGTATCGCTCCCCCTTCTTTCATATACAAGAAGGTATCAAATAAATAAGATGTCGGGTTACTGCTTCCATCAAGTGTTTCGACACTAAAATTCCTCTTATCAAATATTGTCAAGCAATCCTTCTTAGGACCTGGAGGCATACTTACCAATTCATAAGGAAACCTTTCGTCGGTTTGCTTTAGAAGATATGTTTCTTCATCATTTGGAAAGAGAGGATTAAATTGCTTAAATTTAATATATGGAATAGGACCTGTTCCTACATTTGTTATTTTAACTTCATGGTATTTTGTACTATCCCCCACGACAACACGATTCGGATTCTTTCCGATTCTTACCCCATCTTCAGCAAAGTCATAATGCATAAGGTTTGCATTAACAGCTGAGGCATCTTTAGAAAAAGCAAGCATTCCCTTTTGAATAAGAGTTCCTTTTACTCTAAACTCTATACTTCTCTTCGTTCTCTTGACGCCAGACTTTTCCTCAGAACAATAATCATGATTTGCATCGTCTACATAACCTGCTCCATCGCCCTTATCTTCGATACAAGTTCCATCCTCATACTCAAAGAAAATAGAACGATAGTTTTTTCCGTCATCATAGAAATAACTTGTATAATCAAATCCCGGTTCATTTATATAGAGAGGAACAAAATCAGCAGAAAACTGGCAAGTTTCGCCTAAGGCCATGACAAGGTCTTTATTACAGGAAGTTTTTACATTCTTAAAATAGCTTCCTAAATTATTATAAGAATTGTCAGCGAGGAGAGCTATTTCATTATTAGATTCATCATACATATAAACCTTAGTAACCCTAAGTCCTGTTGAGCCTTTATTTTCTACTAAGAAAGAAATTTTCGTGAAGTAGTCTTCATCAAGAATTAAGGCTCTCCTTCCAATATCATAGAAATAATAATTATCTTCGACTTCTATTGGGTTTATTCTATCTGTTTCAAAAAATGTTAATTTTTCTAATCCATAAGCAAGCTCATTATTCTTAATCCCCAAAAGTCCTGCAGACTGAGTTACAGCTGAAACCTTAAACATGTCTTTATCATTTACACATGAAAGGCTTTTAGAAGGTGTTAAGTAAGTACTCATATCATCACAAACAAAAGACTTCCAGTAACTATCATAGAGAAACTCAAGTCTAATATTTTCATAACTAGTTTTAAGTTTTAAATTCTCAGCTGAAACTGTTTTATTATATTCCATATTCCCACTAACTAACTCTTTATCATAGTAAGTCATTACAGATGGGTGAAATTTTAAGTCAAAAATACACGACCCTCCAAGGGTCGCCCCCGGAGGAGGTCCAGCAATCTCTCCACCAAGACAGTTGTTCGTATCTAATATCTCCCAAGGAAATTTATCATCAGTCTTAGATATTTCAACTTGTCCTCCAGAGAAGTCAGGATTAAAGCATTTAAATGTTCCCGAATCTAACAGGCATCTTGCGAGCAATAAATCATCTGAGTAGTCGTTATTAGCGTCCTTATCATAAATCAGAATCTCTCTAACTTGAGCTTTTTTATATCCTGTATTGGTCACTTTGAAAGTATTAGTTAATGTTTTACCTACAGTAATTTCAGCATAACCATCTTTATCTAAATATGAGACATTCTTTATACTCGCTGGAGCAGTTAACACTCCCTGGATTTTAGTTGAAAGGGCAGAGAAGTAAGCATTTAGATATGCCACTCGTGCACTATTGGGCTCATTGTTATAGCTAAACTTTAAATTTGAACTATAGTCAACGGGAGCATCATTATCTCCATTATTTTTAGGAGAAAAGTCTACCCTAACCTGACAGCTCTCAGATGGTCCCATGTAATCAGGACAGTCTATATTATTTAGAGAGTATCCCTTCTCTGAGTTTGGAATATCCTCAATAAGTTCAATACTAATATTCTTAGCACTTAAACCACCGGTGTTTTTTACGATAAAGAGCGCTGATCTCACACTTGAATCCGTCTGCTCTGTTGGTCCAAGACTATTTACAGTTGTCCCTGATTCAAAAACTAAGTTTGCAGGAAGTCCTGCTGTGGCAGTGATTTTAAAGTCATACTTTTCAACATCAACAAGGTTTTTGAATGTTACAACGAAAGGAAATTCAAATTCACCTGATCTAAGAGGAGAGTACTCTAAACGAATTAAGCAGGTTGATTTACTAGAAAGTTTCTTACCACATGTTCCACCGTATCCAGGAAATCCATTATCGGCTCCTTCTTCGTCTTTACTATAACTAAAGCCATCTCCATTGACTTTAAAATCAACACCAATATCTGTGTACTCAAAATTTGAATCGTTTCTAATTGTAATAAGATATTTAACAGCTTCACTACCGGTGATAATATCTCCAATCTCAAGAGGTTTATCAACCGAAACCTTCGCTTTATTAAAGATTTCACCGGTGCGAATAGTCACCCCATCGCCAGATTCACCTGCTCCATTACAGGAAACCAAAACAAAGAGGCAAAGAATCTGCAATAGAAAGCTTTGCTTTTTAAAAATTTTAAAATTTAAGAATTTCATCACTAACGTCCAATTTAATTCTTTATTTAATTTTTTATTTAATTTTCATTGATTAAAATAGAGCATCTCCCGGCCATTCCAGAACTTAGAACTCTCTTAATATTTCCACTAACTCTTTTAATATTTGCCGTATACCTACCACTTTTTTGCTCATAAACGCTTCCGCCAGAAGGAATAGAGAGTACTGCTCCACTTCTTGGAATTGAGAAAAGAGATCTCTTCGCCACCACAACTCCTCCATTATCTTTTGCATCAGCAGTTGTTGCAGTCCAAGTTCCCCCACTATAGTCTAGGTCTGTAATATAATTAAAAGATTGATTATCTTCCATAGTCGCAGGGTCAAAAGTTCTAGTCTCAACACTAACATCTAATGTACCCGAATTAGTAAATCTAGAATTCCCAAGAGAGAATTTGTAAATCATTCCATCTGCAAATGAAACATCATTCACTGACGAGAGCGTTCTTCCGGATGTATCAAATGCTGCATCAATATTTATGACTTCATTATCAAGAGAGTCATTACAAGCTGTCCCCGAGCAGGAGAGAGGTAGCCCCAGCAGATGACTAAAGTATCCTCCGGAACTTAAATTATTAGAATTAGACAAATTAGGACCTAGTCTATCATTTCCAAAGTCTAAGAAGCTTCCATCTCCATTTCTTGCCTGATTAAGAGATTCAATATCAAAGTTTTTTACTTTTGGAACAACTAAAGGATTTACTGTAGTTGAACCTATCTCAGTAAATATAGAATTAATGATACTTGAACCAGGAATTAATGCATCATAAGCTCTCGACGCACCTTCTTCATTAACTGAACACCTTCCAGTATTTATCGTATCGAGAAAAGGAGTCTGAAAGAGAGAGTTAAACTCATTTTCTTCTATAAAACTAGATCCTGGATACTCTGTCCACTCTGCATCACCTGAACCTAAGCCAGCACTTGTCTTATTGAACATTATTCTTTCACCAGTAAAACAAAAGAGTTGATCACTTACACTTTCTACAACATTTCCAACTAAATCTTGAATTCCATACTTACTAACACACTTTGCAGAACTGCTATTTACTCCCGTACTTACACCACTTCCAGTAAGAAGTGGTACTCGAGTCGAAGTAGCTCCAACAAAACCAAAATTAGACCTTATATCTTCTCCAATTTGATTATAGTCAGCTCCACCACTAACAGCATCGACTCCTTTATAATTACTATTGCATTCTTCAGCTTCAATTTGAAGAATTGTACCGTCATTAGACGCATCGTTATAAGGACTTGCAGTATTTCTTGCGGCCAAGGATTCACTCCAAGCAGAGGATGCAATAAATTCTTTTCTTCTTAAAAGTCTCTTAGGTTTTTTCTGCCCAAAGGAAGCAAAAGGGTCACTCCCAACCTTTATCCCAACTTCCACATTAAACGTACTGCAAAGGTTATGAGTATCCTCCTGATCCATTCCATCCAATGGAGGAAGCCCTGACCCATTGCTTGAAAAGACTCTTCCCATTGGAGTATCTGAATTCATCCCCTCAGGAAGAGAAGGGGCGGCGACATCAGATAAATTGTAGAGATTTGTATTCGCAAGAACTTCACCTACCGTTTTATTATAGAGAATACTATTTACAGCTGTGATTGAATTTCTAACTCCCGACATTAAGGCCGAAGTACCAAACCATCTAGGTCTATACTTTCCAGATCCATTTATATAAGGGAGATTAATCATACAGTTATTCATAAACCCATCACCATTTATGGTAAGTCTTGCACTGTCTGGTGCTGTATAATGAGGATTTACTAAACCATAGTGCCTAGAAGAATATTTAGAACGTTGATAGAAAACTGAAGCAAATAGACTCTGCACACTATTTTCTTCATAGTTATAAGCGGTTGTTCCTCCATCTCCAGCATGAGTAACTGTCGAACAACTTCCCGGCGTATTAACATTTCCTGGGTAATAAACGTTTTCATCAAAAGATTTAATCGGTGAATCACAATACTCTCTTGGAATAACTAGATTCTTCCCGTCACCAAGACAGTCTCCTCTTACCATTTGAGAATATCTCGAACCTGTTTGCCCACCATTCTCTCGACTAAACTGAGAAGCTAAATTATTATCAGAGGCAGCACTGCCTTCATCGTAATAACAACCTTTAAACTCACTCGGACTAGTAAGATCATTCAATCCTTCAAAGTCTAATTGAGAACCTGAAAACGAACTCTTATTTAAAGACTGATCTTGAGTAGTATCTCCTCTTGAAAATCCACAACCAAGCTCAAATCTATCAACAAGTAAATCTCCTCCCAAGTCAATAACAGTCTGTCCTAGTCTCCATGGAAGAGTTACCCCCTGAGAGCCAAGCCCAGAATAAGAGCAAGAGTAGTTTACACCTTCAGCAGTATTTGGATTTCTTCCGATCTCACGACACCAAGTTCTATTCGCCATCCATCTATGAACAAGTGCCATATTCGGCGGCGGAAGAGTAATCTTAATAATATTATGAGTAGGATTATTGGAAGATGATACCATCGTTAACTCTTTCCCATCAAAAATAGGAACAACTTTATACTGATAGATTCTCGCTCTCTCAGTATAAGTCGATGATAATTTCTCAGCTTTTACTGAATAGTCCGTAAAGTTAATAATCCATTCATTACCAGCCGGTAAATCCTCTCCCGCATGAGGCCTAACCTTAGGAATATTTGAAGCGACAACAAGTCCTTCATTCGTTGCATTCTGATATGCAAAATTCCCCTTCGTAATATCAACCCAAGAAGTTCCATTATCTTCTGATCTTAAGATTTTATAACCATACTTTCTATCTTTCTTCGCAGCAGGAAGTCCTATGGTATTAATAGCATAATCGGAAAGATTTACACTTGTTCCATCAATATTTATCAAGACGTCTTTAAAAGCGAATTTAATAACCCCTGTATTTGAATATTTTAAAGCAGTACTCATGAATTCAGAATTTGTTGTTGAACCATAAGTACCATTGAACTCACTTGCACTGCCGTAGAGATCTGTCTTTACATATTCATTATCTAGTCCAAAAGTTGGTGTTGAATCGGCAGCTTCTTCATCAAAGTCAGCAGGAGTTCCTATCTCCTTCATTAAAACTTCAAATGGTCTATTCATTGCATCTAATGACTCTTGAACAAAGTATGCATTCATATTCTTTGGATAGAGCTCATTTGTTTTAGGACCGAGGGCCATTACACCTGTCCACTCTTGAAATGAGTATTCAGGAATTGGAACAGTACAAGAATAGGTATTTAGGTTTCCTTCTGAAAACTTTTTTACACCACCAACATCAACATATGTCAGAACTCCAATCTCATAAGAATGCCCTGGGATGAGATTAGAAAGTCGACTTGTATACGTTGTCCGGTTTGCGATATCAACTGGTGTAAAATATTCAGAATCGTCTACATCTTCTTGTGCTTGAAGAGCTGCAGCAAAATTAAACTTAGTTCCTACTTCTTCATCCTTATAGTAAACATAGTATCCACTATAAATCCCCCCCCCAGGCTGAGACCAGTTAACATCCAACTGAGAACTACTTGATCCAATGAGACTACAAGAATCTTTTCCTGCAAACTCATAAATTTTTGGAGTAACAATTTCAGGTGTAATACATCTTATAGAGGCACCACCAATATCTTCATAGTAATATGCTGGTGTTATATTTTCTAAAACAGGTACCATCATTAAGCAATAAGTTGTTCCATCCGTTTTAGCTCCACTAATCTCCAGCTCCGTAAAGGCATAGAGTTGAGCTTCTGTTGCTGGAACTGTTCCAGCAACTGTAAGATCTGCACAACTTCCTCTATCGTCAGCACCAGTTCCAAAAGTTCCATCCGCTCTTTTTAAGAACCTAGTAGACTTGTCAGCACCATCCTTTAAGCAATAAAGATTTAACCTATGAGCATGTCCTTCCGTCATCGCAGGCGCTTCAGCTTTAATCCAAATAGAATCAACAGCCGTAGCAGATTTTGGGTTTTCTATTTTCTGGATCCCTTGAAAAGGAGCAATTTTAGGAATTATTTGCTTCGTAATTAAATAAGTCGAATCAATACCAATTCTTTGACCACTTAAGCACTGAGATGTAGCACATGCTATAAGCTTCATATGATAATACTTATACTTATCTCCATCTGTTAAATTCAATTCATAAGAAACATCTTCAGCATTAATTGTTCTATATATCTTTGATTCTGGGTCGGCCAAAGTTACATCGGTAAATGGATCAGGAACAAGAGAAGGGTCAGTTGTATAACCTTGGTAGTACAATCTATAATTAAAGAAATCACCCGCCGCTGATTCCCAAGTAAAGATTCTACTCTTCTCACCATTTTTCCCACTCGGAGTAATAATATTCACACTTGTTGGTTGCCAATCAAAAATAGCTGTATTATCCCTCGTTGTTTGAGAAATAATTTTTAAGTTCTTCTCAACTAATAATGATGGATTTGATTTATATCCTTCATGAAGACATCTAACTCCAAAGTAATACTTCTTTCCAGAATCGAGACCAGGAAAACGATACTCTGTTGTTCCACCTGCAGGAATTTCAACAACCTCTTTATCAGGACTGTTGTAAGAGTCATTAAAAAGATTTCCAGATCCTCCATAAGCATCAATTTTATAAATGACATACTTATAAGGATCTTGAATATTCTTATAAACCACACTTGTAGATCTTGTAACCGCAGGGACCCAGCGTACAACCAAGGATGTTTTTCCTCCAGAACCTGCAGGAACATCAACAGAAGAAACCCCTTCAAAGTCGCACGTCTTATTAGAAAACGTCGTCGCATAAATATTTAGTGAACCTTCCCCACTAGAACCATCTGCACCACTTACGTTAACATTGAATGCATACTTAGTTGCTGGAGAGAGATCTGTTACAATATAGGTATATTGCCCTGCTGAATTTACTTCTAAACTATCTCCTCTGACATTAATTGGATTTTGAGAATTATTAACAACAATTTGGTAAGAAAAATCAGCTGGGTCACCTGCAACAGCATTAAAGAATACGGCAACTCTAGAATCAGAAATTGCCTGAGCATCTACAATACCATTAAAATCTAGCTTCTTCTCTGTGGAGATAGCTGTCTTAGTCGTATCTAAATTTTTGTCATCTACCGTCCCCACACAGGAGGCAACGCAGATAGAAAGAAATAGTGATAAGAAATTCTTCAAAATTAATCCTTTAAATGAAAGATATTTCGCGCAATATAATTCTCAATAACTTTTCGTTAAAGTGTCTGACAATCTTAACACTTTGTGTTAATTTTCTTAAGATGGATAAATATTCCTTGTGCTTACCCCACGAACCTTACGACACTCCCAACCCCAATAGGCAACTATTTGAGTCAAACAATAGGCAATAGTTAATATTTTCCGCTAGTTGCAGTAAGTAAAATGTCCAATAAAATATAATTTGAAACGTAGTTAAATAACTAATTTAAAGTTTAAGAAGGAACTAAAATCTATGAATATTTTCTCTTTAATTGGACTAATTATCGCCACTGTCGTGCTCATGGCAGGCTTAAAAATGTCCTCTGACAATCTTAAAATCTTCTTTGATGGACCAAGTTTATTTATTGTTATCGGGGGAACTTTTGCAGCGACCTGCATTGCCTTTCAGCTCAATAAATTAGGAGCTATTTTTAAAATATTTTTTAGAAACTTCTTAATGGGTAAAATGGTTGATAACACAAAACTCATCGAGAATGTTATGAGTATATGTTCAGCACTAAGAGGAGGTGAATCTTTAGAATCAATCTCTTCAAAAGCATCAGATGAATTTCTTGAAGAGGGTATTTCTCTTATTTCAGATGGAATTTTAGATAAGGTTGCCCTCGTCGAAGTTCTTGAAAAAAGAGCAAAACAGATGGCCTATATTAGATCAGAACAAACAAGAAAGATTAAGGCACTTGGAAAATTCCCACCAGCATTTGGAATGATGGGAACAACTATTGGTATGGTTGTTCTCCTTGCAAACTTAAGTGGAGCAGATGCTATGAAAACCATTGGTCCGGCCATGGGAGTTTGTCTTATTACGACACTCTATGGAGTTATTATTGCAAACCTAGTCTTTATTCCAATATCTGAAAACCTTGAAGAAATCCAACGACAAATGAATACTAAAGATAAAATTATTCTTGAAGGTATAAAACATATAATGTTGAAATCAAATCCTATATTTGTTGCTGAAGATCTGAATTCATACCTAGACCCGAAAGATAGACTTGACTGGAAAACTGTAGCCTAAGGAAAGATATGCAAGATTTTCAAGAAGAACAAGCTGAAGATGATAGTTCAGGTTGGCTAGTAAGTTACGCCGACATGATGACACTTATTGCGTGTTTCTTTATACTCATGATGGCCTTTGCTAATTTCGATCCCGTAGGCTTTAATCAAAAAGCAGAGGAGCTATCAAAAAGTTTCAACAAGGGAAAGTGGAAAAGCTCTGACATTAAGCTCAATGAAATCAATGAGGAAATTGCTCGCCACCCTACACTTAAAAAAATGTCTAAAATAACTTTAAATAATTCTGAACTTGCAATTACTTTTTCAGGAAGTGTTTTATTTCCAGAGGGGCAAACAAAACTTCCAAAAGAACTTGTAGATTCTTTAGATACGCTCGTCGATATCATCAGAACTAAGAATGCGAACTATCAAGTTATCATTGAAGGACATAGTGATCCATTTGAGCATAGAAAGAACAAGAGTGTTACTTCCTCTTGGGAACTTGCGGCCATAAGAGCAAGTAAAGTCTTAGAAAGATTTGAATACCTAGGTTTCTCTGCAAAGAATTTAGTAGCAATCTCAAAAGGTGAATCAAAACCTGTGGCAGAGAATACTGACGACAAAGGTCAACCAATCATGAGGAATATTCTTCAAAACAGAAGAGTTGTAATAAAAGTGGCTAAACCAGTTAATGAAGGACAGAAGAAAATAAAATTAGGTCTTGGAGTCTACTTAGATGAATAGCTCCATATTTAAGATAATAAAATTCTTCAGTATTTTTTCAATTTTTATTGTCTTAGCTATTCTATATGAACTAAATTTCAACGACATCAATAATCCAAAAGAATTAAAGCTTTTTAAGAGTGGAAACACAGAAAGTCTTTGCCAACTGAATAATGAGACAGAACTTTATTGCTTTCAAAAGAAAATTGGTAATATTTTTTCAGAAGCCACCCCTATCATGATTTATCATATTATCAATACAAACAATGAAATCATGAATAGATCAACAAGAATAAGCGGAGAGGTAGAATCGAATTTTTATCAGTACACAAAGAACTGGAATTTAATTCTTGATAATTTAAATTCTTTTTATCTTCAAACTGATCGTCTTCACTTCTTTCAAGTTACTATACTTCCTATCATTAAATACTCATTACAAAGAGATCTTACTTCTTCTCAAAACAAAGTAATGAGGTATAAGAATGAAACAAATGAGACCCTTTCAACACAAACAAAGAAAGAAATAAATAAATTCCTAACCTATAAAATTAGTTTAACAAGGGCCAAAAATGAGTAATACAGAGATCTCAGAAAATCAAGATGTTATTAAAGACCCTAATCTTTCGAGTACTGACTATCTCGTAGATCAAATCACAAAATTAAATAATTTAATTGACTCAGGTCTTATTAAAAACCTTTCGATGCTTGATGAATTACGAGAATTGAGTAAACTGTCTTCTCTCGACAATCTTGAGAAGTTAAACAACTTGCAATCCCTTTCTCAACTTACGCAATTAGAAAGCTTATCGAAGCTCACAAAACTTGATAACTTAAAAGATTTAACTAATCTAGAATATTTGAGCTCCTTAGATAAGCTTGACCTTTTAAAGAATCTTGAACTTGTAAATAGACATTTTGAAAGTAATGTATCAAAACTTAAAGAGCTAGATAACTTAAAATCACTAGATAGACTAGACTCTCTCTCTAAGCTTGAAAAGTTAGAGATCCTTTCTAAACTTGATAACCTAACCTCATTAAATAAGCTTGATGAACTTAAATCTCTTAACAAGTTAGATGATCTTACAGAATTAAAGAAACTAGAAAACTTAAAAGAACTAGACCGCCTGGACTCCTTCTTACAAATCCTAAAGGAAAAAGGTAATGACCTACAAAATCTTCAAAAGCTAGACTTACTTAATAATCTAGAAAAATTAGATCATCTTGAATCCCTAAATCAACTACGAGGACTAGATAATTTAAAAGACCTACAATATCTAGATCGACTAGAGAATTTATCAAATTTAGACAAGATTGATGGGTTAAAAGAATTAGGAGAATTATCAAAACTTGATCACCTATCTAAACTTGAAAGTCTTAATAAACTTGAAAATCTTGCCAGCTTGGAATACTTAAGCAAAATTAACAAACTTGAGACAATGTCTACAGATGGAACTCTCAACCAACTAAACAAGCTTGATAAGATTGACATTCTCAATACCCAAAAGAAGAAAATTGTCTTCACGGCCTTCCTCTCCTCCTTTTTAGATTTCATAAAGATAGGCGCGATTGTGGTATTACTTCTCTTTGTCATCTTAAAAACAAATAGAGAAGACTCAAGGCTCTCATTGCTACAGAATATTGCAATGAATGAATCTGATGCCTTAGCAATTACATTTCCGCTACTTCGAAATTCTCTTACAGTTAAAAACTTTTCAAACTTATTTGAAAAAACTCTTACTATTTACAAGAATAAAATTGATAGATACTGGATTCCTCGAAATCTCACTGGAGAAAAACTAGACATCATGCACACAATTTGGAACATTAACTTTAAAGATGGAAGCTACGACCTAACTTCGGAAGTACAAAGTCACTGGAACTATTTAAGAGATGACGCCAAAACCTATCTTGACTCAGAAGCAAAGAAAATCAACAAGAACACAACAGAGAATGAAAAAGAAATGGTTGATCTAAGACGACTTAAAAACTTAGTATTCTCCAAGAGGTGCGAGGAATCTTTTAAATTATCAAAAAGTTTTAGACCAAATCACGAGTGGAAAACCTATATTATAACTTCTCAACTCTTATCTCTTGACTGCCTAAGAGGGATAGACAAGCTTCCAAAGGACCTTTAAAAGGTCCTTTTTTTAACATATTCCAGATTTTCTTCTAATCACTTTCTGAGGTCCACGAGACTCTATCAAGTCAGCAAGCTCTCTCTCTTTTCGCTCTAATTCTCTTCTAAGCTCGCCATTATTTTTTTCAAGCTTAGAAGTATCGTTATTCCTAGAGGTCTTTGTCTTCTCAACAGCGAGATAAACATCAATTTCAGCAAGCTCTTCTCTCACTTTCTTATTCTTAATTTCAAGCTCTTGCTTTCTTAAGTTATTAGCTTCACTTTCTTCTGTAAGATTTTTAAACTCTCTCTTTTTCCTTGCTAGAGATTTATTCATTTCAGAATAAACTTTGGCATTAGCTTCATTTTCGGCAAGGACAGCATTGTTTCGCTCTTGCAACTCAACAATAGTGTCATTTGCAGTCACTACAACTTTCCGAGTCCTCGAAAGAAGCTTATCTAGAGACGTCTTTCGCTCTTGAGCCTTTTCAAACATTCTCTTCTTTTCTACATAGATATTCTTTATATTTTTATATTTTCCAGCTTCTCTCTCCACACTTTTCTCAAGTGCGACTAAGTCCTTCTCAACTTTACCGTAATTCTCTTCCATCTCTTTAAGGCTAATTTCTGTTGAACAATGATCTCTCTTCATTCTTTTCAACTCATTCTCTTTCAACTTAATTTCTTCTTCTGCCCCATTAGTCCTTTGCTGTAAGCATTCAACATCAGCTTTTCTCTCTTCAATACTATTTTTAATCATATCAACAGAATAAACTGAAGAATTCAATTCATCACAAGTTCTTTCATATTCCTCTTGAAAAGCATTCCTTTGCTCTTCTATTGATTTTAATGATGACTTAAGTTCAGCGATCTCTATTTCATAAATAGTTATATCTTTCTGATTCTTTGATTTTTGAGCTCTCTCTTCTTCATAGCTCGCCGTAACACTATGAACTTTTGTCTCCAATGATATTTTAGTATTTCTCAGTGAATCTAACTTCCCCTCTAATAGAATATTCTCCTGCTCTAAGCTTTCAATCGCTCTAGAGGTCTTCAAGCCCCTTACTTCCATCTTCTCTAATGATTGCTTCTCTTTTTCTATTTTCGATCTAGCGCAATCCTTAATTTTACGAAGGTCAATCAAGAGTTTTTCATTTTCCTCATACTTTTCAAGCTTAGAATTATATATCTCCTGAGTATTTTCAACTTCACTTAAAACTTTAGAAGATTCTTCCTTCAGTACCCTAATGAATTTATCTTGATCATTTATTTTGGAAACTAACAACGTCTTGGCATTCTCAACTTCTTCAAGCTCTTTTCGTTTTTTTCTAAGATCATTATTAACTTTAACTCCGTCAGCTTTCAACCCTTCAAGCTCAACCTGAAGCTGTGACAGTTCACTATTTTTTTCTTCGACTATTTTTTTCACATCATCTAGTTTTTCTCTATCCGCTCTTAGAGTCTCTCTTCTTTCTTCAAGATCATTTTTATTTTTTAAATATTCGCTCTTTAAATTTTCTTCTTTCTTACTTTGGTTTGAAATCAATTCTAAACAATCTTCAATCTCCACCTCAACCTTCAAAGCGTCGATTTTGATTGCTTTTAAATCACTGGAGACTTTCTCTTGTGATTCGATAATTCTTTCAAGATCAAGCTTGGCTTCTACTGACTGATCCTCTATTTCTTCATACCGACTTTCAAGAGATGCTAATTCCTTTTCAATTTCAGATAGGTATAGATTCTGAGCTTCTCTTTCTTTTCTTTTCACTTCCAGTATTGTTCTTTTCTGTTCGAAGCGACTTTCTACTTTATTAAAAGTCTCTCTTGCAAAATTGCTATCTTTTTGAATGGTTAAAGAATGCTTTTCAAGCTCTTTTGTTTCTTCTTCGATAGTTTTAATATTGCTCTCAAGTTGTCTTTTTAAATCTAAAAGATCTGATCTTTCATTAGTTATTTTTTTAATTTCATTTTCAACATTAGCCTTTTCTCGAATGAGCTCAGCTTCTCTACTGCTTAAGGTTCTTGAACTTTCTTTCTCTACTTCCAGCTTTTTATTTTCAACAATTAGTTGATCAAATACTCTATTTACCTTTCCTTCTAAACTAAAGTTTGCTTCTCTTAAATTATTATTACTCGTAAGTAATTTATTGATTTCTTCCCTGAGAGATACAATATCACTAGAAATAGCTCTATACGTTTCAGTTAGTCTATCCTTTCCCTGTAGGCCAACCACTCTCCGTTGAGCTTCTTTCTCCCTCGAGTCAAGGTGAGACTTCATAATTGAATCGAGACATTTCTTAGCTACAATAATTTTTATACTTTTCATTTCTTCTCTCAAGAAAACGAGTTTATACACAAGGAAAAATCCTCTATTTATTTTCTCATTTCATGCTGTAAAAAAACAGTACGGGCAATATTTATCGGGTATAAAGGAGGCTATAATCCAGGAACAGGAGGAAGGAAACTTAAGACATTTTGCTCTTCATCCTCATCAATAACAAGCATCAGTTTCTGTACGGACTTCTCTTCTTTTACTAGTTTCAAACTAATATTATTCTTTTCATCAGTTATTTTTCTTTTTCTATTTCGAAGCGATATGATAGATGCACTCAAGTCCTTGTGCTGATTTTCAAGCAATCTTAAACTACTTTCTTTCTTAGATCTAGTGGCCTCAAGAACAATAAGTTCTTTCTGATAATCTTGATTAACTTTTTCAAGATTTATATAACTTTCTTTAATTTTATCAAATTTGAATTGCAAAATTTCAATTTGCTCTTTATTTTCTTGAATTTTATTCTTAAGCTTCATTGAGTATGCTAGTTCTTTTTCTCTAATTTCTTCAAGTTGGCTAATATCACTACTCAACCCTTCAATAGTCTCTTCCTGGACACTAATTGCTGATTCTTTTACTAGAGATTCATTTGCCGTTTTAGATAATCCTTCTTCCAAACTAGAGTTTGGAAGAGTTGCAAAGAGCTCTCTTCCTCGAAGTTTTCTTTTAGATATTTTTAATGAATTTGGATTATCAACATTTTCCATAGAAATATTCTACATGAAAACGATAAGGAATTATCTCCGGAAAATTCTTCTCTTATACCCTATCCACAGAAATCACTTCTTCCACAGATTCTACACAATTAATTGTTTTTATTAATTCAGAAAAGTCTCTTACCTCTACTTCAAAGATAAAGCTACCCTTCCTGTCAGGTAATGATTTAGCCAAAGCTGATCTAATATTGACACCTATATTATTAATATTCTTAGAGATTTGAGATAGTATCCCCGGCTTGTCATGAGTTATCACTCTGATATTTACAGGATGTTTAAATGAAAACTCTGAATTCCACTCAACTTGGACACTTCTTCCGATTTCTGCAGAGTCAACTCTATTACACTTAGTCGTGTGAACAGTGATCCCTCTACCCCTAGTAATATATCCAGTGATTGGATCACCTGGAATTGGATTACAACAACGGGCCATTCTCACCATGACATCGTTCATGCCATCGACAATGACAGCATTATCTTTATTAGATTTCTTTCTAGCTGTTTTTGAAAGCTTTTGAGAGAAGCTATCAATTTCATCTAGCTCACTAATTGCTTTATCGTCTTCATTTTTCTTTAAAGAAGGAAACTCTTCAACAACTTGCTTGGCCGTAAACTTACCTGCCCCAACATTTATAATCAGATCGTCTTCATTTGAAACACCTAGAGACTTTAAAACTTTTGATACTTCATTAAGTTTAAAAGCATTCTTCATCGATGTTCCCACAACTCTGAAGGCCTTTTCTAAGATCTCTTTTCCAACTTCTTTATTCTTATCTCTTTCAACTTTTAATAACCACTGCTTAATCTTCTGTTTTGCTTTTGAAGACTTAACAACATTAATCCAATCTTTATTTGGTGTTTGAGACTTACTCGTTAGAATTTCAACAGTATCACCAGACTTAAGAGTATAGCGAAGAGGAACCATTCGGCTATTAACCTTAGCTCCTACGCACTTATGCCCAATTTCAGTGTGAACAGCGTAAGCAAAATCAAGTGGAGTTGCCCCATATCTTAATTCACGTACATCTCCGTCAGGAGTAAAAACAAAGACCCCACCGACATCTAGATCATTCTTAATAACGTCCATGAAGTCGTCATTATTATCGACACTTGAATTGAATTCTAAGAGCTCTTGAACCCAATCAAGCTTCTTAGCGAAGGCATTCTTTCCTTCTTTATACTTCCAGTGAGCAGCAATACCTCTTTCAGCAATTTCATCCATCTCTTGAGTTCTAATTTGAATCTCAATCCTCTCGGCCTTTGGCCCAATCACAGTAGTATGAAGTGATTGGTAATTATTTACTTTTGGAATAGCTATGTAGTCTTTAAATCTACCTGGAATTGGCGTGAAAGAAGAATGGATAATACCAAGAGACTTGTAGCACTCAGTGATATTTCCAACAATTAATCTAAAAGCAAGGACATCTTGAATTTGTTCAAAATCCACTCCCCTTGCATTCATTTTCTTATAGATAGAATAGAAGTGCTTTGAGCGTCCCTTAACATCACTTTTTACTGAGTATTCTAGAAGTTTTTCTTTAATTACATCAATTGTTTCTCTGATGTAGATATCTCTTTCAGACTTCTTCATCGCAACTTTTTCAGCGAGACGATAGTAAATCTCAGGCTTCATAAACCTAAGGCAGAGATCTTCAAGCTCACCCTTTACAGAGTTAATACCTAAACGACTTGCAAGAGGAACATAGATTTCCAACGTTTCTGTTGCAATCTTTCTTTGCTTCTCATCAGAAACATATTGAAGAGTTCTCATATTATGCATTCTATCCGAAAGTTTTACGATAATAACTCGTAAGTCTTTCGCCATAGCGACAACCATCTTACGAAAGTTTTCAGCTTGAGACTCTTCTTTAGTTTTAAATTTGATTTTTGAAATTTTTGTAAGACCTACAACAATTTGAGCGATCTCAGGAGAGAATTCTTTCTCTATTTCCTCTGGTGTCACATCACAATCTTCTACGACATCGTGTAAAAGACCTGCAATAACACTTTCCATATCCATTCTAAGCTTAACAAGTGTTCCAGCAACATTAAGTGGATGAATGATATACTCTTCTCCAGAGCTTCTCATTTGTCCCTTGTGTGATTTCTCAGCAAAGTAATAAGCTTTCTTAAGTAAAGCAAAGTCAGCATCAGGATAATAGGCTTCCATCCTCTTTGCTAATTCATCAATATTTAAGTCTCTTTCATGTGAGAAGTCTAAGCGGTGAAACATTTGTTTTAGTACCTTATGAATTTAATATTTTTGTAATCGTATTTTTAAGATCTTCGAATGCCACATCGAGTTCTTCGTTTTTTACACAGAAGTCGTAATCATCTTTTCTAAGAACTTCTCTCTTTGCATTTTCAAGTCTGAGATTAATAACACCAGTACTATCTGTTCCTCGTCCACGTAACCTTTTTTCAAGCTCCAAAATAGATGGTGGCGCAATAAAGATAATCTGCGCCCTATCTCCAAAATAGGCTTTAAAGGAATCGGCCCCTTGAACATCAAGATCAAACAAGAGCTTCTTTCCTTTCTCAAGTTCCCCTTCCACAAATTTCTTAGAGGTCCCGTAGTAATTAGAATGAACCTTGGCCCACTCCAAAAACTCATTATCATCTTTCATTTTTAAAAAAGTTTTCTCATCAATAAAATTATAAGCAACACCATTCTCTTCACCTTCTCGTATTCCACGAGTGGTATAAGAGACAGACTCTAATAATTCAGAAAATTCTGCTTTAACTTTTTTAATTAAAGTAGATTTTCCAGTTCCCGAAGGTGCAACAATAACAATAATCTTACCAATACTCATACTTACTCTAAATTTAAGCCCTGTTCTCTAATTTTTTCTAATTGTACTTTCATCTGAACGACATTATCAGAGATTTCCTTTAGAGAAGATTTTGAACCTATGGTATTTGTTTCCCTATTCAGCTCCTGAATAAGAAAATCAAGCTGTCTTCCAATCTCTCCGCCATTAACCAAAATAGAATCTAACTTCTCAAGGTGAGCCGCAATTCTATTTATTTCCTCATGAACATCCATTTTCTCTAAATAATAAACGACTTCCTGAAGAAATCTTGGTTCATCAACTCCTAGCTCTTCTGAAAAGTCCTGAAACCTCTTTCTAAGCCTCTCTTCGACATTCTCCTGAAAAGTATCAGCTAGACCGACAATCACAGAATAATGCTTCTCAAATTGTTCCTTGTGAGACTTGATGACTTTTAACATCTTATCTCCCTCAGATAATCTAGATTCCTTAAGAGACTCCATTGCATTAACAAAGGCCGTTCTCGCTAGATCAAAACTCTCTTCACTAGAGTCATCTAGATCCTTATAAAAATCTTGTCTTAGAAACTCGCTCGGAGAAATAGCTAAATCCAACCCCTGATTCTTCACTATTTTTGAAATTTTCCCAAGAAAAAGAGAAACCTTCTCCTCATCAATATCATCAAACTTGGTTTTTCCTTCGGCCTTTTTGTAATTGATATAAATATCAAAGCTTCCACGTTTAAAAACTTCTGTCAGCCTATTCTTTAAATCAATTTCAATCGGAGCAAAGAGAGATGACATCTTAAAACGCAAATCTTTAAATCGGTGATTCACACTCTTTATCTCAGCAGTGATAACCCAATCGTCACCACTTGCCTCACCTTTTCCAAATCCTGTCATTGACTGAATGGCCACGCTAGCTCCCTATTGAACTTGAGTAATTGTCTGATTACCCATTTTTCTAAATTTTTCAAATCTCTGCTCTAATAACTTTTCAGTACTTACTTTCGATAGTGCCTTTAGTTCTTTAGAAATAGACTTCTTAACCATTTCAAATGCTGCCGTCTTGTCTTTATGGGCACCACCGATTGGCTCTTCAATTACTGAATCAACAACTTCAAGCTCTAATGCTTTTGAAGGGACGAGCTTTAAAGAGTTCGCCGCCTCTTCTGCTTTCTTTGGATCTGCCCAAAGAATTGAAGCGCATGACTCTGGTGAAATTACTGAATAAATTGAGTACTCCATCATCATCACTTTATCTGCAATGGCGATTCCAAGAGCTCCGCCCGATCCACCTTCACCAATGACAACTGAAACAATTGGAGATTTTATATCAAACATTTCTGCTAGGTTTTCTGCGATAGCACAGGCCTGACCTCTTTCTTCAGCGCCTATACCTGGATAAGCGCCTGGAGTATCAATGAATGTCACAATAGGAATTCCAAATCTACCTGCCGTTTGCATAATTCGAAGGGCCTTTCTATAACCTTCCGGTCTTGGCATTCCAAAATTATGGTGAACCTTTTCTTTTGTCTTTCTACCCTTTTCAATTCCAACAATGGCAACTTGCCTACCATCAATTCGACCAAAGCCTGTAATGATGGCTGGATCGTCGGCGAAATGTCTATCACCGCAAAGTTCTTTAAAGTCCTCAACCATCTCACTGATATAATCAATTGTATGGGGACGATTTGGGTGTCTTGAAAGTTGCACTCTCTCCCAAGGACTCAGGTTGGCATAAATATCTTTAATGAGCGTACTTACTTTCTTTTGGAGTGCCTTGATCTCTTTGCTAATATCAATTTCGGGACGAAGAGAAGCTTCCTGTAATTCTTTAATTTGATTTTCTAAATCTCTTACAGGTTTTTCAAATTCTAATGTGTAATTATTGAGTAAATCACTCATATTCTACCTCACCAACTTGTTTGAATAATTCTATGTATTTGACCGTTATTTTTGGTTCCCAATCTTAGGAAAATTCGAGGCATTTGGAAAGTTTAGAGCAAAAAAAAGAGGCCCAAAGCCTCTTTAATATTATACGCATTGCGCATTCAAATTTCACTTAAATAACTATTCGAGAATCCAACCACTTACAACACCATTTTCGAAGTAAATTTGCTTCACATGGCTACCATCATAGAATGACCAGCGCTCATTTTCGTAGCGTGGATCTCCGGCCACATCAACTTGCATTGGACGTCCCCAAATTTTCATAATGTCATTCTTATTCATTCCCATATCGACTTTCGTAGTCTTTGTTCTTCTAAATCCAAAATCGTGACTCGCTGGCGAGCGACTGTCTTTTTGATAGGCAGTAAAGAACTTAGTTCTCAAATACTCACCTCTGTCGTGCTTAGAAAGATTTAGGTAATAAGCTTTTTCAGAGTCTGTTTCTAACTTATCTCTGATACTTACATATTGAGTGTACTCCTCATCTGTCATAGCATTAACTTTTCTTGTTAGCTCTTTACTCAGCAAAGTCTTTTCTTGAATCTCTTCTTTTGTGAGACCATCTAATGGAGTTCTCTTCATAATCTCTGCTCTAGTTCGATGAGCTCTACCACTATCACCAGCCGTTACATTAAAGTCTTCACCTGCGACCCAAAAAGAATCCGACTCTCTATCCATTTCATCGATAAAACTCCTGCTTGTAAGAAGTTCTGCACATCCAGAGAGGTTGAGTAAAAGAGAAATAACAAGTATTGATTTTATCGCCCACATAATTCGATCCATATCTAAAGTTATCTAAGTATTCAAAACTCTGAATACATATCACTCATCGGATTTCAGGGGGCAGATCTAAGTATTTTGACCTATAAATCCCTAGGGGGAATTTTCTTTCAGTAACCGACTATAACAGTCTGCCATATAAGAAAATAAAGACCCTAAAAGTAATTGAAAATATACCGATAGGTACCTAAGGAGGCTTCTTTGAAATTTTGGATCAAAATAGAAGCATTTTTAAATACAATTATAGAACAGATTCTTTCTGCTCTAGGCAGAGCTATTTCAAAAATAACACCAAATAAAATTAAGAAAACTATTGGCTCAGGACAAGACCAATTTATTAAAACAAGAGACAATGCAAAGAAGTCAATTGGCCACCAAGGTGCAAAAGCGATAACAAGCGCAGTCATTGTAAAAGATAAAACTCTTAAAACTGCAAATAAAATTCAAAATAAAAGTGTAGAAATTATTATTAAGGCAAAAGAAGTAGACTATAGAAGAGTTGAATATGGAAAACTGCTTTTAAGCGCTCTTCTTATTTTCTCTCCTATTATTTTAAAACTTAAGACGTGGTTAATAAATCTAAGTCCAAAGTTTATCCTAGGTTCAACTTTTGCTTTAACTGCAGTGACTCTATCATCAATAACAATATACAAGGAAAGTCAGAAGATCTCCGAGAAAGCTAGCGATAGCTCAATGAGAGAACCTGCGTCTCAAGTAGAAAATGCAACAGAAGTAAGTAAGAGAAAAGGGTATTACAAATTAGATGAGAAACGCTTCAGTATTAATCATGTCATCATGCCCGTTTATATCGGAAACTCTACCAATTTAAAAACCCTGAGTATTGACCTTACCTTCATTAGTTCTAATAAATATATTAAAAGTTATTTTGAAAATAATAGACACTTAATAAAAGATAAACTCAACACCACCATTGAACCTCTCATCCCAGAATTTCCACTTGAGATTGAAGGAAAGTTAATTATAAAAGAAAAAATCAAATATGAACTTAATCAATTGATTCAAGACCTAGGAATAAAGGGAGAGATCAAAGAAGTTCATATCAATTCAATTCTTGCGGGTTAAAATTTACCCAGCCTTTCTCAGAACATTCTTCACTGTATTTATTGAAACATCTAATTTCTTTGCAGCAACTCGGTAGTCCCCATTCACACGTGTAAAGACTTTATTAAAGTAGTTTAACTTCAATTCTCTATAAGTAATGTATTCTTCAGTAAGATCATCTGTTAAAGTAAAAGGTGATAATATTAAGGACTCATCTAAAGAATCATAATCCAGCTTTCGTCCATTAGTCATGACAACTTTCTTTTCTAAATGCCCTAGAAGTTGTCGAATATTACCTGGCCATTCGAGGTTTAGGTAGAAGTTAGTAAGCCTCTTTGAAATAACACAGTCCTTATCTTGTTCAAATTTTTTCAAGAGTTCTCCAACTCTCTGCTTGTCTCTTCTAAGAGGTTGTATTTTTTTTACGGCTCCACTTGAAACTCTAAAGAACATATCTTTTCTAAATTCTCCCTTTCCAACCATTTCCTCTAAAGATCTTCCTGAGGCAAAAATAATTCTAACATCCGTTGAAGTCTCCTTGTGATCTCCTACGCTTCTAAATTTCTTAGAATCTAAAAAGAGTAATAACTTTGTTTGTATATCCAAAGGAAGGGAGTCCACTTCATCGAGAAATAATGTTCCATAATCTGCTTCTTTCAATGCACCAGTCTTATTATTAACGGCTCCAGTAAAGGACCCTTTTACATGTCCAAATATTTCAGACTCGATAAGGTTCTTTGAAAATGATGATAAATTTAAATGAACAAAAGCTCCAAGGCGACCACTCTCTTCATGAATCTTCTTCGCTAGAAATGATTTTCCTGTCCCAGTCTCTCCTTCTAAGAGTATATTGAGGTTGGAATTTATTACTCTTTGGCAAACTCCATAATTAGATTCAAAAACTTTATTTGCGCAATTAAATTCAAGTCTATTGTGTGCGATATCTACTTTATCTCCATTTGTAACAATCGCGCTAAGAACAATATTTCCATTAAGTCTAAAAGGAACATCATTTAAACTTTCTAAGACATAGTAACTATCACCTTCCGAACTTTTCCATTTTAAAGATAAATCAATTCTGTCATTTTCCAAGGTTGGTAACTGAATAATGAAATGCTCTTGGCTAAATAGATCGTTTTTAGACTTTATAATCTTATATTCTGTTCTATTGAGAATGATTTCTTTGCTTATTCCATAAAGGGGCTTAAGCATAAATTTAGAGTGATACTTTGAGCTTTCCTGTAAATCTTGACTAAAATCCTTCATAATGACTCCTTTTATCCTAATATCGAGAACTTTTTTCAACCCTGCCATTTCCATATTTTGTGCCATACTATATAAAGTCATTTCAATAAATTAGATTAAAGGCCGGTTCAATAAATAAACCACCTGGAAGGAATAAAATCATGGCATTTGAGATTGCAAGAGAAACATCAACTTTTAGATACGGGATGAGTAACCCAGAACAGCTACAAGAGTGGTTAAAGGAAAATCCTCATGCCATTGGATTAAGCTTTGTTGGAAGATCAAATGTTGGCAAGTCGAGTACTATAAATAGCCTCTTTGGAAATAAAATTGCCAAAACTTCTAAAACACCAGGAAGAACAAGAGAAATCAATATTTTCTCATTTAAAATAAAGAGTGATGGAAAGATTCTTGAGGAAATTCCAGAATTTTTCTTCTATGACCTTCCTGGTTATGGGCACGCTGAAGTTTCAAAAGAGATGTCAAAGAACTGGGAAGCCCTTATGTCCACTTTCTTTGGAAGTATTTCTCTCCATACACTTATGGTAAATATTCAAGATGCGAGACATCCAAATCAAAAATCAGATCAGGAGTTTCACCACTTCCTTAAAGGATTTAATTTTGAAACATTTCTTCTCTTCAATAAAATTGATAAATTAAAAACTCAAAAAGAAAGATCTGCTTTAAATAAGTTAAAACCAATTCTCTCCAAAGAATTTAAATGGGTAAGACAAATCTATTTCACTTCTGCCGAGAAGAAAAATGGGATTGATCAAGTGGAAGAAGCAATTATCTCCTATTTATTAAGACAGCGAGACCTATTAGAATCAATGTAATGGATTCTAAATTAATTTTAATTTTTCTTACTATTTTTTTCTACTATGTAGCGATGCTAAATATCACTCTGGTCTTCTTTGCAAGACCAGATTTCCTAAAACGTTTTTCTTTTAATTATGGAAATTTTCAAATTAGATGTTTATTTGCACTACTGCTTTTTGTCAGTAGTGCATTTCTAGGATTCATGACCTGCATTCTTAGATATTTTAATAGTATTATTATTCTTTAGAATTTTTCTTAATATCATTTACATCATTTTCAATTTTCTCTAAATCGAACTCACAAGACTTAATCGTATTCACAAGCTCTTTAACTCTAGCATCATCGAACTCAAGCTTCCCTTCTTCTACTGCTTTGAAAGTTAGATGTCCAAGTTCTTCATAAGCTTCATGCAAAGTTGTATTAGTTTTAGAAGCAGAAAGCATCTTCTTACCAATTTCTGTAGTTCTCTTTAACTCTTCTTGGCAAACTTGAACCATTTCACTAAAGCGATCTTTCCATTGAGGTTGTTTTTGCATATATGTCTCCAGACTATTTCAGTCATTATCTAGTTATGAATTATACCATTTATAAATTACTTTGAAAGTGGTTCATTTCTTCAAATGTGGTAAAGACTGTCCCCTCCCTAAAATTCTTCTAAACCACTACAATTAAAGAATTATGTTAAAAGATATTCTTAAAACGATAAATTTAAAGACTAGTTCTGAAGACAGAAAGAAATTTGATCAAGTATTTTCAAAACTCTATTCCATCTACGGAGAAAGTGAGGACCCTTGGGGACTTGACCTTCATAAAACGAAGAATAGTATTGAATATGTTTGGCCCCTCTATAAGAAATATTTCAAAGTACGAGTTTTTGGAAAAGAAAACGTTGAAGATAGGCCTTATATGATCACTTCAAATCACACTGGTCAGATAGCGATAGACGGAATGCTTATCTCCACTGCTTTCGCTATGGAGATTGGCCCTCCAAGAATTCTTCGTGCCATGGTAGAAAGATTCTTTACTGGCCTTCCTTTTATTGGAACATGGGCAGCACAAGGTGGAGCAGTCCTAGGTGACAGACAAAATTGTGAAAAGCTTCTTGAGAGAAATCAGTCAGTATTAGTTTTCCCTGAAGGCGTGAAAGGGATATCAAAGAGCACAAAAGACTTTTATAAAGTTCAAAATTTTACAAGAGGATTTTTTAGGATTGCCTTAAGTTCAGGCGTTCCAATTCTTCCTATCGCTGTTATTGGAGCGGAAGAGTTCTTCCCTTACGTTTATCAGGCAAAGTCGATTGCAAAGAAGTTTGGTCTTCCAGCACTGCCAATAAGTGCGAACTATATACCACTCCCCTCACCGATTGATATTTATATTGGAGAGGCTTATATGCCACCAAGTCATTTGAATTCGGATTCAACAGATAAAGATATTGACCTACATATTTTTGAAATTGAAAGTATTATTCAAAAAATGACTAATGATGGACTTAAAAAGAGAAGGAACTTTTGGGCAAATGCTAAATAAATCTAGAAAGATATTAATCGTTGGAGCTGCTGGCGGGCTTGCTAGAATACTTACTAGTATCTTATCTAAGGCTAACCCTGAAGATCAAATTATTGGTGTAGACTCAAGACCTCAGGTTGAAGAATTTAAAAGAGAGAATGTTCAATTCCTAAAGATTAGATACACACGTGGGAATTTCGAAAAACTTTTTAGAGATAATGAATTTCACGCAGTATACCACTTAGCAAGAATGAGTCACGCCTACTCTAATAAATCAAATCTCGCACAAAGATTAGATTTAAATATTATGGGAACGAATAGAATCTTAGAGCTCGCTCTGAAATTTGATGTAAAGAAAATGATTATTCTTAGTACTTATCATGTCTATGGTGCTTTATCCGACAACCCAACCTTCATTGCGGAAGATGCTCCTCTAAAAGCAAGCATTAAACATCCAGAACTTCGTGATGTGACTGAAATGGATCAACTTGCCACTAACTGGATGTGGAAGAATCAACATAGAATTGAAACCGTAGTACTTAGGCCATGTAGTATTATTGGGCCACAAATAAGAAACTCTATGAGCCAATACCTCACAACAAAGTATGTACCACTAGGGGTTGACTTTAATCCAATGTTTCAATTCATACATGAGTTCGATATGGCAAATATTCTTGCAAGATCACTAAAGGAAGTTCCGACAGGAATTTATAATGTTGCGCCAGATGAAGTTGTAAGCATAAAGAAAGCAAAGGAAATCATTGGTCTTCCTACTTTTAAGATTCCACTCATAACTCTCTCCCCTATGACTCTTGCTGTAAAGAAAATCTGGAACTTTCCAGACTACCTCATTGAGTACATAAAATTTAGCTGCGTGATCGATAATGCAGAGTTAAAAAAACACCTAAAAGATGATTTCCTTAGGTTTTCAACTAAAGAAGCCCTTGAGTTATTAAAGTTAAAATTATAATTTCTACTCAAAAGGTCTACCTAGAATAAATATTCCTAAACAAAGAGTTCCGACAAGGATGGAGAATACAAACTTCACGTGATTCTTTCTAAATTGATAAAGAGTTGAGCTCAGGCACTGAAAAGAGTAATAAAGTGCAAATGCCTTTGAGGCAAACGAAATAATTTTAAATATATCAAACGTCCAAACAAGAAATATTCCAGATGCTGCAATGAGAAGATAGGCATTTTTAGAGTTTATTCTCTTATTTGATAATTCACTAAAAAGACCTCCGCCTCCTCCCATATCAGCAATAGCTGCGCTTAGCTGACTAGACATTGCTGCAGCAAAGAGAAAAGTAGGAGCTAAGACAAAGACAAACTTCCCAATATCAATGACAGATGTTTCACTTATTTTTTCCCCTAAAGGATGATGATCAAAAACGGGAATAAATAATATAATCAAAAGCATATAAATCATGGAACTTATTATTTGAGAATTTCTCATGCTCTTTACTCTAAGAGCACCAGAGTATTTTTCAGATAGATATCGACTAGTCTCAAAGCCTTGTACCATTATTAATAATCCTAAAGAAATAAATAGGGTATCAAAGTTAAAATCTTTTGTTTCTTTCATCACTTCAATTGAGGCTTCTGGAGAAAAATGGTAAACACCTAGAGCAACTAATATCGTTAGGATAATAGAAAGTTTTACATTAACTGAAA
Organism: Halobacteriovorax sp. JY17; assembly: GCF_002753895.1. NCBI lineage: Bacteria > Pseudomonadati > Bdellovibrionota > Bacteriovoracia > Bacteriovoracales > Halobacteriovoraceae > Halobacteriovorax > Halobacteriovorax sp. JY17. Next base: position 535,361 of record NZ_NJER01000002.1, on the reverse strand, counting down.
TTGACTCAATCTTTTCTAAAGAATTTAGCCCATGCTGATGCCCGAAGAATGAAATCCCTACAAAGAGTAAAGTTACGACACCTTTTTCAATTACAGGATTATAAATGTGAGTCATTCTAAGAAAGAAGGAAGAAAATAAATAGAGATAGTAAGTAATCGATAAAATGTAAGCAAAAGCAAGTGCCCACTCACCTACTTTTTCACTTAGAAGTATTTTCTTACTTCCAGCCCCTTTTTCAACAATAGATTCAACACTCATAATATTCCATCTTATAACTTCTCCTACACAGAAAGAAGCAATACAGAGGATCAACATGAGGTATGGAGCATTATCCCCACTTAGCTCATTTAAAAGAGGAGCAGCAATTAAAAATCCACTCCCGATAATAGATGCTAGAGGAGTCATCGTCGCAGTCCACACTCTATTTCTCATAACTCTCTTAGAAAATAGAATAACTAAGAAAAGAGTCATCAGAAATAAATAAGCTAGCGAATGAATTTCCATGTATTCTCCATTTGAGTCTTGAATAAGCCAGTACTTTCTATAAAATATAGAAACTAATATCTACTTCGTAAAGCAAGCGAGAAGAAAATGTTTAATTGGTTTAAAAATAGAAGAAGAAAGAAATATCTAGAAATGGAGTTTTCTAAAGAATGGCTTGATATACTAAATAAAGAAATGCCTCTTTATATAACTCTCAATGAGCAAGATAAGAGAGAACTAGAAGCAACTTTAAAGATTCTCTATCATGAGAAAGAGTTTATTGGTGCTCATGGATTATTGGTAACAGAAGAAATGAAGGTTCTTATCTGTGCAGAAGCATCTCTCTTACTTCTACATAGGCCCAAAGACTATTTCCCAAACGTTAATACAATTGTAATATATGAAACAACTTTTTGCTCCGAAATTCGCCAACCTCTTGCGGGCGGTTTTTCTCTTTCAAAAAAAGAAGCAAGAATTGGAGAATCAAACCATCATACAAAAACAGTTGTGCTCGCATGGGACAGCGTTAAAGGACAAGCGCTTAACCCTCACAGTGGAAGAAATGTTGTCTTGCATGAGTTTGCCCATCAACTCGACTCAGAAACAGGAATAGTCAATGGAGCACCTAGACTTTCATCAAACTCCTCTTACCGAGCCTGGGCAAATATTATGTCTTCGGAGTTTAATCACTTAAAAGATGATATTAAACACCATCATAAGACTTTTATAGACCAGTACGGAGCAACAAGCGGAGCTGAGTTCTTTGCTGTTATCACCGAGTCTTTCTTTGAGAAACCAATAACTTTCAAGAGAAAGCATCCAGACCTATACGATCAGCTCCAAGGTTTTTACAAGCAAGACCCGACTAGTTACGTAAAGAGATAGCTTAATTTGTTGCTGGAGCGAAGTAAGCCACTCCAGCAGAACCAAGAACAACAAGTAGAGTGCAAAGTATCTGATTTACAGATACAACTTCCTTATCAACAAAGACTCCAATAAGTGTTCCCCATATAAATGTTGTTGCATAGATCGGATAGACAACACTTAGTCTTCCACCTAACTTAAAAGAAACTACAAACAATACCATTACCAAACAAAATAAAAGAATACCTAGAATAAGAGGAAAGTTCATATAGACAGGAACTTCACTTAGCTTATTTCCACCAAGTTTATAAGCATATTGTCCAATTGCTCCAATAAAGGCGGCAACGAGATAAAGTAAAGCTGGAACAAGTTGATCTTTCAAGAAACTCTCCTAAAATTTTAAATCTAAAATGCTTTTTCTAATGAAACTAGTTATATCATTTATCTCTAGTTCCTGATCAACTCTCTTACTCTTTCCAATTTTCAGTGATGAATTAGATGGTAAAATAAGCCATTGCCCTTTTGGAAGAATCCTTCCAAACCCTTCACAGAAAGCTGGAACAAATTCAACATCTGGATATTTCTTTAAAAGAATTGAAACACCTTTTTTAAACTCTTTCATTTCATCTGAGCTTCCTCTTGTACCTTCGGGAAAAATTATCAGAGAATGCCCCTTTTCTAAAAGCTTCTCACATTGATGAAGAGGATTTTCAAATTGTCTATCTCTTGAAACTGCCACTGAATTTAAGCAAAGTTTGGCAAATACCTTCGTAACAGAATTACGGTAAAAATAATCTCTCGCCACAACAGGGTGAACTCTTTTTAAGTCTCTAATTGAAAGACTACAAAGGATTGCTATCGCATCAACATGGCTACTATGATTAGCTACAATAATTTTAGACTTATCAAATGATGGTTTTTCGTCATAGCGAAATTTAACTCCGAGAATGATTTTCACAAAAGGAGCGAGTATCCCTTTAAAAAGAATGACTCTAATAATAAATGCTAAATTTTCCATTATAAATATCCTCTTAAAAGTAGATAATGCACAGTAAACGGTAGCGTAAAAGAAAGAGAATCTAGACGATCTAGGATTCCACCATGACCAGGAATAAGATCATCCATATCTTTAACTCCTAAATCTCTTTTAACAGCAGACATATTTAAATCCCCAAGCAATCCAAAGACACTTAAGAGAAATCCAAAGCCGGCAGCCTCAAGGGAGCTATCAAAAGGCAAGTAACTTGATAAAGAAAAACTCAGAGCACTTAATGTTATTGCTCCTCCGAGAAATCCTTCAATTGTCTTATTTGGGCTTATTGTTGGACTTAGCTTATGCTTACCAATTGTTTTTCCCCAAAGGAATTGAAGAACGTCATTAATTTGAGTAAGAAAGACAATTAGTAGTATCAGGAGGTTTTGCTCACCTATATATCCCCTTATTTCACCTTGATGAATAAGGAATGTAATATTAGAAAAACCATAGACGATTAACATCGTGGCCCAAAAAACCTTTCCATTAAACTCTAAATATTTCTCATACTCGCCATTTAATATATTAACAATAGGGATTAAGAAGAACATATAAACCGGAATAAAAGAATTGAAACTATAAGTTGTTCCGTTCTTAGCAAGGTAGTATTGAATTGGTATTGCCAAATAAACAAAGAAGAGTGTGCTTCTAAAGTGATTTGTGACTGAGAGTTTTGTGAGAAATTCTCTTAGTGAAATATATGTTAGAAGTATAATTAATATAAGAGCAATTGTTCCGGGTAGTAGAAACATAACAGTAGCAAGAATTAAAATCGCCCACCAAGAATACACTCTTAAAACTATCTCGTGCATCCCCTTAGAAGGTTTCATCTTCTCCCAAGGGATAAAGATGAGAGTGAACATAACCAAGAGAGCATATATCCCAATAATAATTTCAGAAAATAAGGAAGTGAACCCAGTCAGTTCAGAAATTGATTGTGTCATTTAAGATTTCCCTTTAAGAGATCAGAAGAAATTATTCTCAGCCTTCTAAAAGTAGTCACTAAACTTCCAGTAGCAATAATCACTAATGCGATATAGAGGATCTTCGTTGAAAATGAGCTTCCTATGAGAAAGAATTCAATGATCAGAGCAAGCGTTAACAAAAACATTCTATGCTGTTTTGCCATTGGCCCTATAAAGTATGAACTTGTTCCAAGAGATTTCCCAAGAACTCTAATATAAGCAGTGATCACTGCCAGACTCGAAGCAATCCAAGCAAGGTTTAATGGACTTATAACGTAACCATCATCAACAATTGAAAAGCTTGCTCCTACTATAATGAAAATATCTGCGAATCGGTCTGGAACATCATTAAATAACTCTCCGTTAGCAGAAGATTTCCCGTGCTCAACAGCAACCATTCCATCAAGAAGATTACACAAAAGTCGAAGCTGTATTAATCCCGCACAAATTAAGAAGTAAGACGGATTTGACTTGGCCAAACTACCTGCAAATAAAACGAGAAATGCAAAGACCACACTCAATAGAGAGATGAGATTTGGAGTTAATCCAAGCTGTGCTAAACTTGCAGCAAGATTCTTGGCCCAACTAGCGCCCCTTGTTTTCAGTGGTCTTCTATCCATAGTACTTATCCTCAATAAATTATATGAAAAAGTACCAACAAACGCGTCGCGCATCAACCATATTTTAAGTACTTGAAAGATTTACAAGTAATTGTCTATTTATTAGTCAAACCTAGAAAGTAAGTAGGGAGCCTTCTGAAACAGCTCCCCTTCTAAGAGAAGCTCCTTTTTCTTTCTTTCAATTTAAACATCAGCTATTATTCGTCTAAATCAACACTTTTACTAAATAGTGAGTTGCTTATGAAAATTGCGTTTGTCTACAACCTAAAAAGATCCACTTCCATGGAAGAGGCTGAATTCGACACTCAAGACGTTATCGCATCAATAACAGAGGGTTTGAAAGGTGAAACTCATACAGTAGTTCCTGTAGAAATGACGAAAGATGGTAAATGGATAGATCTCTTAAAGAACTCAAATCCTGATATTATTTTTAATACAGCTGAGGGCTATATTGGCATGGGAAGAGAAGCCTATGCACCTACAGTCTTTGAACAACTTAATCTAAAATATGTTGGCTCAGGACCTTATGCGTGTTTTCTAACTCTAGATAAATTTCTTTGTAAAAGTGTCGTGATGGCCAAAGGTGTTCCCGCCCCTAAGGGATACTTTATTTCAAGTTCACAGGAAATAGATCTAATTGCAGATGAGTTAAACTACCCTGTATTTGTTAAACCAAACTTTGAAGGCTCCTCAAAAGGAATTACGCAAGATTCAAAGTGTAAAGATAAGACATCTTTTCTAAAGTATGCAAAAGCATCTCTAAAAGAATTCTCTCATGGATTAATTGTAGAAGACTATATAGAGGGAAAGGATATCACAATTCCCTATATTTCAGGTCTAGGTCATGATGGGGTTTTAGAGCCTATTGAATATGTTGGAACCGCTGTGAACGGGTCAAATATTTATGACTATGAAATGAAAAATGGTGACGACGATCTCATTAGTGTTCTCTGTCCAGCTGAAATTTCAGAAGATGCAAATCTAAAAATTAAAGAATATATGAAAGTAGTCGTCTCATCTCTTGGAATTAATGATATGGCGAGAGCAGACTTTAGAGTCACCCCCACAGGGGATATTTACTTTATCGAAGTCAACGCTCTTCCAAGCTTACAAGAAGGCGCTGGAATCTTTGCAGCAACCTCACTACTTGGATTAGACTATGGACAGACTATAAGTAAAATTCTTGAAGCTGCTACAAATCGTTCTAATAACTCTGGAATAAAGAAAGTTCGACCATTAAAGAAAGCGAAACCAAATGTTGCTCTTGTTTACAATCTTAAAAGAAAGAAAGCAGGTGAAGATGGTTATGAGATTGAAGCAGAGTTTGACTCTCAAGATACCGTTAACGCAATAAAGGAAGCTATTGATTTTAATGGTTTTGATTGTAAGATGATTGAAGCGAATAAAGACCTTGCAACAAATCTTGAAAGAGAGAATATCAATGTTGTCTTTAATATTGCCGAAGGAATTAACAAGTCCTCAAGAGAGGCCCAGGTCCCTGCCCTATGTGACCTCTTGAGTATTGAACACACTGGAAGTGACGCTACTTGCTTATGCCTTACCCTCAATAAGTCAATCGCTTCAAAAATTGTTGCTCAATCAGGATTCTACGTTCCAAGATCGGCCCTCATTAATCCTAGATCTCAGAAGTATGTCCACGATTTAACCTATCCAATAATTGTAAAGCCTAACCAAGAAGGTTCATCCAAAGGAATATATAATAACTCTGTTGTTAATAGTGACGAAGAACTTAAATCATTTATTAATGAAAGATTCAGCGACTTTAGTTCTCTACTACTTGCAGAAGAATATATTACAGGAAGAGAAGTAACAGTTGGTTTACTTGAAAATTCTACAGTTAAAGTAATAGGTATTAGTGAGATTGTTTTCAAAGGAAATAGTGAATTCCCAGTATATTCCTATGAATTAAAACAAATTGATGACCCTCTTAATAATAGTGAATTTCAAGTGATCAGTCCTCCTGAACTTAATGATAAACTGAAGAAAGCACTTTTAAAGACATCAAAGGGAATCTTTAAAGCAACAGGGTGTCGTGATGTTGCTCGCATTGATTTTAGAATTACTAGCGATGAGAAGATTTACTTTATTGAAGTGAATCCTCTACCAGGGTTAAGCCCCGACTTCAGCGACCTTCCTATTATTGCTAATAAGAATGGACTTAATTACAACAAATTAATCGATCAAATTTTAAAGCCAGCAATAAGACGCTGGAGAAAGAGTGCACAACAATGAAAAATTATATTCCTCCACAAGGAGTGCGCGAATTAGGTGTAAAGATTGGAGAAATGCCTACGGGAAAGTTCAACTCAATCACAGATGTTAAAGGCGTTAAGGTTGGTCATTGCACTCTCGATCAAGAAGAAAATATTAAAACTGGTGTAACAGTCATTATGCCAAACGAGAATATTTTCAATAAGAAATTGATTGCTGGAAGCTTCATCCTAAATGGTGCCGGAGAACTTTCAGGAATCACTCAAATAAAAGAATGGGGAATTCTAGAAACCCCCATCGCTTTAACTAATACAATGTCAGTTGGTCACGTAGGCCAAGGCATAAGTAAATGGATGAGTAAGAAATTTAATAAAATCTGGGATCAGAGATACGTCATCATTCCCGTTGTTGGGGAATGTGATGATAGTTTTTTAAATGATAGCATTAACTTTCATATTGAAGAAAAGCATGTCCTCTCTGCCATCAAAGATTGCAAGAGTGGTAAATTCCCTCAGGGCTCAGTTGGCGGCGGAACAGGAATGGTCTGCTGTGATCTAAAAGGTGGAATTGGAAGCTCTAGCCGAATTGTCAGCATTGAAGGAATTGACTACACAGTCGGAGTGCTTGTGATGTCAAATTTTGGTTACATGAAGGATATGAAAATTGACGGGTACCCTGTTGGACAAATTCTAGAGCCACTACAAGGAGACTACAAGAAGAGAGTTGATAATTATGGATCAATTATTGTTGTCGTTGCAACCGATATACCTTGTACTGTAAATCAGATCAATAGACTCTGTAAGCGTGCGGCTCTAGGAATTGGAAGAGTTGGGACAATTGCGGCACATGGTAGTGGAGAAATTGTCGTTGGATTTTCGACAGGAAATATTTTAAAACACGATAATAAGAAACCTCACTCAAAACTCAATGTCATTATGGAAGATCATATGAATGGTGCCTATAGAGCAGTTATCGAAGCTACAGAGGAAGCTATTTTAAATTCCCTAAGCTACTCTGATACTATGACAGGCTTAGATAATCATGAAGTTCCAGGAATCAATAGATACGAGCTAAAAAATATTATAGAAAAATTTTCACATTTAAAAAATAAATTAAGAGATAAGTACTAAGCAGCTGCTTTTAGATTTTTAGTTGAGAAATGCTTCTCAACTAAATCTAAGTCAATCCCATTTAAGATTAGAGAGAAAGCAAGCTTTCCTGCGAAGAGATCTATATTCGTATACCAAGTTGGTAAAAACTTAGGTGCTGAAATATCTCCATTTTCTAAAGAAGGGCTTAATAGAAAAATATCATTGATATCCAATCTTCCACAAAATAAGAGGTGAACTAAATCTAAATTACCAGACTTAAACGCCCACCTAAAAAAGCTATGCACTCGAATGAGTCCTTCTAAATAAACACCATCCTTAGTAAAACAAATTCCACCAGAAGCATAGCCACCTCTAAGAATTCGAGATGCCGATAAATAACAATCTTTTTCATTACCACTATTATGACTTAGAAAGAAATTAAAGAGTTCGTAGAAGTCTGCCCCATTTAAGGCCATATCTAGAGCAATTACTCGCAGACAAATTCTCTTTAGACGGCTTAAATCCAACGAGCCTGTAATGATCTCTGAAAATGTAGCAAGCCCTTCTTGGGTCTTAGTTGTTCTAGCGGCTCCCATTGAAAGAAGAGGGAGCTTCTCTTGGAGAGATCCATTAATAGCAGTAAGTGAGTGGGTCATAATTTCGTGAACAAGAAGCTGATCATGGTCATAGCCGGTGAACATCTCTCCTTTTCTTAATCTAACATAACTCTTTCCTGCCGCGGCCTTAGAAACAAGAGTGTCACTCAAGGTTACTGAAGGAGAATATTCTCCAAAGAACTTTGTCGACTCACTTTGCAACTTCTTTCTAAGATCTTTAGCTGAAATAAGATTTTGAACATCTTTCATATAAGGATGTTCATAATCTTCTAAGGACTTAATAAATATCTTCGCTGTTTCAAGATGAGAGTATTTACTTCCAAAGAGTAAGTGAGTCGGCTTACCATAGACTTCAATACTTAAATCCTCAAAATCTTTTGAGCCCACAGAATGTATCATATCGAAAGATTTACAATAGCTCTCTATAGTAGAAGCAGTAAATTGATATAATGGATCTTCGCTAGAAACTAGTTTTTTTAACTTTTCTAATCTCTCTCTTTGATCATGGAAATCATATTTAGGATATTTGAAATCTATTTTAAATTTTGATTTTCTTAGACGACTATCGAAGAAATCTCTCTCAACTTCCTTAGGCCAACTTATTTTATCTAAGATCTTTATCCCTTGGACTAACTCTATGACTTCTCTATTTATCTCTAAAAGTGATTTCTTCTTCATAAGATCTATTCGGAATACAAATATAATTTACTTAAAAAAAGAGTGCTTATTCATTACAAAAAGGCCCATAGTTGAGAGAAAGAGTAAGGCGATTCAGAAGTCTTACTCCTCGCATCAATGTAAAATACGCGAGTAAATTATTGACTATTATGGCCATAGTTCCTACTATACCAATACAAATGGCCCGGTGGTGAAATGGTAGACACGACGGATTCAAAATCCGTTGCTTTCGGGCGTGCCGGTTCAAGTCCGGCCCGGGCCACCATCTGTCAAATTATTCGAACCATCAAAGCTTTCTAACCCCTTATATAGTTGAGACAGATTTTATAGAATTATTCACTTAAGTATTTAAAGAATAGCTTCATTTCAAAAATGGAAAAACTCGTCCTGTAGCCCATACAAAAATAGCCTCTCAATAATTTTCTTAATACTCTCTCCTGCTTTGCACAGGAGGAAGCTTTATGGATTTTCCAATCGATCAAATTCAAAACATGATTTATGAAATTAGAGGCCAGCGAGTTATACTCGACAGCGATTTGGCCAAACTCTATGGAGTTGAAACCAAAAGGCTAAATGAGCAAGTTAGAAGAAATATTGAGCGTTTTCCAGAGGACTTCATGCTTGAATGTAATTCTGATGACTTAGACGTTTTGCGGTCGCAATTTGCGACCTCAAACAACATAAATAGCTGGAGTTACAAAAGAAGAAGCAAGCCAATGATGTTTACTGAAAATGGTGTAGCAATGTTATCAACCGTCTTAAATAGTAAACAGGCCATCCAAGTGAATATCGCCATCATGAGAACTTTTACCAAGCTCAGAAGCTTTCTTGCTATGGAAAATTCAGTCGAAGGCAGAGTTGATAAACTTGAACAAGGCACTCATAAACTTTTCAAAATCGTCTTTGAAAGACTTGATGATATTGAAGTACAAATTTCTCCAAAGCTTGCACCTAATCGCAGAAAAATTGGTCTGAAAAAATGAGGCTAATTTCTCTCAGCTAATTTTTGAGTGAAAGAACTCAAAGGCGGTAACCCTTATTGAACTTTTTAAATGGTCGCCTTTTTAACAAAAATTAATTGTGTTAATAGGTTTTAAAAAGTGTTCAGTAAGCTTTTTTCTGCTATATCCTTCCACCTTTCTTAAACTTGGTTCAACCATCTTCCGAATCTCAAATTTTTAAATTTACTAGTTTGAAGAATAGAGTCCAAGATTAAGACTCATGAGCGACATTGGATTTTAAAAGTATTTTTTACAGCTTGAATTCAAATAATTGGAAAATGAGAAAAGCGCAACTTTTATAGTTGCGCCTGAACACTCATTATAAAAATAATACAGATTAAAGAGATGATTGCGTAGTCAATCTTGCTAACAGCTTTCATGGTCGTTCCTTGGTTTGATTTCGTGGAACTTATAGCACAATTGTGAAATTTAGAAGAAAAAATTAAAAGTTTTACACGCTTTTTTTATTACTCTCCCCTAGCTTGAGAGCTAAGTAGCCGAAAATAAGCCAATACATCCGATCTCCCATTCCCCCAAGGGATAAATGTACATGATAAATGACGAAAACAGGAATGTGAGAGAGTAGAAAGATAGCTGCAACCTGCGTACTTTGATCCCCTTTTAATATTCCTCGAAAACTCCCTACAATCATAAGGATAAAGCCTATTATGATCACTCCCATAAATGGCCATCCCCCAATAACTCCTGCAGATACAAAGATATTATGTGGATCTTTAAATGAGTTATAGCCCCCAACGTCGATACCTGACTTACTCATAAATTTATAGAGGATCCCCTGCCCGAAATTTGGATGCTCCATAAACATCTGGAGTCCACGAGTAACCTCCTCCATTCGAGTAGCTATTCCATCTTGAGCCGGTCTCATCAGAAATCCAGTTTGACCAGAAGCAACCTCATAGAGAAAGGTTGTCAGCTGAGCACCAAAGAGGAGAAAGAAGAGCGCCCCTAGAACAACAAAGACAAATTTAAAAATGCGAGTATTCTTGTCTTTATTTCCAAAGGTCAATACCCCAACTCCCGAGACAATGAGAATTGTTATCATGGCGGCCTTCGTTGCTGTTAAGAAAACAGCTATAAAGAGAATAAATATTGTAAGATAGCGCTTTAAAATATTTATCTTAGGATTAAAAATTTGAGGAAAGTAAAATATAAAAGCAAAGGTTGAAGCTGAAACCATATGAGGAATATGCTTGAAAACTCCAATGAAACGCCCCCCTCTAAAGAGTTGTATATTAAACACAGGAATCAAGCACACTGAAATAATAACAAGAGGTACAGCAATATTTCTTATCGTTTTTACAAATTTATCAACAGAGAAAATGTCTGGAATCATCACACCATATATTTGAATCAATGCTAAGGCTATAACAAGTCCTCCAAATTGTAGAACCCATGAATTAAATGGGTGGACGAAAGCAATTTGAAATAATGTCTGAATTAATAAAACAGAAGCTGTTATTATCAATAAGAATATATACTGATGTTTAAATTTGTGATGCCTCTTTCTCCTAACAAAGTAAAATAAAATCAAAGCACCTACAAAGAAGTTTAAAGCGAAATTTATATAAGGATGTAATCCATGCTGAAAGATAAGGTAGGGAACATTTCGCGGAACCTTGAGATACTTTAGAGAAATTTTAGAAACAAATATCAGCCCGAGTAAGAATATACAAAGTTTTTCAGATACCTTACTCGCTGGATAATTTAGTGACTCAAATTTTATCATCAATAGCAATAGCTGTTAAAGCAGTAGTTAGAAGAACACTTATTACTGAGATAATTTTCCATGAGTCGTTACTAATGAAAGGTTTCTTATGCTTTACAAAAATCGTGTCATTCGAATTAAATTCATATTCTCTATGAGCTTGCTCATTAATGGCCTCGTATAAATTCACCTTAATGACTTCTTTTCGAGACTCACTCCCGATCATGATCTGTTCGACTTCTGCATCCTTACTTGTTCCTCCAGCAAGAGATAAGAGAGTAATGAGTTTAATATCTTTAGGAACATGATAGAGCCCAGCTTTATTAACTGCTCCCAAAAGACGAAGAGAAATAAGCTCTTGATTCTTATATGACTGAAATACAAACTCAGATGGTTTTCCAAAACCCACCCCTGCATTAAAGCTCTGAGCAAATACCTGACTAGAACTTAAGAATAATGAATACACTATTAAAAAAGAACGAATATATTTCATAAATAATTCCCATTATAAGTTATTGATTAAATATCCTACCAATTTTTTTCCTAAATAAAACCTTCTTCTAAGTTATTTTTTTTTAGTGTCGATAATAAACTAACAATAACTTAGAAGATATGGCTCTTAAGATGAATGATGAAATTTCAATGTATGAAATATTACAAATATTCCTTTCAAAATGGAAGTTTCTACTTATTCTTGCTCTTTGCTGTATTCTAATTGCCGTTGTCAGACATAAGAGATTTCCAACCTACCCAGCTCAAGGGAAACTCCTTATAAAAACCTCTGAAAATAGTCAATTAAGATCATTTCTAGACACAATTGTAGGGAGCCAACAGAATATAAATCCTGCAGAAAGGGCCATAATCCTTCTTGAAACAAATGATTTCTTTCTAGAGTTAGCAGATCATTTTAAGACAAATAAGCAAGAAGACTCCGAGATAAGTAACTACATTAATTCCTTTAAAGATAATAACCAAGGCCTAGCAAGTAACTTAAGATCAAAGCTGAAGTTTCGCCTTAATAAAGGTGGGCAGATTTTCTTTAATGTGAACTCTAATAGAAGAATACTATCCACTACTATCGTTAACCAAGGCCTCATCGTTGCGAAGAATTATCTAACAGTTCGAGAAATGAAGGAATACAATGAAGCGGAACTATACTTTCAAAGTGAAATTGACCACACTCTTAATAACCTAAATGATTTAAAACACTCTTCCATACAGAAAATGCAGCAAAGAAATGTTATCTCACTAAACGAAGAAAAAGGTGAAGGGACAAAGTACCTAAGTGGTCTAAAAAAACAAATTAATGATTCTCAAATAAAGATATCAGAGAATAATTCAACAATAAAAAAGCTTAAAAAAAAGGAAAGAACTGACTCTAAGAACCAGTCAAAATTTGGAGTTAAGGCGAGAATTATGCAACTTAATGATGAGAACTCTGCTCTTCGTATCAAAATATCTACTAGTAAAAGATACTTAAAGAAAATAAGTAATCAAAAGCTAGAGTTAGTTCCATTTGAACAAGAAATGGAGAAGATAAAGGCTAACTATCACTTTGAATTTAAAATTTACGAGGGCCTGAGAGATAAGCTCGCAAAGATTGGCCTTCAAAAGACTTATATTCAAAATAAAATTGATATTCTTGAATTTGAAAGACTCGATAGAGTTCGCTCTAGACCGGGAATACTTCTTCTCATTCTGATTGCGATTATGATTTCACAGGTAGTAGGTTTCACATTAATCTACTTAATCGAATTATTTAAACCTATAAAGACTCAATCACAAGTATAATTCTTAGACTGAACTCCCTCTCAAAAAATAATGAGAGGGAGTTCAAAATATTTAAACTAATTTATTATAAGCTTTTAATAGATCTTTTCTTGTAATCATTCCTACAAGTTTCTTCCCATCAAGAACAGGAATTCTCTTTAGATGATTGTGGGACATTAAAGAAACAACATCTGAAAGAGTTTGCTCAGCCTTAACTGTTTTCACATTTGTAGTCATTATTTCTGATAACTTTTTTTGCTTGGATTTTTTGTAAATATCTTCAACATCACTAAAATAGAAATTTTGTCCAAATAAGGTCTTAATCGAAGCTAGTGCATGCGGTATATTAGCATCTCTTCCAATAAAGTCCGATTCAGTAAGTATACCAACCAAATCTCCACTAGAGTCTACAACAGGCATCACACTGAAACCTTTTTCACACATTATTTTTGCAGCTTCTTCTACTGTATTATCTTCAGTACAAGAGATTACATCCTTAGTCATGAATTCTGATACGTTCATACTCTTCCTCGTTTTAAACTATTATATAGGAAATTCTATCATAAAATGAAGCTGACACCCAAAATAAAACCACGATGACAACACTAGGCGTAAAACTTGCAAAAGGTTCTCAACTATTCTAAAAATTATTTAAAATTAAACCCTTACCAAGGTAGACCCAAGTGACAAAGTTCGTTTTACTTTTAAGTATTCTATTTTCCGGACATGCTTTCTCTCAAGCTTTTCAAGAAGCTGATCTAGGGCAGAGCTCAAGCTCTATTAACTGGAAAACTATTGAAAACGATCATGTGAAATTGATTTATCCTGACTATCTCGGAAGAGACTCTGACTATATTGCCAACCTCATTGAACACTATTCAAAAGTCGTTGGACTAACTTACGGAATAACAAATCCCAAGAAAGTTCCAATTATCATTCGCCCTGAAGTCGCCCAACCCAATGGCTTTGTGGGCCTCGCTCCAAGAAGAAGTGAGTGGTTTAGTTCATCCATGTTCTCCACAAGTCTTGGCTCTGCAGAATGGTATCAAACTCTAGCAATTCACGAATATAGACATGTTCAACAATTTGACCATTTTAATATGAAGACTATTAAGTTCTTGAGCTGGCTATTTGGTGACACAGGTCAGATGATTGGGACATTCATTGGAACTCAACCGTGGCTCTTTGAAGGTGATGCTGTCTGGGCAGAAACAAAGTATACAGATACTGGCCGTGGTAGAGCACCGCAATTTCTCTCTAGGCTAAAAGCTCTTGTTACAAGTGATCAAATTCCAACCTATGATGAACTCGTCAACGGCTCTTATAATACCAGACTTCCAAATCATTACCCTTTTGGATACATTCTCATCTCAAGCGCGACTAAGAAGTTTGGAGAAGATTTCTGGAAGAAAGTCGCTGAAGAAATCTCTTATTTCCCTCATCCATACAGACTTTACCACGCATTTAAACATGTATCTGGACAAGACTTTTTCAAATTTTACGATGAAACGATGAATGAATTAAAGACCACTTGGTCTAAAGATATTAAAGGTCATTCTGAAAATAGAGTCGATTACCGAGAAAATACTTCACCATTCAATGATGGGAAATCAACCTACTATCTCCACTACTCTATGGATACTTACTGGACACTTTATAAGAAGACAGGAGTAAAGAAAGAAGTCGTTGCAGAAATACCTTTTTCTAAAGGCATGAGTAAAATTGATATACGAGGAGAACAAGCAATTTATTCACAGTTCTTACCGAATGCAAGATACGGCTACAAAGGAAGTTCTGACCTAGTTCTTATCGACCTTAAGACTGGTGAACAAAGTAAAATCACATCAGGAAAAAGACTCTATAATCCTCGCTTTAGCAGAGACAATAAGAGTATTTTGGTTTCAGAATTTAATGATGACTTAAAATGGACTTTATCCGAATATGATTTAAAAGGAGAGAAGATTTTCTCTACGAGTTTTGATAAAGACACTCTTGTCGAAGTTTACCCATTAAACTCAGATGAGGTCATGGCCATTTTAGCAGATCCTGCCGGTTATAAATATATTTCCAAAATGAATCTAAAGACTAAGAAATCAAATACGATTCTCCCTAAATCTAGAAATAATATAAGTTCTTTATATATAAATGAAAGAAATGAAACATTCTTTGAAGCTCAATATAAAGGTGTTACTGAAATCTTCAAGATTACCGCAGATAAGATGATTTCAAAATGTACGGATGTAGACTTCAATGCAACATCTCCATCTGCAAACAATCAGAATATTTTCTATAGTAATGAAGATGCCTATGGTTCACACATTAAAGTGACTCCGATTACAAAGTGTTCTCCCATTAAATCTTCTGAACTTGTAGATTATAATTACCTTGGTCAAAATCCTTCAGATAATTATAATAATTTCGCTCCTGTTCTTTTTAAAGATCAAGTAAGTCTAAGACAAAGTTCTCCTAAGAAATATAGTAGTGAAAACTACGGTGACCTTGATAAGGCCTTAGTCACGCCCCATTCGTGGAGCTTCTTTGCAGGAAATGGTTTTGGACTTTCTGCCAATACAAATAACTACTTAAACACAATGGGGATTTTTGCTCAAGTTGGTAAAGATGGGAATGAAGATCAAAACTATACTCAATTTAGCATGAGTTACAGTGAGTTCTATCCAGTTTTTCAAATAAGTGGAGAAATAAGAAATAGAGAAGTGGACTTCTTCAATAGTGAAGACATACTTGTGTGGAAAGAAAAACAGGCGGGTCTCTCCATGACACTTCCTTACACTTATAAAAAGAACTTATACACATTCACCAATGCTCTTACTTTCTCAGGAAAGTATGTCGACACAAGAAAGTACAAGGCAACTGTTTCAAGACCTACTTATGGCAATAGATACTTCAAAAACTCTTCTGTCGAATTCTATACTGATCTCTCTAAAGATCTGACAGCAAGATCAATAATGTCTCCTTGGTCTTTTGGATACTTTGCGAAATATGAAAATGCAGAAGGAAACATTAAGGATAGAGACTCTTCTTATCGATTCTTTCATTCAGGAAAAGTTCAAGTACCAGGATTCTTTAATCATGATGGTTTTAAATTTACTTATAGTGAAGAAAAGCAAAAAAATGATATCAACTCCTACCGCTTTCTTCCAACTCAATTCAATCGCCTAGGAAATGTCTTTTCTAGAGGTTATAAATATGAAAGCATCCCTCACTATCAGAAAGTGACTGCAAATTATGCTTTTCCCTTGGCCACTCCTGACTTTGATCTCTGGGGAATTTACTACCTAAGAAGAGCGACAATAAATACTTTCTTCGATAGTACTAAATTAGAGTCTAACCTCAAAAATGATACCTACAATAGTACTGGTTTAGAACTTGAGCTAGAGTCTAAGTTCTTTAGAATACTACCAATAAGTTTTGGAGCAAGATACGTTCATAAACTTAAAGCAGGAAATAACTTAGGCGAAGTTTACACAGCAACTTCACTAGAATTTTAAAAGGAATTTAAAATGTTAGATTACTTAAATTTAGAAAAGATAGCGTCCATACTTCAAACAAAAATTGGAACGTGGACAAACTCGGCAATAAAAGTAATCCCAAACCTTATTGTTTCTATTTTCATTTTCATTCTCTTTCTGGTACTTGCTCACTTTGTAAAAAAAGCTTTTACAAAAGTTATTAAAAGAATTTCTAAAAGCCAAACAATAAGAGACCTCTTTGGTTCTATCATCTATTTAACAATTTTAACTATTGGTCTCTTTATTTCTCTTGAAATACTGCACCTAGATAAGACTGTCACATCCCTACTTGCCGGAGCTGGGGTCATTGGACTTGCTCTTGGTTTCGCTTTTCAAGAAATTGCATCTAACTTTGTCTCGGGAGTTTTCATTGCTTTCAAGGAACCCTATCAAGTTGGAGATATTGTAGAGATCGAAAATTACTTCGGAGAAGTTATCAAGATAAGCCTTAGAACAACAAGTATTATGACTTTTCAGGGGTTAGAGGTTCTTATCCCTAATAAAGATATGTTCACTAAGCCTTTTACTAATTTAACCACAACACCAAAGAGAAGATTAGATATAAAAGTAGGAGTCTCCTATTCTGATGACCTAGAAAAAGTCACAGAAGTAACGAAAGAGGCACTTTCATCAATAGAAGGAAGAGTTGAAGGGAATGAAGTTGAAGTACATTTTGAAGAATTTGGAGATAGCTCAATTAATTTAACTGCTAAAGTATGGGTGTACTACCCAAAGAATCAAACCTTTTTAAATGCCAGACATCAAGCAATAATTAATATAAAAAAAATCTACGATCAAAATGGTATTACAATTCCATTCCCTATTAGAACAATTGAAATGCCATCTAATACAAAGTAAGAGATGGCATTTTAATTTTTTACGACTTTATTTGCTTTAAGATCCCTGTTCTTTCAATGACTGCAAGAGCAAAGCATATTCCACCCATCGCAAAGATAGTATCTCCAACTGCTCTCATCCAACGTAAGTTCTGAATTAAATCTGTTTGCATTACTTCGGAACTTCTAGCAAACCAAAGACCATGCTCAAGAGAAGCTTGAAATTGAATAAGCCCAATCGGCAACAAGCTCATAACGATCATTAATCCTAATCCTAAATTCAATCCCCAAAAAGAATAATTCATTAGTTTAGAGTTCCATTCTTTTTCTTGAAAACAAGTTTGAACAATCAAAAGAACTAAACCTAAAGATAGCATTCCATACACACCAAATGTAGCTCCATGAGCATGTACCGCAGTCGTATTTAACCCCTGTAGATAGTAGAGGGCAATCGGAGGATTAATTAAGAATCCAAAAACTCCTGCTCCTACCAAATTCCAGAATGCAACTCCAACGAAGAAAGTAATTGGCCACTTATAATTCTGCATCCAACTTGTAACACTTTGTAGTTTGAAATTATGAAATGCTTCAAAACCTACAAGAACGAGAGGAACAACTTCAAGGGCCGAGAAACATGCTCCAATAGCACTTACAGAAATCGGTGTCCCACTGAAGTATAAGTGGTGAAATGTTCCGGGAATTCCACCGACTAAAAAGATAGAAGTTGAAAGTAATGAAGCCTTTGTTGCTGACTTAGGCTTAATTAATCCAAGTGTTACAAAAATAAATGCAATAGCAACTGTAGCAAAAACTTCAAAGAATCCTTCTACCCAAAGGTGAACAACCCACCATCTCCAAAATTCCATTATACTTATATGAGTTCTTGCCCCGTAGAACAAACCTCCACCATAGAAGAGAGCGATTGCAACAGTTGATGCTGTAAATAAAAGTAATAATTGCTTTGAGTCTTTTGCAACTTTAAGAGCAGGTGCAATACATCTAAGCATTAATAAAAGCCATATACCAAGACCGACCAATAATAATATCTGCCAAAATCGTCCAAGATCTACATACTCATAACCTTGGTGTCCAAACCAAAAACTAAGCCCCAAATCCATTTTCTGATGAATCGCTAGCCACTCTCCAGTCAAAGAACCAAATACAACAACGAGAAGAGCTCCAAAAAGTATATTTACTCCCAGTTTTTGATACTTTGGATCCTTTCCTCCATTAACAATTGGAGCAAGGAATAGTCCCGAAGCAAGAAATGAAGTAGCAATCCAAAAAAGAGCTATTTGAATATGCCAAGTTCTAGCGACAGAATAAGGAAGCACTGTAGAAATAGGAATTCCATAGAAGTCCTGCCCCTCAACTGTGTAATGAGCAAGAATTCCCCCCAATCCAATTTGTAAAATAAAGAGAAGAATAACCGTTGCCCAATATTTCCAAAGGGCCCTCATTGATGGCGTTACATTAAAATTCTTAAGAGGATCTTTCTTAGGTAGTTCTGCCTCTAATTCATCTCCATCTTTTTGAAAAGCATAAAACCAAATAAGAAGACCAAGGGCCAAGATAAGAATAACAACGCTTAAAATAGACCAGAAGATATTTTCAGAAGTAGGAACGTTATTAATAATTGGTTCGTGTGGCCAATTATTTGTATAAGTATAATTTTTCTCAGGTCTATTTGCTGAAGCGGCCCAAGTTGACCAATGAAAGAAAGACATCATCTTCTCTCTATTTAGAACTGATGGTAATACTTCCTCATGAATTGCATAGGCAATTCTTGTTGCTCTAAGTTCTTCAGAATTACTAAAAAGAGACATATAATACTTCTTAGTCTCCTCAAAAGCTTTTCCTCTATTTTCAGAAATTGTTACAATCCCATTAACAACTTTTGATTTTCTATACTCATCAAGAGTAATAGATTTAACTTGAGCTTTCTCAAGATCATTCAATTTTTCAAATTCCTTACCAAATTTTTCTAAAGAAGTTATTGACTGAAAGCTAACAAGTTCTCTATGAAGCCAATCAGCAGTCCAATCTGGAGCTTGATATGCACCATGCCCCCATATTGAACCAATTTGTTGTCCACCAATTGATTGCCAAACGACTTGGCCATCTAAAATATCTTTTTCAGTATAAAGAGTTTTTCCTGTTATCGTTTGAATATTCTTATATATAGGTGGTGCTTGCCTATATATCTCACTTCCGTAAAATCCTAAAATTGTAAATGTTACTACTAGAACACTTAGTAGACCCCACCAGTACTTCTTCATTTGTTACTCCAATTAAATTTATAAGAACACTATATTCATATATATAAAATATATCAATACATATTAAATATATTAATGTAAAGAATAAAGAAGGAAGATTTTATGAAATTGACAACTAAAACAGACTACTGCCTAAGAACCTTAATCTATCTACAAACAGTAAATAGAAGGGCTAAAATTCAAGAAATAGCAGATACTTATCGTATTTCTAAGAACCATCTAAGTGTTGCAGTCAATCTTCTGTCAGAACTTGACTATATCATAACTGTACCAGGACCAAAGGGTGGTATTGAATTTAACAAGAAAATGAAAAATACATCTGTAGGAAATTTAGTTAAAAGAGTTGAGAATCTGGAAATTGTAGAATGCTTCAATCAAGAAACTAATACATGTAACCTTTCTCCAAGCTGTAAGCTTAAATTTATGCTATCTAAAGCAACAAAGGCATTTCTAAAAGAACTAAAAGACTACAAAATAAAAGATTTAATATAGCTATTTGAAAAGTTCTAAAAATTCTGAATAACCTTCTCTTTCTAAATCACTCTTGGCAATAAATCTAAGAGAAGCTGAATTTATACAATAGCGAAGACCATCTGGCCCCGGACCGTCAGGAAAAACGTGACCTAAGTGAGAGTCTCCATACTTCGATCTCACCTCAACTCTTCTCATAGAGAATTTATCGTCACTATGCTCAGTAATAAATTCTTCATTTACAGGCTTTGTAAAGCTAGGCCAACCACATCCAGAGTCAAACTTATCTAATGAAGTAAAGAGTGGTTCACCTGAAACAATATCAACATAGAGTCCTTCTTCTTTAGAGTCCCAAAACTCTCCAGTAAAGGCCCTCTCCGTACCATCTCTCTGTGTGACTTCAAATTGAGAAGGAGTAAGCGCCCTAACTTTTTCTTCATCTTTAAAGTACTTAGTCATTCTTACTCCTCTACTAGAATCTTACGTCTCTCTCTAGCAATCATAGTGTAGAAAGTTGGGATAACTATTAATGTAAATACTGTCGACAGTGATACTCCGCCTAATATCACTAATGCCATTGGCATTCTAGTCTCCGATCCTGCTCCTGTTAAAACGGCAGCAGGAACAGCAGAAGCAAGTGTGGTAAATGTAGTCATAATAATTGGTCTAAATCTCGTCGTACAAGCTGAAAGAACAGCTTCTTCTACAGTCATCCCACCGTCTCTCAAATGGTTTGAAAACTCTACAATGAGAATTGAAGTCTTCTTCACGATTCCCATAGTCAGAAGTATACCAATCATTGAATAAATATTTAACGTTTGACCTGTAACGAGTAATGCTAAGAATGATCCCGTTAGTCCAAATGGAACGGCTAGAAAAACAGTTATAGGGTCAAGGAAAGAGTTAAACTGACTTCCAAGAACCATGTAAGCAATCACAAGGCCTAAAACCATAATTAGTACAATACTGATTAAAGATTCATTTAGATCTTTGGAGAAATTTATATTGTACTTTGCTGGAAGAATTGTGGGTGCGATTTTCTTGATAAAAGCAAAGGCCTCACTCTGAGTGACATTATCACCTAAGTTTGCATCAACTCTCACACCTCTCGTACGATTCTCTCGGTAGATACTTTGCGGTCCAAAGGCCGGGACAATATCGACAACATCTGTTAGTGTTACAAATTCTCCACGGTTATTTTGCAATAGAAGAGAAGAAATTGTTTCAGGTAACCTATCTTCTTCTTTAAGTTGAACAAAGATATCGTATCTTCTTCCACCCTCTGTATACTTACCACCTGTCACACCACCGACTCCAACATTTAGAGTTTGAGCAATTGTATTAATCTCAACTCCTCTTTCTTGGGCCTTTAATCTATTAGGTACAATATGTACTTCTGGAAGTTCACCTGTATCATCAGATCTAATTCCAACCATCAGTCCTGAGTCACTCATTTCCTTTTGAAACTTTCCAAATAACTCTCTTTGCACAGCAAGGTTAGGCCCTGTAATAGTAAACTCAACAGGACTCCCTCTTCTTCCACTAATAGCTGAACCTAGGCGGTCTCTAACAATAATTCTAATTCCTTCAATCGCCTTCAACTCTTTTCTAATATCTGAAGCAACTTCAAACTGGCTCTTCTTTCTCTTATCCTGATCTTTTAGAATAATTACTCCAAAACCTCTATTTCCAGATGAAATCCCTCGGCCTCCACCAACGGAGATAATTACTCTTTGAACATTCTCATTGGCCATTACAATCTTTTCATATTGCTTAACTTTCTCATTTGTATAATCCAAACTCTTCCCATCGGGCGCCATAAAGACAACGAACATAAAGCCTCTATCGGCCTCTGGTGCGAACTCTTTATTAATATGGTTTAAAGATAGTAGTGATAATAGAAATACAATCGTAGAAATACTTAGAACTAGAATTCTATGCTTAAGGGCTCCCTTCAAACATTTTACATAGAGAGTCTTTGAACTCTCTACCGCTCTATCAACCCAGTGGTGGATGAAGATTCCTTTTGATTTCACATTTAGAAATTGTGAACACCTCATCGGAGCAAGGGTAAGTGCTTCTAGAGACGAGAGGGCAACTGCAACACAGAGAGTGAGAGCAAACTCCCTAAAGAATCGTCCCTCAATACCTGGCATGAGTGAAATAGGAGCAAAGATAGCGATAAGAACCGCTGTTGTTGCAAGAACGGCAAAGGTAATTTCTCTACTTCCTTTAAATGAAGCTTGAACCTTATCATGACCCATCTTAGCGTAACGAACAATATTTTCAAGCATCACAATCGCATCATCGACCACTATCCCAATGGCCAATGTTAATCCTAAGAAAGAAAAAGTATTTAACGTAAACCCAAACATATGCATGAAAGCAAAAGTTCCAATAATTGCTGTAGGAATTGCAAGTAGGATATTAAATGTTGCTGATAATGAATTTAGAAAAATCCAACACACAAATGATGTTAGTAGTGCTGAAATAATTAAGTTTTGGATTAATTCATCAATTGAGAGCCTTACAAATTGAGTTCGGTCAAAGTTCACTGTTAGATTTGTTCCCTCCGGAAGAGACTCACTAATCTCTTTAACTCTTTCCTTAACTCTATCTGCAACATCTACAGCATTGGCCCCACGTTGCTTATAAATTGGCATTGATAGTGATGGAATCCCATCAACTCTAGATATTCGTGTTCTATTTTCAACGCCTTGATAAATATTTGCCACATCAGACAGAGTAATAGGAACGTAGTTCGCTCTCCCTCCCCTCTTACTAATGATCATTTCTCTAAATTCTTTCTCAGTTCTTCCTTCTCCTAATACTCTTAAGCTCTCTTCTTTTTCAGAAGTTTCAAACTTTCCAGCAGGAAGCTCTACATGCTCTCTAGCAAGAGTATCAATAATATCAGTAAGAGTTAGCTGATAATTTCTTAACTTCTTCGCATCGACATCAATTCTCATCATTGGCTCTCTTGAACCAAAAGCTCGTACTTCAGAAACGCCTTCAATTGTTGTAAGCCTATCCACAATTCCATCTTTGAAGAGAATATTAAGCTCTCTCTCTTTCAATGTTTTTGAAGTAATTGCGAGATAGAGAATCGGATCATCTGCCGCATTTGACTTTGTTACCGTTGGAGTCTCTACTGAATCA
Source organism: Halobacteriovorax sp. JY17 (assembly GCF_002753895.1). Lineage (NCBI taxonomy): Bacteria > Pseudomonadati > Bdellovibrionota > Bacteriovoracia > Bacteriovoracales > Halobacteriovoraceae > Halobacteriovorax > Halobacteriovorax sp. JY17. Next base: position 512,005 of record NZ_NJER01000002.1, on the reverse strand, counting down.
GGAAGTTGTCTCTGAGCTCGTCCAAGTAGTGTCTGAACTTCCTGAAGAGCAAAATCAATATCTTTATCTAACGTAAATTCAAGTTCGATTCGTCCTGAGCCCCTATTTGCAGTAGAAGTCATATCCTTCACACCTTGCATTGATACAAGTACAGACTCAACAGGCTCTAAAATATCTTTTTCAACAACCTCTGGGGTTGCTCCATCATAAGAATAAGAAATAGAAACAGATGGATAATCCACATCCGGATTTTCATTTATTCCTAAATTTTTAAATCCAAGAATTCCAAATAAAATAAGGGAGAACATTATCATCCATGAAAAGACAGGATTCTTTATTGAAATTTCTGAAATATTCATTTTAAACCTTTTTAGTTTTTAGGATAATCACCCAAGTACGCTTTCGATTGGTAGTATAATGATTTGAGCTCAAGAGCTGCATTTATATAAAGTTTTTCTAAATTAATCACATCATCAAGAGATCTAATTACATCAATTTGAGCAACGAGACCTTTATCTAAATCTTTAACTTGTTCAGCATAGGATTTTTTAATTTGCGCTAGAGATCTCTTAAGAGAGATAAGCTGACTCTTTTTGTGATTAAATACTTTTACAAAGTTATCCCAATCACGATTAGAATTTACTTTTTTATACTCAAATCTAGATCTATCTATCATCGCCTGAATATTTTGTGTTTCAACTGAAGATGATGTTTTTCCAAAATCAAAAATATTCATCGTAAGTTTTAGAGTAACGTCCCAGTTATCTCTCCCAGTGTACGTCTTATCTAAGTAGTAATTTGATCCAAGAGAAACTTGTGGAAAATAATTTGATTTCTCAATTTGTGCTCTTGCTTTTGATGTTTCATATTCAAGTTCAAGACTCTTCAGTTCAGGTCTTTTTCCAAGATCAACTTCTTCTTGTAGAGAAAGCGTGAGAGGATCAATTCTATTTTCAAAGTTCCCTGCGCTCTTTAGTCCTGAAAAATTCAAGAAGTTTGTTTTTGCTTCTTCTAGCCTACTGTCTGTCGCAAATAGGTCCGCTTTCAATCTGTCATGTTGAGACTCAAGGGCCAAGAAATCTGCCTTACGATCTCTACCAATTTTCGTTCTCTTCTTTACAAGCTTAACTCTTCTCTCTAGGTTAACCAGGAGTTTAGTGACTTCTCTCTTCTCTTCTAATGCTGAAGAAAGTTGAAAATAGTATGTACTAAAAAGAGCAAAGTACTCAGCAAGTCTCTGCTCTTTTAAGGCCATAGCTTTTTTAGGAATTATTTTATTTAATTTATAAATAGAGAACTCTGCTCCACCTTGAAAAAGGTCTTGCTCAAAAGAGAGAGCTACGCTGCTATCAAATTTCTTAAGTCCAGACTTTGTCTGATAAGAATTATTTCCATACTTATTTGAATTAACGAGATTGATAGAAGGATAGAGAGTGGAGACTGTGCTATCTAACTCTGAAAGTGTTTTCTTTTCCTGTAGGTTAATTACATTTACTTCATTAGAGCTCTTAAGAGACTTTAGAAATAAATCTTCTACTGATGCATGAGTATTGATATTAAATAAAACGAGAGAGGTAAGAATTAGTTTTTTCATAGACTGAAATTATAGACATATATAAGTTCATTAACAATCTAAGAGTTTGACTCGACGAACAGGAACCTACGTAGCATAGACACCTCCCATAGTTTTTATTTTCTTACAAAATGACAAGTATAACCCATTGGGTTCTTCAAGAGATAATCTTGATGAAAGTCTTCTGCCAAATAGAACTCACGTTCATCTTCTAGGTTTGTTTGAACTGATCCTTTAAATCTTTCTAGTTCTTCAACTTCTTTAATCACTTCTTCTGAAGTAATGCGTTGCTCATTATTACGAACAAAAATTGCTGAACGGTATTGAGTTCCTACATCATTTCCTTGCCTATTAACTGTTGTCGGGTCGTGAACTTTGAAAAAGAAGTGGAGTATATTCTTTAAATTAGTTCTATCTGTATCAAAGGTAATTTTTATTGCCTCAGCATGATCTGTTTCACCAGTTTTAACGTCTTTGTATGTTGGATTTATTAGCTTTCCGCCCGTATAACCAACATCCGTATCAATGACACCTTCGAATTTTTGAAAAAGTTGCTCCATCCCCCAAAAGCATCCTCCGGCCAAAATTACGTAATCTCTATTTGCATCACTCATATAACTTCCCCTAAATAGCTGAATTACATTCTTATAATAACAGTACTTACTTAGCTATAAAAACTTTATGTTTTCTTAAGTAGCCAAGCAACAAATTAAGAGAAAAAATTCACTTTAGATAAATAATTACTCACGAAAAGGCACCATCTTGTCCAAGAATGTTCCCTATTCTACTTTTAAGACTTCTACCTACTCAGACAAAGAGAAGATAGAAGCTTATAAAGAAAGCATGGGCGTTGTCTTTGACACAAATACAGATCAAACAAATAAAGACCTCTTTGAAGCTCAAATTCACAGCTTTCTTCTAAGTGAAATTATGCTCATCGATTGCACAACGCTAGACCAATATTTTGAGAGAACAAAATCTAAAATTGCCAATGATGGTCTTGATCATATTCTCATTCAAATGTTTATAGAAGGAGATACAACGAGAGAGTTAAATAACGATCACTTTAACTGTAGTCCAGGATCACTAATTGTTATAGATACTTCCAGACCATGGAAGGCCTTTAATAGGAAATTTAGAAATCTAACGTTAGTAATTCCTAGAAGACTCTTAAGAGAAAAGGTTCCAAATGAAGATATTCTTCATGGAAAAATCTTGGATACTAAGCTCAATCCATTTGCTTCCTTACTTCAGTCTCATATGCTCTCTCTTCAGGCTAATATAAGTAAAATTACAAATGACTCTGCCCACTCAATAGTTAGCCCTAGCGTGGACATGGTTTGTGCAGCAATTTCTTATAATCCAAATGAAGTCACAGACAGCTATGCTCCTAGTAAGAATGTCGCTCTCATTTTTAAAATTAAAAATTATATTGAGGACAATCTAGGAAATTCAAACCTAAGTATTCCTTTGATACTTGTTGAGTTTAATCTTACAAAGTCTACTCTTTATAGGTTATTTCCTACACAGAATGGTGGGATAATGAGCTATGTAAAAGAGAGAAGACTCATAAAAGCTTTTAGAACTCTCTCCATGAAAAATGGAGGAAATAAAACTATTTCTCAAATTTCTTACGAATCAGGATTTGAAAGTGAATCTAGTTTTTCAAGGGCCTTTAAGAAATTCTTCAATCAACTTCCTCGAGATGTTCTAAGGGGTGAACATCAATCAATTAAATTCGATGTCTCTTCTCCAGATAGAGTATGGGAAAATTGGTTTAAAGCACTTTAGTCAGATATTTTGACACAATTTGGATAAAGAATTAAGACTGTGGGCACATTACTCTTAGGAATATCTAATAGAATTAACTAATGGTAAGTGACTTCATTCAAATTTTTAATAATAAAAGTAAGTACATAACTTTAGCTCTCATTATTGTAGTTGCAGTATTCGTTAGGAATTATATGAATCATATAAATAGCGAAGAAGCTGGCTTAATTATGTATACTTCAGATGCACCATCCGGAGCCTCAGTTAAACATCATCAATTCTTACTGACTGACCCTATCGATATTTTAGTTGATAGAGGAGAAGATTTAGTAACTGATAAATTTACTCAGAACTTTAGCATTATTGAAAAGTCTTCTCCAATTTCAGCACCTTTAAATATTCGCCCAACAGAAGGTAGTACCAATTTTAAAGAAGGCACTCCACTTGAAGTTAGTTTTAAGCTTAAAGACGGAATAGACCCTAAGAATCTTCACATACTTTATCATTCCCAAACTGGCCATAAAGAGTCGGCCATCGGAATTCTAGGAAAGAATTCCATTCATTTAGAAAAACGAATAGTTTCTTTTAAAGTTAAACACTTTGGGAATTATCAATTAGTAAGAATCTCTCCTGAGCTAGATTCAGATCACCTTAGAAGCTCTTCAAAAGCCGTTTACGATTCTAAGGATGGCAAGCATCACATCATTTATTCTAACTGGAAATAATTAGCATTTGATCTCTTTTTTATAAGTGATAGAATAGTTCTCACATTTCTACGAAAGGACTAATAATGAAAACTATTCTATTTATTACTTCAATTTTTCTATTCTCATGTGCAACGATCAAGGAAGCAAAGAATCAAAATATTTTAGGCAAGTGGAAAGTTACTAATATTCAAAATGTAGAAATTCCTAAAGAAGTAGATTCCCATTTCAATTTTCAAATGGAAGATAAGCTTGGAGGTAACTCAAGCTGTAATAATTACTTTGCAACCTACAAAGTGAAAGGAAGTGAAGTCATGATTTCACAGTCTGGCTCAACGAAGAAACTCTGTTTTGGAAAATTAAATAATTATGAATTCTTATTCTTTCAATCTCTTCCACTTGTTCATCGCTTTGAGACAGAGAGAAACCACCTCACCCTCTTTAGTAAAGAAGGTAAGGTTCTCTTTAAAGCAACAAGGGATTAGAAGAGAGGATAGAATACTTTTGAAAATCTCTCATAATCTTCAAATTGAGGCATATGCCCTAATCCGTTCAGCTCTATGAGCTGGACTTTCTTATTCTTCTTTTTAATGGCCTTCCCTAATTTCTTATAATCACCCATAGTCTTTGTAACACCTGGACGCTTCCACCCTCTACCTGGCCCAGTGGTATCTCTTGTTCCATTGATTAAGACGATCGGCGCCTTAACTTTTGAAAACTTCTCAACTATATCGTCAGAGAAAATTGGTGAATATGTTAGAGCATTATTCCAAGCAACTAGCTCCCAATCACTTCCATTTCTCCACCCTTTAAATGGAGTAAGTAGCTCTTCATAGCTTTCATCCCAAGCACCATCGTAGTAATTCTTTTTCTGATAATTTCTAAACATCTCAACTGTTTTCTTCTTCTCATTTCCATAGAAGAACTCTGGATCTTTAAATTCAACAAGATCTAAGTAAGTCTCAAGCCCAATCGGATTAACTAAAACAAGCTTTTGAACTTCTAGTTTAAACATCGTAGACATATGAACCGCAAGCATTCCTCCCATGGAGTGACCCACAACCGTATATTTTTCAATATTCAAACTCCTTAAGAGTGCATGAGTATTTCTTGCAAGTTGAGCAAAGGAATATTGGTAGTGTTCTGGTTTTGTACTTTTTCCAAATCCAATTTGATCTGGAACAATTACTCTATAACCCTTAGTCTCAAGTTCGTTCATTATTTTCTCAAAGTAATATCCAGAGAAATTCTTTCCATGAAGAAGAATCACAGTTTTCTTATTCTCTTTACCAATATCCATATACCTCATTTTCAAATCTTGTCTCTGTGAAGAAAATTCAAATGTTTCAACTGCGTGAGGGTATTTAAATTCTGATAGCTCGCTATCGAAAGATAGTTTATTTGAACTCGCACATGAAACGAGAAAAAGTAAAAAGAAAATGGTTAGGTACTTATTCATAATGACTCCTTTAGATTTGGAGTCATTATAGTCGAAAAAGCGAATAATTAGAAATTGTATAGGATAAGTCTAAGCTTTTAAAATTTCTCTTAACTTCTCTAGCTCCGTAAACTTGATATCAAAAGATTCCTTTGTCTCAAGGTTTTTCACTTGGAAGAATCCTTCTTCTAATTCTTTTTCTCCAAGAATTGAAGCAAATTTCGCTCCAAATTTTTCGCCGTTAGAAAAAACCTTCTTAAATTTAACTGGCTCAAGAGAATTTAAAGATTTAAAACCAAACTCTCTAACCTTAGCTGATAGCTCAAAATTCTTAGCAAGAGCACTCTCTGACTGAAAAGTAAGATAAATATCTACATCGTTCTTTGAAAGGTCAGGAAGAAGCTTGTGTGTTGTTAAGAAGTCAGTAAGAGTCACATCGCCAAGTCCAAATCCAACCCCAGGAACTGGATTCTCATTAAAAATTTGAAGAAGGTTTGCGTAGGCCCCTCCTCCACACAGTGCTCGTCTATTTTCAGGGTTCTTATCGAAGACTTCAAAAACTATTCCAGTATAGTAGTCAAGACCTCTAACGATTGTTGGGTCATAGACTAAGTAATCTTTAAGTCCAATAGCTGTTGCGATATCAGAAAGCTCTTTAAAGCCTGCTCCTTTATCGGAAAAACCAGACTTCTCTAAGAATGAAAAGAGCTCATCAAAGTTTTTAATCGCAAGATACGTCTTAAAAATATCTTCGGCCTCTTGAGTAAGAGACAACTCTGAAATCATTTTCTGAAGGCCTTCTGGCTTCACTTTCTTTGCTTTATCCACTATTTTATAAAGTTTATAGGAAGTCTCTTCATCAATTTTCATTAAGTCATTGAAGACGATATTAACTATCTCTCTATCATTGATGAGAATTTCAAAATGCTCTGAGTTTGCTCCAAAGCTTTCAAATAAGTGCGTAATTAATTGAAGAATTTCAATTTCCCCACTTCTACCAACCTCTCCAAAGATATCACAATTGAGTTGCCAGTGTTCTCTGAGTCTCCCTCTTTGCGGCTTTTCATAGCGCATGAGATTTGGAATAGAATACCATTTAATAGGTTTAGGAATCTCTCGGTGTACTTGAGCAACCATTCTCGCAACCGTTGGAGTCATCTCAGGTCTAATTGCGACGAAACGCTCTCCTCGGTCTTCAAAAGAGTAAATCTGCTCGTTAATTAGCTCTTCCCCAGACTTCGCTTTGTAAAGGGCGACCTCTTCAAGCATTGGCCCTTCATAAGCTTCAAAAGAAAAAGCTTCAGCACTAGATTTCATTTTATTAAAGATATAATCCTGAACTCTCTTATCAGCAGGAAAAAAATCTCTAGTCCCTTTATATGGTTTCTTATTCAGTGCCATTTATAATTTTCCTTTTAGAAAACTCTCTACCTCTGCAATATTTGAAAAAATCTTATCCATTCCTGCAACATCCGGTGAGCCACCTTGAGCAAAGTGAGGCTTTCCTCCGCCCTTTCCATCAACTGGTTTCAAGAGTTCTTTTAAGAGATCTCCCGCTTTAACTTTCTTATTTAGACCATCGCCAACCCAAGAAAAAGCTCTAATAGTCTTCCCATCATTTCCTGCGAGGCAAATAATCTTATACTCACCCTTTGCTAAAAGCTGGTCTCCAAGGTCTTTTAAAACTTGGGCATCAGCATTCATTTGAGCAACAAAGAATTTCTCTCCTGAAATTTCAATCTTACTTTCATTTTCAAACTTTGCTTCACTAGCTGAAACTTTCTTAGGTGCTTCTTTTTTCACCGATGACTTCTTTTTTAACTCTTGAATTTTTGTTTCAAACTCATTTGGCTTAACGCTTAGAAGTTCACTTGTCTTTCTAAGAATATTATTTCTTTCTTGTAAAAGTTTATAAGCTTCTCTACCTGTCACAGCTTCAATTCTTCTAATCCCTTTTGCAACAGAAGATTCTCCCGTTATAAGCATGAGTCCAATATCACCTGTCCTAGAAACGTGAGTTCCTCCACAAAGTTCTACTGAGTTCTCGCCAAATGCGATGACCCTAACTTTTGAATCATACTTCTCACCAAAGAGAGCGATAGCTCCTTTTTCAATAGCAGCGTCATAATCGAGAAGATCAATTTCCCCCGCCGTATTATTCATAATCCATTGATTAGTAAGAGCTTCGATCTTATCTAAATCGTCTTTAGAAACAGATGTCTGATTTTGAAAGTCAAAACGAAGTCTATCAGATCTAACTAGTGACCCTTTTTGGACAGCGTGCTTTCCAACCACTTTGTGAAGGGCCGCGTGAAGTAAGTGAGTCGCAGAGTGATTTCTCTTAATATCTGCACGAACTTCATTATCAACAGTTAATTCAACTTCTTCACCTGAAGTTAACTTACCTGACATAACGTTAGCTACATGAACGTGGATCTTTCCAATTTTCATTGTATCGAGTATTTCAATTTTTGCGTGATCATTCTTGGCGATTCCAGAATCTCCAACTTGCCCACCCGACTCTCCATAGAAAGGAGTCTTCACAGTTGTAAAGAGAAAGCTCTCACCTTCATTCACAGATTCGACAACTTCATTCTCACTAATTAGCATATTTACTTTTGAGGTCGTACTCTCTGTTTCATATCCAACGAAGTCAGTAGTTGAAAGTTTTGAGATTAGAGCTTCGATTTGTTCTTGATCTGCAGAACCACCTTTTCTTGAAATAACTCTGGAAGTCTTTCTATGTTCTTCATAGCACTTTTCGTACTCAGCGTCGTCTAATTCAATTCCTCTGTCTGATAGGTCAGACTTTAAAACATCAAGTGGAAGACCGTGAGTTGTTACGAGTTCAAATGCAATCTTTCCAGGAAAAATTTTATTTGAAGATTTATTTTCTGATAATTCTTTTTCAATTAACTCTAAACCTGTTTTTACAGTAGGAATGAAGTCATTAATTTCATTATTTAAGTTATAAGAAATCATATCTTTTGCAGATTTAATTTGTGGGTAGTAATCACTCATCATCGAAACAATCACATCGACCATTTCAGAGAAATCAATCTTCTCCACTTTCTTTGCCATGAGAGCAGCGACACACTTTCTAATTAATCGTCTTGGGATATAACCCTGACCTTCATTAGATGGGGCAACGCCTTCACTTAAAATGAAAACTGCTGCACGAATATGATCCGTTAGCATTCTCGCTTTCTTCATCGAAGCTTCGCTTCCATTAGAATTTAAAAGTTTATGCGAAATATCCATTAATGGTTGCATAAGGTCAGTCTCATAAACTGAGTCGTGACCATTCATCACCATCGCAAGTCTCTCTAACCCAGAACCTGTATCAACAGACTTAAGAGGAAGAGGAATGAAACTTCCATCTTTCTTCTTATTAAGCTCCATGAAAACACCTGCGTTCCAAATTTCTATATATCTTGAAACATCATCAAAGTGCCCACCTGGCTTATACTCAATTCCATACTCTGGTCCACAATCAAAGAAGACTTCCGTACATGGACCACATGGCCCAGTCTCTCCGGCAGGTCCCCAGAAATTATCATCACCAAGCATCACGATATGATCGGCCGGAACCCCACACTTCTTCCATGCTTCAACTGATTCGTTATCTGGTTCAATTCCTAAACTTTCATTTCCACCATAGACAGTGAAGTATAATCTCTTAGGGTCAAACCCTAATTCATCGACTAATAATCCATAAGCAAGTGAACAGGCGAGGTCTTTGTAGTAGTCTCCAATAGACCACGATCCCATCATTTCAAAAATTGTGAGATGGTGTCTGTCCCCTACATCATCAATATCTTTCGTTCTAATACACGGTTGAAAATTACATAATCTCTTATTAGGTGGCTCTTCTTTTCCAAGAAAGTATGGCTTTAGAGGTGCCATTCCCGAGTTGATAAAGAGAAGAGTCGGATCGTTCTGTGGTACAACAGATGATGCTTTAATTTTTAAATGGTTATGTTTTTCAAAGTAAGAGAGGAATTTTTCTCTGATCTCTCTAGAAGTAAGACTTTTCATTGACTTAGAACCTTGCGCAAGATGTTATTTTTTATAGTTTTAGTTATATAACAACTTACTCACTTCGCCAAAAGATTCAAGGAGAAATATGTGAAAAAAGATGCCTCTAGGTCCATATTTTAGGGGTGCCAAATAGATAATTCCAGTTTAGTATCTCACATTCAATCTAATACATATTATTAGCAAAAGCTTTTGCTAAATCTATCCACCACTGAATTAGAACAAGAGGAGATTCAAAATGGATAATTTCTACAAAGAATTAGGAATCAATACTGAGCGCGGAGAGCATAAAATACACTTAGACTCACCAAGAAGTTTCTTAGTCGCTGAAGCAGTCAGAAAAGGATACGGACGACTTACTTCTGACGGGGCCCTCACTGTTCTCACAGGAAAACACACAGGTAGATCAGCGCAAGATAGATATATAGTAAAGACTGAAACGACAACTGGTCCAGTATGGTGGGAAAATAATCTTAATCCAATGAGCGCTGAAACTTTTGCAGCACTTAAATCCAAAGTGATCAATTATCTAAATGCTGCTGGAGACTTATACATTACAGAGAGATCTGTTGGTGCTCATCAGAAATATAATATTGGGGCAAGACTTATAACTTCTCACCCACAGCACGCACTTTTTTCAAAGCACTTATTCAGAGAAAAAGTAAGAGAATTCAATAATACTGACTATACAATTCTTCATGCTCCTGAACTAAAGCTTGATCCAGCAGAGTTTGAAACAAAGACTGAAACGGCAATCGTAACTTGTCTTGATACTAATACGACAATTATTTGTGGAACTCTTTACGCAGGTGAAATCAAGAAAAGTATGTTCGCAGCAATGAACTACAGACTACCAGAAGAGAAAATCCTCCCAATGCACTCGGGAGCATCTCGTTTAGAAAATGAAGACGTATCAGTTTTCTTTGGTCTCTCTGGAACAGGTAAGACAACTCTTTCAACAGATGAGGGAACTTATCTAATAGGAGATGACGAGCACGGACTTAGTGATGAAGGTATCTTCAACTTTGAAGGTGGTTGTTACGCTAAGACTTATCAGCTTTCTAAGGCCACTGAACCCGAAATCTGGGATGCTTCAAATAAATTTGGAGCAATGCTAGAGAACGTTGTTCTAGATGAAGAAACTGGAAAAGTTGATTTTGATGACAAGTCTATTGCTGAAAATGGTAGATCATCTTACCCACTAAGTTTTATTAAAGAGCTTGAAACATCGTCTAAAGGAAAAATTCCAAAAGATATATTCTTTCTTTGTGCGGATGCTTTTGGAGTTCTTCCTCCAGTATCTAAACTTACAAAAGAACAGGCGATGTTCTACTTTGTTCTTGGTTACACAGCAAAATTAGCGGGAACAGAAATTGGAGTACAAGAGCCACAGGCAACTTTCTCTCCTCTCTTTGGAGCACCATTTATGCTTAGACACCCTAGTGTTTACGCAGATCTTCTTGGTCACTACCTTGATAAGTACGATATAAAAGTATGGCTTATCAACACTGGTTGGACTGGTGGAGCTTACGGTGTAGGACAGAGATTCCCTCTAAAGGTTACAAGAAAGATTATTAGATCAATTCAAGCAAATAAGTTAAACGAAGTTGCTTTTGAGAATGATCCTATTTTCAATTTAGCAATTCCTTGTGCGGTTCCTGAAGTTCCAACAGAGCTTCTCATGCCGCAACAAACTTGGGAAAATTCGACAGCTTATACTGAGAAAGCTAAAGAGTTAGCTAGCTCATTTCATAAGCAAATGGAAAACTTTGGTGAGTTCTATCAAAAGAATTTAGCAGGCGCTCCGACACATAAGTAACTTCAACCTTGGGTCACAGTCGTGGCCCAAAGTTTTTAATTGTAGCAACTATCATCCTCATTATTAAAAGGTCCTTCCACTTTAAATTCCTCTCCTTTAAAGCTAACTCTGTAGACTACACAATTAGGAATTTTTACAAGTTCACTCTCGTTAGGAAGATAGTGATGAATAATACTTCTAAGGGCTCCACCATGAGTACTTAAGGCCACTTGCTTAAACTTTGCCTCTCCCCTTAATTTATCTATAAAGGAAATAAGTCTCTCTCTTACTTCTTTTCTTGACTCGCCTCCAGGATATGAAAAGTCATCTGCTTCTTCTCCACCAATATGAATATCCCAAAATTTAGTTGAAAACTTTTCGAGTAAATCATTGAGGAGCATTCCCTCAACCTCTCCAAAGTCTGCTTCACGTAGAGAACTCGTTGTTTCAATTGCGATCTCTTTTGAATCAAATGCTATTTTTGCCGTCTCATGGGCCCTTTGCAAGTCTGAGGAATAGACAGCTTCAATATTAATATTCTTGAAATAGTCCTTCAGTGCTAACGCCTCTTTTCGCCCAAAATTATTTAATGGAATATCCGTCTTTCCTTGAACTTTTTTGACTTTATTCCAGTCAGTTTGACCGTGTCTAAAAATATAGAATTCCATCACTCTTCCCCCTACTCGCCCTTATACAATTATGCTAAAATATGAAGAAAAAGGATTTCTCTTGGAAGCTTTCCCATATTTAAAAGCACTACATATTATTTTTATTGTAACTTGGTTTGCAGGTCTATTCTATATTGTCAGACTTTTTATTTATCAAACTGAAGCGCAAGAGCGAAATCAAGTTGAAAGAGATATCCTTACTTCTCAGTTTAAGATTATGTCTAAAAGACTCTGGTATGGAATCACATGGCCTTCAGCGATTTTAACTCTGATTTTTGGTCCTAGTTTAATACATGTTTACTTTCCAATTTCTGACCACCCATGGCTGCTAGCAAAATTATTCTTTGTTCTTCTTCTCTATATTTATCACCTTCTAAGCCATAGAATATTTTTAAATCTTCAAAGAGATACTTACACAATTAGCTCGACCAAACTCAGAATGTGGAATGAAGTAGCAACCGTTCTTCTCTTTGCCATTGTTTTCTTAGTTATCTTGCAAAATATTATGTCTATGTGGATTGGTGTTTCTGGACTACTACTTTTAAGTGCTCTCTTAATGATAGCGATAAAGTTCTATAGAAAACAGCGACTTAAATAAATTGTCACAAAAGGCTCTATTTTTACACTAATTAGTAGCGATAAGGAGATCTCATATGAAGAAAATTATTCTACTAATTATGGCCTCAGTGCTCCTCTCGGGATGTATGCTCAATATTTTCAAAACATCTGCAGCGGGAGAAGGTAAAGACTATAAGGACAGCCATCTCTCTTCCTTAAATCCAGATACAATCAACTGGAAGGCGAAGGATAAGACCTATTGGAAGAAAGTTCTAAGTCCACTTCAATATGAAGTAACGAGAGAAGCTGGAACAGAGAGAGCATTCACAGGAAAGTACTGGGACTCTAAAACAGCGGGAGTCTATGTTTGCTCAAATTGTGGACAACACTTATTCACTTCAAAAACAAAGTATAAATCGGGAACTGGTTGGCCTAGTTTTTGGCAAGCGATCACTAAGAGTGCTGTAACAGAAGTTGATGATTCAAAATTTGGAATGACTAGAACTGAAATTATCTGCTCTAGATGTGGAGCTCACTTGGGTCATGTTTTCTCAGACGGTCCAGAACCCACAGGAAAGCGTTATTGTATGAATTCAGTTTCACTAATATTAATACCTGATAAGAAAGAATAAACTTATGAAAAAAAATATATCAAAGATTTTACTACTACTGATAATAGTTACCGCTTTTCTTTGCGCTAAATATTTTAATCTCACCCACTATCTCACATTAGATTTTCTAAAAGAAAATAAAGAACTCTTAGATGACTTCTACGCGCAGAATTCTCTAAGAACAATTATCATATATTCAATTACCTATATTCTAGCAACAGCACTCTCTATACCTGGAGCACTTATTCTAACGTTAGCAGGTGGAGCTATTTTTGGATTAGTAAAAGGAACAATTATCATCTCCTTTGCAAGCACGATCGGAGCGACACTCTCCTTCGCCATGGCACGCTTTCTACTTAGAGACTTCGTTCAAAGAAAATTTAATAAAACTCTTAAAGTAATCAATCAAGGTATTGAAAGAGATGGACACTTCTATCTTCTTACTCTTAGGTTAATTCCTGCCTTCCCATTCTTTTTAATAAACTTAGCGATGGGGCTTACCAAAATAAAAATGACCACCTACTTTCTTATTTCTCAAGCAGGTATGCTTCTTGGTACCATTGTCTATGTGAATGCAGGCGTTCAATTATCAAAACTAGATTCTGTAAGTGGAATTCTTAATTCAAAACTAATTCTATCATTTTCCTTACTTGCAATTTTCCCACTTATCGCTAAGAAAATTATTACAATCTACAAGACAAGAAGAGTTTATGGTCCTTTCAAAAGACCAAAGAGTTATGACTATAATATGATAACAATTGGAGCTGGAGCAGGAGGTCTTGTTACCTCTTATATTGGAGCGACAGTCAATGCCAAAGTAGCCCTCATAGAACAAGGAAAGATGGGAGGAGATTGTCTAAATACTGGATGCGTTCCCTCTAAGGCCCTAATTAAATCAGCAAGTGTCATTCACCATGCTAAAAGGGCCAATGATTTTGGAATTAAAGAAATCAAAGTAGAGTTTAATTTCAAGGACGTTATGGATAGAGTGAAATCTATTATAAAGAAGATTGAACCCCATGATTCCATTGAGCGGTATACTCAACTAGGTGTCGACTGCATTACGGGTAAGGCCAATATTATTTCCCCCTGGGAAGTAGAAGTTAATGGAAGAATACTGACAACGAGAAATATAACCATCGCCACAGGAGCTAGGCCCTTTGTTCCTCCAATTAAAGGTATAGAACTTGCTCATATAAGAACTTCTGACAATATTTGGGAGCTTGAGAAATTGCCAAAAGATCTTCTCATTCTAGGAGGAGGTCCAATAGGAGTAGAGTTAGCTCAAGCTTTTTCAAGACTTGGGTCTAAAGTGACTCTTGTAGAAATGTCTCAGACTCTTCTCTCTAAAGAAGATTCTGACGTTTCGATAGCACTGCAAGAGCGACTCTCAAAAGAAGGAGTCAATATTCTCACTGGTCACAGGGCCAAGGAATTTAAGCCCATGTCTCTTATCTGTGAGTACCAAGGTCAGGACGTAGAAGTTCAATTCACTGATGTTCTTATCGCTATTGGAAGAAAGGCCAATACAAATGGATTTGGACTAAAAGAAATTGGCGTAAAACTTAGAAAGAATGGAACAATTGAAACAAATGAATTTCTCCAAACAAATTTTCCAAATATATTTGCCTGCGGTGATGTTGCTGGTCCTTTCCAGCTTACTCACACAGCGGCTCATCAAGCTTGGTACTGCGCTGTAAATGGGCTTTTTGGACGCTTTAAGAAATTCAAGGTCGACTATTCTGTTATTCCTTGGGCCACTTACACTGATCCAGAAGTTGCCACTGTTGGAAAGAATGAGAAGATGTGTATAGAGGAAGAAATTGCGTATGAAATTACGAAATACAATATTGACGATCTCGATAGGGCCATCGCCGACAGTGAAGACTATGGATTTGTAAAAGTTTTAACTATTCCAGGTAGTGATAAAATTCTAGGTGCAACCATTATTGGAAACCACGCAAGCGATTTACTACTGGAGTTTATAAGTGCGATGAAGAATAACTATGGTCTCAATAAGATTCTTGGAACAATTCATATGTATCCAACGATGGGAGAAGCGAATAAATATCTCGCAGGAGCTTGGAAGAGTGAGAGAAAGCCAAAGAAACTTCTTGAGTTTGTTCGAAAGTACCATTCTTGGCAAAGAAAATAATAAACTAGATATTTGGAATAAAACTCGAAATACTATTTTGGCTAATATACTTCTTAATGAAACTATCCACCTCAGGAGTTAGAGAAACAAAGCGTACTCCAACGCCAGGATTAATTTCTCCAATATCTTTTTTCCAAACGACTTCAGCTGCAATTTTAATTGTTGCAACTTGCTCTTCAACCTTTACATTAAAGTCATAAATTTTTCCAACCTCAGCTGTCCCAATACAAGGAAGATCAGAAAAAGAAATAAAAGCACCACCAGTACCGACAGAAACTTTTGTTAAATCTAAGATCTCTTTTTCGAAGTCTCTAAGGATTTCCTTACTCTTAACCATAGATTTATTTCTCTGTATTAAGTCATCAATAAAATAATCCGAAATTAACTTAAAAATTTCATCAATTTTAAAAGGCTTTGGAACATAAGCCACTGCTCCAAAATTTAGAAGCTCATCAATATCGTAATCATGATGCCCAGAAACGAGAATAACAAATGGCCAAATAGGATGAGACTTTCTTATCTCAGATAAGAGTTCGACGCCATCTTTATTTGGCATCCTAATATCAGAAATAACACAATCAAATCGTTCAGACGCAAGAAGAGGTAGAACTTCTTCTGGGTCAGTTACTCTCGTTGCACTCATTCCAAGATTTTCGATAGAGTTCGCTAGGACTTCGCACATAACTTCATTGTCTTCCACAACAAGGACCTTCGGAGTTCTAGCAAGAGATTGAAATGTTTTCATTTTAGAGAATAGTTCTTTATAAACAAGAACAGCCACTTCACATTTATTTTCGCAATTTGTTTTTCTAAAAATATTTTCAAAATGATTACGAACAGTCGATGTACTAATTCCTAATGATTCAGAAATTTGCTTTGTACTCGTCATTTGTTTTAAAAGTTCTCCAACAATCTCTGTCTCTCTTGGAGTTAGATTAAAGTTGTTAGAGAAATTTTCAATAATCTTATTCTGGCTTAGTTTTTTCATAGAGATATCTTCAACTATTTCACACTCTCTTCCAAGAATATTCTTCTTAAGATTTACTAAATTTCTTTAGACAAAAGTTAAAGCTCTAGTTCATTTAGCCTAGTTTCATAACTCTTTTGTATTTCCTCATACTTGTCTGTGAGTTCTGATAATTCATCATACTCAATATCAAGAAGCTTTTGTAAAACACCTAAATTCTTAGATAGTTCAGTTATCTTACTGCCGTCTCCCGATGAACTTACCTCAATAAGTGAATTATTTATTTCATCGATCTTCTCTTCTTTCGTAAAAATATCCTTTTCTAATTCATCCATTCTCTTTCTAAATGGTTTAGACTCCTTACTTCTTTCAGATACTAATTCTGCTCGAAGTCTTTTTAAATCTTTCTTAGAAAACTTTTCTTCTTTTACCACTTCTGCAGTTTGAACAATGTCTTCATCCCATCCAACTTTTTCTAAGAACTCATCGTAATTTCCTTCAAAAACTTCTGCTCCTCCCTCTCTAAAAACGACAAGTCTATTAGCAAGTCTTCGAAGAAACATTTCGTTGTGGGTAACAAGAACAATAGCGCCTGGAAATTTTTCAAGCTTCTCACAAAGAGTTTCCACAGCTTCCATATCCAAATGGTTGGTAGGCTCATCGAGGTAGAGAATATTTGATTTATGGGCAAGTATTTTTCCAAGCATTACTCTCGATTTTTCTCCCCCAGATAGAACGCTAATTTTCTTATCTGCAAGGTCTCCTTCAAACATCATACTTCCACAAATTGAACGAACCTCGCTAAAAGAAAGTTCAGTGTTTGAAGAGGCTACTTCAGAAGCAATAGTCATACCTTCCGAAAGTCTATTAATATTCGTTTGACCAAAGTGTCCTACTTGAGCAGAAGGATGATATTTTATTTCTCCAGAATTTTGTTTTAGCTCACCTGTTAAAACATTTAAAAGCGTAGATTTTCCCTTACCATTCTTACCAATAATTCCAATGCAATCTTCTCTTTTAATATCAAGTTTCAAATTCTTAAAGAGAAGTTCATCGTCACTACCAGAATAAGAAAAAGAAAGATCATCAGCAGTTAAAATAACTTTTCCGGGACATTCCGTGTAACGAAAGGAGAAGCCAAGGTTTCCTTCTTTGGCCAACTCATCCATCGTTCCCATTTTTTCAAGTTGCTTTAATCTGGATTGCGCTTGTGTTGCCTTAGAAGCTTTGGCCCTAAATCTATCGACAAAAGACATTAGCTCTTTCTTTTTCTTTTCTTGATTGGCCCTAGTTTGCTCATAAACAAGTTCATCTTCAATAAGACGTTCATAGAAATTTGCAGTAACACCTTTTATTTTCTTAAGTCCACCACGACTTATCCCCATTGTGTGAGTAACAACATCGTCCATAAAGTCTCTATCATGGGTAATGAGAATAACTTCTCCTTGATAGTTCTTTAAAAAATTCTTAAGCCATCTAAGTGAAATAATATCTAAGTAGTTTGTAGGCTCATCTAGAAGTAAGAGATGAGGAGCCTCTAATAAGCATTTCGCGAGATTAATTCTAATCTGATAACCGCCAGAGAAGCTCAAAGGATCAGCGCTCATATCCTCTTCACTAAAACCTAATCCTGACAAAATCTTTTCGGCCTTATAGTGATCAAACTCCTCTTCCTTAGCGAGGGATTGGATACACTCCTCTAGAACCGATGATTTTGAGAATTCAAGATGCTGCCTTAAGTAACCAATTTTATAGGATTTGGGGACATTTATAGAGCCCCCATCGTGAGAGAGCTCACCAGTTATAATTTTAAAAAGTGTGGACTTACCACTTCCATTTCTACCGACAAGGCCTATCCTCTCTTTCGGTCCTAATATAAATGAAATGTCTTCATAAAGAGTTTGCCCGCCAAAGGCCTTAGAAATGTTATTCAATTGAATCATAGCGCAATCTTTTAAGTTACAAAGCCCATCACTTCCATTAGTATGGGTGAAAAATATTAATATTTTAACAACAAGCATCATAGCCTATAGGAAATTGTATGTCTAATTTGAAAAACATTGCCGTCGTCGCTCACGTTGACCATGGAAAAACAACGCTAGTAGATGAGCTATTAAAGCAGTCTGGAACTTTTGGTGAAAGAGAACAAGTTTCTGAAAGAGTTATGGACTCAGGTGATATCGAAAAAGAAAGAGGTATTACAATTACAGCTAAGAACTGTGCTTTTGACTACAAAGGCTTCAGAGTAAATCTTCTAGATACTCCAGGCCATGCTGACTTTGGTGGAGAAGTTGAAAGATCACTTATGATGGTTGATGGTGTTTTACTTTTAGTAGACGCTGCCGAGGGACCGCTTCCTCAAACAAGATTCGTTCTTCAAAAAGCATTAGCTCGTGGAATTAAAATTGGTGTCATCATTAATAAAATCGACAGACCTGACGAGAGAATCGAAGAAGTTAAAGGTGAGATTGAAGATCTATTCTTAGAAATGGCCGATCAACTTGGACTTGAAGATTACGATTTAGATATTCCAATTATTTATTCTTCTGCAAAAGAAGGTTGGGCAACATTAGATCCTGCGGAAAAAAGAAGTGACATGAATCCTATCTTAGATTTCATCGTTTCTGACTTCTACCCTGAACCTCAAATTGAACAAGGTGAAAACCTTCAACTTCTAGTGACGAATCTTTCTTACTCTGAGTACCTTGGTGCACTTCTAGTAGGAAGAATCAGTAGAGGAACAATCACAAAGAACCAAAACTTTATTCGTTGTGATGAAGCTGGAAAGAATAAATCATTTAAAGTTTCCTCAATTCAAATCTATGACAAAATTGGATTTAAAGAAGTAGACTCAGCTTCTGCTGGTGAAATCGTTATCGTAGCAGGTTCTTCAGAGAACGCTATTGGTGACACGATTTGTTCTCCACAAGATATCTCTCCACTTGAAAGAATTACAGTTGAGCCACCAACAGTTTCTGTAAACGTTTCTGTTAACACTTCTCCAAATTCTGGTAAAGAGGGTGAATACCTTACATCAAGAAAACTTGAAGAACTTCTTCAAGAAGCTTGTAGATTAAACGTTGCTCTTCAATATGAAGGTACTGATGACCCAAAGGTTTTAAAACTTAAAGGACGTGGGGAACTTCAACTTGCGATCGTTTTTGAAGAAATTAGAAGACAAGGTTACGAGCTAATGATCTCAAGACCTGAAGTTCTTTTTAGCACTGATGAAAATGGTGCAAAGACTGAACCATATGAAAACGTTGTAGTAGATATTCCAAGTGACTGTACAGGTCCTATCACTGAAAAGCTTTCGATAAGAAAAGGTATCATGGGTAATATGATGCCAATCGGTGAAGATAGAACAAGAGTAGAGTTTAGAATCCCTTCTCGTGGACTTATTGGATATAGATCAACTTTCCTAACTGATACTAGAGGGGAAGGATTAATTAGTTCTGAATACCTTGGTTACGGTGAATTTGCAGGAATTATGCTTTCAAGACAAAATGGAGCTATTATTTCTGACCGTGCTGGAAAAATAACTCCATATGCACTATTTAACCTTCTTAACAACGGTAAGATGTTCGTTGAGCCAGGTGATATGTGTTACGAAGGAATGGTTATTGGTGAACACACAAGAGTTAACGATACAAACGTTAACTGTATCAGAGAGAAGCACCTTTCAAGTATGAGAACTGCCGGTAAAGATGTAAATATTGTTTTACCTCCAGTTCCTAAGAAGACACTTGAGTGGGCAATGGACTGGATTGACGATGATGAGTGGGTAGAAGTTACTCCAATTAACATCAGAGTTAGAAAGAAAGAACTTGCTTGTAACAAGAGATCTGTTGTTAGAGGTGAAAGAAAGTAATTTTCAAAAATTTATTTTTATAATAGAAGGGCCACTAGAAATAGTGGCCTTTTTTATTCTCTTTAGAAAAGCTCGATTAGTGTTAGAATATAAGAAATTCTATTCATAAGGAGATTTTCATGAAATCTATTATTTTTTCAATTCTCGTACTACTTAGTGTAAATGTTTTTTCTGCAACTCAAGACGGAGTAACACTTCCAGACACAGTTAAGCTCTCAGGTAAAGAACTTGTCTTAAATGGTCTAGGAACAAGAAAGGCCACATGGCTTGGAATCAAAGTCTATGTTGGTGGGCTCTACATGGAAAAGAAGAGCTCAGATTATAACACTTTCTTAAATGATAAAGCTCCAAAGCAAATAATAATGAAGTTTGTAAGAGATGTTGATGCTGATGATTTAATCGGGGGCTGGAAAGAGGCTTTCAAAAATGCCACTCCTAAAGAGGACCTTCCAAAGCTACAAGAGAGAATTAACACTTTCTATACTTACTTCAGCGACATCAAAAAAGGACAAGTCATGACATTTAACTTTTTAGCTGACGGTGTTGAATCAACTATTAATGAAAAAAAACTTACAAAAATTGAAGGTGGAGACTTTTCAAAAGCAATGCTTTCAGTTTGGTTTGTGAATGCAATCGATGAAGGTCTCAAGAAAGGTTTACTCGGGCTTTAATTCACTATATTTTTTAGCTGTACCTCGTGATAATTCTAAGGGGTACTTCTCACCGTTTAGTCTAAATTTTTCTTCCAAGGCTCCAGCAAGATCTATATCTAAGAGATCTGTTATTCTCATTAAATAAAGAAGAATATCTGCGGCTTCATGCTCTACTTTTAATTTTAAATCATCACTTAATTTTTCACTTTGCTCTAAACTCAACCACTGAAATATTTCGAGCAGCTCTGAAGTTTCCACGCTCAATGCCATCGCCAAATTCTTTGGGTTATGAAATTGCTCCCAATCTCTCTCTACTGCGAAGCTCTGTAGTCTTTCTTGCCATTTTGTAATATCAACAACTTGTTTCATCAAACTCTCCACAACCTAAAGAAGCCTCCACTTATTTACCTTAGAAAACTAAATTCATTGACACTCAAACATATGAGTCTTAAATTTATATATAAATAAAGTAACTTAGATAACTAACCTTAAGAAAAATACTTTCTAAAGTTAGCATACAACAAGAATGACCTCGGAGTAAATTATGGGTGAAAAAATGCACGTAACCATAGTTGATGATGTAGAAGATAACCTCTTAAGCTATAGAGAATTATTAGAAACAAATTTTGACCTTGAATTGATTCAAAACCCTATTGAGTTAATTGGTTACTTAAACTCTAAGAAAACTGATCTTGTTATCCTTGATTTACATATGCCAAACATGAATGGCTTTGAACTCTACGGGAAGTTTAAAGATACTCATCCTGAAATCCCTGTAATCTTTCTTACAGGTGATCCTTCTGAAGATGTTGTTGTTCAAGGAATGGAACTTGGTGCTGATGATTTTATTGTTAAACCTGTTTCTCTAAATGAATTAGTCGCAAGAATTAAAAATAAAATTGTGACAAAGAAAGGTACAAAGTCCGTTGAAGAGAAAATAACTTTTGATGGCTTTATTTTACACACAGAAGTTCAGATGGCAGAAATTGGTGAAAAGAAAATTCAGCTTACACCAATTGAATTTAAAATTATTCACCTGCTTTCAAAAAATCCAAATAAAATTTTTAGTCGAGACTATATTACGAATTTATTATGGCCAAATGTCCACGTACAAAATCAAAATATTGATACTCACCTTTCTAACCTTAGAAAGAAACTTAAACCTTTCTCTCAATATATTAAAACGATAAAGTCTCGTGGTTATATCTTAAGAATCTAGTCAGGTATTAATAAAATTTCTTTAATTTTCCTATTGTAGCAGGGCCTGATC
This sequence comes from Halobacteriovorax sp. JY17, assembly GCF_002753895.1. Taxonomy (NCBI): domain Bacteria; kingdom Pseudomonadati; phylum Bdellovibrionota; class Bacteriovoracia; order Bacteriovoracales; family Halobacteriovoraceae; genus Halobacteriovorax; species Halobacteriovorax sp. JY17. The sequence continues at coordinate 489,931 of NZ_NJER01000002.1, read as the reverse complement.
TCTGCTACATTTTTATGTAATTGAAAACATTCAATAACTAATTTTTTTCACGGAGGAATGAATGAAAAAACTTATTTTAGGTTTAGTAGCAGGTGGTTTAATTTCTGTTTCTGCATCAGCAGCTTCTTACCAAGCTCAAGGTTGTGGACTAGGTTCTACTCTTTTTACTGACGGATCAAGCTTAATGCACCAAGTTCTTGGAGCAACTACAAATGGTTCTTCAGGAAACGCAACTTTTGGTATGACTTCTGGTACATCTAACTGTGAACTAGACGGTATGGGCGGACAAGCAAACGCTGTATTTATCAAAGCAAACAAAGTAGCTCTTTCTAACGACATCGCTCGTGGACAAGGTGCAACTCTTGCTTCTCTATCAAGAATGTACGGTTGTACAAACCTTAAGGCAGTTGGATCAGCTCTTCAAAAGAACTACAAGACTATCTTTTCTGCTGACAACACTGAAGCTTCTTCAATTGACATGAGCATCAGAAACGTTATCGAAACAAATAAAGCTTGTATCTAATTAGATCATAATTCAAATTCACTGGAAGCATCACGCTTCCAGTGATATTATTTTGCCATGAAAAAGGCACTACTCTTAATATTACTTCTCACTTCATTCACTATCAAAGCTACGATTTCAAATCAAGAAATTGCTCACAGCAAGAGATGGTTAAATCTTCTTCACTATAAACCAAATATTTTCTCTGGCTATACAAGTGAAGCAGATGAACCTACTTTCTTTTTTCATAAAGACGGAAAAGGAAATCCAAAACTAGAACTAGAAGCTAATATTGAAAATTTTAAAAAGGATAAGTCTTCATTCAAGGATAGCTCTGAAAGACCTGAGTGCCGCTTCCCCGCTAGAACTATTTTCCTTCTAGAGACAGGACTCATCACGAATAAAGATATCGGTGCAAACTGTGAGAAGTTTGAGCAGTTCAGAAAGAGAGTTTCTGCAAAATCAGTTTCAATTATTTTTTCATCTTACTACTTAGATACTCCGGCTTCTGCCTTTGGTCATACTTTTATGAGGCTAAATAAAGATATCCGCTCGAGTGCTGAGGAAGATCAAAATTCAGAACTACTAGACTACGCTGTCAACTACTCCGCAACTGTCACAACTAGTAACGCCCTACTCTATGCTATCCTAGGATTTGCGGGAGGCTTCAAAGGTGAGTTTGCGGCCATGCCTTATTTCTATAAAGTTAGAGAATACAATGACTACGAGTCAAGAGACCTTTGGAGTTATGATCTAAATCTTACTCAAAAAGAAGTCGATACAATCGTCGCTCACATTTGGGAGATGGGTAAAACTTATTTTAACTACTTCTATCTCACAGAAAATTGTTCATACCATATGCTAGGCCTTTTAGATGTAGCTAATGAAAAGTGGAATCTCTCTGAAAGAAATCCAACTTTTGTACTTCCTGTCGATACAATCAAAACTATTACAAAAACGAAAGGACTTGTAAGACGTATTGGGTATAGACCTTCAAAAATGAGAAAGGCCAAGCTCTCTGTTTCAGAATTAACAAATGAAGAAGAGAAGCTATTTAAAGAAGTCATTGAAAGTAAATCAGCTAAATCCTTAAATTCTTCATCAAATGAAACAAAAGCAAAAGTTTTAGATACGGCCATTGATTATTTGGACTATAAAAATAGTAAAGAAATTCTTTTAGAAGAAAAAGAAGCAATGAAATGGAAACAAGAACTCTTAGTTAGCAGAGCAGAGACAGGAGTTCAAAATATGGCAAAAGTTTACATCACTCCAGAGAATGAAAGACCTGAACTAGGTCATCACTCAAGAAGAGTCACTCTTGGTTACGGTGATGATAACAAAAGAGGAAGCTTTCAAACTTTCTCTCATAGATCAACACTTCATGACTTCTATGATTCGGATATTGGACAAAATCCACAAGCAACTATGGAAATGATGAATTTTAAGCTTAAGTATTTTTCAAAAGATGATTTAGAAGGAAAATCTTCTAAACTCTACTTAGATAAATTAAGCTTAGTAAAAGTTATTTCTCTAAGCCCAATACAAAAGTTCTTCTCTAATATCTCCTGGAAATTCGACTTAGGAGCAAAGTCAATTCGTGATAACTCCTGTGATAACTGCTTGGCTCCAAACTTAGAAGTTGGTGGAGGAGCAGCTCTTATGGGAAGCTTTTTTAAAACTTATCTCTTTATGTCTTCTGATCTTGAGTTTCATAAGGAATTGTCAAAAGAAGGGTATCGCTTTGGTATTGGCCCAGAAGCGGAACTAATTTTTAACTCTGAAAGAAGTCTTAAATTTGGATTCTTTGGTAATTACAAGTGGAGATTTCCCGCTCATGTGAAAAAGACTTATGAGTACGGATCTAGATTAAGATATTCAATCTCTAAGTCTGCTGCAATAACTCTTGATCATGCTAGGCAAAGAGGAAGTTATCAATCAGAAGGCTCTTTCTCTTATTACTATTAACTACAAAAAGGAAGATGTTCAGAAACTCTTTCTTTAAAGAATTTTTGAACTTTTACCCTTGTAGTATCTCTAGTTAAAACAGACCAATAAAAATAGGAAGTCGGAAATAGTCTTCCAGGCTCTCTTCTACTTGACCCCTCAATTTGAATATCTAAAATAGAAACCGCGCAACTAATATTCTCCTCTGGGTCTAAAATATTAGAACTATCTACATTACAATATGAATAGTAATTAGAATCACTAGTACTCAATTGAAATAATCCCTCTGAATACTTTCTCATTGATCTCTCCCAATACCTTTCATTAGGATTAAAGCTTGATTCAAAATGAGAAATTGAAGACATAAAGAGGGCCCAAAACATTTTCTTTTCATTTCTAGAAAGAGAATTAAACTTTAGGCAATTAATCACAGAGAGATCAGCTAGATTAATTTCATTTTCGAGAAGTCCTGAACTCTGCTCATCTAAGCTATTAAAGATAAACTGAGTCCACTCGCTCCTCCAAGTATTTCCGCTATAGTCTCCAACAACTTTAAAAGCTAATGCAGATATTGGTTCAACTCCTGGGTCTTTATCGTTAGAGCCTGGAAGAGAATTACTTAAGGGGGAATCTTTCGAGCACGAAGTAAAGAGAGCAAGAGAGAGAAGTAAAATTAAAATTCTCATGTACACATCCTGTTAGTGAGAACTATTTCTTATTTAAATTATAGGAATGAATAACACCGAAAGCACACCATGGTGCATTATTTACATATACTTTTCTTTCACAGTTCTCTATAAACCACTGAAACTAGTGTGAAAGAAAGTTCTTATAAAGTCTCACACTTTCTCAGGCCCTTCTAATTTCTTCGACTAATAAGTCCGTTGCCGATATTGAAAATTCACCTTTATTTTCAAACTGTTGGTTATTAAAGGTTGAAAGAATTGTCTTTATACTTAGATTTAGAAGCTCATCCTCAGAAATGACAAGGGAGCCAAGCTTTCTACTCGCTTCCATCGCATTATGATACTGCTCATTTTGCTGTGCTATCTTTAAAGGAACAAAAATACTTCTCTTCTGTAATGCCATTAATTCACAAACTGTCCCCGCGCCAGCTCTAGAAATAATGATCGCTGAAGATTTCATAATATCTATTATTTCTTTTCCAATAAAAGAAACGGGAATATATGAATCCGTTTTCAATTTTTCAAATTCAGAAATAAATTTTTTTCCAACTTGATGAATAGTAATATAATGATCTTCTAAGTACTTTATATCTTCTTTAATTAAATCATTTAAGAGAAGAGACCCATTTCCACCGCCCGTAATAAAGAGAATTGGTCGATCTGGCTGACTTAAACTTATTCCTTTAAATTCACTAAAGTTTAAACTTGTATCAAAACATTCTCTACGTATTGGATAACCAGATAGGATCGTTTTCTCCTTTGGAAAAAACTTCAATGATTCTTCAAAACTTACAAAAACTTTGTTAGCAAAAATAGAGCAAATTTTATTAGCTAGACCCACTCGACTAGTTTGTTCGTGAATAAAAATTTTCTTTCCTGTAAGTTTTCCAGCCACAACAACGGGAACAGAGACAAATCCTCCTGTTGAAAAAATGAGAGTATCTCTAGATTTAAATAGTAGAAAAAAGAAAGATTGAATTGTTCCAAGAATGATTTTAAAAATGTCAGTGAAGTTCTCTAAAGAAAGATATCTTCGAAGCTTTCCCGTAAATATTGGTACGTATTTAATATTGAATTCACTTATTAAATTCCTCTCTATACTATTGCGTCCACCTATATAATAGATAGAGTAATTCTCATCATTAATTAATTCTTTAAGTAAAGTTATTGCAGGCATTACATGACCACCACTTCCTCCACCAGTAAAAATTATTTTCTTCACTTTAATCTCCTATCTATAATTCTATATTAAAGAACTTTTTTACCTTCAACAATTAAATGTTGATAAATAATAAAGAATCCCCTCAAAGTCTTCGATTCAGTCGATAAGTATAAATTTAATTAGGAGTTAGAATGAGAAATCTCATCGTAGGGACGGCTATATTTGCCATGACAAGTGCATACGCAGACTTTAGTAATGTGGAGATCTCTAACTTTACTGGAAGCTACAAGAAGCCTGATGGAACAGCTACTGCGAGTAAGTTAGTAGTACCCGAGTCAATTACTTCGACGATTAATATCGAACTTAAGGGTGTAGAAGACGGATATATTCTTCAATATGGAGATAAAGAATTTCATTTTAAAAATCCACCTTCTTTTGTAAATGATGTTGAAGAAGCGAAATGGAATGGTATTAATTATAAAACCAATCTCAATAAGATGAGTGCATCATTGAATACGTTTGATAGCGAAATTACTGGTTCAAAGATGAATATAAAAAAGTTTATTGGAAATTGCACATTAAATAGAGAACATTCAGGAAATTATGGTCTTCAATTATTAGATGCCTGCCTAACGAATTCTAGCTTTAATGTTTCGTCACTCTTAAGTAGTAAGCTCTCCGAGGTCTATAACCTATTTGTAGACGTTCCAGGATTCGAAGGAATTAATGCAAGCGAAGTTACTGTTAACAATGCTACTCTTGCAGTCAAAAAAAATGCCTTTACCTTTAAAGGTAAAGTCAACATGGGAATTAGCGCTAATGTTACAATTGCTGGAAAGTCTCTTTATGAAGTAGATAAGAAGAGAGTTTCTATTAAAGTTGATACTGCCAAAGCTAGTTTTATAAATATTAAAAATAAACTTTTTCAAGAGCTTGAAAAATCGGAAACAGAAACTTTGAAAGTTGATAATCCGTATATCTATATTTATCTCAAATAACACTTAGGCCTGCGGCATGCGCTGATGCCCAGGCCCATTGAAAGTTATATCCGCCAAGCTGTCCTGTAACATCAACCACCTCTCCTATAAAATAGAGATTCGATACTGTCTTAGACTCCATAGTCTTTGAAGACAGCTCTTCAGTTGAAACTCCCCCTCTCATGACCTCTGCTTTTCGATATCCTTCCGTTCCCACGGGTGTAATTTCAAAGTTTTTTAATTTATCAAGAATTGCACCTAATGAATCATTTGAATAATCCGCTAATTTATCAGTTAGTGACAATGACTCTTTCACGCACCAAAACTCAACAAACTTCTTAGGAAGTTGTCCCTTCAAAAATGTATCTATCGACCTTTTAGGGTGTGACCTCTTATAAGAGAGTAAGTCATCTAGGTCTATGCTTGGAAGAAAGTTAATATTAACACTTTCACCACTATTCCAATAAAGTGAAATTTGCAAAATGGCAGGCCCACTCAGTCCTCTATGAGTAAAGAGAAGGTCTTCATCAAAGCTTATCTTGGAATTCGATATTCTAACAGGAAGAGATACTCCTGATAGTAAACTCGTTTTTTTTAGAAGGGACTCACTTAGCTTATAAGGAACAAGTGCTGGCTCCACCGAGGTGGTACTCATACCAAAATTCCTCGCTAGTTTAAGACCAAAGTCGTTACCGCCAATTTGAGAAATTGGAAGACCACCTGTTGCAATAATTAAGCTCTTCGAGTTAAATTCTTCTCCCGACGTTCTCACTTCAAATAAATTATCTCTTTTATGGATACTTTGGGCTGGACTATTTAAAAGTATTTCTACTTCATATTTCTTGCACTCATTCTCAAGCATATTGACAATGTCTCTGGCAGAATTCTTACAAAATAGCTGCCCTTGAGCCTTCTCTACATATTCAATCCCATAGCTTTCAACTAAGTCTAGAAAATCATAGGGACTATATCTCTTTAAAGCAGATTTAAAAAAATGTGGGTTTTGACTTAAGAAATTTTCGTGAGTTGCAAATAGATTTGTAAAATTACATCTGCCACCACCAGAAATAAGAATTTTCTTACCGAGGTTTTTATTTGCTTCTAAGAGAAGAGTCTTCTTTCCTCTCTTAGCACAAACAGAAGCGGCCATTAATCCAGCCGCTCCTCCACCTATGATGATGACGTCGTAATCTTTATTCATAAGAGATTAATCTCTATTATATGACCTAGAAGAACCTTCTCCATTATTTGAAGATGTTCTAAAAGAGTTTCTTCTACTGCTTGGATCTGATCTTCTATTCCCGCCACCAGATCTAGAGTCTCTTCTCGGTCCACCACCTCTAGAATCTCTTCTAGGCGCTGGTCCGGCCTTTGTTGCTTCAAGAACACCAGTGTGTCCACCAGCAGAAACTTTAGCAACAAGAAGAACTTTTTCTTTATACTGGTCTGAAACTTCAAAGAATGAGAACTGATCTTTTAAGTCTACTCTTCTGATTTCTCTTTCTTCTACTCCTGTAGCTCCTGAAACAGATGATAAGAACTCTTTCAGATCTATTCCATGCTTCTTACCTACACCGACATAGAATCTTGCAAAACCAGCTCCACCGCGAGCAGCTCTTGGAGCTCTTTCAGGTCTATCACCTCTTTCTGGTCTCTCTCTTCTTTCACCACGATCTCTTGAATTACGGTCATTGCGATCATTTCTATCGCCACTTCCCATTTCAATACTAGACTTCTTAGAGTAGCTATCCATACTTTCTTTGAACATATAGTTAAACATCACTTTTACAAGCGCATCTTTTTCCATATCTTTTAAAGATTCTTCAAAAACAGAGAAGCTTGAATCAATATGTTCTGACTCAGAAAGTTTCGCCGCAACAGCTTCTAGCTTAACAACTTCATTCTTAACAAGAGTATTTTTAATCTCTGCAACTGTTGGAAGTGTTCCTTGCTCAATTTTTGTATTCATTAGTCTTTCAAGCATTCTAATTCTGAATTTCTCAGAACTATCAATGATTGTATAAGCTGATCCTTTTTGTCCTGCACGACCTGTACGTCCAATTCTATGAACATAAGACTCTAGATCCTGTGGAAGACCGTAGTTGATAACGTGAGTTAGGTTATCAACATCAATTCCTCTAGCTGCAACATCTGTACAAACAAGAAGTTTCACTTTCTTCTTCTTGAAAGCTCTCATTGTAAGATCTCTTTGCATTTGAGACATATCACCGTGAAGTGCATCTGATGGGAAACCTCTAAAGTTAAATTCATCAGATAGTTTCTTTGCATCTACTTTTGTTCTACAGAAAACAATTCCATAGTAATCAGAAAGAGAATCTAAAATTCTACAAACCGCTTCGCCTAAGTTTCCTCTTTTAATTAAGAAATACTTCTGCTCAATGTCTTCATTACTTAGAGTTTTCTTATCAATCTTGATAACTTCAGGATTATCTAAGTAAGTTTTAATTAGATTTAAAATTTGCTTTGGCATAGTTGCTGAATACATCCAAGTCTTCTTCTTGTCTCCAAGTTCAGAAAGAATTGTCTTCACATCATCAATAAACCCCATATCAAGCATTTCATCCGCTTCATCAAGAACAGCAAGCTTTGCGTTCTCTAGCTTTAAAACACCTCTTTTAATAAGATCTAGTACACGTCCAGGAGTTCCAACAATCACTTGTGGTCTTCCTTTCTTAAGAGTTCTAATTTGTCCATCAAGTGGGACACCACCGTAGACAGAAAGTAATTTAATAGAATCATGCTTACAGAAAGATCTCATCTCTTCTGTAATTTGGTTTGCAAGCTCTCTCGTAGGACTTAGTACGATTGCTTGAACATCCCCACAGCTTCTATCAATTTTAGCTAGAAGAGGGAGAGAGAAAGCTGCAGTTTTCCCTGTTCCTGTTTGTGCCTGTCCAACAAAGTCAGTATCCTTTTCTAAAAGAAGAGGAATTGCTTTTTCTTGAATGTCAGTTGGAGTCTTGTAGCCCTTGTCTTCGAGTGCACGAAGCAACGACTCTGGCAGAGTAAAGTCAGTAAAGTTCATTTTTCACCTTTGGTTGTTAGCTCAGACATTAGCGCGCTACCCAAAGAGTAATTCCCTTACTCACCTACTGAAAGATTGATTTTTCACAATCACCGAGATGCCACTATTCGTCTGAATATTAATTCTTAGGACACTGTTTACGACAAAATGCGGCAGACGGCCAGTGAATTGAAAAATATTCAATAACTTAACTCTGTTTAATATTAGCTAAGCTACTGAATACCCGTTTTAAAATTAGTTTAACTCGAAATTTTTTAAAACAAATGAGAAAACCATGGCCTCCTCTTTGAGGTATTCAAACCTACCGCTTGCTCCTCCATGTCCCGCATCCATATTTGTATACATATGGATCTGAGCATTTCCAAGATTTCTATCCCTGATTCTGGCCACCCATTTTGCGGGCTCCCAATAAGTCACCCTCGGGTCATTAAGTCCTGCTGTCGCTAAGATATTTGGGTAACTTGTTTCGGCCAAATTGTCGTAAGGCGAATATGATTTAATGTAATCATAATACTCTTTATATTCAGGATTTCCCCACTCTTTATATTCGAGCTCTGTTAGCGGGAGATCTTTATCCAGCATGGTTGTTAATACATCTACAAAAGGAACTTGGGCGACGATGGTCTTATAAAGAGTAGGTGCTATATTTGTAATGGCACCCATCAAAAGACCTCCAGCACTTCCACCCATTGCAAAGACGTTTCCTTCTCGCGCGTAACCAAGAACGCAGAGAGATTTTGTACAATCCACAAAATCAAAGAAAGTATTTTTCTTCTTTAAGAATTTCCCCTCCTCATACCAAGATCTTCCAAGCGTAGCACTCCCGCGCGGATGAATAATCGCAAAGTTGAAACCTCTCTCAATTAATGAGAGATAATCGTCTCTAAAGCCTGGCTCTACAGAGTGACCATAAGACCCATAGCCATAGACAAATAGAGGTGCTTCACCATTTAAAGAAGTTGATTTCTTTCTAAGTGTTGAGACAGGAACTCTTGAGCCATCTCTTACTTCTAAGAAGAGTCTCTCAACAATATAATCATCTGAATTGAAGTCTGGAATTTCCTGTTTTTTAAGTTCTGCAATTTTCTTTGTAGTAATGTCGTATTCAAGAACAGACCAAGGAGTATTGAGAGATGAATAGTTTAATCTAAACTTATTCGTTTTATATTCAAAATTGTCCCCTTCGGAGGCGGAGTACGCCAATTGAGGAAATTCGACAAAGTCAGATTTACCAGTGTCATGATGAATAATTTGAAATTTCTTTAACCCATTTTCCTTAATAGTCATTACAGCAAAGTCTTTAAAGGACTCATAATTTAAGATATAGCGCTCATCGCTTCCGGAGATAACTTCTTCCCAATTCTCTCTAGAGCAATCCTCAACAGGGCATTTTACAACTCTAAAGTTATGGTGTTCATCATTTGTGAGAATATAGAAATAGCCACTGTGATGGTCGACATCATATTCAAAACTAGCATTTTTTTTTTGAATAAGCTTAACTTCACCACTAGAGTCATCAGCACTTATATAAGAGTATTCACTAGAGATACTTCCCGCACTCATCATGAAAATATACTTCTCGTCATTGCCCTTTGAACAGTGAACGAAGTACTCTCCACTTTCTTCAGTGTATAGAACGATATCTGTTTCAACTTTAGTTCCAACTATATGTAAGCGGACTTCATAAGGGCGAAGCTTTTCATTTAAAACATTGTAGCAAAAACTCTTACTATCATTGAACCAACAAATAGAACTATAAGAGTCTTCAATTACTTCGCTAAAGAGTTCTCCAGTTTCTAAGTTTTTAATATAGAGTTTATAAACTTCATCACCTTCATCATCTACAGTGTAGGCGATGAGCTTCGCATCTGGAGAAACGCTATAAGCGCCAACATCCATATATTCCTGACCTTTGGCCAGTTCATTTACGTCTATAAGAATTTCCTCAGTCCCATTCTCACCAAGTTTTCTGCAATAGATTGGATACTCTCCACCTTTTACATAGCGGTCATAATAATAGTAATCACCGTCTTTTGCAGGAACAGTTTGATCTACTTCTTTCTTTCTAGACTTCATCTCATCATAAAGCTCTTGTTGAAGAGCTTTTGTATCTTCTAGGTATTCTTCTAATGTATTATTTTGATCTATAAGGAACTCTTTAACGTCTTTGTCTTCTTCTAGATTTCTCATCCAGTAATATTCATCGACTCTAGTTTCACCATGAGCAGTTAGCTCATGTTCAATTTTCTTAGGCATGGTTTCTCCTTAAACTAACCCTATGATTAACTATTGAAGGCGAATTGGAAAGAGAACACACCGAAAACACGTGAATTGTATTTCTTTGCTTTGATTTTAATATGTGAAGAAAATTGGTTGCGGGAGCAGGATTCGAACCTGCGACCTTCGGGTTATGAGCCCGACGAGCTACCTGACTGCTCCATCCCGCGTTAAATTATTGAAAGTAGGAACTTTCGAAAGTGAGGTCATAATAAAATAGATAACTTCTTTTGTCCACCATTAATCTGCTCTGGCAAAAAAAGTATTTTACTCCAACTTAAAATGCTAAAAATATTGAGAGATCTGGCGAAGAGTAAGTAGATACACCAATAAACTTGGAAAAGAAGGATTATTTATGAGCGGTGCCACTTCAAAAAGAGAAAAGATCTTCATTGAAATTGATACGAATGAGTTAACTCATTCTCAGATTAGATTAATAAAATCTATTAATACGATGTTACAACACGTACTCATCACAGACGATGAAGAAGAGTTCTTTACTGGAAGTGCAGAATTCATGAGAATGTGTGCCTCAATTATCAAGAAGGCCCACTTTGCAGAGGACCTAAAAGGAGTAGATAATATTCCTTACGCTCAACAGGCCCTAGAATATTCTATGGATATTCTTCAAGAGCACATCACCAGTTCGTCGGTTATCAATTACGACAATTAACTCAAATAAATACTTAATATAAAAAGGCCTTATTCTAAATAAGGCCTTTTTTATTCCGACAAGGTTATATGAAAAAACTACTTATTATAATAATCTTACTTATTCCAAACCTAGCTCTTTCAAAAGAATTTACTTGTAGTGAATTAAAAGAAAGAGAGATCAGCATTAACTCTCAAACAAAGATTAAAGTGAATAATTTAAATGGTGTCTGCTCCTTTTCAGTAGAAACTTCAAGTGATAGTAGAAAATTTAATTACTCGGACAAAGAATTCAAAGCAACAAGAGAGTGGATTTTTCAAACGAATGGAAAAATACTCATTCATAATAGCTATGGCACTGGACCAACAGACAGCTCGGGGACATCCTATAAAGGATACCAACTCTTTCCCAATAACCATCAATTAAAACTTATCACAAATGATGATGGATCATTTTCGATGAAGCTCGCCAATGGGGCGAATGTATTTTTTAACGAAGATGGAAGTATTAATAAATCTAAAACTAAAGACTTAAAACTTAAAGATGAACCAATTAAAATACCAAATATACCAAGAGACAAATCCTCTACTAAGTATGAAGAGATTGATCATCTTAGTTATAGTGATGGTAGAAAGTCCTCCATCAGAGTTTATCATCGTCAGCTCTATGCAGCGGCAACTTCAAAGTCTATTGGTCTAGAAACAAGTCGAGGAATGTATATTCCTCTTGGTACAGAGATGGGAAAAACTCCAGGAAATAGCACCACTGCGGAATACACGCTCTATGGTGTAGATGATAAGAAACTATGTAAGCAGAGAATGCCTGCCCATTACTTTTTTAACTATCTCGTAAGATGTTCAGTGAAAAGTCCTAATCAGAGATGTGCATGTAAATACTCTGAAAAGGAAGCGCAGAGTTTATTCTCTCAAAATAGTTTATACGACAAAGAAATCAAAGATATAAGATGGAAACTCGCAACTAATCAGTTTAGCGATTCAAATGCGTTAAACGAGAGATTAAGAGAACTTCAAAGTCTATACAATCCTAAACTTTATAGTGAAATCTACTTTACTTGTAGCTTAGATAAGGAAAATGCTCTTGCCTTCATAGCTGGAAAAAAAATAAGTGGTGACAACCGTGAAGTAGAAGGAGTTTCCGTCAAGGAGACGACATCTATTCTAGATAGCTTAAGTAATTCAGGAAAGTGCAGAGAATTGAAGAAGGCCTATCAAGACTGTTCCGATTGTTTTGAAAAAGAAATTTTAAAAAATGAATCTATTGAGAATCAAGAGAAGCTTATACAGAAAGTACTAGATCAGATATAAGTTTCACTTTTTCTATCTTACCTTTATAATTAAATAATTAGTAATTAGAGATATGGTAAATATATGAAAAAGAAACTTGAAAATAATTTATTCGCTAAAATTTCGCTTTCAATAATTAGCTTAAGCATCACACTCTTCGTTGTTGAGGTTTCACTAAAGACGATTGGTCATTTCTACAACCTAAGCTTTCAAACAACATATTTAGCGAAAGAAGAAGGTAGAGATTATCTAAGAGATGATGTCTATGAACACTATAGTGCAGAGAAAAGTAATGAAATAATTCTCTCAATAGGAGATTCATTTACAAATGCTGGTAACGTCCTTAGAGAGTTTAGCTATCCACACCAGCTTTATAGTCTTTTCAATAGTTCTTCAACTGTTCTTAATATGGGAATATGTGAAGACAGCACTTTTGGAGTTCTAAAAAGACTTACTAACTTCTTTACCGATCCAGATAATATAAATATTAAACCAACAAAAGTAATCGTACTGATTGGTGCTGCTGATAATTTTGAAAGATTCCACAAAGATAATCCAACTGAAAAACAAAATTGGTATGAAGTAAATTTATCACCTTGGTACAGAACATTAAGTATCTACAAAGTAGTTCGCCATATCCGCCACTACTTTATTCAAAAAAGACTGACTGGGATAGAGAATAACGGAGAAAATAAAAAGGAAGGATTTAATACCGCTAAGAATAATTACATTAAGCTCAAAACTCTCAAAGGGAGTGATATAGATCAAAAAACTAAGGATAAGGAGCTTAAAAAAATTAAGAGTCAATTTACTTTAAAATTTAAAGAGTACTTTAATAATAATATGGCATATATTGATAAGGCCAATAGTACTCAAACAATGCACTTACTCATTCTTTATATGTCTAAAATTTTAACTTCTGATCTTAAGCATGACGAAGCTCTAAAGTGGATTTTAGATTTTTCAAGTTTTGATCCTCTACATTTCTGGAATGGAGAACATGATGATGCCTACTTTAGAATTGTTCAAACATTTCAATTTCAGAGTGAATTAGAATCTAAAGATATTTTGGCTCAGCTAGATTTAATGGCAAAAAATGAACCCTCAATCAAAGAGAGTAAATATTTCCAAGAGTTTTATACTCTAGTTCACAATAGAAAAGAAATATTTGCTCAAACAGACAAATTACGACTTGAAGCTTGGAAACAGATTGTAGATCTTAGCAAGAAGTATAATTTTCAACTAATCACGATGAATTATCCTTCTGACTATAGTAGTGCAAATAGAATTATTGACCAGGTCTCTAAAAAGTTTCAATTACAATTAATTGATAATAATACTTACTTTAGCCGGTTGATAAAGAAGAAGGATCGAGAAACATATCTAGAAGATGATGATCACCTGACTCCATTAGGTTATCGATTACTTGCTGAAAAAATTTATAATGAAATAAAGTAAAGACAGAGCTGTCGTAGGTTTTCCTAAGACAGCCCAATGATTTAATCTACGATAACGGCATGAGGAGCTTTATAGTTAGCATCTGCTTTCTTCTTTTCACGAAGAGCTTTCTTCTTCTTACGTGCAAAGTGAGCCTCGTCTCTTGCCGCAAGTGAAGCCGCTCTAGCCTGCTCTTCTTCTTGCTTACGTCTTTCGTCTAGCTCTTTGACTGACTTAAAGTACGTTTCTTTTCTATACTTAATCCAGGCTTCATCATCAGCAGCAGTTCCCGCTTGAACACCTTTCTTTTTTAAGTTTACAGTTTTCTTAGAAGACATCCAAACTCTGTCACCTTCCAATTTCTTTCCGTCAGCATCAACTCCAATTAAATTCAGAAGTTGCTTCTTAGAAATATATCTAGATTTACCTGGAGCTATTCCTTCAACAGTTAGACCTTCAATTGCCACACGCTTAAGCTTATCAACTGTTAAACCACACGCCTCACAAATTTTTCTAATCTCTCTATTTCGACCTTCACCAAGTCTAAATTCAACCCAAGTCTTATTTGGAAGTTGCTTAATAACTCTAACTGAAAGTGGTTTAACAAAACCTTCTTCAAGCTGAACACCATTTCTGAGTTTCTTAAGTATTGTCTCAGTCACAGAACCAAAAACTTTTACTTCATAAACTTTCGTAATATTGAAACTTGGGTGCATAACCATATTGGCCACTTCACCGTCGTTTGTTAAAAGAAGTAATCCTTCAGAGAGATAATCAAGTCTTCCTACTGGATAAATTCTTTCTGAAACTTCTTTACAGAGATCCATTACAGTCTTTCTTCCCTCAGGATCTTCTACTGTTGTGACGTAACCTCTTGGCTTATTCATAACAAGGTAAACCTTATCAATACTTCCAAGGTCAGCAATTTGCCCATCAACAATAACAGCATCAATATCAGGGTTAACCTTAGTTCCAAGAACTCTAACGGTGTCACCATTTACTTGAACTCTACCTTGAACGATAAGCTCTTCCGCTTTTCTTCTTGAAGTAATTCCGCAATCAGCAATGTACTTTTGTAATCTTAATTCAGACATTTGAACTCCTAATCTGCCATCTCGGCCGTTTAGATTAATAGATATGATCTCACTGATGAGACCTGTATAAGTTTGGGGCAATCTACTACCGCCCCAAACTTAAGTCAATATTGTGAGAAATTTATTCGTGCTTAGTGTCGCTATCTTCGTTTAAGAAGCTTAGATCTAGGTCTAGATCTTTTGCTTTTTCAGAAATCATGAAGCTCAAGTTATCAATATCATTTGATTTCTCTTCTACATCATCTCCGCTTTCTTCAAAGTCACTATCGTCCAAGCTTGAGCCTGTAAGATTTGCAAAAGCTGCATCTAAGGCCGCAGCTAGAGAAGCTGCTTCATCATTATTATCACTAAAGAGGTTTGTCGCCGCCTCTTCTGCCTGAGCGGCCATTGTATTTTCTTTTGCGACAGTTGGTTCAACCTCATCATCAGCAGGGAGAATTGGAAGGCCAGTGGCCTCTGATATTTCTTTGATCTCTTCTTCAGTCATCTCTATATCAACAAGCATGTCATAGTCATCATCGAGTTCAACAATTTCATTAGGATCAGCAATACTTCCATCATCTTCAAGGTCGTCTGTGATAACTTCACCAGTATCAAGATCAATCATTTGGAAGTCATCTTCCTCTTCTTCATCGATCAGCTCTGGCATATTAAATGGACCAGCAGTTAGATCTTTAATGACTTGAGGATCAGTAATCGCAGTAAAGATTTCCGAAGCTAGTGAATCTTCATTAGCGTTCGAGACAAGTCTATTATCTAAGTGCTCTTCAAGAAGATCGAATGCAGACTTAATAACCTCACCCTCTTCCGATTTACGCTTTCTTTCTTCTAATTTTAAAGATCTTGTAAAATTAGTATCTGAATCAATACTCTTAATCTTTTCAGAAAGAGCGTCGAGCTCATCTATTTCATCGAAAGAAAACTTATTCTTTTCTCCGTTATGAACAATTGTTTTGATATCAGAAATCTTTCCAATTTCTTGTTGGCTCATTTCTTCAAGCTCATGCTCAGGAGGTAATTGATCTAGGTTAGAGAGATTAAATACTTCTAAGAACTCTGTAGTTGTTCCGTAGAGTACAGGTCTTCCAACTTCATTGGATCTTCCCGTAACTCTTACAAGTCTCTTATCCATTAGTCCTCTCACAATATGAGAAGAGTCTACCCCTCTAATTTTTTCAACTTCAATTTTAGAAACTGGCTGCTTATAGGCAATTACCGCCAGTACTTCTAACGCTGTTGGAGAAAGTACAAGAGAGTTTACTTTAAAGAGGTCTTGAACATATTTTGAGTAAGTAGCTTTTGTTCTAAACTGGTAACCTTCAGCAACTTCTTGCAGACGAATTCCGTGATGCTTTAATTCATATTCATTTTGAAGTCTTTCAAGAGATCCGTGAACGACACGAAGAGGAAGATCCTCGTCGATTAGATTTCTTATTTTTGCAAGAGCAACTGGCTTATCGCTCATGAAGATAATTGTTTCAATAGCACCACAGAGAGTTTCAAAGTTTAGACCTGTCCTGGCCTGCCATAGCTTATCTTCTTGCTCTTCATCTAAAACTTCAGGCTCTTCTAACACTTCATGTGTCTCTTCAGAGCTCATTTCCATTGTAGGATATTCAAGATCTAGATCTGATGGAAGAACAGGGCTTAATTCTTGCTCTTCAATTTCAACGTCCGATACTTCTAATAATTCATCTTCTATGACAACATTTTCAATCTGACTTAGAATTTCATCATTAATCATTTCTGTTTCGTTTGTTTCGTTCATATATCTCTCTCAAAATATTATTGAAGAATGACTTCTTCATTTACCTGTTCAGGCTCTGCTTTAACATTTAATTCTTCTGAAATTTCAACACCGTTTGCAGCAATTGTATTAGCAATTTCATCACTAATGGCCTTCTCTGCTAGCTCGTCTTCATCTTCAAAACCATCTGCTTGTGTCACATCAAAATCTTCTAAAGATCTAACAACATCAACATAGACACTTCCTAGATCTTCATTTTGGAAAACCTCAAGACGCTGAAGCCTTGCAAGCTCAAGAAGTGAAATGAAAGTGATAACCTTATTATCAAGATTTGCTCCACCATCATTATCAAGAAGGTCTTGCAGGGTCGTTTTTTGCCCGACGCTCAAATGTTGCTTTAAGAAAACAAGCTTCTCTTTAATAGAGAGTCTATCTCTTTTAACAACCGTATACTTTCTCTTTTCTCTAAATAAGAAGTCCATCATCGATAGAGTCAACTTATCAAGCTCCATTGGAGTAAGTATTGAGTTCACAATTGCTTTACGATTAACTTTTGGTTTTACGAAAATATCTTCATTCTGCTTTGGTAATCCCCAAAGCTTCTCACCCATTTTTTGAAAGTGTTGAAGTTCTTCCAGTCTTCTAATTAACTCAGACTGAGAAGTAATATTTAGTCCTTCTCCGTCTCCGATTTGATCCTTAAGTCTTTCCTGCTCTTCTTCAGTAATACAGCTCTTTGACTTTAAAAGTAGAAGAGTTGCTGCAAGGTAGAGATAATCACCAGCAACGTCAAAGTTCAGTTCGCGCATTTCAGCGATATAACCTAAGTACTGACTTGTAATCTTAGTTAGATCTAAGTCCTTTACACTCATCTCTTCTTTTTGAACGAGTAAGAGCAGAAGCCCTAGGGGCCCATCAAAATTATCTGTTTTAACCTGAATAGTTGTATCCAGCATCAAATACTCCGATCGTTAGCTTAGAAGCATATAAAACATTCCCGTAAGCATGTCAGATAGTCCAAAAACTGGTCTCAACATGTAAGAGAATATATTTGTCGTCCATAATAAAATAAAGAAAATAAATGTGAACCTTTGAAGCTCTTCATACTTTCTAGCTGCATTGTAATCTAAGTAGGCCATTACCATTTTCGATCCATCAAGAGGAGGAAATGGAATGAGGTTAAATACTGCAAGAACTAAGTTTATTAGAACTGAATATCTAAGCATTTGTACAAGGGCATCTTTAAATCCAATTGTCGCCGGCACTTTTAATGAAATTAGAACAAAGAGAAATGAGCAAAGAATAGAAATAATAATATTTGCTCCAGGCCCAGCAAAAGCTACCCAGAACGATCCCATTTTATATTTTTTAAATCTAGCAGGGTTCACTGGTACTGGCTTTGCCCACCCAAAAGGAGTCATACCAAAAACCATCAAACCAATAGGAAAGATAATAGTCCCCATAATATCTGCGTGAGATGCTGGGTTCAGTGTTAGTCGACCGTATCGCTCGGGAGTATCGTCACCAAATTTTGTGGCCACGTAAGCATGGGCGTATTCGTGGAATACAACTCCAATTAAAAATCCCGGTAGACACGTTGCTAGTGTGTGTAGAAAAGTGTTTATGTCCGCCATAGTTCTATATTCATATCATTTTGCTCACTGAGTAGCAATGAAACAGGGCCATGACGCGTAGAAAATACTACTTAAAAATGATCCCTACATTGCCATGCGTAAAACATTTTGTCCGCTAACTCACTACTTTCCCGTATGGGTTATAATAAAGTATGGAAAATCTAACTCACAGAAAAATTCAAGTTGTAGTCATTGGCGGAGAAAATCTAAATAAATTACTCCTATTGCAAACCAATACAGACCGAGATGAATATTGGCAAAATGTTACTGGCTCCGTTGATGAAGGAGAGACCTTTTATAGCGCGGCCAAGCGAGAACTCGAAGAAGAGACAGGAATCGTTGCAACCCTCGTTGAACTCAATCTTCAGTTTGAGTTTACTGATAGATGGAAAAAAGATGTTCTAGAGAAAGTCTTTTTAGCAAAGGTTGAAGAGGAAGAAATAGAAATAAAAATTAGTCGTGAAGAGCACCAAGATTATAAATGGCTTCTCTTAAAAGAAGTTACAAGAGAGAGTTTTGGATACGAATCAAATTGGAAATCATTTTCAGTAGCGAGGGATTGGCTTGAAGATAATTGTTAGTTTCTGTATTTCTCTTCTCTTATCTAGTGCAAGCTTTGCTAATGAGATTGCAATAGTTGAACCTTCGACAGATGCTCTCGATCAATTCCTAGATGAAGATATTAACTTCAAATCGCTAGACTCTCTTTCAGATGTTCTAGATACCGACGATCAAAAATATAAGAAATATATTCCTAAAGAGTTTATTAGAAAAACACCACAAACTCCAACAAAACTCTATGCTGTGTTAATGAAGCAGTCCCCTATATATGAAGTGAACGGAGAAAAGGTTTTAAAGAATAAAGAAAAGTTATTCGTCTCTGCAAGAGAAGTTTTCTACGGTGGAAAGTGGTCATATATTTATAATAAGAAAAATGAAATTAAGTACAAGACACTTACGAAAAACTTGGCGTTCATAGAAGAAGTAATAAAGATCAGATCAACTATTCCTGGAAATAAAATTTATCCAAAGAAGAGTCGCTACCACATAGTTGATAGAACTATCCCAGTTGAATTTCACTTACTTTATAGAAGTGAAACCACAGACTTTAAATCTTTGAATACTCTTGCCAGTAGTAAACTTGAAGCTGCGAAATCAAATTCCATTAGCCTTAAAGGATATTTCAATTCACTTCTCCCAATTGATTTTGGGATGGCCTTCGACTATCAATCGGGAAAAGCCGAGAGCGATTCAGAATCTATTATCTGGAAGGCAATATCTATTGGCCCAACAATAAAGTATGACTTTTTTAAAACTACTAACTTTAATTTCAATACTCAATTCGCTGTGAAAAAGTCGCTAAGTTTTAATGCAAGCTCAGAACTTGGCGATGCCCAGCTCTCAAGTCTTGCATGGATTGCGGGAATTGAGGGCGTTTATAAAACAAATTATGGAAACCTTTCTCTCGGTTTTGAAAGTTCTTTTATAAAGACTTCAATAAAAGGTGAGCTTCAAGGTCAATCGAGCTTTTCAAATGAGAAAGAATCAATGAACCAAAATGCTTTTACAGTGGGATATCAATATACATGGATGCTTTAAAAATATTTTTCTTCTTTATTCTATCTTCCCATATCTTTGCTCTTGAAGCTCAAGTGATTGTCTTAGAAGCTCCTCTTTTAAAACGGCCATCACTAAAGTCTCAAGTTCTTCAAAGAGTTAGAAAGGGAAGAAATTTAGTTATTCATAGACAAGGTATTGTTAGAAGCCCTTGGGCCGTGAATTATAATGTAAACTCTGAAGGCTTAGCACTCAACGAAGAAAGAGAAGATGTTGAATTTCTAAAAACATTTACGACGGCTGGACAAGATGCTTGGATTCCAAAGAAGTTTGTCAAAGTCATTTACAATGATGCGAGAGAATCAGAAGTACAGATGAATTCCTACGCCGATTACGACCCTACAGACTATAGAATAGAAGAACCTCTAGAGAAAGGTTATCCACTTGTTGCGCAAAATAAGGCCAGAGCTTCTATGAGTTTTGGAATGGGTCCAGCGAGCAAGACAGGATTTAACTATGGGTCAAATATTTTAGAAGAAGATATTGGAAGTCGCTACTCATTCGTTACAACCTATACACGAAAGGTTGATTTCGATTCGTATGACAGACTCTACTTTGGAGGGATTTTACAAATACATGGACAGAGAAGTGTTTACTTCATCACTAACGATAGAACCGCCCAAGAAACTCATGGAGAGATTGGAGTTGGTCCCTACATATCTTACGATGTCTATAGAACAGAAAATAGATCTCTATCTACTTACGGCGCATTTACTTACAATCTTCACCGCTACTCTGTTGAGCAATCAACAAGATCAGATAATTTTGAAGAGAGATTATTCAGCGGTTATTCTATTACACCAAAGCTAGGATTCTCTTACAATATTAGAGATTTTATTCCCGAGACAGGAATTGATTTTGTCTTTGGTGCAGAAACAAATTTCAATCTTCCCTACTCCCTAACAACAAAGAGTGAAGCGCAAATTGAGAGCTTTTGGAATGAATCTAATCAAGTCGATTTTGGTTTTAGTGCTACCTACAGCCTCTATATGGGTATCCAAGCTAATTACTAAAGCAGACTAAACCACTCAACTAAAAAAAAACTTCAAAAGTGTCAATATTTTCGACAACTTACCTCATGAAAAAATGTCTAAAGTTTTGACAGGGAACATCGATAAGTTATGTAGAAACAATAAGAGTCTCAGGATGAGAATCTATTACAGTCCAGAACGGAGGGCACTACATGACAACTCAAAACACACAAGTACAAGCACAATCAGAAGTCCTATTCCAAAAACTTGGTAACACTTGGTATGTTTTTACAGAAGTTAACGAAGAGGTCATTTACTCTGCCATGCCAGAAGGAATGGATCCTAGAGAAACAAAATTAGAATTATACGAAATCATTGAAGACCATATGGACAAAGTTGTTCAATTCTACCAAAAATCTAAGAGAACTCCTGAAGTGGCGGCGTAAGTTACACTATGGGACTAAAGAAAATACAAAATCTATTCAAAGATAAGAAAGTTAAAGAGCAGGCCCGTCCTGCTCTATCCCTAGCAACTGCTGAGCAAGAAAGACCAAAAACTACAGGTCAAAGTCAATCAGTGAATGAGAAGGCCGAAATAGAAGCCTACATAAAATCTATTAATTCAAAACTTAAAGATCCTCAAATGGCCAAGAAAGCCGCTCAAATATTAGAGAGCTGGACAAAGAAGAACTAACACTTTGTGCCTTAGAAAGCATATAGCTCTTAGAAAAAAACGCTGTTATACTCCATTTTATATACCTTTATCCTAGGACTATAGAGATGGAAATTTCATTTTACGACTTTCAAAATTTACACAATGAGAAATTTAGAAAAGAGGTCAAAGATATCATCGGAGAAATCATTGACAACAACGCCTTCGCAGAAGGTGAGTATAACCACAAATTCGAAAAAGATTTTGCATCTATGCAAAAAGCAAATTACTGCGCCTTGGTTGGCAACGGAACAGATGCGATTGAAATTGCATTAGAAGTTTTAGGTATCGGCCACGGTGATAAAGTTGGTGTTCCAGGAATAACTTTCTACGCAACAATTGAAGCAGTTTTAAATAGAGGCGCAACTCCTGTCTATATCGACATTAATCCAGAAAATGGTTTAATTTGCCCTAAATCGGTAGAGAGGATGATTGAAGCTCACGCACTAAAAGCAGTTATTCCTGTTCATATTTACGGACTACCTGCTCCTATAAAAGAAATTGAAGATATTTGTAATCCAAGAGGAGTTAAAATTATTGAAGATGCTGCCCAAGCACAAGGAACTTTTCTTCCTTCTGGTCCTGTTGGTTCTTCAAATAATCTTTCAACTTTTTCTTTCTATCCTACAAAGAACCTTGCAGCTTTTGGCGATGCAGGAGCGGTACTAGTTCCAACAGAGGATCTCTACAAGAAAATTAAAACGATCGGAAACCATGGAAGAGGCGACGAGCATATGTACGGGAGAAATTCTCGTTGTGATCATATTCAAGCAGCTGTTCTTTACAAGAAACTCGAAATGATTGAAGAATATAATAAATCAAGAAAAGAAATTGCGAAGATGTATCACAAGCACTTAGAAGGATCGAAGGTAAAACTTCTTCCTGTAAGTTTTCTAGAAACATCATCATGGCACCTCTATCCTGTTCAATGTGACAGTAAAGAGACAAGAGCTAATCTTGCAAAGGTCTTAGCCGACAATGGCGTATCTACAACTCCTTTCTATGACCAGGCCATAAGTGAGATGACTCCATTTAGAGGTCATGAGGGTGAAGACGAGAACGCAAAGGCATTTGCAGGAAGAACTCTCTGCCTTCCAATTAGTGCTTTTACCAGTGAAGAGCAAATAAAATTTGTCAGTGATTTAATTAAAAATTCTTAAGGATTTTGGGCCAAAGATTTTTGGCCCTTTTTCTTTCCAAGAAGTAAGTCTTCGTAGACACCTTTCTTCTTTAATTTACTAATTCCCTTATCTAAGAGCGCTGCCAACTTTTTTGAATTCTTACTTTCTTTAGAAAATGCAAGGAAGACTTCCAAATTAAAATGAACGGCTCCTTTCTTTATAACATTTTCTAAATTCAATCTCTTTATATGAAAATTTGCACTTCCATCGGCGAGAATTGCAACATTTACTCGATTTCTTTCAAGTAATTTTAAAATTTGCTCTTGCGTATTTACTCTGGTCTCAATGTAGCTATCTTTATTTTTTTCAAACTCATCACCATATTGGTATCCCCTCATAAGAGCAATCTTATCTCCAGCAATTAATTCTTTCTTATAAGGAGTGTTTACTGGTTGATAGTAAGAAGCTGTTGTTCTTAGAATTGGCTCTTTTCCAAAGATGAAGTTTGTGTTCGTACTCTTATCTCTAGTTACATTATAACAACCATCGAGCTCTCCCCTCTTTGTCATCTCCATAATACGAGTATAGGGAAAAATGTGGAGCTTCACCTTTACACCTACTTCTTTAAAAGCTTCAATCACAATATTTGAAGATATACCCTCCCCATTCTCATCAGCGTAGGGAGGCCAAGAGTTTTCAACTCCAATATTCACCTCTAGCGCAGAAATTGAGAGGTTAATAAATATAGTTAGTAAGATTAATATTCCTTTCATATCAGTAGTATATCTCCAATGAGCCTCTAGATAACATATGCAAAGTAATAATTACTATTTAATTCTTTTCTCTTTTTTATTTTCAATGAGATAGAGGGGAAAAGGTAATATCTAAAGAGTGAAGATTAGAAAATCCTCTGCCCAAAATACATGGGATCCCCCACTGTCTATTCTTTTTACACCCTTTGCAATTATTTCAAAGTCCCCCGTCTAGCTCCCAATTTTCCTTATACTAAGAGCATTATTAATTAAATCTGAGAAACGTCTATGATGAACAAGAAATTACTCTACTTACTCCCTATACTCGCCACTCTGAGCTCCCAGGCCTTTGCTAATCCAGCAATTTACCTTTGGGATAATCAAGAAGGATTAATTCCTGCGGCAGGTTGTAAAATTTCTCCATCTAAATCTACTCCATTCAAGATTAGTAACTTCACGGGTTGGAAGAGTAGCAATACTGAAAATCTAAGAAACTATAATGGTGTAAGGCAGTCACACTTAGTTAATGGATCAATCATTAAATCAATTGATGGCAAGAAGAAGAATAACTACGAGAAAGTTGAAGTTGTAGGTGTTAACAAGAATACAAATGCTCACATTAATAGATGGTTCTCTCAAAGACTTGATCAAGGTTACCTATTTAAGAAATCAATTCTTCCAATTGAAGATTATATACTTGAAGTTGAACACTCTAATCTTCCAATTGAACAAAGAAATATTATTTCAAAGCATAATTCATCATACTGGTTAGCAGAGTCACAAGGTAGTTACTATAATCTTAATTGCCCTGGTAAGAATGAAGGAAGAGATTACACTCTCTTTAGAGTCTATAAAACTCTATCAGAAGAAGAAACACCTTCTGCTTTCGTTGGAGTTTACTGGGATGAATCTAAAATTTTAGCAGATATTAGAACAACTCCAATATCTAAACTAAAATTAGATCTTGTTGATGCAGAAACTTCTTACGATTTAGAAACTCTACTCTCAAATGATGAGAATCAATTTGTTGAGAATGAAGAAATTCTTACAAGTACTGAAGAGTTCGAAAGGGAAGTCATTAAAAATAATGAAATAGAAAAAGCCGCAGGAAATAATAAAGACGTAAGTACTATTATCAATAAGACTACTCCAATAGAATCGAAAGGTTCTTTCGAAGATGTTGTCTGCGTTCCAAGTAATACTTTAAATGTTAGGAATGAAGACTTAAATAAAGTGATCTTCAAATCACACACTGGAGAGAAAGTTAAAAAGTTTCAGTCTTTTGAGCCAGAAGAAAAAGAAATCACTCTTGATGGAGTTGTTTACACATTTATTAAAGTTCAATTTTCAGAAAGAGAAGAAGCCGACCAAACAATTGGTTGGGTAGCAAGTAAGTACGTTCAAAAGAAATCTGACTGCAAATACTTAAGAAGTGAATCTGATATTAACGTTGCAAGAGATATTGAAATTACAGGTTTAGATGATCCAAAATGTTGCGAGTTTCCAACAGTGAAAACACCAACACATAGCTACACTTCAGGAATGAGAATGTTCAATGCCAGAAGAGGTGGCGGAACGAGATCTCACGCAGCTTGTGATCTTTATAGATATAAGGACGAGCCGATTCTCTCGGTTGCTCCAGGAGTCGTACTTAGAGACCTATACTACTTCTATCAGGGTACTTACGCTCTAGAAGTTAGACATAGCGGCGGTTTTGTTGTGAGATACGGAGAAATGACAGGTAAAAAAGAAAGTGGCGTTTCTAACGGAAAAAAGGTTAAAATGGGTCAACGAGTTGGATACATGGGAAAAGTGAATTCGAACTGCTGTCGCCCGATGCTGCACTTTGAATTATTCAAAGGTACTAAGTCTGGTTCTCTCTCTTCACAGGGAAATAAGTTCCAAAGACGAAGTGACTTACTAGATCCAACTCATTACTTACAAAAGTGGGAATCTGGAAAGTTTTAATGAAGAAAATTACATTCATAATTATAATTCTAGGACTGGGCTATTACTTTACCCAGTCCTTTCTGCGTTCTGATCACACTCAAGAAGATGAACATGATCACGATGAGCACACAAGTGCCCCCGTCAAGAAAACTAAAGATAAGTCCACTCAAAGTTCTTCCCCTACAACTAAGACTAAAGACTCAGAACAAACGAAGTCTGCAAATCACGATGGACACGATCATGGCAACAACGACGAAGGGTTTGAAGTTGAAGTTGTAGACATTCCAAGAGATCAGGCAGGAGAATCTCTAGTAGAGCTTGGAGAAATTGCCTCTAGCTTTGCAAATAAAGAAGTCGATGTTGACGCATTAAAAGACACTTTAACCAAGAGTGGGCTCGAAGTAGTCTCCACCAAAGATTCAAATCCTTATACGGGTAGCATGACTGTTATTAGAACAAATAACTCACTCCCAGGAACGAGATACTTCCATGCTCAAGTTTTCACCGACGAGAGTGGAAAGCCGTTTGTTCAGCACATGTCCTATGAGTATAGACCTTCAAAAAATGCCTTCGCAGAAGCCGTAGCTGCCGCTAAGAAAACTTTTGGACTCACAAAGGTAGCTGACGTTAGGAAAGATGGTTTCTATTCTTGGAACACTGAAGACGGTTATATCATTTGGATAAAGAGGATGACAGCTGAGGACCTAAAGGACGATCCATTTAACGCCTATACTGAAAGTGATATTGGAACAATTAGAACTGCTAAAGAGCTTGAGATTCATTAAGCCTGCTAGGCTTTTACCTAGCAGACTCTATTAAGAGAATTACTTATTACAATATTTTGAAACGGCCTTAAGTGCTGTTTCATACTCACCTTTTTTACCTGTGTACGGAACAAAACTTCCATAATAAGCATGATGAAAAGATGTCATTCCCTCTGTATAAGAGTAAGTCTGAGCTGTTTGATAATTACTATCTAAAACTTGAATTTCATAACCCTGAGTTGTTTTTTCAATATCAAAAACTAGCCACGCATGAGAGGTAACACCCTTAATCTGAAGCATTTGATAGGCGATCTTTCCTTCATTCTTAACATAAGTGTAAAGGTCATCCATTCTCTCTTTAAATTCTTCTTCAGAGATCTCACTCGATCCCCAAAGGCCTACCGCCCATTGCTGTCTAAGGAATCCATCACCTTTTTGCCATTTCTCAAGCTCGGCCTGAATATGAGCAGCGTTAGCATAGGAGAAATCATTTATATTTTCATAGCCACCGATTTCGACAACCTTCTTTCCCTTTCTTATTGCTTTAATGATTTTTACAACTTCCTTCTCACTTGGATAATCAAGCTCTGGTCTAAACCTAGCAATAACCATGGCATTTCTTTGAAAACGACTATGCCACCAACAAACTCCACCATTAACAAGCCCACCTTGATTTCTAAAGGCCAAGAGATTGTCTCGATCCTCAACTTGCAATTTAAGAGATTTTATAGATTTCTTATTCGCGCAAAATGCTGCTTTTGACTCCGCTTGCGCGTTAAGTGAGGTAAGTGTGCAAAATCCTAGAGAAAGGGCGAGTAGTGTCTTTTTCATATGGGCTCCTTTATTTAATTTAAGGAGTTCATATCACACAACGCATGCGCACCGCATTAAAATGTAAATTCTACAGTTCATTCAATTGGACCTAGGTATAAAAAAGAAAGTGGAGCAATGTTAGCCACTCACCATGATGAGAGCTCAATGTTCTAGAACTAGAAAAGTATAATCCTTCACCTGATAAGAATGGATTTTCAAAAAGGTGAGCAAAACTCCAAACGAGTTTTGACTCAAGTTCTTTTACCTTCTTTAACTCTATTCTACCTAAACTTGGATTAAACTCAACTCTCTAAAAAATAATTAAGTAAGCTCTGCAGGCCCTTCTAGGACATAAAAGCATTACTATGACGGTAAATTACTATGGGCAGATTCAAGCGAGTGATGTGGAAATGGTTAGTCCATACAACTAAAGAATCAAATAGATATATTGAATTTGTCTGCAATGTACATGATCAAAAAGAGAGTTATCATAACTAAGATAATAAGTAACGCTCCTTTAACCAAGGATGGTAAGGAGTTATAAAGTTTACCAATACCACTTTTATCAAATTTTTCCCAAAAGAAACATAATATCAACTCAAGTGCTCCAATAACAAGTGGCCAAATTACTAGATAATAGTGCCAGTTCTTTTTAGTTATCTCTATCCCGATCATACTTCCTGAGAAGAATAAAAAAATTACTCCAACCAAGTAAATTATAACCAAGAACATCAAGTGAAATTTAATCTTATTCATAGTTACCTTATGGGTTATGGCCACACTCAGGACAAAAAGGGGATTTGAATGGACTAAAGCCCTTAGGAGTTACCTTTGAGTTATTGAAGAAATTCCACAGAAACCTGTTCTTACATTTTGGGCATTTAATTGATCTAAAGACTAAAATAGGTGTTAGAATCCCGAATAAGACTAAAATAAATGTTATTCCCTGATACCCCGAAGATAAGTAACTCCATATTACCCAAGCAGAGATAAGGCTTGTTAAGCCCAGAAACGCACCAGTGTAAAACCTTTTAGAAAATCCAAGTTTATGTAAAATTGAATCAGTCATAATATTTCCTTAATCAAACGAATAATCTCCAAATGAATAATTATCTGAGTTTAAGCCACCAGAGCTTGAATTATCTTCATTTTCACCACCAAAGTACGAATCAAATGTATCACTTATTGAAAATGTGTCTTTAGGTGTAGAGTTGAAATCTCCAGAACCAAACCCAATATCATTAAGGAATGAATTGGGGCTGTTGTCTGCCATAGTATCCACCCAAGCACCAAACATATTTCCAACTTGTGTACCTGCCCAGAATGACCCTCCGACCATAGCTGACTTTAATGCTGTCGTTATTGCAAAATTACCAACAGTACCTAACCTTCCAAGTGTTGCCACATTACCACTACTTTTAATCAACTCTCCAAAGGTAACCCCAAGGCCGACTTTTGATACATTTCTTACAAACTCACTACCGATTGCAAGACTGGTCGCAAACTTAACCCCCTTATTAACCATGCTACGACTTGCTTGCCTTCTTCTTTCAAGATTAGCGGCATAGCTAGCATACCCACTCGGATCAACAAGATTAACGGGATCTCCATTAACATATTTTAACCCATTCATATCTGTTGGGTTCTTGATTAAGTTTTCTGGACTCCATTTTAACATCGGATCAAAAGTTAGCCACTCACCGTGATGAGAGCTCAATGTTCTAGAGTTAGAAAAGTATAATCCTTCACCTGATAAGAATGGATTTTCAAAAAGGTGAGCAAAACTCCAAAGTAGTTTTGACTCAAGTTCTTTTGCTTTCTTAAGATCTATTCTACCTAAACTTGGATTAAACTCAACTCTCTAAAAAATAATTAAGTAAGCTCTGCAGGCCCTTCTAGGACATAAAAGCATTACTATGACGGTAAATTACTATGGGCAGATTCAAGCCAGTGATGTTGAAATGGTGAGCCCTTAAACTAGTCTTTTAGGCTAGGTATCCAACTTTATAAAGTTGTGAAATGACGATTACAACCCATGATGCAACCCCAACAACCATACAAAAAATAAACAAATAGTTCCTTGATCTAAGTTTAAAGTTACTCCATGTTTTTTTGATAATATTAAACAGAACTAATTCTAACATTGGGAATAGCAATATTAAGAAATAACCAACGTAAATATCTAATTGTTCTTTAGTCATAATGAGTAACTATACTTGTATAGAATAGCAAAGATAATAAATGCTTCGGCTAAAAAGCCAATGCCAAAAAAGAAATAAACAGTACGAAGCCCTCTTTTAGTAAATTTATTTGTATATAGGCCTTTTTTCACATTTCTCAAAAATATGAACACTGATATATTAGTACATAGAATTAACAAAGCGAAAAATATGATTCCTAAAATATTTGATTCCATCATGACTCCATATTTAAAAAGTATAATTACCAAAGCTGTAATTGTCAGGGTTTAACCCACTTGAAGAATTACCATAATTTGTATCTCCACTAAAATAATTATCTGAAAACGAACTCATTACACCACCAGAGATGCTTCCTGCCATGACTCCTGCAGCTTGTCCATTAGTCAGAGAATTTATACTTCCTAAAGTATTGCCAATTACTGGTGTATTCAAAAAGGCACGATTTCCTATTCCCATCCCAATTAAGCCTGATGTCAGCCCAATTCCAGCTGAAATGGCAGCATGGTTTACATTTAAGTCAACAAACGAAGTTCCACTTGATAATTGAGATGCAATATTTGTAGCACCACCTATCAAACCATTAACACCACTTAGGGCCAATGCTCCCAAGCTAGAAGCACCAGCAACAACTCCAGCTGCTCCAGCTCCAGCACCAATCAATGTCGCCTGAACTAATTGGGCTGTTGAAATATTACCGTTTGATACCATGTAAGCAGAAATTCCACCAAATGCACCTCCAATGAACATACCTGCTCCAAGAGCTGTTGCTGATATAGCAAAATGCCCACTCGGATCAACAAGGTTAACGGGATCTCCATTTACATATTTTAGCCCATTCATATCTGTTGGATTCTTGATTAAGTTCTCTGGACTCCATTTTAACATCGGATCAAAAGTTAGCCACTCACCGTGATGAGAGCTCAATGTTCTAGAACTAGAAAAGTATAATCCTTCACCTGATAAGAATGGATTTTCAAAAAGGTGAGCAAAACTCCAAACGAGTTTTGACTCAAGTTCTCTTACCTTCTTTAGCTCTATTCTACCTAAACTTGGATTAAACTCAACTCTCTTTACACCATAATCTGAAAACTCTCTTACAAATAAAAGTTCTCCAGACTCACTATCTAAAAGACCTAGTAAACTCCCTCTATAACTAAAGATTCCTGGGAAAAATTTCTCATTAAAAGAAACACCTATAGGCCTTCCCTCTACGCGAACAAGAGATAAGTTATCACCCATAACTTTAAAATGGTCATTATCAATTTTCATCCAACAATGACTAGATTCTGGGTCTAACTTATCTAAACCAAGACAACTTCCCTTCATTTCTCCTGATGCTGTAAAGAATTGATGAATGACTTTATCTTCATGAGAGATTTTAACAGGCATATCATTAATATATTCAACTTTATACTTTCCAACACTCTCTGCTTGAAGAGTTTCATTCCGAGCAAGCTTTTCTGGATGATCTATTGTTAATCTATAATCTTGAGTAATATCTTTCTTTACAGAAATTTGAGCAAGATCTGGTCTATAAAGATTGTTATGAACCACTTCGCTAACTATATCTTTCTTATATTGATATTCTTTTTTCGTTCCTCTTGAGAAGAACTCTTGCTTCACTTGAGAGATCTTTGAAAAAGATGTGTAAGTAATATTTGACTCATAAATAGTATGTCCTTTATTTTCTATTTCAACACCAAGACTTCGACCAAGCTCATCAATCTTATACTTAAGACTCACTCCATTAGAGAAAGTTAATCTCTCAACTTCTTGAAGCGCTCCTCTCTCTACATTAACAACAAATGGATCAATCCTAGAAACTAGGCCATTCTCATAAGAACGACCTTCTAAGTGTGCTCCCCATCTCTTTTCAATAGGTCTAAAATAATCATCATACTTAAATTCAATTTTATCAGTTAAAAATGTCACACTATTAACCAATCCACTTTGATAGTTATAGTTAAAAAATATTTCACCAAGTCTAGCCGAATTAAGAGCACCGCTATCATAAAGATAAGATTCATTTAGGATATGATTACCATCTCTATTAGAATTAGCTTCTACTATTTGATCATATTTATTAAATTTAAAAGAGCTACCATACTCGTCAACAAGTTTCTTCTCTCTATTATGATATTTACGACGAAGAATATTTGAGTTTTCACTAAATTTAAATATTTGCTCAATAGATTCGCCTTCAACATTTCTTCCCCAATGAAATGGAAGTTGTTCAAATTCAGTAAGCTCTCTTCTCTCATTAAATATAGGATTAATAAGCATTGATCCATATTTTGATTCTGAGACATCGTTGTCCGCATACTTTATATGACCTAAAACTCCATTTACTTTCGAAGACTCGCTCAAGCCTTTTTGGCATCTTTTACTGCTAGACAGTACATCTCCCGAGCGAGAAGACATCTGACTCTCCGAAGAACAAGATGAACTATTATAATATCTAGTTTGGACTCTTCCGTTATCATGAGATAAGAGGTTTCCAAAAAGAGAGTATTCAAATCTTTTGACTACCTCGCTCCCATTTTTCTGGGACTTTTTAACTCTTCCCATGGAATCTAATTCATGCGAGAAGCTTACATCATTCTTTATCTCATGAAAGTGTCTGCTAAACCTAACGGGAAATCTTGTACTCGTCATTTCCGGAGAAGTAAAAGTATAGATACTTGTATCATCTGCATTAATCTGTAAAAGAAATCCATCACTAGAGTAGCTATAACTCTTTACCACACCATCAATTTCAGAATTCTTTAAGAAACCTGTGACTTGTCCATATGAGTATTTTAAAGTCTTTCCATTTTCAATCTTAGAAATTAGAAGTGGAGACTGATCTCTGTAAGAGTATTCAGAAAGAACATTATTAAACACACCCTTTCTTACAACTCGTCCCTCTTTGTCATAATTAATACTTTCAATATTGATAGGAGTTATAGCTTCATTATTTAAAAATGTTCTTATACCAACGGGCCTTAAGAGATCAATTTCATACTCATACTTTTTCACAGAGAGTCTTTGAGTCGCTCCAGACTTGTACAGAGAATTATTTACAACCTTGTCGATCCCTTTTTCAAAATGGTCATAATTCACATTAAAAACAAGATCTTTTCTATGCCCCTTTTTACTTGAAGTAGTTTTAACGATGACTCCCTTTTTATAAGAAAGTAAAGTTGAGCTCTTTAAAAATATATTCTTTTTCCCAGATATATATTCTTCATAGAACTTGCTCTTATTATTTCTCACTAAGACTTTTCGTCCATCAATAGACTTATACATCTTATTAAAGCTTACACCATGTGGAGTAACGCCGTTACCAATAGTCAATTCCAAACGCTCTGATTTCAATTCAACTTTACTTGGATCATAGTTTGATAGTCCTATATCATCTCTCCCCTTTCCCTTTCTTCTTCCGGAGGAAAATCCTCTATCTATAGTACTTAGATTAAATGGCCGTCCTGGATTTATAAAGGGAATATTAATATTTGGTCTAACATCAAAGTTAGCTGGTCTTACAAGTTGTCTCGAAAAATTTATGTCATTGTAAAATTCATCTTGCTCTTCTTTATAATCACTCTCTCTATCTTTAAAGTAATTATATGAAGTAATTGAATCATAATTTATTGAAAGGCAAAGCGTGTTTCGTGTTTTTATCGACTCTATTTCTCCACTATTTGTAACATCACAGTAAATCTTTCTATTCACGGAGATTGTTTCCTTGCCATTTCTTCTCACATGAACAATTTCTTCAAAAGCACTATCCTCTTTTGGTGAACGATAATAAACGCTCTCCGTCTCAACTCTTTCATCACCAATATATTTAAATTCGACAGGAAGAAGAGAATTCTTTTGATAAATTTGATATTTAATATCGACTCTCCCACCAAATGGACTGTAGAGAGATGAAAGCAGACCAATATTCTGTTTTAACTGCACTGACTTATTCTTCATTTTCTCAGCATCATAAATTTCAAAGATTCCATCTCTATCTAAATCTCTAATGACTAAGTCCTCTTTCTTAGAATTATCGTTCACAAAAGAAACAAATCTCTTTCTTAACTCACTTAACTCAACAACTTCCTTTTTAAAACCATCTCTTTGGTTCAAATATAGTTCAGATAAATTAAGTACATCAATTCGCCCATCTCTATTCCAATCTAAAAAGAAAGTATTTTCATTACAGCTAAACTCTCCTCTTTCTTTACTCAATAATTTGAATCCTTGTCCCCTCCATGATGAGTATCCAACGAGGCCCTTCCCTAGACTGTTTTGTAAAGACTCCCTTTTTAAAGACTTGAGAATGTTTTTAGCAAAGTTTCCTGAGATCTCTTTCACAGGACAAGAGACAAGATCCTTTTCCCCATCATTATTCATATCAACCAAGAAAAGCGCCCTTTTATTTATGACATTGAAATGATTTTGTATGACGTGAAGTTTTTTCTTTTCATCCCACGTATCTGACATTGTCACTTTTATGGTGTAAGGCTTAAATTCTGCAGGAATAACTTGATTAGAAACAGTGAAAGGAACAGAATCAAGCTTGCTATTTATATGTGGTGGTCTGTGCTCATCATTTACAAAGTGCTCGTAGTACCCACCATGCCAATTATTATAATACCTTTGTCCATTGATTATAGAGTTTATTGAATTTTCATATTTTTCAAACTCAAATTTTATAA
Organism: Halobacteriovorax sp. JY17; assembly: GCF_002753895.1. NCBI lineage: Bacteria > Pseudomonadati > Bdellovibrionota > Bacteriovoracia > Bacteriovoracales > Halobacteriovoraceae > Halobacteriovorax > Halobacteriovorax sp. JY17. Next base: position 455,880 of record NZ_NJER01000002.1, on the reverse strand, counting down.
AATCCTCAAAACCTTCCGAAGCTTTAACACCTCTAGCTGATTTGTAGTCATTTACTTCAAGGACTTTATCGCTAACTTCAATCTCTTGATAAAGGTCTCGGTACTCACCTTGAAATTTTGGCATTACGCCACCGATATAGGAGGCATACTTTAAACGGTTTTCATCATATCGAATTTCAAAAGATCTCTCTTCACTAGAGTTCTCCTGCTTAATCAGAGTTAAATTTCCACTGGTATATTCAAAGTGAACCTGCGTATTATTTGAGTAAGAAATCTTCGATAAATATTTCCCATTCCATTTCATTGTGATGCTATGACCATACTTATCAAAGACTTTTATAGGGTCTCCGTTTTTGTTGAAAATCCACCTCTCTCCATTTGGAATTAGAACGATCCAACCAAGGTAGTGATTATTAAGTCTAATAAAGTAATTCTCATTGCTACTGTAATTTATTTGAAAAATATTAAAGTCTAAGTTTTCGAAGTTTTGATTTTCATCTCTTAGAATACTTTCAACATGATCTCTAATATCATCTTTAGAGAAATCAACTTCTTTAAGATCCCCATCTCCAAGTATCCCTTCCGCTGTATGAGGTAGATAATTCACTGACTCTCTATTGGACATCTTTGGAATATTCCATCTCCAGCCATTTCCAAGAAATGAAAAGTCTCTATATTGAGTAAAGTAAGAAAACTCTATTTCTTTTAAAGATAGAAAGAATGGTGGAAGGTCCATTTTAAATGAGGTCGTGAAACCTCCTTTATTTCCTACCACTCTAAGAAGTGGATCAAACGCAAGTTTTTTAATATTTGACTTAGATAGCTGTTCAACCTCTTTTGAAGTAGACTCTGCCTTATTCATGCTCTGTAATGTATTGACTTCAAACTTAGGTATTGAAACTGTCGGCGTGACTGTAGAACTCCCACCTCCCCCGGGTACTCTAACCTCTCTTTCAAACCCATGACTGGAGACTGAAAGCAATAGTAATAAAGTAAACACATATGAAATCTTCATCTAACGCCCTGTTTAATTTAAATTTTCCTTCTTTTAAATGGAAAGCATAATCCTCTCAATACAATTTGACGGTGGGACAAAATCAACCCACCGTGACGTAATAGTTTTCTTGAACTTCTCCCTTAACAGGCTAATATTTCGTAAATAGAGAATCCCACGAAGACCCTAGGGCTGTATTAATTACATTACTTTATTCAAGGAGTTCATCTTGATCTTCGACCCCTTGCGTGCTAGTTAGAAACACTGGAAAATTCAGACATTTTGGGGAATATATGGTCGATCTCACTTATAGTGATGAGTTCAAATACACTACTAAAAATCCATACAGCGACAAGCTCGATGAGTTTAAGGACTTTGTTTACAGAGACCATGAAGCTGAATTGATGAAAGGAAAGTGGAATAAAGAAGCTTTCAAAAGAGAAGCTCCTCTTTATTTAGAAATTGGAACTGGCTTTGGTCATTTCATGATGGAATTTTCTGAAAAGAATCCTGATGTAAATTTCATTGGTCTTGATTATAGATTTAAGAGAAGTTTTTCTCTCGCAAGAAAACTGGCCGCTCACCCGACAAAGAATTTTAAATACCTAAGAGGCAAGGGCGAGAGGATTCACTTTCTCTTTGAAGAGAATGAACTTGATCAAATCTTCTATTTCTTTCCTGACCCATGGCCTAAGACTAGACATCAAAAGAAGAGACTCTTTCAAGAGCCATTTCTCAATCAAGCCTATAAAGTTCTAAAACCTGGTGGTAGAATTTTAATCAAGACTGATCACGATGGTTACGCTGAATTTATGAAAGAAGTCATGAATGCCAATGAACAATTTGAAGTTGTCATGTCTACTGATAATCTACGCGAAGAAATACCTGAACACTTCTTGGCGAGCTTTACTACTAAATTTGAAAATATCTTTCTTAAGAAAGGAATTAAAATTAAAGCATTTGAATTAGTATCTAAGAAAAAGGACTAGAGGCCCATGTCCCTTAAGGACCTTAAAGAAAGAATTGTTACAGAAATTCCCATCTCCGCAATCGTCGGAGACTATATAACTGTAACTAAAAAAGGTACTACCGCACTTTCTGTTTGTCCTTTTCACAATGACCACAAACCCTCAATGAATGTGACCGATTCCCGTGGTCGTTATAAATGCTTTGCTTGTGAAGCTGGTGGCAATGCTATCGACTTCGTTATCAACTATAAGAACTTAGATTTTATTGAGGCCCTTAAAGAAATTTGTACGAATCACGGAATTAATTTTGATGATTACAATCAACAAAAAGCAAAACCACCAAAAGTTCTAATGGCCGAAAAAATTCTGACAAAGAGTAGCCAACTCTACCAGAGAATTGCCGAGTCAGGACGCTTCGAAGAGTATCAGAAATTTATTAAAAACCGTGGTCTCTCTACCGATATCGCCAAAACCTATAACCTTGGCTACGCCCCAAAAGATAGTAAGCTCACAAGCTATCTCTCTTCTATTCCAGACCAAAAAGAGCGCGACTTCGCTCTCACTATCGCTAAAGAGCTAGGCCTTATCAGAGTCGACAAGAATGACTCTAAGTCCCACTATGACACTTTTAGAGACCGAATTATCTTCCCTATCTGGGACCAATACGGCCAAGTTGTCGGTTACACTAGTCGTGCAGTTTTTGATTATCAGAAAGCTAAGTACATGAATTCCCTAGAGTCTTTCATCTTTAAGAAGAAGCACATCCTTTATGGACTACACCTTGCAAAGAGTAGTATCAGAAGCAAGGATGCTGTCGTCTTAGTTGAAGGAAATATGGACCAAATCGCGCTATTTAACAAAGGATTTACAAACTCAGTGGGGATTCAAGGAATTGCCATGGGTGATAGCTCGCTTGTTAAACTGAAGGCGCTCACAAAGAATATTTATCTAGCTCTCGATAACGACAATGCAGGTTGGAATGCGGCCGAGAGAATTAATAAGCAATGCCTCGATGTAGGCATTACTGCTAAGTTTGTCGACCTCGCCCCTCATAAAGACCCAGATGACTTCTTAAATGCTGAAGGATCTGTTGAACTGCAAAAGAGAATCGATCAGGCCAAGGCCTTCATTGATGTTCAAATTGAAAGAGTCATTCCAGATAGAGTTCCTGAGCTTCTCGATGCTCAGTTAGCAATTTTAAACCAAGTCTTCTCTATCCTCTCACCTTTGAAGGCCAGTCTTGCGGCAACAGAGCGCGCCGCACAAGCAGCAAGAACTATTGGCCTGAAGTCTGAAGCTACTCAAATTATTAGTAACTACAAAGAATTTCTCTCTGGAAATCAAGCGCCTACCAACTTCGCCCCGCCCCCAATGGACGAACCAGAAGGGCTTATCACTGAATCTTTTCACGAAGAAATTTCTTTTGAAGAGATGCAATACCTAACAGGTGAACTCGAAACAATTGAAGCACCTGCTTTAAGCAAAATTGAGACCACTTTTCTCTCTGAACTAATCAAGCACCCAGAGTGCCTAACTAGCGATAAAATCGGGGAATTACTTGATTATGTGTCCTCAAATGAGGTACAAAAATACATTACTAGACTTAAAGAATTATTTTATGAAATTGACGAGAGTGAATTTGTTCCCATCGTTTCTAATTTCACTAAGAATGGAACTTTCTCTAGTGCATTAAAAGAAGTGATTGCAACGGCATTAAAAAATTATCGTGCAATTTCTCATGATGATAAAGCTGTTTCTAAAATAATTTTTGATATTAGAAAGAAACTTGAAATCACGAAACTCACTTTGAAAAAAGATGAAGTTAAAATGAGAAAGAAGTCTTGTACGACGAATGAAGAAATTAATGAGCTTATGAATGAGCTGCTAATTATAGAAAAAGAAATTATTAAAGTGAAAGCTTTAAAACATAAAACCCCCGGGGGAAAATAAATGTCGATTGTTACCGTATTTATTAATTCAAAAGATTTCTCAAAGTTACTCATCAAAGGGAAAGACCAGTCTTACCTAACAGCTGAAGAAATTAATGACGCAATTCCAGCAAGCATTGTCGAGCCAGAGGCCATCGACGAAATTATGCTTAAAATTCAAGAAATGCGTATTGATATTCAGGATGAAACCTCTGAGGAAGAAGATGAAGGTATCCGCTTAGACGGTACAGAAATTATCGAAGAGACACTTTCAAAAGAAGAAAGAGCTGAGCTCAAGTCTGCTTCAACAGATCCAGTTAAGTTATATCTTAAGAGAATGGGATCTGTAGCCCTCCTTACACGTGAAGGAGAGGTTGTTATTGCAAAAGAAATCGAAGAAGGTGAAAGAGAAATTATTCTTTCAGCAGTAAAGTCAACTCACGCAATTAAAGAGATCATCAAACTAAAAGAAAGAGTCGAAACTCAAGAGAATCAAAATGAGTTCGTCAAAGAATTAGTTCGTGGTCTTGATGACGAATCATCTAACGCTGATATCGCAAAAGTTCGTGAAGAGATTTACTCTGTTTGTAACGGACTAGACTCTCTATTAAATAGAGTTGAAAATGAAGACGGTACAATTAAAGAATACACTCAGGAAGAAAAGAAGAAGATGGATGGGCTTGCTCTTCGTCTTGCTGACCTTACTTTCAACAGAAAAATTATCAATAGCTTTGTTGAACCAGTAAAGAAATACTTCCTACAATTTAAGGAATTATACGAACAACAAGATCGTATTTTTAAATTCCTAGAAGTTGAAGGTGCTGACGATTACAAAGTTCTCTACGAAAAAGTTCTTGAAGACGATGCTTTCAAGAGACGTCTTGCAAAAGATCTCTACACTACTGACGCTAAGATTGAGCAGTTAATTAGAAATCAAGAAGACGTTATCAGAAAACTTCGTAGACTAAGTCTAGATGCAGGAATGGAATTCACTGATATCGAAGACGTTTATAACATCATTCTTAAGGGTGAAACAAAGGCCGACGTTGCCAAGTCTCAACTTGTTGAGGCCAACCTAAGACTCGTTGTTTCTATCGCTAAGAAATATACAAACAGAGGATTACAATTCCTTGATCTTATTCAAGAAGGAAATATCGGTCTAATGAAGGCCGTTGATAAATTCGAGTATCGTCGTGGTTATAAATTCTCGACTTATGCCACTTGGTGGATTCGTCAGGCGATTACAAGAGCGATTGCTGACCAAGCAAGAACTATTCGTATCCCAGTTCACATGATTGAGACAATCAACAAGATGGTTAGAACTTCTAGACAACTGATTCAAGAGCTTGGACGTGAGCCTACTCCAGAAGAAATTGCTGAGAGAATGGAACTTCCAGTTGATAAAGTTAAGAAAGTTCAAAAGATTTCCAAAGAGCCAATCTCTCTTGAAACACCAATTGGTGAAGAAGAAGATAGCTCACTTGGTGACTTCATCGAAGATAAGAAGATCATCTCTCCAGCTGACGCTGTTATGAGTGTGACTCTTTCTGAACAAACTCGTTCTGTTCTTTCAACTCTTACACCAAGAGAAGAGAAAGTTCTTAGAATGCGTTTTGGTATCGGTGAAAAGTCAGATCACACTCTTGAAGAAGTTGGTCAAGATTTCTTCGTTACAAGAGAGCGTATTCGTCAGATCGAGGCTAAGGCCCTTAGAAAACTTAGACACCCGTCTAGAGCTAAGATGCTTAAGTCATACGTAGACAAAGAATAGAAGACTTATCAAATTATTTAATATCAGGGCCCCTTTTTAGGGGCTTTGTTATTTTAAGAGTTTCAAAAAACTAAGCGACCTTCTGCCTTGCATCCCATAGGTCGTAGTCTGCTTGCATACGAACCCACATCTCAGCACTTGTTCCGAGCTTTTTTTCAAGAATAATAGCAAAGGCCGGTGAAATGCTTCTTTTTTTATTAACAATTTCATTTATCTTACGAGGAGCGCATCCACACAACTCAGCAAGTGATGTTTGGTTTAGGCCCAACTCAACCATATACACAGATGAAAGAACTTCTCCTGGATGCATTGGCAATGGATTAGAAATCATAAATAACCTCACTTGTGATAGTTTTCAATTCTTACCTCCGAGAACTCTCCATTTTTAAATTTGAACGTGATACACCAAGGCAATTTTATAGTGACACTCCAAAACTCACTCCTATCACCTTGTAATTTGTGTAGACGGATATTTGGAGGTTGTCCTTTTATTTTTAAATCTTCAATTGTACTAGTTGAATGCATAATCGTTAATATTGCCTTAGCTCTTACCCAGAAGTCCTTTGGTAAAGACTTCGAACGATTAGTAGTCCATATATCATTTGCTATTTTTCCCTGAAAACTAACTATCATTACAACGACCCCAGAGTTACACTATACCACATAATGTAATAAGCATCAAGACGTAATCTCACTTCCTTAATATTCTTAACAAAATTAACTTTATTGACCTCTAAACTTCACTTAGTTAACTACAACTTAACTGCTAATTAACCAATAAAATCTATATAATTAAGGAGTACTAAGAATTTAGTACCGCAGGCGTAGCACTTTCGCCTCGTAAATGCGCTAAAGAAAAGTGATATGAAAACAGCAGAAAAAGACGCTCGCTTGAGCGTCTTTCTATTTTAGATTCTCTTGATTATCAACAGAGAGAAGAAATCCTTTATTTCTAATATTCACAACTCTATGCGGAGTCACCTCTAGCTTCTTTCTAAGATTTACTAAATGTGTGTTGATATTATTATCATCAACAGAGCACCCCTCACCCCAGACAGATTCAACCAAATCCCTCTTACTTCTAAGCTTCTTTGCCGAAAGCGTTTTTAGAATTTTAAATTCTTGCTTTGTTAACCCCAGACATTCGTTTTCAAAGAGGGCCTGAATATTATCAACATCAAGGATTAGAGAAAACCCAAGGCTGACTCTCTTATTACTTCTATGTCTGTGAATTTGATTTTGTAAGCGAAGACCAATTTCTTCAAAGCTCATTCCATGAGTTAGAAAATCAGTTTTAGTAATTTCTAAGGCCTCTAATTTTATTGATTCATCTTGACTGAGGGACTTTAAAACAATTGGTGTACTTGCGTACCACGGAGCTCTCGTCACTTCTCTATAGAATTGAAGTCCATTCATTTTAGGCATTAATATATCTGCTAAGATGAGGTCGTAATCATTTTCTCTTGCAAGTTCAAAACCTTCCAAAGGACACTCACACAAAGTAAGTTCAAAGAGGTCATTAAGCTTATAGTGGAATCTTTCTAAATTTTCTTTTGAGTCGTCTATATATAAAATTTTATTCATATGGTAATAATACATCATGATTAAAAAAAACAGAAGTCTTCCTAAATAAGAATGATCCACTATAAGCGATAATAAAGTAAAACTTCTTACTTAAAAAAGTTACGCAAACTAAATTTCATTTGATAGTGATTCTTGATAGTTTTTTAATTCTTAATGAATAAAGGCTTCAATAAGCTAACGAGCTGATATAAGGCAATTCTTCTTAAACAAACTTTTCAAAATAAAGACTGTTTTAGTCAACTATCTCATTAACTTATATGCCGAGGTATATTTTTAGGAGGATTCACGATACAATATAGGCTTTAAAAATTAGGAACTTATAATATGCTTCAAGATATTTTCATTCTTCCTGAATATCTAGAAAACTCTGCTCGCAGCTTTTTCAAAGAAATAGATATTTCAAACGCTAAGAAGTTTCTAAGCCTCTCAAAGGTAAACCTATCTTTTATAAAAGGCAGTCCGGAAACGTATTACATTGTCTCTGGAATTGTGAAGCACGATAGAACCCACGAATGTAAAATCGTCTACAAGAAAAGACTCGAGGGAACAGAAGAAGGTCCTCTATCGTCTAATTGTGATTGTCATGATTGGAGTGCAGAAGGCCATTGCTGCCATACAGCGGCTCTCTATTTAGGCTATCATCTTCAACTTGAAGGCGAAAAACCAAAAGATGAATCTTCACCGCCGATTCCAAATTTTGGACTAAATGGTGTTAACGTTTTAGAGTACGGAACAATTCTAAAAGCTCCTGGAGAACTGCAGGGCGCTTCTACTACTGCGACTTACTCTTCACTTCAATATCTGCTACATAATAAGAAAGTTGTGAATTTCCCACTACCTGAAAATTTCCAAGGTAAGTTGATTTTAAATATTTTTAGTCCAAATGAAGAGAGAAGCTATCCTAGACTTAAGTTTCAACATAAGAGAGATGACGAGTCCATAATTGATGAGGTTTCACTATTTGAAAATCTCTACCTCTTTGACTGGACTAGTGGTGAGGCCTTTCACTTAACGAGTGATTTAAAAACACTCATTCAAAAAGTTAAAATAAGAGGAACAAATCTTACGACAAATGATCTTATTAAGATGGCCATGCATAAAGAGCTTTCTGAAAAGTGTGAAGTCGTTATTGATGGTATTCCTCTGGATCAGGTAAGAGAAATCAATGCAGGCTGTAGAGTCACTCTCTCTCCAGGTTCGAGAAAAGGTCTCGTCGAAGTAGAAGTTAATTTTCATGATGATAATGAGAAGATTATTTCTCCTCCAGATTTCTTAACATCATTCTCTTTTGAAGGTGGATACCTTTCCAATTTTAAAAAGAAAAAAGATGCCTATGAATTCATTGAACAATTCACAAGTCATATTGAAGATGAAGTTTTTGATTACAAGAAATCACTTCATTCTAGTAGCCGAAAAGATAAATGGGTTGAGCTAATCAACTACACTATGAGTAATGAGAAGACGTTTATCTACGATCCGGAAGAGAAAGAAATTTGCGACTTTAATAATCAATTTTTAACTCTCTTAATCGCTTCTTTATATAGAAATTTTGGTGAATTATTTTTTAGATACGCCGAGTACAGAAGTGAATCTAAAACTTTATTCTTCCAAGCTTCAATGAGCTCAATCTTCCAAGGACTCTCAGCTTTCCATGATAAAGTAACCCCTTATGGTGTCACTATTTTCTATGAGAAGTCAGAGCTTGCGAATTGGAATTCTAAAATTCGTTTTGAAAGAAGGGCTTCATCTACAAAGTGGTTTGATCTCGAGCTCTATATATCTAAAGATGATTTAGAAATTATAAAGCAAGCTGATATGGACACGGGTCTCGTATTAACTAACAAGGGACTTGTCTTATTAAATAAAGAACAAAAAGACCTCATGAAGTTCATGAGAAAGTATACTAAATTTGAAGGAACTCAGGTCGAAGATGGAAATGAAGAAGCGCAAGCAGAAACACCATTTAAGAAATTCCTTCTGCCGTTTAATAGAGCGAGAATCTTTGAACTCTTCGAGTTAAAGAAACTTGGAATCGAAGGTGCTCTTACGCCAGAAGAAGAAAGACTTTGCGAAAGGCTTTCAACATTAGAAGAAGTTCCAGAGTATGATCTTCCAGAAAATCTTGATGCAACACTTAGACCTTACCAAAAGACAGGTTACAACTGGCTTAAGTTCTTACATGAAAATAAATTAGGTGCATGTCTCGCTGACGATATGGGTCTTGGTAAGACATTGCAGACAATTGCTTTCATTCAAAGTATTCACGACCAAATCGACCGTGTTTTAGTTGTTTGCCCTGTTTCAATTCTACTTAACTGGGAAAAAGAAATAGAGAAATTTTCGAAAATGAAAATTCATATCTATCATGGTGGCGAGAGAACTTTCCCTGAGGAAACTAAAATTATCCTTACAAGTTATGGAGTAATGAAAAGAGAGATCGATGAAACTTTCGCCGATAAGCACTTTGACGTTCTCATTCTCGATGAAGTTCAGCATTTAAAAAATATTCGCTCCCTTGGAGCTTACGCTGCAAGAAAAATAAAAGCAGATTATAGAATTTGTCTAACAGGTACTCCTGTTGAGAATGATCTTGCAGAATTCTACAATATTATTGATCTTTCAGTTCCTGGTATCTGGGGTGATCTTGAGTTTATCAGAACAACTTCAAATCAAAAGTCTCGTCTAACAGCTAGAAAGACGGCGGCTCCTTTTATTCTCAGAAGAACAAAGGATCAAGTTCTAACAGATTTACCTCCCAAAATAGAGAATAATGTTTACTTAAATTTTGATGAAGACGAAAGAAAGACATATTTAAACAATCTTGTTTCAATTAAGCAAAGAATTACGACCTCTCCTTCCAGAAAGAAGTATGGCGAAATTTTAAAAGGATTACTCCAGTTAAGGCAGAGTTGCTTGTGGCAATCACCTACTGTGAATCTAAATTACAAGTCTATCGCTTCTACAAAAATTGAATTTCTAGTTGAACAATTAGAGCAAATTATTGAAGAAGGGCATCAGACGATTGTCTTTAGTCAATTTACAACTTACTTAGACCTTATTCAGAATACTTTAAAAGATAGACATTGGAGACTTTCAAGAATCGATGGAAGTCAGTCTATCAAAAAGAGACAACAGCAAGTTGATGAATTTCAAAGTGGAAAGAGTGACGTATTTCTAATATCACTTAAGGCCGGTGGTGTTGGACTCAACCTAACTGCAGCAAGCTATGTTTTTATAATGGATCCTTGGTGGAACCCGGCCGTTGAATCACAAGCGATTGATAGGGCCCACAGAATTGGTCAGCAAAACACACTCACTGTTTATAGACCTATCATTAAAGACTCTGTAGAAGAGAAAGTTTTAAAACTCCAAGAGATGAAAAAACAACTCTTCAAAGATCTTCTACCCGACGACGACGAAGATCTCTTTACAGGAAAACTCTCCATGAAAGATTTCGAAGACCTTTTCTCCTAAAAGGCCTAAAAGGTACCACGTACCTAATGTTATGAGACTTGCGTTAATATTCTAAAATCTTCTTGGGTCTTAACGTATTTTTGTCCAAGGCCGGCTTAAAATAAGTCTTTCGAAGAGCATTGCGTATATCTTCAACTCTTTCTTCTCTTGCATTCTTATTAAAGAAATTGATCAGACTCTCTCGCTGCTCATCAAGAAAAGTCGTATAAGAAAAATCTCTATCGTCATTCAAAGAGCTAAAGGGATAGTCTTCCACCCTCTTGCAAAGCCCTGCTCTCACAGGATTTCTATAAACGTAGCGGAAAACATTGAAAGCGTATTTTCTATTATCAATAATTGTCCATCTATATGGACCACCAAACTTTCTGTTGATAACTCCAGTTCGGCGACTGATCATATCTGAAATCATTCGATTGAAGTGCCTCATAAAAAGATCAAGGTCCGAACTAGGAGTAGATAAAATCATGTGGTAATGATTATTCATTAGAACAAAAGCATGAACATCTACTGGGACTTTTTGACAGCACTTATCAAGTGCAATTTGAGTAATCTTCCAAACTTCAGGTAAAGGAATTTTGAACCACTCCTTATTATTCGTTCGGATGGTTACATGGTAGGGAAAAAGATGTGTTCGGATGATCTTCTTACGAGGCATTTGAAGGATATAATTCGAATTATTTTTTCTGTCTTAAATTCCGCCGATTTAATGAAGAGTTTTTCATTGGTGAAACGAAAACAAAAAAGCAGACCGTTAGGTCTGCTTTTTAATAGGGGGAGAGATTCAAAAGGCATCAACCTTTCGATGTATTAAATATAGCAGAATAAGCTACTCCCAAGACCTTTCTTGTAAGTTCTTCAATGGCCGTCAGGATTTTTGACAGGCGCCCCTCAAGTAATTACAACGACTTACCGTTACTGACGCAAATCTCATAACGTTAGGTACGTGGTACTTTTTACTTTTATATGTATGAATTTATGAATAAGTGCTACTATGAGTCTATATTTATGTGAAAAGGTTTTTTATGTCTATTTTTGTGTTGGAAGATTTTTACTTTGGTTCGTCTACTCTTAGAAGAAAGTTATCCTCAGAAGGTAAAATTCGAAAGATATACACAGGCCTCTACACTAGTGTTATGAACGATCAATTACTCAAAGAAAAAATGAGATATTCTTGGCCCATTATAGTTTCAAATTGTTTTAAATCATCCGTGGTCAGTTACAGAACAGCTATAGAGTTTAAACCTTCTCCAGAAGGTTACATTTTCTTAGTTTCAAAGAATACAAAATTAATAGAAATTGGTGGCATAAAATTCAAACATATTCGTGGTGTTGTCGAATCTTCAGGTAATAGAAATTCTTTAATGGGAGCAAATATTGCGTGTAAAGAAAGAGCTTTTTTGGAGCTACTTATTACTTCGAGATCAATGCCAGAAGATGATCGCTATCTTGATCAAAAAAATATAGAAGAAAAACTCGAAGAACTATTAAAGCAAACAGGTGAAAATGGATTGAATGAATTTAGGGATAAGGCAAAGGAAATTTCAGTAGAGCTAAACCTTTCTCAATCTTTTAAAAAGCTTGATAAAATCATAGGTTCTCTACTTGGCTCAAATACTACAGACCTCAAAAGTCCGAAAGCAATAAGTAGAGCAAAAGGTCTTCCAATAGACACTGATAGAATCGCTCTTTTTATGAATTTAGCCTCGCACATGGAGACATTGACCTATCCTAAAATATCTCATCAATTTACGAGTATTGAACACATCGAAAATAAATCTTTCTTTGAGAGCTACTTTTCAAATTATATAGAAGGTACAGAGTTTTTAATTGAGGAGGCTGAGGAAATTATTTTTGATAAGAAAGAGATCGAAAACAGAGTCCAAGACTCACACGATATCCTTGGTACTTTTGAAGTTTGCTCTGATATGAACTTCATGAAATCCTCTCCTGACAATTCTAGTGACTTTATAAATGATCTACAGACGGTTAATAGAAGAATATTGTCTACGAGGGATGATAAGAGCCCTGGAGATTTTAAAGTAAAGCCAAACAAAGCAGGGAATACATATTTTGTTGCGCCTGATTACGTTGAGGGTACGCTCAGACGGGCCTTTGAAATATATCAAACAATATTAGAGCCAATTTCAAGAGCTGTATTTCTCAGTTTCATTGTTAGTGAAATTCATCCATTCAACGACGGTAATGGGAGGACTTCTCGCATAATTCTAAATAGAGAGCTTCTTTCAAATAACTATCCTTCCTTAATTATACCTACCGTCTACAGGGAGGATTATATTGGCGCACTTAGAACTTTATCTCGAAAAGGAAGAACTTCACCTATTTGCAATATGTTTCTTAGAGCTCTTCATTTTTCAAATCTCGATTTTAGCAATTATCAAGAAATTAAAAAAGAGCTTCAAAATAAGAATTGGTTTATTGAACCACAGGAAGGAAAAATAATCACTTAACGCAAATCTCATAACGTTAGGTACGTGGTACCTTTTAGTTATTTGAGTTTAAAGTTTTTGAACTCGCCAAGTCTAATGCCTGTTAAGTATTCAAATTGATCACTGAGCATAAGCCTTAAATCTTTGATGTGGAATTTATACGGAAGAGACAGAATATCAAGATCGTTCTTATTCTTTTCAATCCACTCTTGCATCACTTCTGGATGAGACTTTGTAAAAGGCCGAAGCCCCCAAACTCTTTCATAGTTGAAAGATTGATCTTTCTTCTTATCACCATGATAAAGCTTATCAAAAGCAACTGTTTTGGCCTGCATGACCTGCTCTGCTCTCGCCCAACCGTAGTGATAAACAGAGGCATCTACTTGCTTGCAAATAACTTTAGAATTATCTGCATTTCTAAAGCCCTGTGCATCTAACCAAGACTTAATTCCTTTACCGTTTCGAATTAAGCGAAGTTCGCGTCGGTAAGTTTTCTTCGTTACTTTTTGAACATTAACATTTCCATAGAAGTGAATATAATTAAAAACGAGTCCATCATAACTAAGATCTTTCTCCATTTTATCCACTTCGTCTTTTATGAGCGCCAGATCTTTTTCATGAAGACACTCATCGCCTTGGATATACTGACAATACTTCCCCGTTGCTTTGGCGAGAGCGATATTCGTTTGCTCAGAAAGAATAAGGCCTTTTGAAGTCATGGCCGGATCCCAATAGCTTTTTAAGAAGATATATTTCTCACCCTTAAAATGCCCTGTAAGGTAATCCCAAGTTCCGTCATCATCAGTTAATTCTTTATTATTGAAACCAACATTTATAATGACTTCGTCGCAGATAGGGTCAATACTTTCGATGGATTCCTTAATTGGATAACCTAGTGTTAAGCCGTTCTTAATAAAGGTTATTCCTGATATGAGCTTAGTCATTTAAATCCTTTTCAATTCTTGCAAATACATCTCTTGGCATAAACTCATTTAGGCAAATCATACTCGAGCAATTTGAAAGCCCGCAGTAGTGCGCCGTACGAGTCCTGCACTCAAGTGGGTCTTTATAAAAATAAGGGTGCGCTTTTTCATCGTATGGATGCCACTCATTTGGAGGCTCTGGCCCAAAGAGAGTATAAGATTTTACGCCTGTTGCAATTGCCAAATGTTTAAGCCCAGTATCATTTCCAACATAGAGTTTTGAGTTTCCAATAAACCTTGGTAATTGTGAGAGCGGGATATGTACAATTTCTGCGTAGTCATTAATATTTAATTCTTCGAGTCTCTCTTTAATTTCAAGATCACCCTCTGATTTTGAAAGAGGAATTTTTATACTTAAGTTTGGGAAACTCTTTGAACAAATTTTTGCAAGTTCAACATAGTAATCCAAGGGCCACATCTTTGTTGCTCTTGTTGCCACTACTCCGAGAACCAGCCTTTTCTTCTTAGCCTTCTCGGCACTTATGATTGGAGTGTAATTTAAGAAATTTGGAATTTCTTCTTTCTTACTCAAGCAGGAATAAACTCCGTCCAAATCTCTTTGAATCACTGGCTTAATGACTCCTTGGTCTAATATACCATTAGGTACGTGGTACTTTTTGGAGTGATGGTCGTGAAAGAAGTATGGAGTTCTAAATAGTTTTGAATAAGTATTAAAAAATTTGAATGTTCTTCCGGCCAGATGCATTTCAAAAATAACATCGGGTTTTAAAGCTCTCATTTTCTTAAAGAGAGCGACCCAGTCTTTAGCATTTTTTAAATCACAGCTTATAACTTGATCGCATTCAATATCGACATTCTTATATAACGGAGTTATCCACGAAGGAATCGCGTAGATAATCTTTGCCTCTGGATAAAGTTCTCTAATATATTGAAGTGCTGAAAGACCCATAATGGAATCCCCCATGGCCCTATTCTTCACAACGAGAATTGTTCGATATGTCATATTCTTAAGTATAATCAATTAGCCTACTTGTGTTAATGCTTTAAATAATTTTTTGAATTTTGCTCAAAAATAAGTCCTCACTCCAAAGGTTGAGAGAATCAAGCTCTTCAGGCTTCAAGAATCTTTCAACGTCACTTCTAACTTCTTTCCAATCTAATGTTTTAATTTTTTGACCTAACTCTCTTACAACAAAATTCCTATCAACTTTCACCAAACTGCTCTCTTGATAAGGACCTGACTGGAAAAGAGCATTCTTCAACAGCTCATAATTAATATCGACCTTCTTTTTAATATACCAAAGCAAGTCATACCAATCCCTTCCCTTTACATATCTTCGGCAAAGGAGTGCATGAATTTTCCCTGAAAATAATGTTTCCATAGAGCCTGTATTGATTTGATGTAAGATTGGGAAATCAAGATAAGACTTAACCTCCTCTGATCCGGCCGGAGGATTTGTGTCTATCCCAAGCTTAATAATAATCTTCTTAAGTCTCTTATTTTCCGGAAAAGATATCATCCACTTATCAGAGTCTTCCTTGAGTTCTCTAGACTTAACAAAGTTATCATCATTGGCCTTTTTAACCATCATATCAAGCCCATACTGCTTCAAAGTAAGTAGAACCTCATCCATATAGTCATTAAATTGAAAACCAGAGTCATTGGAACTCATAGTAAAATCAAGATCCTCTGAAAAGCGATTTAACCCATGAATAATTCGAAGTGCAGTTCCCCCACAGAAATGGACCCTATCAAAAAAGCTCGTTTTTGAAAGTGCAAAAAGTATAATCTCTTGAGTAATTTCTTTAATCGCATTCTGCTCTTCTTCTGCAGATCTAATATTATACTCACTCAATCTTTCAGTAACTATTTCATTCATAGTCTACTCCTAATATCTTTAAGAATGACCTGGAGTCGATAACTCCTATATACTTTCAACATTTCGTTTACTTTTTCTTTATTGACAAATTTCTTATAAGTTAAAAACTCATCAAAATCAAAACGCAGGTCTTCAACAAGACCTTCAACACTAGAGTATTTTTTCTTCATTAGGACAATATAATCCATCAATGCCTTTAAAGGCGTTGCTACAAGATACTTATACTCACCATCTCTAACTCGGTAGAAGCCAAAGTTAAAGTAACTAGTTTTTAAGTGTGAAAATGAATACTGCCCAACAGGAGTCTTAATAGAAGAGGAAGATTTCGTTGTAACTGACGTTGTTGTATAAACTGCTTCCGGAATTAATCCATAAAAAGAGAGGGCAGACTCCAGACTCACATAGGACGGATCAACTAGATAATTCGCAATCACAGATGAGCAATAAAGCTCCTTTTCTTCTCCAAGCAAGTATAGTCCTTTTCGAACTCGAATAAGATCACCTTTTTGGCATGCTCGTTTTAATAATGATTTCCTAGCATCAGTGGTTTTATGACTTAGTGCTGAGTTAATAACACTCAATGGAAGAATATTTGTTTCTAATTTTTTATAAACTTCACTAAGAACACTCATTCCAGCTCCATAACAAAGTGTCAATAAGTGACACTATATATAGATACTAGAATATCAGACACAGTGTTAAAGTCAATTTAAAGTGTCACCTAGTGACACTTTAAGTTAGTATGAGCCAATATTTCAATATAAATTCAAACATTTAAGTGATTGACAGAGTTCATGAGCTCTTCTTAAGGGCGTCAATCAAAACAGACTTTATATACCGCTGATAAGGCATACGAAGATTTGCGGCCCTATCTTTTAAGAGTTGCTTAAGCTCTCTAGGAAGCCTGATAGTGACAGTATCGTCAGCAAGAGCATCTCTAAGATCTATAGTTCTATCCTCTAAGACTTTATAACTATTTCCCTCTGCATGTTCTCTTAAACTATTTATCTTTTTCTTGTTCATTTGAATCTCCTATCAGGAAATAATGTAATCAATTGAATGACGTCAGCCCTTTGGCAAAATGGAGCTATGAATGGATAATCTTCAATTAACACTAAGAAACATTCTTGATTCGGATGATTCTTGCTTGTATTAGCAACAACGAGAAAATCACCGGCCTCAACTTGTTCAATCACATTCTTAAAGCTAGCTCTTCTCTCTTTCTTAGATTTTAATAATCTATTCTTTTCTTCACAATATACTATCCAAACCCTCTTCATCTCATTGTCTCACATATCTCAAAACTAGTAAATACCTAAGTAAAACATCTTCATATTTTCAACACATTATAGACCAGCAACCGGCTAAAAACATTATACTTTTCAGTCAAGGAAGTCAGATTTTTACAATTACTATAGAAAATAAGTTAACAAGATATCTCGAATTTAATGTTTAATGCTTTTGAAGTCTTCAGTTACATCATATAGAGCTATCCAACTTTATGTAGAGGTGTTGCTTCCTTTAAGTTTTCATTCAATTCATCGAAGGCCGTATAGCTATTTTCATAAGCAACAACTTTTTGCACGAGCTTAAAGAGCCTAGTTTCAGATAGTCTCCCTCTTATTTGGTAGGAACAAACGAGACTAATTGTAGACTTATCACTACTCAGAATATCGCATAAATTTTTCTGACTTAGAGAGTGCCTATTCTTAAATGAAATTACCGTTTTACATAATGCAACTTTATAGTTAACTGAAAGATCATCTGAAATATGAACCTCAGAAGGTATAAGCTTTCCTTCAAAGACTTCTCTCTCACACTCCTCCTCATCAAAAGAATTCACGGCCTCGAATTCAATATCATTTAATAATTCTTTCTTTTTATCTTTCATTTTTGACTCTCTATGATTCACTTTCTATATATTGTTACGATTGTTGCCAGTTCATTGCTCACTTTTCGTATATCAATTACCATTCGATAACTAACTTCCTCATCCCATACCTTAAAGATGTATCTTAAAACACCACTAGGAAGTAAAATTCTATTAAGCCCTTCCTTATCAATCTCATAGTTATTTAAATGAATTATAAAATATAAAACGTCTATATCCGTTAAAAAACTTCTCTGCTTAGTCTTGTAATCTCTTCTATTTTTATCCCACCCGAAGTTAATATGCTTAAGATCAAAAGCAATCCTTGTAATTCTATTACCGTCAATTATTACCCTTTTCTCCAACTCTCTTATAATCGTATTTATTTCTTTCAAAATGTAATCCTTAACATACTAACACGAGTTTGCATAACTGCAAACATATAAGAAACTCAATAAACACCACGAGTACAATTAAGAACCATCACGACTCAAGCCAACTATTTAAAAATTCATGAGCTTGGGCATTGGCTTTTCAATTTTTACATGCCAATTGATCAAATATTTATAAAGAACAATGACTCCTCTTTTGATATAGTAATTACATATGGTTAAGTTATCAGCAGTTATCATCACATTAAACGAAGAGCATAATATCAGAAGGTGCCTTGAATCCCTCGGCGGTGTCGTCGATGAGATTATTGTCGTGGATTCGTTTTCAACGGATAAGACGGAAGAGATCTGCAAAGAGTTTAACGTAAAGTGGATTCAAAATAAGTTTCTTGGTCATATTGAACAAAAGAATTTTGCCTTAAAGAGTGCGACCTACGATCATATTCTCTCTCTTGATGCAGATGAAGCGCTGGACGACGAACTTAGAGAGCAAATAACGGCGATTAAGAATAATTTTGAAGCCGATGGTTATTACTTCAATAGACTTACCCACTATGTCGATCAATGGATTTACAGATGTGGTTGGTATCCTGATAGTAAGCTAAGACTTCTAGATAGAACCAAGGGACAGTGGAGCGGGACAAATCCTCACGATATTATTTCGATGAACGAAGGTGCAAATATCAAAAAGCTCCAAGGCAACCTTCTTCACTATAGCTACGATTCAATTACAGATCATGTGAATCAGACAAATAAATTTACAACAATTGCGGCCATGGCAGCTTATAAGAATGGAAAGAGGTCTAATAATTTTAAGATTATGACTCGTCCTCTTTTGAAGTTTTTTAAAGATTACTTTTTAAAGCGAGGTTTTCTCGACGGAAAGTACGGTTTTGTCATTTGCTGTATCAATTCTCTCTCCGCACTTCTTAAGTACTCTAAACTTAAAGATCTGCAGGATGGTAAGAGAATAAATTAACGCACAACTCATAACATTAGGTACGTGGTACCTTGCGGGAAAAGATGAAGATAGTTTTTGAACATAAGGGAATTCTTCCTGTTAAGAAGTATGGTGGTATTGAGAGAATTCTCTTTTGGCATATGAAAGAGCTGGCCAAGCGTGGTCATGAAGTTACGCTCATCGGGCATCCTGAATCACAAGTTGAAGAATATGGAATCAAACTCATCACCTGCGAGGGAGATCCAAAAGAGATGCTCGACTCACTAAAAGAAAGTGACTACGACCTCATTCACCTAACTTATAACTACGAACCAAAATCAAAAATTCCTACAATTATAAATATGCAATGCAATGGTCAAATTGGAGAGAAGTTCTCGAAGAACTCTGTCTTTGTCTCTAAGAAGCATGCAGAAAATCATGGATCAAGTGTATTTATCCACAATGCTCTAGACTTCACAGAATATCCTTACGAAGCAAAAGAAAAAGGATTTGAAAACTTTCTCTTTCTTGCCAAAGGGTCGTGGAGTGTAAAAAATCTCAAACACTGCATAAGTGTGTGCAAGAAATCAAAGAAGCACCTTCATATCGCCGGAGGTAGATCTCTCCTCCCTTCTAGATATATTCACTCCCACGGCATGGTCGGAGGAGTTGAAAAACTTGAAATCATGAGAAAGTGTGACGCTTTTCTTTTTCCCGTTAGATGGCATGAGCCATTTGGTATCGCTATCATCGAGGCCATGGCCATGGGAATGCCAGTCTTTGGGAGTCCGTATGGATCTCTCCCAGAGATCATTACGCAAGTGAGTGGAACAATTTGTCACAATAAGAAAGAACTACTAGAAGCGGTTGGAACTAAAACGAATAACTTTGATAGAGATGCCATTAGAAAGTATGTTGAAGAAAATTTCTCCATTCAAAAATTAACTGATGAGTACTTAAAGCTCTATGAAAGAATTTTGAGTGGCGAAAACCTACATGAGTCAAACCCGACTTGGCAATTGAATCAAAGTCCAGAAACATTACTAGAGTATTAGAAAATGAATTTTAGTAAAATAAATCTAAGAAATAACAAACCACTTATTGCGTGGACACTATCACTACTGCTCATTTCTATTTTCATTGTAAAAGCAAATTATGTTGCCAGAGAAAATGACTCTAGACTTTATAGTAGATTTACTGCACAACTCAACTCAAAACCACTTAGTCAATTCCTTGCCCTAGAATGGAGGGACTACTCTTGGTACGCTGAAACAGAAACCCCTTATGTAAGAGATCATCTAACAGGACAGTTCATCCTTCCCGTACTACTCGCAAAACTGGGATACTCTGAAAAACATTCGATCTACTTTGTAAATTCATTCTATAAAGCTCTATCACTATTTTTTATTTTTCTTATTGCCTGTAAATACTTTCCTCGAAATATTTCGGCACTGATGACCATTCTCGTCCAGATAACTCCAGTCTCCTTAAATTATCAAATGAGAGCAAATCACGAACCGGCCCTTCTACTCCTGGTTTTAATGGCAATATACGGAGTAGTAAAGCTCAACGAAAATAAGAAATACCTCTTACTTATTCTCTTTAGCATTCAATTTTGTTTTCTTATAAAAGGAATCGCTTTTCTTCCGATCATTCCTGTTATCTTTGCAATTTACTTTCTTACAAATAGACCGATTAAGATTTCACAATGTAGCACACTAGTACTCATAAGCTCTTCAGTTTTACTAACCGCCCTAGTCTATGAACTTGTCTTTAAAAAATTAACTCATGTAAGTTTCTTTGAGCAATATATAAAAGTTCAACTTCTCGGTAGATCATTTAGCGAAGAAAGTAGTTCCATCCCGCTACTTGGAAATATAAAAGCATTTGGATACTACTTTTCTAGACTGTTAAGCTACTCTCTTCCATGGTCACTAGTGGCCATTATTATAATGGTAAAGAATAAGTTCTCTCTTAGTATCACAAAACGAGAAAGAAACTTTTACTACTCGCTTCTTTCTGCTGCATTAATTTACGTTCTTACTTTTTCAATTTCTAGTAGAACAGCAAGTAGATATATTTATCCATCCTACTTTCTTGTCTCTTCAGTTTGTATCATGTTCATACTAAATAACTTCAAAGAAAAACTAAGTGCGAAAGAGACAAGATTTCATATTATTTCTGCCATAACTTTTCTCATACTAACGTCTATTAGTATTTTTAAAGCTATTGGCAATGAGGCCCTCTATCCTCATTAATAAATTAACAACTTATTTTGAATGAGATAGTATAAATAAAAATAGAAATAAGGTGTTTATGACTAAAATATATGGTTTTACATTTATGCGCGGGGTCGATCGATTAGATTACCCCTATATGGAAATGCTTGAATCTATGGGAAACCTCACAGAGAAGATATACCTTGCTCTTGGGGACTCTGATGATAATACTGGCAAAAATGTAAGAACTCTTCCAAATGTAGAGGTCATTGATACGACTTGGGAAGATAAGTACATGGGAGACGGGGGGAAGATCTTTTCCCAACAGGCCAATGTCGCTCTTGATAGGTTGAGAGAAGTTCACGGAGAAGAAGATGATGCTTGGGCACTATTTCTTCACTGTGATGAAATTATTCACCCAGCTGAGTATCAACAACTCCAAGAAGATCTCAAGAAGGCCATCGCTGAAGGTGCCGATGCTATCAGGTTAAGGTTTTTGCACTTTTGGAAAGATCACTACCATATTGCTGCAAATAAGAGATGGCAGCCGGCTGAAATTAGACTCTTTAAACTTAAGTCACCTATTGTCTGCTACGGAGACGCTCAAGGCTTTGATAAATTTACAAAACAAATTGATAGTGATGTAAATTTATTCCACTACGGTCACGTTCGCCCAGCGGAGCAACATAAACTCAAGCAAGAAGAAATCATGAGAAGAATTCGTCCTGCTGAAAAATTTAACAAGTACTGGAATAGAGAAAAGAAGGCTTTTGCAAAAACAAAGATGCTAACAATTTTCTGCAAGCATCCAGAATTCATGAGAGACAGAATAGAAAGACTTGGAGATAATTTTGATCTTCCTGAAAAAGAAGAATTGCACATTGTTGGAAATAAAAAAAACTATAGCACTAAATTCTTAAATTCTTTAAATGTAAAAAGTATTACTTGGCATGACTCGAGAGAGACTGTTCCAAAGAATAAGAGAAAGAAAGACATGATCATAGTAAGACCAAGTTTTGGCGAACAGATCATTTTCAAACAACCAAAATCAGTAAAAATGGAATCTCCTCTAGCAAAAGAATGGTCACCAGAAATGGAGCTACTCTTTAGAATCTCAGAGAAAGATTGCTCACAAAAGGAGATTAAGTGAAAGGAATCATTCTAGCAGGAGGCTCTGGCACTCGTCTCCATCCAGCAACACTATCTATTTCAAAGCAGATAATTCCCGTATATGACAAACCGATGATCTACTATCCACTTTCAGTTTTAATGCTTTCTGGAATTCAAGATATTTTAATCATCTCGACACCGAGAGATCTTCCAAACTTTAAAAATCTCTTAGGAGATGGATCTAATATAGGACTTAATTTATCCTACGCCGAGCAATCCTCCCCTGATGGATTAGCACAGGCTTTTATCATTGGAGAAGACTTTATTGGAAATGATGAAGTTTGCTTAATCCTTGGTGACAATATTTACTATGGCCATGGATTAACGACAAAACTTGAAAATGCTTCTACGTTAACTAAGGGAGCTAAAATATTTGGTTACTATGTAAATGATCCAGAGAGATATGGCGTTGCTGAGTTTAATAAAGAAAGGAAAGTTATTTCCATTGAGGAAAAGCCATTAGAGCCTAAATCAAATTACGCTGTCACTGGACTCTACTTCTATGACAACGATGTTATTGAAATTGCAAAAAATGTTAAGCCGTCAAAAAGAGGAGAGCTTGAAATAACTTCTGTTAATCAAGCCTATCTTGAAAGAGGTGATTTAGAGATGGAGCTTCTAGGAAGAGGGATCGCATGGCTCGATACTGGAACACACTCTTCACTGCTTGAAGCCTCTAACTTCATTCAAACAATTGAGAAGAGGCAGGGACTAAAAATTGCCTGTCTTGAAGAAATTGCTTTTAAAAAGGGTTGGATAACTGCCGAAGCTGTTGAAAGTATGGCCCAGCAATTATCAAAGAGTGATTATGGTCAACACTTACTAAGAGTTTTAAAGGAGAGCAAATGATCGAGACTACTTTTATAAAGGATCTTGTGATTTTCACTCCAAGAGTTTTTGAAGATGAGAGAGGTCATTTCTTTGAAAGCTATAATGAAAAATCTTTTCTAGAAAATGGAATTACCACTAAATTTGTACAAGATAATCAATCTTTCTCTACCTATGGAACTTTAAGAGGTATGCACCTCCAACGGGGAGATCACGCTCAGGCAAAGCTTGTCCGTGTCACTAAGGGAGAGGTTTTAGACGTAGCAGTTGACTTAAGACCAGATTCTGCCACTTTTGGAAAGTATCTATCAGTGAAGCTCTCCGAAGAAAATCACAAGCAAATTTTTATTCCAAGAGGATTTGCCCACGGCTTTGTAGTTCTATCTAAAGAGGCAATCTTTCAATATAAAGTTGATAACTACTATAATAAAGAAAGTGAAGCTGGTTTTATTTTTAATGATCCAAGTATTGCTATCGATTGGTTGATTCCAGAATCTGATATTTCCTTATCAGAAAAAGATCAAATTCTGCCAAGTTTTAATGGCCTTAAAGAGAGATTATGATTTATATCTTTGGGGCCAATGGACAACTCGGTCAATCAATTAAAAAAGTTATTCCTAGAAATATAGAGACAAGGTTTCTAACTTCAAGTGATTTAGATATTACAGATGAAAGCAGTCTTCAAGATTTTTTTAAGTCTTGCCATAAGAATGACTTTATTATTAATTGCGCCGCCTACACTGCCGTTGATAACGCTGAAAAAGAAAAAGACAGAGCATTTTTAATTAATGCTCATGCGCCTAAGAAAATTGCCCAACTATGTAAAGAAAATGACATCAATCTTATCCATATTTCTACTGACTATATTTTTGATGGAATTAGCAATACTCCAATTAAAGAAGACCAAGAACCAAACCCTATTAATACCTACGGAGCTTCTAAATTAGAGGGAGAAAGAGGTATTTTATCCTCTGGCTGTAAGTATATAATCATTCGAACTTCATGGGTCTTTTCAGAGTTTGGGTCTAATTTTCTAAAAACTATGATCAATTTATCTGATAGAGATCAACTCACTGTTGTCTCAGATCAAATAGGCTCTCCCACTTACGCTCCAGACTTAGCATCAGCGATAATAGAATGTATTCAAGACTTTGATCAGTGTAAGAATGAAGTTTACCATTTTTCAAATAGTGGAAAGTGTAGCTGGTTTGAGTTCTCAAAGGCCATAATGGAATCCATTGATGCTAAAACGAAAATACTTCCAACTCCAACCTCAGGCTATCCAACACCGGCCAAAAGACCAGCATATTCACTTTTAAATGTAAGTAAGATAGAGTCAAAAGGCATTAGAATTAGAAATTGGAAAGAAGCTCTAGCAAGCTGTATTAAGGAATTAAAAAATGACTGAAAAATCTATTTTAATAACAGGTGGAGCTGGATTTATTGGCTCAAATTTCATTATCAATTTCTTGAATAAATATAGTGATTACAAAGTTATTAACCTCGATCTATTAACCTACGCCGCTGACTTAAATAATTTAAAAGAAGTTGAAAGTAATCCTAATTACACTTTTATAAAAGGTGATATTTGTGATCGTCCACTTATTGAAGATATTTTTAATAAGTATCATATAAACGGAGTTATCCACTTTGCAGCAGAGTCTCATGTGGACAACTCAATTACAGGTCCCGATGCTTTCATTAGAACAAATATAAATGGTACTTTTACACTTTTAGATGTGGCGAGAAAGTATTGGATGAGCGCACCCTTTGAAATTAAGCCTGGCCATGAGCAGTCTCGCTTTCATCATATTTCTACAGACGAAGTCTATGGAACTCTAGGAGAAACGGGCTACTTTACAGAAGAGACCCCTTACGCCCCGAACTCTCCATACTCAGCTTCTAAAGCTTCATCAGATATGATTGTTAGAAGCTATTTTCATACCTATGGTATGAATGTTGTCACCACTAATTGCTCTAACAACTATGGCCCAAGACAACACGGTGAAAAACTCATTCCTACAATTATAAGAAAGGCCTTAGCTGAAGAACCAATTCCAATCTACGGAGATGGAAAGAATGTCAGGGACTGGCTCTATGTTGATGATCACTGTTCAGCAATTGATCTAGTTTTTCACAAAGGAAGATCTGGAGAGACTTACAATATTGGAGGCGACGCCGAGAAAACTAACCTTGAGGTTGTAGGTGAGATATGTGCTAGGCTTGATCAGTTAAAACCACGAGAAAGTGGTATGAAATACGAAGAGCTCGTAACTTTTGTAAAAGATCGAGCTGGCCATGACAAACGTTATGCTATTGATGCAACTAAAATAAAGTCACATCTAGAATGGAGCTTCCAACACTCTTTCAACAAAGGGATAACTCTTTCAATTGATTGGTATCTAGATTAACTATTGGCCCAAGATGAATAAGTTAAAGTATTTCTCAACACCAGTCTGTTTAATTCTGATTCTCATCAGCTTTCTTAGTGTCATAGTGGGAAAGAGTTATACGCACTGGGATACGTTTGATGTTATCACCACAAACTTTATATACCTCTCCGATTCATTAAAGAGTGGCATCCTTGCCTTCTGGAATCCTTTTGTATTGTCAGGAACTCCTCTATTAGCAAGTAGCTTTTTTACAAATTCTTTATACTCACCAATTGACCTGTGCTTACTCCTGCTAAGTCTCTTCATTTCTCCTGTTTACCTAGCTGAAGTGAATATTATAATTGGTGCATTCTTATTCTTCTATGGTTCAAAACTCTTATTTCAAAACCTAAATTTCTCTAAGAATATTTCCAACTATATAGGATTAATGAGCACTTTAGTTATGATTCCTCCAGTTGTTGGACAAATCAGCTTCATCTACTCCTTGGCCCTCCTCGTTTGGCTTACTTATTTTAATCTAGACCAGCAAAGAAAAACTTTCTTCAAAGTACTATTACAAGCATGTATAATCGCCTCTTTAACAGTAAAGGGATACTTTTACTACATCACCATTTTCTTTTTATTTAATCTTGTCGTTGCTCTTTACTTTACCAAAAAAAATAAGAAGTCTTTCCAATTCTTCCTTTTACAAAAGATGCCCCTTTTCCTAATTCCGACTATCTTTTTCTTAATATTAAATCTTGAAGGAACTCTCGATTTTATTAAACAATATAGTGAACTTACAGGAGATCTCATTATTAAGGAGCCAAGACTGCGTCAGCTGTCGGGTAATGTGACTCACGGACTATCCCTATCATCAATTTTAAAAAGTTTTTTCTCTTTTCGAGAGTCCACATGGGGCGCTCTTAACTTCTCCTACTATTCATTAATAGTTCTTCCCCTTACACTCATTTCACTTAGAAGAATTAATAAAGAAAAAAAGACTATACTTTTTTTAATTATATCCATTATTGTATCAATGCTTTTTTCTTCGAATGAAAAAATGATACTTGCCTTTACGTCAAGAATTCCAATTATCTCATCTTTTCGCTGGGTATTTTATAATCTTCACATAGCAATATTCTTGACCATTATTTTATCCTCCTATGGATTAAAAGAACTTCTCTCCTGTCTTTCTAAAAAGAAAGAAGCAATTGCATCTTTCATTATTCTCATTACTATTACCTCAATCACTTTAAAACTAGGAATACAGAGAGAGTCAAATGGTGGAAGAAAGAGTATTCAAGATTTTCCTAAAGAGCTAAAGCATCGATTAAAAGCTTCACCAGTACTCAGTGAAAATTCAAGAGTTCTAAATAATGCTCCAGAGTTCGAGTATAATGACTATTCTTGGCTATCAAAGAAAATACCGATCTCTCATGGCTATAATAATACTATCTCTGAATATTACTGGCGCATGAAAGATATGCCATTCAACAGTAAAATTGTAAGATTTTCATGCAACATAAACCTAGAGAGCAATATTCAAAGAAAAGATTTCAAATCAGATAATGATTTTGTGGATGCTAAAATTTCTCAAATAAATCCTTCGAAAGAATCATTCTTAACAAATAATGAAAGTAGCATAACCAAGTGCGCCGAATCTAATTACAAAATAAGTAATTTTTCGCTATCACCAAACTCTCTCCTCTTTACTATTGAAACCATGTCTAAAGGAATGATCATCATCAATCAAAATAACAAAAGTGGATGGAGCGCTTTAGTAGATGGAAAGGAATCTAAAATTTATAAAATGAATCACATATTTCAAGGCCTACTTCTTAACACTCCAGGAAAGTATGTGATCAAACTCACTTATCTTCCAAAGACAGGAGTTATTTTAATAGTTTTTTACTTATCGATATTATCTCTTCTTCACTTTTATCAAAAAAAATCTAACTTTTAAGACAAAGTATTTTTTTTGACAAGTTTTTTGCAAAGTACTCACTAGAAAAGAACTTTGCTTCTTCTGACTTTAAATAAGCAAGAATATTTTCTTGATACTTAAGAATCGACTCATACTTTAAACTCTTAAGATGTAAGTAAAGAGCTTCGTTTGTTGAAAATACTCGCCTATCAATAAAACAGTTTTCAGGTACAAACGCTCTAATATTTTGAGCTCCCCAATAAATAGGAATACAGCCCGCGAATAGTGCATCAAAAATTTTCTCTGTTATATACCCTGTTATATCGTATCCATTCTCATAACATATATTAAATTGATATCTTCTTAAGGTTTCGAATTTACTATCTACTAGACCTTTGTATGAACAAGTTGTTCTCTTTGGTAAAAACTTATAAGCTCCCAATTTTTTCAATATCTTACCAATAACTTGGGAACCAAAATTATACTGATCCCATCCAAATCCATAATAATCAAAATCATAAGAATGATTCTTCTCAAACCAATGAATAGTTTTTAATCTTTCAGAATAAAGCTCTCTTTCATGCCTAGATGTTTTATTTCCTGATATGAGAGCAGCAAACTTCTCTCTAAGGCACTTCTCAGGATTAGTATAATGAAATGTATTAGGAAAATTCATTTTAAAATACTTCACATTATCTACATAATCATCATTCCAGGTGAAAATTTTCTTGAATTGATCGTGCTTCCTTAGATCCCAATTATCTGGTCTAATAATATCTGATTCAAAAATCAATAGATATGACTTCTCTTTAACTACATTTGAAAAGTCTTTTGGCATTTCATTATAAATGACAACTTCTGACTCAATCTCTGAATTTACATCCTGAGTAGATAAGTCATAACCCTTTAGCTTAAACTCTTCTTTTAAAAGAAAGAAGGCCCTTAGACAGTCGTCTCTGTTGAGAGATTTATTACCTAAATCAAAAAGTCTATTACCCATATAGGGAGCGGAGACAACAATTGTAGCCTTCTTCACCTTGAAAGCTCCTCAAAAAAATCTCTCAATCTATTTATATAGCCATGCTCATTCTTTGCTTTCAAATGGCCAACCTCTTTAATCTTCTCTCTTAAAGAATCATTAGAAAGGTAGTACTTTATTAGCATTTCAGCCTCATCTAAATCGCTGAAACAAGCGACTTCTCGACCTATATCGTAATAGTCTTCTATCCCTGGAGCATAATTAGTTAATTGAAATCCTCCAAAGAAATTTATTTCAAAATTTCTTGCTTTCATCTGACTCATGCTTTTTTTTGATTTTATAGTATGAGCAATATTTAGAGGATTTGCTAAAAGATATTTAAGATCAAAACTATTACTATTAGAGAGATTTAAGTTAATTTTGGATTCAATAAACATCTGATTCATTTGCTCGCTAGTCAAGGAACCATTCTCCCAGCCAAACCCAAAGCATTGAATATCTATGCCACGCTTTCTCAATTGATCAGTAAACCATTTTCTATATGGATGCTTAGCTCCAACAAAAGTAGCATCATACTTATAACCAGTGAACTCAGGTAGTTTGTTTTGATCAATAGCGGCCCATTGACTCATAAACACATTCTCCACTCCAAGCTTTTTATATTTTGGTATCGAGAACTTATCTGTTGTTATGCACCAGCTAAAGCTCTTAGCATACTTATAAGTATAGTTATCAAAACGCCAAGAATCATCCCCAAACCAATTAACTGTAGTATACTTTTCTTTTAAATTCTTTAACGTACTTACTTCAAAGTGATCCCTGAAAATTATAAAAAAGATAAGATCAGGTTTAACCTGATCTGCTTTTTTTAAAAGAGCCTCCTGTAGAGGTTTCGTATTATTAAGATATTTATCATAATAAAAAGGAATGACTTCATGACCAAGATTCTCTAACGTCTTCTTAAAACCATCTTGCCCGATACAGTTCTTACCACGAGACTTAATTCCATAATCATATTCAATATCTACAAATAATATCTTCATTTATAACTTTAAATTTACAAATTCTTCTACTTTCGCTTGTAGTAGATCAATTGCTTTTTTCATGTCAACATGATGATTTCCAACAAAGAAGCTTTTTGTATCTACTCTATCAGCATTCTTTAATTCACCATGAATTTCGTAATCAAAATATTTAATTACCTCATTCTTTGTAAAGTTCCCCGTTACAACTGGACGACACTCTATTTTATTCTTCTCAAGAAATGCTATTAATTCACTTCTCTCAAAAGGAGTATCATCCTTAAGTGTAAGAGCAAATCCAAACCAACTGGACTCCCCGACTTCAGCTTGAATATGAAAATACTTCGAACTTGAAAACTGCTCTTTAAAGTAATTAGCATTCTCTCTGCGTTCTTCAATAAATTTTGGCAATTTTTTGAGCTGAGCAATTCCAATAGCACCACTCATTTCGACTGGCCTTACATTATAACCAGGTAGAACAAATTTAAATGATTCCTCAAATGGGTTATCTGATTTCGTTCCTGTTACTAAATTTTCCTTTGGCAAATGTCTCGTCCAACCATGTGATCTAAGAGACAGCATAATATGATAGAGTTCTTCATCATCAGTAGTTATTAAACCACCTTCCATAGTAGACATATGATGACTAAAAAATGTCGAGTATCCACCTAGTAATCCAAAAGTTCCGGCCATTTTACCATTAAACTTTGCCCCTAATGATTCACAGTTATCTTCGTAAATAATAATGTCTTTATTAGCAATGATTTCATTAATTCTATCGAAATCATTTGAGTTTCCGAGTAAATTAACAGCGACAATTAATTTAGTATTGTCACTTATAGCAGTGCTTAATGCATCTAAATCGTAATTAAGTGTGTCTTTATCAATATCTACAAATTTAACCTTTAGACCGTACTGTTGCAAAGGAGTATAAGTTGTCGACCATGAAACGGCAGGAACAATAACTTCATCCCCTTTTTTCAGTGGATTCTCTTTTCTATAAAATAAACTTGCAATTGCAATTAAATTTGACGTCGATCCAGAATTAACCATCACGCAATATTTAGCTCCAATATACTTTGAAAAATCTTCTTCAAATTGCTCAACATATTGACCCATGCTATATCTATCAGACTTAATAACTGCATTAATGGCGTCAATTTCTTCATGATCCCAGCTCGACAGTGCCAGCGGGAAGCTATTTTCAGTTTCCATAATTCTCCATAAAAAACTCATATGTTTTGGTTACGCCCAACTTTAGACTTACCTTAGATTTCCATCCAAGATCTGTGAGGCGCTGTATATCTACAACTTTTTGCTTCATTCCAACTGGCCTATCTAAGTTATGAAAAAATTCACCATTCCAACCGATTATGCTTGCTATTGCCTCATAATACTCATTTATAGAGTAGTCATAACCTAAACCTACATTTAAATAATTTGGGACTTTTTCAAAATTTTCTAATGCAAATGAGATAAAATCTGCGAGCTCAGAGGCCAACATAAATTCTCTTCGGGCTTTTCCATCTCCCCATATCTCAACTCTTGACTCTTTATTTAATTTTGCTTCGTGAATTTTTCTTATAACCGCTGGAATCATATGAGAGTTTTCAGGGTCAAATTTATCGTAGCTACCAAATAGGTTACATGGAATAATTGTTTTATACTGATAACTACTATCTTCTTTACTGATATACTCACATAATCTTGCTACAACTATTTTTGCTAATGCATAGCCTTCATTTGTTGGCTCCAACTCTCCCTTTAGAATAAGATCTTCATTCAGGGGATTAGAGGCTTCGCGAGGGTACATACAAGAGCTACCTAAGTTAATCAACTTCTTAATTTTCGCATCTCTTGCCGCAATGACAAGATTTCTACCCATATCCATATTTTCAACCAAGAAGCTTACGGGATTTTTTATGTTAGCTTGTATTCCACCAACTCTACCTGCACAATGAATAATAACATCAGGTTTATTCTTATCTAAATAACTCTTAACGCTATCAATATCTAATAGATTTAATTCGGAACTCTTTGGAGAGAGAACTTCATTTTCTTGTATCTTGGTATTTTCAAGAAGGTTGCGACCCACCATTCCTGATCCACCAGTAATTAAAAGCTTCATACGTTACTCAAAATATCTTTTTATTTCATAACCACCCTCTTGAAGGTAGCGATCTTTTTGCATCAATTTTAAATCACTCTGAACCATCTCTTTTACGAGAGAATCTAGATCGTACTTTGGCTTCCAACCAAGCTTTTTCTGGGCCTTTGTAGGATCTCCTATAAGAAGTTCAACTTCAGTTGGTCTAAAGTATCTAGGGTCAACGTGCACAACCTCGGCTCCAACTTCTAATTTAAAATCACCTGTACATTTCCTCACCTTACCAACTTCTTCCACACCTGATCCTTCAAACTCAAGTTCAATTCCAAGCTCCCCAAAAGCCTTGTGGATAAAGTCTCGAATTGTCGTAGTGATACCTGTGGCAAGAACAAAATCCTCTGGAGTATCTTGTTGAAGCATCAAATACATACCTTCGATATAATCTTTTGCATGTCCCCAATCTCTCTTTGCATCTAGATTACCCATATATAATTTCTTGTCCAAGCCAAGTGCTATTTTGGCAGCGGCCCTTGTAATCTTTCTCGTTACAAATGTCTCTCCACGAATTGGACTCTCATGGTTAAAGAGAATTCCATTACAAGCAAACATCTCATAGGCCTCCCTATAGTTTACTGTTATCCAATAGCCATAAAGTTTTGCGACTCCATATGGAGACCTTGGATAGAAGGGTGTCGTTTCTCTCTGAGGAACCTCTTGAACAAGTCCATATAATTCAGAAGTACTGGCTTGATAAATTTTAGTCTTCTTTGTCATTCCCAAAAGTCGTACAGCCTCAAGAATCCTCAAAGGTCCTAGAGCATCCGTATTTGCTGTATACTCAGGTGTTTCAAAAGAAACTTGAACATGAGACATCGCCGCTAAATTATAAATTTCATCAGGCTGAGTTTCTTGAATAATTCTAGTAATATTCATTGAGTCCGTCATATCACCATAGTGCAAGTGAAACTTCGAACTTTCAGAGTGAACGTCTTCAAAGATATGATCAACTCTATCAGTATTAAACTGAGAACTTCTTCTCTTAATTCCGTGAACTGTGTAACCTTTTTTCAATAGAAATTCTGAAAGGTAGGCGCCATCTTGTCCTGTGACACCTGTAATCAACGCTATTTTACTCATGAGATATCCTTTTTTATGAGCGTATAATATAACGTTTTCTCTTGATAATAGAAATAAAAAACTATTTAACTAACCTTAGAATACGCGCTATCCAAATAACAAGAATCTTCAAATAAAAGGAACTGTGCCAATAACTAGACAGCGCTACTCGAAAATATTTAACCCCTAGAGGACTCAAACGCTCTTTTGATCCATTCAAAACCCTAAGAGCAAGATCTTTCAGACACAGAAAGTCATAAAAGTCCGAAAGCCTCTCGTTTTCAGCCTTGTCAAAGTACTCATCAATAACAAGAAACATATCATGACGCACGACTCTATTCTTCTTCATTCTATAACTTGTACTTATATCTGCAACACGGTAATCAATTAAAGGCTGATTTATAACTGCGAAGCACCCAAGCTTAGCAATTCGCAACCAAATATCAAGGTCAGCCGAACTCTTATATCTTGAACCATTCCAGGTTTTAATATCTTGGTTATAAATAGAAGTTTTAACCATAACACTGGGGCAAGTAACAATATTTCCATATTTTAAAGTAAGCTCTAAAAGCTCCTTGAACCCTAGGACTGTTAACTCACTCTTTCTTAATTCTTCAGGAAGAAACCTTTCTCCTATTTTCTTTCCACTATGATCAATTTCATTCGCATGAGTACTAACGGCCAGAAGCTTCGGAGTATCAATGAATGCCTGTACTTGTCTCTCAACTATATTTTCTGCGTATATATCGTCAGCGTGATAAATCGCAGTAAAATCAGAATCCGCAACCTGTAGACATCTTGTAAAATTTCCCTCTGCACCTAAATTCTCAGAAGACATTCGTATTTCAAAATTTTTAATTTTCTTTGTAAAACTCTCAGCAATTGTAAGAGTATTATCAGATGAGCAATTATCAAAAATAATAACTCTAATATTAGAGTATGTTTGCTTGCTGATCGATTCCAAAGTATCGAAAATCGAAGCCTCTGAGTTAAATGTTGGGACGCAAACTGTTACTAGCTTATTCATTGTTGTAATAATATATTAAAAAAGGGGTTTAAGGAAATAACTTAGCTCTTATAAATACTAGAGCCTAAATGTTTATTTAACGTATATTTAACTATAATATATATGAAACGAACCCTATTCTTAGATCACCAAGTGTGACAAGGTCAATCATGAGTAAGAAGTTAATATCAATAGTTACACCATGCTATAACGAAGAATTGAATGTAGCTGAAGTATATAAGCAAGTTAAAGAAGTCACTTCAAAAATTTCTAACTATGAGTTTGAGCATATTTTTATCGATAACGACTCAACCGATACAACAATTGCAATTTTACGAGAAATGGCGAGAGTGAATCATGACTTAAAAGTTATTATTAACGAGCGAAACTTTGGCCATGTAAGATCCCCATTCTATGGAATGTTACAAGCAAATGGAGATGCTGTAATATTATTTGTTTGCGACCTTCAAGATCCTCCTGCATTAATTAAAAACTTTATCTCCTCGTGGGAAAATGGAAATCCTCTGGTTGTTGGAGTTAAGACTTCAAGCGCTGAAAGTTGGATCATGTACCAACTAAGAACACTCTACTATAATCTATTAGATAAGTTTTCAGATGTTCAACAAGTAAAAAACTTCACGGGCTTTGGTCTATATGATCGAAGAGTTATGAATGAACTACGCGATGTTAATGATCCTTATCCATATCTTAGAGGTCTAATTGCTGAACTTGGATTTAAGAGGGATATAATTGAATACCATCAACCAGTTCGTAAGAGAGGTATTACAAAAAATAATTGGTTTACACTTTATGACCTTGCTATTCTAGGCTTCGTAAATCATTCTAAAGTTCCCCTCAGGCTCGCGACCTTAATTGGCGGCGTAACCGCGGCACTAAGCTTTCTCGCGGCTATTATCTACTTTGTATATAAATTAATTTA
Source organism: Halobacteriovorax sp. JY17 (assembly GCF_002753895.1). Taxonomy (NCBI): domain Bacteria; kingdom Pseudomonadati; phylum Bdellovibrionota; class Bacteriovoracia; order Bacteriovoracales; family Halobacteriovoraceae; genus Halobacteriovorax; species Halobacteriovorax sp. JY17. The sequence goes on along the minus strand of NZ_NJER01000002.1, from coordinate 421,002 downwards.
CTGGGATAAATTCCCCCTCGGTCTTGCCCCGATAACAATTGGTCTCTTCCTAATTTCTTCAATCCAACTTATTTTCCTTGGAGTTATTGGAGAATATATTGGAGTGACTCTAACCAATACTAAGAAAAGACCTCTTGTTATAGAAAGGGAGAGAATTAACTTTTAAGCCTCATCTTAGATTTAACTTTTTCAAATATCCCTTCAAATGTCTCAAAATTACTTAACATAATAAGGAACGGTGAAAAAGAGACAATAAATCTTGCTCTTTCTGACCCATCATTAAGAATAGCAAGAAATAAGAAATACATATATATTGGTACTTTAATTAAGCTATCCTCTCTCAAAAACAGCTTAGGATTTCTTAAGAGTTTATAAAGTAATTGAAAACCTGAAATTACAAAAATAAAGAAAAGTATTTTTAAAATTAATCTATAAAGGAAGTTCACCTTAACTCCCTCCTTCATTCCATGCCAATTTGCCTTAGACTTCATGAAACTCCATATTTTCTTAAATGAAACAATTACTGTTTCTCCAGGATTGCTTATCATATGTTTTAAAACTTTTTCTTTACCTTCCTTGCAAAGCTTTGCTCCCTCATCTGTATTTATATACGAATACGGAACTTTATACCCTACACCAGGCCAAGCTTCAAAAAGGTTACAACCACCATAGTCTGACCAAATAATCTGAGGTGAGTTATATGAGAAAAGCTTAACTCTCCACCCACCACTGAAAATAAAAATCGGCAACAAGAAAATTATAAAAAGCTTTTTTTTGTTTTTAGCTCTTAGCTTCTTGTGCGCATAGAGAATAAAAAATGGCAGGGTAAGAATTACAAACGGTCTTGAAAGTTCTGCAAAAGATAAGAATGCCCCGGAAAAGAAAATAATCACCCCGACATACCGATTTTTATTTTCACTAATCTTAAGAAAAAATAAAAAGAGAAGTGTGAAAAATGGCCAATACCAATCGTAGTTCATACCTCCAATCAGAGATACTCCATAAACAATTGGTATACTAATAATAAGTCTATAACTTTTGGACTTAGTGCTACCAAATAGGTAGGCCGCGAATATAAAGTTCAAAATGATTACAGCTCTACTAAAATAAAATCGAATAAAGTCATTCTTTCCAGTTAGAAGAAACTCTGAGATCTCAAAGAAACTTAAAACAGGAGAGACCCCTGTTCTAAGATTAATGTAGAAGTTCTTCATATCGTCTATTGTTGAAAAGTTTTCTAGTTTGAAATAATCAACCCACTCAATACTTAGAATTACTAAGGAAAGCTTTTGAACAAAAATGAGAGCAAGCAACATATATACAACTAAAGCTATTTGATTAAATTTCTTTTCGTTCATATTTTCCTTTTATAATAGAAGATTTCTTTTAGATATAGAAAGAGTCCTAAAAAATATAAAGAGATCAGAAAGTAAATATACCTCTGAGAATATTCTAATATTACAAATCCTGTCCCAGAAATATTCTCTACTGATAATAGGCCATTACTCTCGCGGAGCTCCTGGTCAGAGTTTCTTATCGACCAGTATTTACTAAAGTTTGCATTAATTGTTACTTTATCAGAATTCAAGCCCTGATACTTAAACACTATTTGATTTGGAACATATTTAATTATTTCCACTTGCCCTTGATCTTTATTTTTCTTAATTCCACCAAAATAAGCTCCATCCTGATTAGAATAAATAAATTTTTCCTGCTTAGCAGGATCATAATAATCTTTAGAAGATGTATTCTTCATATAATATATATCTGGCTTATATCCATATTCAATTGTCTTATTTAAACCTGTTTTTGTTATCAACTTATTAATTCGTGCCTCTGTAGATTCCATTTCAAACGCTTTTATCGTTGTGTAGCTTCTAACGAAAATAGACTCTAGCAGGAGTATTGCCATTAAGAAGTAGCGTACTTTCTTTAAAGAAATCTTCTGAAGAAAGAAGCCTAATAACCAAAAGTAAAAAATCATAAGAATAACTAAGTACCTTGTAGGTACATGTGCATTATTGATTAAGGGAATTAGCTCTAAGAGAGTATATGGATTCCCATCTTTAAAAGCACCAGTTCCCATTAAAACTAGTAAAAATCCAAGTAATAGAAATCTCTTATTCAACACTATTATTTTCTTATTTTTTAAATAACTAACTAAAATTATGATGAGAGAGAGAATTCCGATATAACTGCCAAATTCATGAAATAACATCCAAGACTTTTCAACTGGATCGCTAATTACCTGTAAGGGCCAGAAATAAGATTTCATAATATCTTTTAAAGTCATCATTGGTCTAATGAAGTGCGGCTCTCGATCTCCAAAATCTATAAGCATTGGTACTAGTTTAGGAGATACTAATAAAAAGAATGAAATAAATGAGTAGATAACTAATTGTATATTTTTCTTAAAAAGGTTTAGAGTTTCTTTTAAATTAACTATTCCAAAAATCACATATAATCCAGTGATCACAATTGAAAAGATAAATGGATACATTCCCCCATCTAAGAAAAAAAAGGCTTCCAAGAGAGATAGAAAGAAAAAGTTCCTTGGATTTAAGTTTTCCAAATAATATAAAACCAAAGGAAATAACAAAAATCCTCGAAATGGAACATGACCTTCAGCAAAGTGTAGTCCAAACCAACTACAAGAAATGAATAAAGTAGAGACAAGACATAGAACATCTCCTTTGACTCCTTTGGAATAGAAATATTTCTTAGCAGCAAAATAACCTAAAATTGTCATAATATTTAAAGATATAATATTAGATAAGTTTATAGGTAAGATGAGATTTAATAAGAAATTAGGAGAAAAAAACCAAAGGTTTGGATTAGAGAGTAGACTACTCCCTCCTCCTGTCCATGGATCAATAAAAGGGAAAGTCTTATATTCGAGGACAATAGACTTCAACAACAAGGACCAAGAGTTACACAAATCCCAATCCTTTTTAATCTCTAAATCTAAATTAATGTAATAAGGTAAAAATAAAAGTATAGAAACTAATAGAACATAGGTAACTTCTATTTTCTTATTTTTTACAATCATTATATATCTCTCCTAACCTTTTAAAAAATATAGTTGTTGAAAACATTTCTGAAAGGTAAGTAATAGCATGATTAAATTTCTTCTCTCTCTCTGACTTGTTTAAGATTGCCATTTCAATTTGCTTAGATAGCGTATTCTCACTTAAATCTTTTACACAAAAACCAGATCTTCCTTCATCCATAACTTCAAAAAGCCCCCCCTCAAGAGAACTAACAACAGTGGCACCATTAACAAGGGCTTCCAGTGGTACGTAGCCAAAGGACTCGAATCTAGATGGATGGACCACGATGTGACATTTACTCATTTCAACATTAACAGAATCTGCTTCTCTAAATATTTTAAAGAAATCAGACATCCCACAGCTCTTGGCGAGATCAAGTAGGCTTTTCTCTTCCTCCCCCGAGCCAAAAATATTTAATTGAATCTTATAGCCTTTTTCTATTAAAGAAGAGACTGCCATTATTAATAAGTCATGTCCTTTAATGAAGCGTAAGAGTCCAAATGCACCAATAACAATAAGTTTCTCAGGATTAATCTCTCTACACTGTAGTTCTAAGACATTTTCCTTAAAATCAATTGCATTATAGTTTAAGCAAAACTTCTCATCAGTTGTTTCTCGGCCAATTTTAGAAGAGTATTGCTTCATCGTATACTTAGACTCAAAAACGAGTAAATCTGTAAACTTATATAGAATTCTCTCGACAATAGAATAAATTCTATTTTTTATTTTTCCATGCATATCATGAATAGATCCACCGTGAGCTGTGTAGATCACCTTTACCCCTAAAAGAAAACCTACCACTCTCGCATAAAGTCCTCCTTTAGCTCCATGGCCATGGAGGACATTTGGTGAAATCAGCTTAACAATCTGCAATATTTTGTAAATATTTAATAAATCTCTAAATCCAGGCTGATCCAGAATTTTTAAATTGAATACTTTTAAACACTTATTACTTTTTCTTTCTATATCTTCAAAATATCTCTTATCAGCATCCGAAATATCTGTGATCAGGAACATTTCAAATTCATCACCTAGACCTTCGATAATTGAAAGAATATGCTTTCTGATTCCCCCAACAGGAGATCGAACAATTTGAACTACCCTTCTTTTCATATTCTTCCCAGCAATAGCTAGATAACACTAGATTCATAACATTTAATTTAATAGAATGATGCTACACAATTATAGATCAAAAAAGGTTTTTATGTCTAAATTAGATTTATCCCCCAATACTCTTAGAAAGAATGTCATTAATCTCTCAAAAGACTCAAAGTCTGGACACTTGGGCTGTGCACTTTCACTTATTGAAATCATCAGTGCCCTCTATGATGGGGAGCTTAATTATAATCAAGAAAATCCTCGAGATGAAAATAGAGATATCCTCGCTCTTTCTAAAGGCCATGGAGTCATGGCAATCTATGCAGCTTTTTATCAGCTTGGATGGATCAATGATAATCAAGTAGATAATTATTTAAAAGATGGAACCGAACTCTTTGGTTTATCTGAAGATCATATTTCTGGTATAGAAATTTCAGGTGGAAGTCTTGGTCATGGCCTGCCTGTGGCAACTGGGATGGCATACGGATTTCAAAGAAGAAATTCTAAGAGAAGAGTTTTCTGTATTGTTGGAGACGGAGAACTAAACGAAGGAAGTATGTGGGAGGCCATTTTATTTGCAGGACATCACAAACTAGATAACCTCTGTGTCATTGTTGACGCAAATAAATATCAAGCGATGGGTCTTACTGAAGATATTATTGACTTAAATTCTCTTGAAGATAAATTCAACTCATTTGGTTTTGACTCCTTCTCAGTTGATGGACATTCTCTGGATGAAATAAGAAATAGTTTCAAAAAAGTTAACGACTCAAAAAGACCTACAGTTATTATCGCCAATACAATTAAAGGTGCCGGAATTTCTTATATGGAAAATGAAAATATTTGGCATTACAAGAAAATGACCAAAGAAGAAGAGACTCTTGCAATTAAAGATCTCTCTTCAAAGGAAGTTAAATAATGAGAACTATTTTATCAAACTTAATTTCTTCTGCTGCAGTCAACGATGAAAACTTCCTCCTTCTCTCTGGAGATCACGGCTATGCGCTCTTTGATGAATTAAGAAAGAGTAGACCAGAACAATTTGTAAATGTAGGAATTATGGAGCAAGGACTAGTCAGTATGTCCGCGGGTCTTGCAAAAGTTGGATTCAAGCCTATGTGTTATGGACTCGCTTCTTTTGTACCAATTCGAGTATTAGAACAAATCAAGTTTGATATTTGCCTGCCAAAGCTTCCAATAAAACTCATTGGAGATGGCGCTGGACTAATCTATACTCACTTAGGAAATTCTCACTTATGCGCTGAAGATATCGGTGCTCTCATGCCTCTTCCACATATTGAGATTTATGCTCCTGGTGATAAAGAAGAAATGAGGATTTGTTACAATGAGTTCTACTCTTCAAACATGCCTGCATATTTGAGAGTTGGAAAATGTGACAATCCAAATGTAAATACAGAAGAATTAAGCTCTACAGCTCCCTACTTTACACATAAGAGCGACGAGAAAGTATGCTTTATCTCCTCAGGAGCAATGCTTGGAACAGTTCATAGCTTTGCAAAAGAGAGAGGTATTTCACATATTTCTGTAATGAAGTTAAAACCTCTTTCAATAAATCTATTAGAAATGATTAAAGACTTTGATCATATTATTTTCTTTGAAGAACATACAAGAAAAGGTGGGCTAGTCAGTGCCGTGACAGACTTAGCTGTCGATCACAATCAGCCACTTCCAAAGATTGACTACTTCTGCCTAAATAGTTCATTTATAGAAAAGGCGGGAACTTATCAATATGCGCTCTCAGAACATGGAATATCTATTGAACAAATGAAAGCAAGGCTTACTGAAATCTTATGAGTTTAAACTCCCTAAAGATTGCAGATAGTGATCTTGAAGAAATTTATTTGAAGTCTAAAGAATGGTTCTCTCTCTTAGAAGGAAGAACCATCTTTCTCACAGGAGGGACTGGGTTTTTCGGAAAATGGATTATCTATTCCATAATCTATGCCAATCAATTTCTTAAAGAGAAAATCACCATTCTCTCCATCACAAGAAATATAGAAAAGCTCAAAGAGAACTCTCCTGATATTGTGGCAGACCCTAGTGTGAAATTCTTTGAAGGAAATCTTGAGTCCCTCAAAGAATTTAACCAACCTGCGGATATATTTATTCACTGTGCAGCTAACGTCATCACTTCTAGTTGTACCGATAAAGAGTCCTATCAAGACCTAGAGCTTAGAAATACTCATGCTGTATTAAAATTCTGCAAAGAAAATAAGATAAAGAGAATCGTCTATACAAGTTCAGGCGCAGTCTATGGGGCGTGTTCAAGCCTAGATCCAAATATTGATGAGGTTTTTCATCCAAACTCAGAACTTACTCCCTACGGTAGCGCGAAGAGAGAAAGTGAAGAGATCATAAGAAACTTCTGCCTCAAAGAAAATATTGAGTTCAATATTGCCAGATGCTTTGCTTTTCTAGGTGGATATATTCCACTAGAAGGATCTTTTGCAGCAGGAAACTTCATAAGAAATATGCTCAAAAGCGAAGAGATTATCGTAAATAGCGACGGACAAGCGATTAGATCATTTATGTATATGACTGATTTATGTAACTCTATTCTCAATCTCTCCACAAACCCAACGATGAATCAAACTGTAAATATTGGCTCAAGTGAAAATATCAATATTGAAAGTCTTGCTAGAGAGATAGCAAAGTACAATCCTAAAACAAGTGTAAATATTAAAGTTAAAAATAAAAGTGAATACTTTAATAAGTACGCACCAAATACAGATAAAGCAAAAGATCTATTCGGAATTGAAGCCTCAGTTGATTTTAATGATGCCATCAAGAGAACAATTGAATTCTACAAGGGAAGTAAACATTAACTCTAGCCTACTCATCATCTCCATTGGAAGAGTGATTCAGATTCTCCTGTCGATTGTTGTGATAAAAGTCTCTACAACTTACTTAGGTAGTAGCGAGATGGGTGTATTCTACTTACTTACTTCTCTACTCTCTTATTTTGGATTAACTTTAATTGGCCCAATTGGAAATTATATAAATAGAAATGTGCATAAGTGGAGAAGCGAAGGAAAAGTATTTGAGAATTTTTTAAAATATAATGCTTATTTGATAGGTATTTCTATCCTCTCCATTCCTATTGTCTATATATGTACTAAATATTTGGGAATACTAACCAATCTAAATACTCTCCATCTCATCCTAGTCATAGGTTTTGGGATCTACTTTACAACTTTAAATACTTTCTTTGCCCCAACACTTAACCTCTTTAACTTTAGAATATCTTTTGTTGTCTTTAGTAATTTAACGCTTCTCTTTAATATTATTTTTTCTATTTTACTTATAAATCTATTTGAAACGAGTGGCCTTTGGTGGTTCTCTGGACAAATCCTCTCACAAATACTCTTTACCCTTATTTCTGGAGTTTACTTCTTTTCTAAAATCAAAGAAGAGAGAAGCCCCACAAAAGTATTTAGCTTTAATAAAAATGATATTAAACCGGTCCTAAGTTTCACTCTTCCTCTTGCTATTGCAACTTTCTTTCTATGGGCCACAAATGAGTCTTATCGATTTATAATTGAGAGATTTCTTTCATTAGAATACTTAGGTTTTCTCGCTGTAGGAATTGCCATATCGACGAAAGTTTCAACTGCTGTAGAAACTCTACTTCATCAATTACTACATCCAGCATTCTTTGACTCAATCAACACACATGACCAAAATATTAGAGAACTGGCATGGAATTCATTCTTTAGGGCCTCTCTCCCCTCGTATATTTCTGTAACTATATTTATGGCATTCCTCTCCCCTTTTCTTATTCGAATTCTTTCTGGCGAGGAGTTCTATAATGCTTGGGTTTTTCTCATATTTGGAGCCGTCTTAAACTTAATTCGAATGATCACTAATCATGTCGCGCTCATTGCCCATACAGAATATAAGACTAAGTCTCTTATTATTCCTGGGTTTATTTCTGCGATATCTAGCGTTGGACTTGTGCAATTAAATGTATTCAATGATGCGTACTTCTACTTAGTTCCGATCTCATTAATTGCGGGAGCTTTTCTAGGGATGATTTCAATGATTTTTCAAATGAATAAAATTCTAAAAATCTCAATCAAAGTAGGAGATATTTTCATTCCAATTATATTTGGATCAATTTATTATCTTGCAACACTCTTCTACGGACAAAATTCAGATCTTCTATTTTCCATTGGAATAACTGCTGCCTTTGGTGTCTACTTTATTCTAACTCAACTCTTCTTCTTCAAGAGAAATAAAGTCCTAGGGCCTTAATCTCTTTCAAATATTTTTAGTCCTGGTCTAAGAGAATAAGTTAGAGAGTATAAGAACATAATCACAAACATATTTTCACCGTCATTTATTGTATTTTGAAATAAGCCTGAAATTGAAAACGAAATAATAAATGGAAATAAAATATTTGAAAACTCATCCCCTCTTTTAAAGGCTTCAACGATCCAAAAAAGAACAAAGAGACAAAAGCTTATAAAACCAAATACTCCGGTAGAAGCGAGAAACTCTAAGTAATTATTATGAGCGTGCCCATAAAATTCAGCGTAATCAATTCCATTTCTCTTTTTAATATCATAAGCATTGGGCTCAAAATTTCTATAACCCCATCCAGTTAAAGGTTTTTCAAGAAAACCTTTATAGGCCGCTTCATATTGAGATAATCTAATCATATTTGAAGTAGTTTTTGCTTTAAGTAAGAATCTATTTCCACCGCCATCTTCATTAGTCGTAAAAACAATTGCAGTGATAATCCCAATGAAGGTGACTCCAGCAGTAAGCAGCCCCAAGAAGATTTTCCTATTTCTTCTAATGAAAATAAAAGGAATTGATATAATGAGAGCAAGCAGCGCCCCTCTAGCAAAAGCAAAATAGAAACCGATCAGAGTTGTTCCCATTGAAATATAAAAGATCGCAGGATTAGCAATATTTGAGATCTTCTTCCTATAGAGAAAAGTAATCGCGAGCATTAGAATTAGAATCAACTCTATTCCATAGCCATAAGTAATGGCCATTCCATACATTCCCGCAGCTCTAAGTCCGTCAGAAGCCTCTTTCATTCTAAGTGGATGATATCCACTAAATAATGCATATACTCCCGCCAAGTTTCCGACAGCAAGAAGAACAAGAAAAGTATTAAACATTTTTCTAACTTGATCTCTAGTAATTTTCTTAAAGAGTTCTATGAATGGATAGATTGCAAGAACTCCAATGAGCATATACTTAAGCTTTGTCACTTGCTTAAATTTTCTAGCAATGTCGGGAGCAAAGATAATCGAGATAATGGCAAAAAGAATAGTTAGAAGAAGTGCAATATTACTCTTTGAAAGATTGAGACCTTCCTCTTTGTACGTTTTAAAAGTAAAATAGAGAGCTGGAATAAAAATCAGTATATGACTTAAAGCTGATGCACTTAAAGAGACAAACGAAAAAAGAACAATTGCCCACACTGAGGCGTAAGTCATTTTAAAGAGAGTGTTTTCACTAGTAAGCATTTTCATTGATAAAACCTTTAAAAATAGTCAGCAATATAATTTTTAAGTCAAGGCCAAGAGACCAATTTTCTATATAGTAGAGATCATACTCAACTCTCTTAGACATTTTTTCAAGAGTATCCGTCTCTCCGCGAAAACCGTTAATTTGCGCCCACCCCGTTATTCCAGGCTTCACTCTATGTCTTTGCATATAATGATTCACTTGATCTTTGTACTCTTCATTTTGTGAAACAACATGAGGCCTTGGACCAACAATCGACATACGCCCCTGAAGAACATTGATAAATTGTGGTAGCTCATCCAGACTTGTTCTTCTTATAAAAGAGCCTACTTTTGTGACCCTTGAATCATTCTTTGTAGCTTGTGTAAGCTTCTCAAGACCCGAGTCTTCAACTTTCATACTTCTAAATTTATAAACCTTTATGGTTTTTCCATCCCAGCCATTTCTAATTTGCTTAAAAAGTATCGGTCCCCTACTTTCTAGCTTTATTGCAATCGCAATAATGAATAAGAACGGAGAAATAGCGATAAGAATAAAGAAAGAGAGAATGCGGTCTTCCAATTCTTTTAATACTCTATTAAATCCTTGAATGGGCGTTCCATTAATTTGTAACACAGGAATTCCTGCAACTTCTGAAATCTTTTGGTTTAATAATCTAAAGCCAAAAATATCTGGGATAAACTTTATAGATATGGACATATGTCTCAGCTCAAATAGTAGTTCTTTAACTCTTTCTTCATCTCTAAAAGGTAGAGCAATCCAAAGCTCTTTTATGTCTTCTTCTCTTAAAAAGCTCTCTAATTTCTTTGAATCAAGTACTTCAGCTCCACAAAGTTTTTTTCCAATTTTTAAAGTATCATCATCAAAGAAAGCTTTAATTTTAAAGCCGATCCAATCTGCATTCGAGATTCGTTCCGCAACATTTTGCCCCAACTCTCCTGCGCCAAAAATCACAATATTCTTGTGATTCCATCCCTTCCTCCTCGAATACCTGAGAAGTAAATCCAAAATAAAACGGTAGAGATTTAAATAAAGTAGCGTTCCAACAGACCAGGTGACGAACCAAACCCTCGAGTAATTCGCAGTACTTTTTAAAAGAGCGGTAAATAAGACTAGAATGACAAGACAGAGAAACCATCCTCCAGTAATCACCTGAACCCGCTTTAACTTACTGCGTCCACGCCAAGAACTATAAATACCAAAATTTTGAAAAATTAAAAAGACGAGAAAAGATGTGAAAATAATTGAATAAGTGTAGTCATTACTTAATTTAGTACCACCAAGGTACCACCAGTGCACTAATACTGAAATTAATGACAGACCTGCGATATCTAAAAATTGTGCAATATAATTTATCCCATTTGAAAGGGCATTTCTTGAGCTACTATTCATATTCTATCTTTATACTCATTTTTCTTTATTTTGCTTAAAATACTAGCATTCTTTTGCTAAATTAGCATTTCTATATACCCTAAAATTTTAAGGCAGCACAATGCGTAATGAGATTATTGAGAAATCAAAAGAGTTCTTTAAAGCAGAATTAGACAAAAAGAAAATCATCCCTGGTGAAAACTATATTCCAGCATCTGGAAAAGTCATGGATGAAGATGATATGGCCTATCTTATTGATGCGTCTCTAGATATGTGGCTCACAGCCGGAAGATACCATAAACAATTTGAAAAAGAATTTGCCTCGTATATGGAACAGAAGTTCTGTCTTCTTGTAAACTCCGGATCTTCCGCGAATCTAGTTGCCTTTGCTGCACTTACTTCTCCGGCCCTAGGGGATAGACAACTTAAACCGGGCGATGAAGTTATTACTGTTGCTGCAGGTTTTCCAACTACTGTAAATCCAATTATCCAACACGGATGTGTCCCAGTCTTTATCGATGTAGAACTTGGTACTTATGAAGCCGATATCAGTCTTCTTGAAAAGGCTCTAAGCGATAAAACGAAAGCGGTTATGATGGCCCACACTCTTGGAAATATGTTTGACGTCCAAGCGGTAAAAGAGTTTTGTGATAAGCACAACCTCTGGCTAGTTGAAGACTGTTGTGATGCTTCAGGAGCAAAGTTCAACGGACAAATGGCCGGAACGTTTGGAGATATTGCGACAGTTTCCTTTTACCCTGCTCACCATATGACTATGGGTGAAGGTGGAGCTGTTCTAACAAATAATCCACGTCTTAAGAAAATTGCAGAATCAATGAGAGACTGGGGAAGAGACTGCTGGTGCCCTCCTGGTAAAGATGACACTTGTGGAAAGAGATTTGATAAGCAACTTGGAGATCTTCCTCACGGTTATGATCACAAGTATATCTACTCTCATGTTGGTTACAATTTAAAAGTGACTGATATGCAAGCGGCACTAGGTCTTTCACAATTAAAGAAGCTGAGTAAATTTATTAAAAAGAGAAATGACAATTTTAATTATCTAAAGTCTCAAATTCTAGAACTTGATAATGTCCTAATCTTACCTGAGGCCACAAAAGGCTGTGAGCCGAGTTGGTTTGGATTTAATATAAGCGTTAGAGAAGATTCAAAAGTAACAAAACAAGAATTAGTTGAATTTCTAGAAGAAAATAAAATCGCTACTCGCCAACTCTTTGCAGGAAACCTACTTAAACAACCTCTCTACAGAGGTTCAAATTATAGAGTTGTTGGAGAATTAACAAATACAGACTTCATTATGAATAATACATTCTGGGTTGGTATTTGGCCTGGACTTGATACAGAACATCTTGATTATATCGCCGCAAAACTTAAAGAGAAATTACTATAAAAAAGGAATAACGATGAAAGTATTAATTCTAGCTGGTGGCTATGGAACTCGTTTAAGTGAAGAAACTGGAGTTCGTCCAAAGCCTATGGTTGAGATTGGTGAAATGCCTATACTATGGCACATCATGAAGCATTACTCTTCTCATGGATTTAATGAATTTGTTATTCTATGTGGTTATAAAGGTAATTATATTAAGAAATACTTTTCAGATTATTTTTTAAATCAAAGTAGTATGACTTTTGACATGACAAATAATTCCATGGAAATTATTAGCTCAAACGTAGAGCCCTGGAAAGTAACTTGTCTCGAAACTGGTGACGGAACTCTTACCGGGGGAAGAATCAAGAAGGCCCAAGAACTTATTGGAAATGAGCCTTTTCTTTTAACTTATGGTGATGGTGTCTCAGATGTAGACGTAACTGCGACCGTGGAAAGCCATAAGAAATCTGGAAGACTGTGTACAATGACGGCGGTTAAGCCTGGTGGTCGTTTTGGTGTTTTAGAATTTGATGACAAGACAGATCAGCTAGTGGACTTTATCGAAAAGCCTGATGGAGAAGCTGGATGGATCAACGCCGGCTTCTTTGTTTGCCAACCAGAAGTTATGAATTATCTAAATGAAGGTGATAAAACAATTTTTGAAAGAACTCCTCTTCAAACACTAACAAGAGAAAATCAGGTTAATTGCTATAAGCATCGTGGCTTCTGGAAATGTATGGACACATTAGCGGATAAGCAAACATTAGTTGATATTTGGAATTCAGGAGAGGCTAAGTGGAAAACTTGGTAGAGAAGAGTTTATTTTCAGGAATCTACAAAGACAAGAGAGTCCTTATTACTGGGCACACAGGCTTCAAAGGTTCTTGGCTTGCTCTTTGGCTAGAGAAGATGGGCGCCATTGTTTGTGGTTACTCAACTGAAGCCCCCAGCGAGCCCGCTCACATCGATCTACTTAATTTAAAAATTAAAAGTGTTATTGGTGATATTCGAAATCAAGAACTCCTAGAGAAGACTTTTGAAGAGTTCAAGCCAGAAATCGTCTTTCATCTAGCAGCTCAACCGCTTGTAAGATTATCTTACAAAGATCCAATCGAAACTTATGAAACAAATGTCATCGGAAGCTTAAAAGTCTATGAAGCTTGTAGAAAGTGCTCATCTGTTCAAAGTATTGTCTCAATTACAACTGATAAAGTGTATGAGAATAATGAATGGCTTTGGGGCTATAGAGAAAACGATAGACTCGGCGGAAAGGATCCTTACAGTTCTTCAAAAGCTGCCATGGAAATTCTAACCAGCTCTTATATTCACTCCTACTTTCACCCAGATAATTTCTCTGAACATAATATGCTTGTTGCTACAGTTCGCGCTGGAAATGTCATTGGCGGTGGAGACTGGGCCCAAGACAGACTTATTCCCGATATTATCAAGGCATCACTAAGAAAAGAACCTGTCGAAATTAGAAGTCCTCACTCCACTAGACCTTGGCAACACGTACTAGAGCCACTTTCAGGATACTTACTGCTAGGACAAAAGCTCATTGAAAGAAGACAAGAGTTTGCACAAGCATTTAACTTTGGACCACCACTAAGTGAAGACCTCTCCGTGAAAAATGTTGTCGAAATATTAAAAGAGCACTGGGGTGTCATCGACTACATTATCAAAGAGCCCAAAGAAAAGCTTCATGAAGCTTCTTTACTGAAACTCGATTGTACGAAAGCGCTTACTCTTTTAAATTGGAGTTCAGCAATTGATGCGAGGAAAACTCTTGAGATGACTATTGATTGGTATAAAGAATTTTATGAAAAAGGTCAGTGCGCAACAGAGAATGATCTAAATTTATACATTCGTATCGCTAAAAAGAAGAAACTGTCGTGGACTTAGCTTCTTCTCATTCGTCTCTTAAGGAAAGGTACGACCTTGTTCACCAGACCATAGCCTGCAAACATGACAATTATGGGATAGTAACTATCTCTCGTTCTTCCACTGAATGAGCCGATGTATGCAAATGCACACATATAAACAAAGAACGGGATTACATAAAAAAGTGTTCTCTTTGTGTGTGTTTTAATCTGATTATATATACCTACTGAAAAAAGAGCCATAGTAGCTTGATGAATAAATGAGCCCCAAGTGAGAAGGATACTATAGTTAAAGAACAGCTCAAATTTCTGAAGGGTGAAGATCGGTGTAAAGTATAGTTTAATCCAAGATAGAAAATAGTTTAGTTCCAGATTATATCTTTGATCGAAATAGTCATAATTATGCCACGAAGCCCTCTTCTCTCTAAAGAAAGCAAAAACATTCTCAAAACCTAAGTATGGAAAATAAAGGGTTCTAATTGTATAAGTAATCAAAACAACGCCCCCCGCCAAAACTAATTTATGACTCTTTTTAAATTTCTCCATTGAAAGAAAATAGAAAGCCATACCAGGCAACACTGAGATTGCCACATACGATCTTTCCATCGAGAGAAAAAAGAAAGTAAATACAAAAAAAGGAATTTTTTTATATTTACCCTCTTCAAAAATTTCATAAAAAAATAAGAAAGAAAGAGCCAGCCAAGCCTGAACAAACATTTCTTTATAGAAGTTTATACTAAAGAATAAGACACACGGAGCAAAGGTGTAAAGATAAGCACTAACTAAAGCGACCTTTTCATCAAATAGTTTACGAGAAAGTCTAATTATAGACCATAGTGCAATAATCTTAAAAATTAGTAACACAAATCCAGTGACAATAGGGTTTCTAAGAACAGTAAAAGCAAGCCCCGTAAATATGTGAATGGTTCTATAGTATCCAACAAATGGCTTTCTTAACCCCTCTAAAGAGAAAGACCGTATAGCTTCGGCAACTTCATCAGACTTTGGAAGGTGAGCTGCATATGAATCAGCAGCCCATATAAGATCAGCACTTGCTCCAGAGAAATAATACCCCGAAAAAATGCCTACAAACAAAGCGATCATAAAAAGATATACTCTCTGCAGGGACTTCTCACAAGACTCCCTATAAAAGATCTCTCTCACAAAAAAAAAGCACAATACCCCTGAAAATAGCACCGTTACAGTATGCTGATAAAAAGTAGTCGATGCTGCAACAACATAAGAATATAGGAGTGTCAAAATCCCCAAAATTATAAAATCAATATTCTTAACTCGATGCAAATAAATTTCCTAGAATCGTCCAGTATATTAAGAACTTAATAATACTGACTTATACTAAGACTTTCAATTATAAATCCTTCTCTCCTTTCAAGTTCTGGATAGTTTTACCAACTGCCCAACCCCTTAGTTAATAGTCGTCCTGCTCTGAAAAAATTGACCACATTCTGTTATGAAGTAAAACTTCTTAGGTATTCCGAGACAACTAGTCAATGCTTAAAGCTTTGACTATCTTCTCATAACAAGACGGAAATGAGTGATGCTCATCCAAAAAATCTTCAGGAATGCAACCAAATTCTTCAGACCTAGAAGCATCAAAAGTAAAAATATTATTTCTCTTTGTATATTTCAATAATTTATCAATTATTTTTGTTAAATATACTCCCTCGCTTGATCCATAGATCAAGCGAGTAGCACCAGGCATCAGTGGGGGCACCAGTATAACTAACTTGCCCCCTCTTCTTTTTAAAGCTTTATCTATTTCATTTAAATCTGCTAGGTATCTTGACTCCACCTTGCCTTTTGAAGAAAATAATTCTTCTCTATACTTACTTAAACTATCCTTAAGTAATATTTCCCATTTTTTAATAGTTAGTGATGAATAATTTTCAAACGTAGAGCTACCATCATATCTAAAACCGTGACATCTCCTTGGTCGATCAGCTTTGAAAAATTGATCTGTACCAATACCATCCTCAGTTGGACACTGGTATACCTTTGAAGCGTTAAGTATATTATCGTATATGACAGACAGTATAATTTTAATTCGCTGATAGCTAACAGCATCTTTAATTTTAACAACAAAATCAACTCTTTCTTGCTTAACACCTTCCGGTTTGTAACTAATATCTTTGTATTCTCTATTGACTAAATTAAGGGTCCAATCAAAACCAATAATCACATATTTTATACTATCTGAAACTTTAGCGTAGTATTTTGCTTTAGCTATTGAATCGCTTAAAGGATTCCCATTCTTTGCACCATTAAAAACTTTATAATTATCAAACATGTCTGATTTTATCCCCATAAGTGTTGATGAGCCTAAAATCACAATATCAATGCTATTCTTCTCAATTACTCTATCTGTCATTTTCTGCTTATAAAGATTTGCTATATTTGCAGTGATTCCTACAACACCTTTATGTTTTTCTTGCCATACAAATGCCTCTTCAAATATAGAGGGATCATTACTAGAGAATGTTTCATTAATAATAAAAAATATAGACAGTGTGATCAATACAGCTGCTGTGCTAATCACACATATTACAAAGAAATAATAACTCATATTGCCTGAATTCTTAAACATTCTGTCCCCTAAAACTGAAAGTATATAAACTCTGAATATCTTTGAATATGAAAAAAGCTGATATAGAAGAGGATAATAGTAAACACAATATTGTATTTATTGACTCTAAATGAATCAATCATTTTCACAGAATTGTCAAAAGACATAATTAAAATAAATCCAGCAACTAACCAAACAATTAAATCTACTCCTGTAGACAAGTTCAACAAAGAGTCTCCAAACGTAATATGATCATTTAACAAAAATGCTAACTTTGATGCCAAAAATTCTGGCAATACAACATTTTGCAAACTAAACATAGAGCCTAGAATATCAATGGCATCATCCCACTTCTTTGCTCTAAAGAACACCCAAGCAATATTTATAAAGTTAAAAGTAATCAACCAGGACAACCATGACCATACTCTAAAACCTGTCCGCCCCCATGCTCTATGAACGACCAATGCTACACCATGAAGAACTCCCCAAAATACATAGGTCCATCCAGCCCCATGCCATATACCTCCAATGACAAAAGTTGCCATTAGGCTACCATATGTTCTGAACTCTCCATACCTACTTCCACCCAAACGGATATAGACATAATCCTTTAAAAATCTACTGAGAGTCATATGCCACCTTCTCCAAAAATCTTGTATATCAGTAGCCTTATATGGACTATTAAAATTTATTGGCAATTTTACATTAAACAGTAGAGCCGTACCAACTGCCATATCCGTATAGCCACTAAAATCAAAGTATAGTTGAAAAGTATAAGATAAACTTGTAGCCCAAGCCTCAAACAAACTTAAGGACATAGCGGCATCAAAGCCTGCTGCAACCCAAACAGCAAAATAATCAGCGAGAACAACTTTTTTAAATAGACCAATAGAGAATATGAAAATTCCTACAGAGATGTTTCTGTAGTTTTTAATTTTGTTTTTAGAACTAGAAAACTGTGGCATCATCTCTTTGTGATGGACAATTGGGCCAGCGATCAATTGGGGAAAAAACGTTACAAACAATGTGTAGTCTAAAAAATTTTTCTCTTTAACTATTCCCTCGTAACTATCTATCAAGAATGCAATTTGTTGAAGAGTGAAAAAGCTAATTGCTAAAGGTAAGGCTAAATTTAACAACCTTATTTCTGTATTAGAAAAAAAATTTATATTATATATGAAGAAATTCATATATTTAAAATAAGCGAGCACTCCAATATTAAATACCAAACCTGTTTTTAATAATATTTTATTTGAAAAATATTTTTCTCTAGTACCCTGACATTCAACCATAGCACTTGTGATCGTATAGTTAAACAAAATAGATATTAGAATCAGAGGTAAATACAAAATATTCCACCAACTGTAAAAAAAAAGACTTGTAAATATAAGCCAAGACTTTGAGACTGTCGTTAGCTTTTTATGATTGAGATAAAAATATATAAAAAATGATGCTGGCAGAAATATAAAAATAAATTCATAACTATTAAACAACATAACATGGACTCCCCTACATAAAACAGACATTTTCTAAGCAGCAGTTATTCCTAACGCTCGAGTTTCCCGTCCCCAAATCCAAGATTAACAACTTTTTTCATTACTTGAACTTAGGATTAAAAAAACAACGTTTTACAAACTTCATCAACGAATTTAAATATTCAATAAACCTAAGTATGATACTTATTCGTTGTAAAAGTTATTGAAAGAGAACTTTAAATCACTATAAAAAATATTCAAATCTAAACAACAATCCTCTTCAAATGCAAAGGTCTTTAATAAAGATTAGCTCTCATCAAAAACATCATCAATGATAGCTAATCAATAAAGTACTTTCCAGGAGGAATTATAGTCAGACTTTCCTCAGGATACCACTTAAAAGTGTCTATAGTGCTTTCGGAGTTCACCTCTAAATTGCCAAAAAGCTTATCAATCAAATGCTTTTTTCCAATCATTATCAAAAAAAACTTCATCAATACTTTTGGAAAAGGATAAATGATCACCTTCTTTCGCTTCAAGCGCGCAATACTTTTAACAATCTCAGGTAGGCTATAGCTAACATCGTCCGAAACAAAGAAAACACCTACTACACCATATGATGACTTTAAGACTGCGAACATTAAACTACACAAGTTTTCGATAGAAACTAAGCTCCTTCTATTGTTAATACTCCCAATAGGAAGAGAGATTCCTCTATCAATAAAGTTGGATAGCATCTTAAGATTTGCCTTTGCCCCTTCTCCGTAAACAAGTGGAGGACGAATAATAATAACATCAAAAACGCCTTTTTCACTGAGATTAAGAAGTTTTCTTTCTGCGGCATACTTAGTTTCACCATAAATTCCTGATGGGTTGACATCATCAGATGGAGAAAAAGGGAGCTCATTTGAGTAATCGCCATTAACCTTTACAGAACTCAAAAAAATAAACTTCTTAACCCCTGTATTCTTTGCATCCTCAGCAAGCCTAACGGTGGATTCTACATTTATCCTCCAGTACTCTTTCTCCTCTTCAATCGTCAGTTTCTTTAAATCGTGAACTTTCGATGCCAGATGAATGACGGAACTACAGTTAGACAAAATTGACTTCCATTGAACAGTAGGTGAAAGATCTCCATAAAGCTCTCTTGTTCCGCGAACAACTTGAATATTTTCCTTTTCAAGAAATCTACAAAGATAGCGCCCAATAAAACCATTTGCTCCAGTAACAAACACTTTCATCATTTACACTCCATTATAGACAAAACATCACAAGCGAGCTGATCCATCAGCCTTTCTCTTTTGAAAAAATCTACAAATTCATCTCTACTATGCCACCCTAAATCAAGACGACCAAAGGCTTCAACAGCCTCATCGGTATTGCAGGGATGAAAAATAGCCGTGCGATCTAAGTGCTCTTTACAAAATTTAGCCGCATACCCCGACACTCCGGCTAAAATAGGCTTTCCAGTTGCACCATACTCAAAAAGTTTAGACGGAAGTACTTTTTCAAAGGCCTTGTAATTATTTAAGTGCAGAAAAAGAACGTCACACTGTTGATATTCATAAATTAATTCTTCTCTACTAACAGGAGGAAGAAGAGTAACATTTTTTAACCTATTATCCTTTAAAAGGCAGGAATAAAGAAGCTCTCTACGTCCTCCATTTCCAATAATTTTAAAAGTTGCAATATCTCTTAATCGCTTTGCGAGAGAAGGTATTATCTGATGTAATCCTTGACCTTCCCCTATATTGCCTGCATACAAGATATTAATCTTACCTTCTTCCAATGTTCTATTATAATTTATATTTAAGAACTCTTGATCTATTCCATTTGTATAAAATGAATAACATTTGTCGCTATAACGTTTTTCAAAATAAGGTAAGAAGCCCTTAGAAACAAGGTTTATCTTCCTCGCTCGCTTTATAGTTACTCGTTCAACTAAGAAAAAAAAAGGATATACAAAATTTGCTTTTTTTCCAAACACATCTTTGACAGTATCTAAGAAAATATCTCGAATATCTAAAAATAAAGGAATTCTAAAAAAGTAGGAAACAAGCGCGCCCAGAAAAGCAGTCATCAGTCTTGATGATGTTGCAAAAACGAGATCATATCTTTCATTCTTTATAATTTTTAAGGCAGCTAGAGTAAAATAAATAAATGCTTTTGCTTGATCTAAAACACCACTCTGGTGAGAAGAAATATCCACTCTATGTAACGTCAGTTTTCCCTTTTTCTCTATATTAGGTGCTTCTTTTTTAAAGTTATGATATCTATTAGGCTTTGTTGTAATAAGTACAATCTCTGAGTTTTCAGGAAGCATTTTCAACAAACTCATGACAAAAGCTTTAGTTCGAAATGATCCAGCACAAAGGTCTGGAGGGTAGTAGAAGCTAAGAATTAAAATTTTCATAGATTTCTAATTTTTTCCTGTAGAGTAATCGAACACCTCGATATCTCCAATATCTCCTCCAAAGGAATTGGAAAAGAACCAGACTCTAGTCCTTCTTTAAATGCTTTCACTTCATTTAGATGTCCTTTATCTTGTGATTTTAGCGCATACTTTATACTCTTTAAGCCTATTCCTGTTAACTTCTTAAAATTATCTAGGACTATAATTTTCCCTCCAACAAAAACCTCGAGCCTCTCTTTAGAGAAAGATTTATTACCATTAGCAAAATAATGAATAGTTCCAATATCACCATTTTCAAATTCCAACTGAATTGAAAAAGTATCCTTACAGTCAGACTTCATAACACTAACACTAGAATCCACTATTTTTGAATCTGACAAAAATCTCAAAAGATCAATAAAGTGACATCCCTCTCCAATAAGACGCCCACCACCAACGGTAGCATCTTGCGTCCAGTGATCTTTTGGAATGGCTCCAGCATTAATTGTCATTACAAAAGCTCTCGAAGCAGAAGATTTTTTTAGTGTTTTTTTAAGTTCCTGTGCCAATGGAGAAAATCTTCTATTAAAACCTACCATTAGTAACGGTTTTGGGAACCCCTCCTTTTTGTAGAAGTTTTCTATCTCGTCTACTTCATCCATAGATAAGGCAAGAGGCTTCTCTACAAAAACATTTTTTCCATTTTTCAAGGCCCTAATTACAAGGGCGCCGTGAGAGTTATGTCTCGTTGTAATAACAACATTCCTTACTCCCTTGTCTTCTAAAACCCTGTCATAATCACTTGTTAGCTCTTCAAATTTAAACTTCTCTCTAAGATGTGGCGCCATTGCTCCTGATGAGCGACTCCCAATTTTTTGAAATTCGAACTCACTCTTTTCAAATGCCGGTAAAAGAACAGCTCCAGCAAATTGCCCGGCACCTATCATTGAAACAGATATAGAAGAACTTTTTGAGCTTTTTTCGTAATAGATACTTTTATTAAGCTCTTTAACTTCCTCTCCATACGAAATAATTATTCCTAACTCTAATGATTGACTTCCCAAGCCGCTATATAATTCTGGAGCATTTTGAAAATCAACCTTACGAGTAATAAGATCTTCAACAATCAATGTCCCCTCTTCAAGGCTTTGAAGAACAGCTTCAAAGTTTCTTTGTTCGGTCCATCTTGCAAATCCAATTGGATAATCAATCCCCATATCCTCATACTTAGGATCATACCTACCTGGCCCATAGGAGCATGAGACTTGAAAAGTTATTTCTTTTTCATAAAAGTCAGACCTTTTAATATCAAGACCGACAACACCAACAAGAATTACCTTTCCTCTAACTCTTGTCATTTGAGCAGCTTGAGAAATTACATCATTACTTCTGGTCGAAGCTGTTATAATTACTCCGTCAACTCCAACACCATTTGTCTGATTTAAAGCTTCGGCAACAGGGTCAACGGTTTCACTTACAACAAATGCTTTGGCACCATAAGATTTTGCCTTATTTACCTTTTCTTCATCAAAGTCAAATCCAATGACTTGACAACCATTTGCTCTTAAAAGCTGAACCGTAAGTAATCCTATAAGGCCAAGACCGACAACGACAATCGTTTCCCCAAAAGATGGAGTCAATAGACGTATTCCCTGTAGCCCAATAGCACCCACAACAGTAAAGGAAGCACTCTCATCTGAAACATGTTCAGGAATTTTAGCAACAAGATTACGCGATACTGAGGCAAATTCGGCATGAGGTGCATTAGAAACTACTCGATCACCAGGCTTTAAATCGTTAACATTCTTTCCAACTTCTACAACGACACCGACTGAAGAGTAGCCTAAAGGTAAAGGTTGGCCCAGCTTGTTTCTAACTGCGTTAAAAGTTGGAGTAAGACCATCAGTTTTCACTTTCGTTAGAACTTGTTGAACTTTTTCAGGTTGCTGCCTTACTTTATTAATAAGATTTGCCTTCCCAAAGTTAAGTAACATTTTTTCTGTTCCCAACGAGACAAGTGTCCTTGTCGTTTGAATCAACACATATCCCGCTGCACAATAAGGAACAGGAAGTTCCTCTATTTTAACTTTACCTGTTTTTAAACTTTGAAAAAGCTGCTTCATTCTGATTTAATCTCTTTGTTAATAATTTTCTAATATGGTTCGATATGACTTTAAAACAATACTTTAAACGCGCACTTTCTCTGCCGCCACACATTTTAATTCTTAAGGTCTACCAGCATCTAATATTTCGCTTAAAGTCTTATTTTGTTCAAATAAAAGATATCATATTACCTACCTCTTCTTCAAACTATAGTAACGTTGATTTTACTTCTTTATTTTCTAACGCACCTGACACTAAACTAATAAAGACATCCTTTCCACAACTTGATGGAATTCTAAAAAAAACAACTAATCATGAGTTTAATCTACTTGGCTCAAATTGGGTGAAGGTCGAGTACGGAATGGATGTAAATGGAATCATGGGAATAAAGTATGATATGCAAACCAAATTCCCGCCTAGACCAAGCAATTTTGAATGGATAAGAAAATCCATTAATTTTGCCAACAGAACGAACAGTAATAAGATATGGAAATTTATTTCAAAAGAGTATAACCCTATCGACTGGCATATCGACTTTAAGTCTGGATATAGATGGAACCCAAAAATATGGTGGTTTAGAATTCCTTATGGTCATAGAGATGGTGTCGACATAAAAGTCCCATGGGAGCTATCTAGATGTCAGCATTTTCCCTGGCTAGCTCTAGCTTATGGCAAAACTCTCAAAGATAATAATAAGCAAAAAGCAGAAACTCTAGCTATTGAGTTTCAAAATCAAATTCTTGACTTCATTGCGACAAATCCTCCTAAATTTGGAGTTAACTGGCGCTGCCCAATGGATGTTGCAATTCGAGCAGCAAACTGGGTTTATGCATATGATATTTTCAGGCTATATGGATGGGAGCCCTCTCAAGAAGTAAAAAATATACTTGCAAACTCTCTCTATGATCATGGTGTATTTATTTATTCAAATCTTGAAATTGGCACTGATAAGTTCAGAGGCAACCACTATCTTGCTGATATCTGTGGCCTCGCTTTTATAGCAGCCTTTCTCCCAAAAAGTCCTACCACAAATTACTGGCTAAATTTCTCTTTTAAGGCTTTAAAAGAAGAAATGGACTACCAATTTTTTGATGATGGATCTAACTTTGAAGGCTCTACTGCTTATCATCGACTTTCAGCTGAAATGATGCTTTACACATCACTCCTTTTTGACAACCTTGCCCTTGATAAAAAAGAAGTTATTGGTGACATTTCATTCGATGAAAAATACCTTCAAAAGCTCTACCTTATGTCACAATTTTCTCAAGATATAACTCGGCAAGATGGAAATATTTGCCAAATTGGCGATAATGACAGTGGACGGTTTATAAAGATACAACCGGACTTTATTTCAAATACTCTTGAAGAAAATCATCTTAGCCAGAGTAATCTTATTAATATTATTCAAGCCTTTTTTAAAATTTCAAAAAGCTGCTTAAATTCGGACTGGATTTATAGAAATACGAAACAAAATATTCCCCTTCAAAAAAACGAAGAATATCATCAAATTGACAATCTTCTCTCTTTTAAAAATCTATTTTCAGAAGAAATCTTTAAGTACATTAAAGTAGTAATAGAACAAAGTCATCTTTCCTCTGCACCTAAAGACTTTTCATCAACTGACTACGAATTTGAATTATCCTGTAAGTCTGACCTAGAAATTAAACAGTACCAAAAATTTGGCCTCTATATTTTTAAAAATAAAGATTTCTTCCTATCCTTCAGATGTGGAAAAGTTGGTCAAAAAGAAAGAGGTGGCCATGATCATAACGATCAACTCTCAATTGAGATTTTTAGCGACACTTTAAAGATTGAGGATCCAGGAACAGGACTTTATACTCCATTTCCAGAAATTCGAAATAAATATAGGAGTATCTCTTCTCATTTTGGCCCACAGGTCTATAAAGATAAAAAGCTAATTGAACCAGGAAAGCTAGATCAAGGCCTATTTTCCTTAAACTCAAAACAAAGTAGTGAGGTTATTTACTTTAATAAGAAAGTTTGTATCGGGTACAACAGAAAACTACAAACAATTAGATTTCTCATCGTTCATGAAAAAAAAATCTTAATAAGGGATCTCTCTATAAATAAATCATACAAGATACAACTCTTCACTTTTAATGACAATTTAAAGCTATCGAGAGGATATGGTCTTTTTATCAACTCAAACACTAACAATTCTTAGCTAACAACATAACGCGAACCCTATAGAAGGTAGTAAATGAAAGAAAATATATCTTATCCCGATGACGGTCATAAACAAACCTATCTAATTGAAGATAATAGTTTCTGGTTTAGAAGTAGAAACAAAATCATAGAATATGTTACAGACCGCTTTGGTTTTGGGTCTTCCTTTGCAGATGTTGGAGGAGGAAACGGATATGTTTCAAGTTATCTTAAAAGCCAAAATAAAGATGTATCTATTCATTTAATTGAACCTGGGCAGAGAGGTTGTGAAAATGCCCAATCAAGAGGGCTTGATAAAATTCACAATACTACTCTAGAGACTCTAAACTTAACATTTGATAGTATTGGTCTGTTTGACGTTATCGAACATATTGAAGACTCCGTTAGTTTCTTAAAGAAAGTAAGAGAAAAGTTAAATAAGAATGGACTTCTATATATTACTGTTCCTGCCTATAATTTCCTTTGGTCAGAAAAAGATGACGATGCTGGACACCATAGAAGATACACTCTCAAGCTTATTAAAGAAGAACTTTCTCAATCAGGCTTTAAAACTCAATACTCCTCTTACTTTTTTGGAATATTAATTCCTTTTATTTTTCTATTAAGATCACTTCCCTACAAGCTTGGCCATCGAAATCCAAGTGATGCAAGCAATGATCACAAATCAGGCCAAACCGGATTATTACTAGAGAAAATTCTTAATCTTGAACTAATAACAATAAAGAAAGGTTTAAAAATGCCAATAGGGGCAAGTTTAGTCATTGTTGCAAAAGCAAAATAAAGCAGTACTAAAAAAAAGGCATCTTATGAGAATACAAAACAATCACAGAATAAAAGAGCAAACATTCGCAAATTACTTAAGGGCTCAAACACCTATTATTCTAACATACTTCTTCTTCCTTCTAATTATCCTCCTTCCACACATAATGTGGCTAAAAAACACGAACTACTCTTTTGATTACTTCAAATTCTCTTTTGATGAAGACTACTACCTCAACAATGTAAGAAACAACATTTTCTACGGAAGATTTCTTTCATACACAGTAACAAAACCACTTTTTCTACTCTTCAAAAATATCTTTTTCGTTAATTTAACCTTAGACATATTTCTCTCGACAAGTATTTTCTTTATTCTAAACAAGATCTACAAAAAGATAGATATAGTAAGGAGCCTCTCACCTCTCGCAATTCTAACAACGATATTTTCTTTTGATCTATTCTCTCTTGGAAACTCTTCCGTTTTTACGAAGTATAATATTTCATTCATTAGAAATCTAAATCCAGAGCTCTTTTCCTTCCTAATTCCAGATTCGACAACAAGTTTCCTAATAATTAATCGATCACCTGAGCCACAATTAAGCCTCTTATTTTTTTTCTTATCTATCCTTTTACTTGTGAATTTCTCAAAAGACTTGCATCTAAACTCATTTTTATTTTCTTTAATTGGTCTTATTTCTGGAGCAACTTACCCCTTCTTGGCACTTTTAACACTCATTGTATATAGTCTTTTCTTTACACTAATGAGCCTTAGAAATCGAAAACTGTATCTTCAATATTTTTATTTTCTCATCTTTTTTTTAGGAACATTCATCCTTCATACCTCGTACGCTGCTCAAGCAAATGGAAATTCCCTAGTTTTTCAGTCGAGGCTTCCAAGCTTCACCCCATCACTAATTCTCTCTTTTATAATATTATTTTTCTATATAAAAAAAGGTCTCCCTCAAAAGCCCTTCGACACTCTCTGCTTAGCACTTATACTAACCCCAATTATTATTACAAATCAGCAACTAGTATCTGGATATATGGTTTCAGTGAGAGACTGGGAAAGAAACGCTTGCTATTTTATTCTCACCTTAGGTGTATTTTTTTCTTTCTTCACTAAAACAATCACTTCCAAAAGAAAAAAAAGAATACTACCAATATTCTCTTTCTCACTAACTACATTAACGATACTTACACTACTAAAAGCTCAGTATAATACCTTCATTTCCTGGAACCAAAGAAACGAAATTGCTCTGGAGTCCTGCATCGCCCTAAAGAATATTCCTTCTTCAATAAATCTTAATTCTTATGAAATACTTATCTCTCCGCAAATTGATATAAATCTTGTATCAACACACTGTGAGCATATTAATATTTTTAATAATCCAACCGAACACTTCACCAAACCAATTCCAAACCTTACAAATGGGAATATTCCCAGCAAGACTCACATATATTACTTTGAGAAAATCCTTACATACGCACAATTTTTTAAAATAGCTCCAGAGAGTCTCTATAAGGTCATGCATTCTGAGCTACAAAATCAAAGTGGATATCATTTAAACTATGTATTTAGCCTTCATGACTCGTGGTACCCTATCTCGGACGGTAGAAATCTAAATATCAACGGGGTATCAATAACAATAAAGAAAATCTTTAAGCTAGGCTTAAAGCCAAGTTCCCATAAAAAATTTATTATAATCACAAGGAAAGAGGAAAAAGTTGATACAAGTTTTCTAACAGAGCTGAAGTCACGAAACAGAGTTAATTTATATATTACAAACTAAGAGTTATCCACAACATCTTTAATAATATACTTTGGCCTGTTCTTGACCTGGTCATATGTTTTTGAAACATAAAGACCTATTACGCCAGAAGATACAAGTTGCACTCCTCCCATAAAAAGAATAACAATTACTATTGAAGGCCAACCTATATCAAATTGATTTTGGAATATAGTTTTCTGAACAACAATACTAACTGCACATAAAAAAGAAATGAGGGTTATTATAAACCCAAAAAATACAATTGCGACAAGAGGCTTAGTTGAATATGAAAGCAGACAATCTAAAGCAAGCTTATAGCGCTTTAGGAAGTTGTATGATGTTGCTCCTTTATATGGCTTTTCAATCGTGTAAGACAATTGCTCAAAACCCGAAAGGGCCATTAGTCCAATAGGTAAAGAGTTTACCTCTTTAAAGCTTAGAAGAGCGTCTAAATATCTACGTGACATAACCCTTTGCCATGCTTGATTTCTTGGGATTTTAACTTCTGAAGCAAAGTCTAGTAGATCATAAAAACACTTTCCAAGAAAGCTACGTACAAAATCACCACTCCTCTCCTCTGTCACACCATAAACAACATCGGAACCACTTTTAGTGTACAAAAGATACATCTCACTTAAGTTTTCTGGTGCCTCCTCAAGGTCGCAATCTGCGGCATATATGACATCACCTTTCGCATAACCTAACCCCGCAAACATTGCTGCATGCTGACCAAAATTTCTTGAAAGCTTAATAAGCTTGACTCTATCATCTTTCTCTAAGACTTCTTCAACTTTGAGACACGATTCATCCGGAGAACCATCGTCAACAAAAATAAACTCGTAGTCTAAATTGAGTTTTTTAATAACCTTAAGATGCCGGAGGTAAAAATCTCCAACAACCTTTTCTGAATCATACAAGGAGGTGACGACACTTAGCTTCAAACATTTCTCACAAGCGTTGCATGCCCATACCTATACATGTTGATCATCTCAGGGGGTATCCCCCAGTCGATAGCACCTACTTTATCATGAAGCTCTTCAAGTTCTCTCGTATGGTAGCTAATCATATCCTCAACCATTCTATTCATCGCAGACTTAAATCCATGCTGATAAGATGCGTTGATAATATTATCAACGGAAGCTTTTATAGCATACTCTCTAGAATAAACTTTATAAGGCTCCCTCTCTGGCTTAAAAAGAGAAATATCTATCCCTTGCTCCTTACCAAGAACTAAATTACAAAGTATCTCCGAAATTAATGGCGAACAGTGAAGCCCATCTCTTTTAGTCCCTGTTGCAATAATAAGATTTTCATAAGAAGTTTCTCCGATTAATGGAACAGTATCCTCTGAAGTTGGTCTCCAGCCAATATTTGATCTTACAAACTGACTTCTATAGAAGTCAGAATTTAACTGCCTAATTGAAGACTCAACTAGACCATGTAAACTTGTTAGACGAACCCCGTCTTCTGGGATTGGAGATATGAAGTTACTAGCTCCAATCAAAGTCTTAGTCGACGTCTGCGGCGCAGCATAGAGCCCACAAGCTAAGCCTCGATTCGGAGTTCTTACACAATTCTTAAGGGTATTCTCTCCCGTCTCAAGAAGAATACTTGCTCCTACTCCATAGAATATCCTCGGAAATTGTACATCAAAGTTTGAAGCATCGACTATCTTTGAAAAATTAGCTCCAGCAGCAAGCAGAAAAACATCTCCTGAAACACTCTCACCGCACTCTAGCTCTACATCTTGAATTTTATCACCCTGAAAATTTAACCTTTTTGCATAACCATCACGAAAGACCACCCTCTCACTTCTCTCCAAAATAATCTTAAGAGAATTCATCAAATCAATAGGGTTTACCCAACCTTCACGTGGAATATATACAGCGCGAGAGCCTCTATCATTTGGCATGGGTCTATAGTTCTCAACAGAGTTAAGCTTTACCATTTCATGAGGCTCATTAAACTCACTTAATGCCCCAAGAATTGCATCAAAGTTTCTATCTTCTAACTCATCTGTAGAGTGGTTATTAATCAAGAATGTCCCAAAGCCATGATTAATCTTTACATGACTAAGCTCTTCTAGCCTTTTGATATACTCTACCCACAATGGAGCCGCTCTCCTATTAAATAAAAATTTTTCTTTATCAAAACGATTAGAAAATGTCCCTACATCGACTTCACAAAAAGAGTTAAACATTGCCGCAGCAGCCAATGATGCACATCCTTTATTATCTCGAGGCCCTATTATTGAAACCTCAACAGACTTATCCTCTGTTATCAAAGAGAGAGCCGCTGTATAGGATAATATTCCATTCCCTGCAATAACAACTTTCATAGTTACTACTCCTTAACTATGTAGCATAGCCCTGGGTAATACTGTGCTCTTTTAATTTTATGCTTATAGCTTCTCAATATTTCATTAGAATAAACCATTCCCTCTGCTGGAATTGTATTTCTTGTTAGCTGCCAAAACGCAATAACTCCACCTGGAACCAATCTATCATAAACAGTCTTGAAAGAAGATGACGTAGGTGCATAAGAATTTAAATCAAAAAATGCTAAAGAGACAACCTCTCCAGGGTTTTCCTTAAAAAATGTCGGCAAAGTCTCCCTGATATCCCCCTTAAAGACCTTATGCTTACCATAATTATGTCCCATCGCATTACTCTTTTCATGCAACTCCAAAAGCTCACTAAGGTAGCTATCATAATCCTGGCCAACTTTATAAGTTCCATCAGCGTGTAAGTCTGTAGGTAAATCTTTTTCACCAAATCCGACATACCCTTCAAATGTATCAAAGCAAGCGATTCTTCTATTTAAATGAAGAGGCTCAAGTACTGCCCTTAGATTTTCACATAAGACCGCAGTTTGCCCTCTCCATGTACCTAAATCTAAAATTACACCCGGCAGATTTAAGATTTGATCATATAACTCTTTTGTCGCAAGAAACCTTGCCAACAACGAGCCTCTAACAAAAAGCCCCAGAGATCTTTCCGATTCCTCAGGAGTTGCAGGATACGCTAATAAGTTGCTATAGATTTTCTTCCTTGCCTCTATGCTAATATTATCCGAATAGGAAACAACAGCAGATTCATGTTTATTTTCAGTCATTTTTTACTCCATCAAATTGTATATTTAGAAACTATCACCTTGGATTCAAAAATTAAAATAAAAAGTATAGATTAACAATTTAAAATAATCTTCTAAACCGCGCCCTTCTTTCTATTTGCCACCAGCACTCATCCTTAGATAATCTTTAAAAAAAGAAAGTTTCTCATGCGCCATAAAATCAAGAACTGACTCCCCATTGTAAACAAGTCCTCCATAAGGCTCATAACCAGGGTATGCGAAATACTCAACATCAACCCCTTTCTCAGCTAGAACACGCTCAGAGCTCTCCAAATACCCCTTGGCCGAAGGTCCTGACAGATAAGAACAAGGCGAAAATTCACTCAACAAGCTAATCAACCGCTCCTGCTTTCCGCTCTCCAACACAAAATCATGAGAGTCTAGAAACAATGTATCTAGCTTCATTTCATAAGAAAGATACTTGATAATATATCTATTCAACTCGCTGAGAGAGTTTGTCTCTTTTTCAAACAGGAAGTGCTCTAAAAGTGGCTTTAACTGCTTGGAAAACATTGGCTTCTTTTTGTAGCAAAATTCCAACAAAGACATATGTGACTTTTTCCAGCCAGGATTAAAGTCTAAAGAAACCTCTGATATTTTCTTCTTTTCAGAACTCTTGCAAACAGGGATAGTAATCCAGTGAGTTTTACCATCAGAGCGGACCTTATTTCTATTTCTCCAGTCATTCTTAGTGTACTTAACCTCATCATAAAAAATGAATTTATCTGCAGAAGAAATCAAATCAAAATAACCTATCCAAGGAAAGTAATTCGACTGTAAAACAACAACCTTTTCCATAATTAAAGCTCCATAAAATAATCTCTGACACTATCCCGAACCCTTACTAAGTCTTTATCACTAAGAGAGGTATGCATAGGCAACCTCAAAACTCTCTCACTCTCCTTTGTCGTGTACTTATCCGACCCAAAGAAATCTCCATACAGAATTCCAGCCGGGGAAGTATGCAAGGGGACATAATGAGAAGCCGACTCAATACCTTTTTTCAAGAGATAAGACCTTAAGCTCTTTCTTTCGAGACCATTTTTCAATTTAATGTAAAAGATATGTGCATTATGGGAACAGTATTCAAGGTCTTCACAAAAAGTAAGACCATCATAAGAGCCAAGCTCATTAAACAAGCTTTTATATTTATACCAAAGATCAACTCTTCTACTATTGAGCTCCTCTATACGTCTTAACTGATCCAACAAGAATCCTGCATTAAACTCGCTAGGCAAATAACTAGATCCCAAACATTGCCACGTATATTTATCAACTTCCCCTCTTAAGAATGAAGCCCTATCCGTTCCTTTCTCTCTTATCATCTCAGCTTTCTTAAAAAGATTTAAATTATTCACAACAAGGAGCCCCCCTTCCCCGCAGTGAAAATTCTTTGTTTCGTGAAAAGAGAATGCTGACAAATCTCCAAAAGTTCCTAAACTCTGCCCTTTATACTTACTCATCAATGCCTGAGCTGCATCCTCGAGCAGGAACACTCCATGCTTTGAAGTGATTTCTTTCACTTTATCAATATCACAAGAAAATCCTGCATAGTGAACAATTAGGATAGCTTTTGTTTTCTCTGTTACTGCCTCTTCGATCTTATTTTCATCAATATTCATTGTTACTGGGTTTATATCTACAAAAATAAGCTTCGCTCCTCTTGCAACAAATGGACTTCCACTAGTCACAAACGTATAACTTGGAAGAATAATTTCGTCCCCTGGCTTTACATCAATTAACAAAGCCATCATTTCTAGCGCATGAGTACAAGATGTTGTAAATAGAGTTTTCGCCCCCTTAAAGTGATTATCAAACCACTCGTGACACTTCTGAGTCAGAGGACCATCTCCTGAATACTTGCAAGATGCCTCTATTTCCTCTAAAAAGTCATAACTACTTGCCCTAACAGGAACATTAAATTTAATCATCAATTTCTCTTTTAAATCTATTGGTTAAGCTCCATCCTCAAGCACAACTTCTTTTAAATAATTACGGTAAAGACAATTTGGAAACTCCTCCATAAGGGCAATTAAATCGTCACGATCAATATATTTTTTTTCTATAAGCAACTTCTTCTAAACACGCTACTTTAAAACCCTGCCCTTCTTCAATCGCAGAAACACAAGATGACGCCCCTAACAATGACTTTGGAGTTCCAGCATCAAGCCACGCAACTCCACGGCTTATTACTTGCACGCTAAGGTCATTACTTTCTAAGTACTTCTTTAAAATATCAATAATCTCAATTTCCCCTCTTGAACTAGGCTTTAACTCTCTAGCCTTTTGGCAGACAGATTTATCAAATACATACAATCCAGGAATTGCATACTTAGATCTAGGGACAGATGGCTTGTCCTGCTCTTCAAACTCAATCTTAATTCCAAGATGGGATCCATCTCCCAATAATGCTTGAAACATCTCAAAACCCCGTGGAGTCGTAATAACAAGAATCTCCCTAATCCCTCCTAACATAAGAAGGCTTAGAGGATAGTAGATCATTGGCTTGTCATAAACAGGAAGTAACTGTTTAGTTATAACTTCTGTTGCTGGATAAAGCCTAGAACCTGCTCCTCCTGCTAAAATTATACCTCTCATCCCCCCCCTAACTCTTTGTTAAAAAAACATATAAATGGATAGGTAACTTCTTACTTAAAATAATTCTCTTTACACTAGTAATACAATTCCTATCAGTAATACCAACTCCCTTAAAAGATTTTTCATAGACTGGATAATAAGCTTTGCTAAAACGCCCTAAAGAGATTGTGTCATACACTTTCTTACTGCCATCTTTCTCCATTCCATAAAATGTAAGGCTTCCCTCTTTACAGTCCAAGCTAAAGTTAAACTCTAAATACTCAAATGTATACTTCATTTTTAGTTTAGGAGTGAAAGAGAAGCCTTCTCCTCCCAAGTCTTTCCAGACCCCTCCCACAACGGTCTTCCTTGCACCTTTCAAATCATTCTCTATAAATTTTCCAACAACATTTTGCTCATAGTAATAAAAAGTTAGAAATATTAATAAAAAACTCACTATTCCTATGAGCAAGCGCTTTACAAAACTTATGAATCTAATACGACTCCCCCAAAACGAACGACTAAAAAGAGTCGATAAAACAAATAATAAAATAATAAGTGATAAAAGCTCATTTTGAAAATAATGACGAGGAGACAATTGTATTGCAGGATACAACATCAGATAGAGTGTTATTGAATAAAAAATAAGCAGACTCTTCATTCTAAAAACAAATAAAGAAATCAATATACCTAGGGTTAAGGAGACTTCCCTTATGTAAGAAATTGAAGTAAAGAACTCCTTTGTTCTTACGGTAATCTCTCCAACTTTTTCACAGAAAGAAAAACTGCACACCTTTAGAAGGTGAAAATTCTGAGTATTTTTTTTGAAAGGCAAGGAAAAGGAGACCCAAAAGGCTTCAAGACCTCTCCTCATGAAAGTGCTAGGGAAGGACGTTAGAATATTCATTAAATACTCCTTTCCAGCAACTCTATAATTATCAGTGGCCATTACAGCTTCCTGCCCCAAACTTTGTTTCGAAAAGCCATTTAGTTTCATGCTTAAATATATGTCTTCAAAAAATGGTAAAAACTTGATGACACTCTCCTTTACTACAATTTCTTCCCCTGGATAAGGATAGAGACCCAGCAAAGTGACGTGATACAACCCAGAGTCGTAAGAAAAACGGTTTTCTACATCTTTTAATTTTAGACTCACGGGGAGATACAATAAGTAAAAAGTAAAAATAAGAACAAGAAGAAGACCTATAACTCTCCTAAGACTTGTAATGAATTCTTTATTTTTTAGAGACACATATTGAATAATAAATACAATAACAATTAAAGGAAGTAATATTTTTAAATCAGCACGAAAACCACAACCAATACCCAAGATAGCGCCAAGAGTCGCGGAATAAAAGTAACGCCACCGAACTCTCTTTTCATCAATTACTTTCTTTAGAACAAAAAGTGCTCCTACAAAAAAAACGGCTTTACTATAGTCTCTTAAGTGTGGGAATTCGGCTAAATGAAAAGGAGAGCTCATCCAAAATAAAGAGCCAATCAAAGAGTATGCAAATGGAAAAAAACACAACAATAAAATATAACTAATCACAATAGTGAGAGCGAAGAACAGATAGCCAAGTTTATGAGTTACCGCCCAGTCCATCTCTCCATTAATTTTCCAGAGCCAAACAACAACTTGACCCAAATACATTGAGCCTATCGAAACAGGATAATCATATGCACCATATTTAGCTTCGGGTCCTCGGATTCCATTTGTTTTTCCAACTACATACGAGCAGTCAAGAGTGCTTCTCTCTTGATTCAAAAAGGCTTCAAACTCAGGAGTTCGTGTTATGGGGTCACTAAAGCCTAATCCACAGTAAGCCATGACAAAAGCGGAATGATAACTCTGATACCAACTTGGCCTTACGGAAGTAGTCTCCTGAAATGCTCTTGAAAAAAAAAAAGCATATAGAAACAAAATAAAGCCTACAACGAACTTTAAATTATATTTATTTTTTAGTTTTATATGTAAGTTCCTTAACAATAAATTAACAGAGCTAAATATAGCTTCCTCACCTTTAAATGAAAATATCTTTCTACGAACTATTCTTCCTAAGTAACCCACTCCTTAAATTACTTAAATCACGTACCTTACACTATCCTACCTTTCTCAATGAAAATAAAGCCTTGGACTTCCCCACCAAACTAAAGACGCAAATGAAGCTCTGGACTTAAAAGATAACCTTCAAGCGTGCCTGACTCTTACATACTTGAAGAAATAGAAGAATACGAGACTCCTTACTCTAGAAGACTCTCCTACGCGACTTCATCTAAACGAGTAAGGGACATTAGCGACCTAGCGGTAAACCTTCAAAAACTATTTAAAAGAACTAAATTGGAAGCAAAAACATAATTATATTGAAGAAATATTCTTTCTTACGCCTAAATGGGAAAGATTCAATTAAAAAAAATAAAGTAGACAGAAATCTAAAAATAAAACAGAATAAGACACGAACACAATGCTCCTCACACTTAGTATTTCCTTAAAATCTTGGCTAAAGTATGAATAATAAAGGCTCTTCTAGTAAATCTTTTATTTGGCAAGTCCTTCAAACGATTTTTACTCGCTTTGCAGTTCAATCTATTTCAATTATTGGTAGTATTTTTATTATTAGAGAGCTTGGAATTTATGAAAGAGGCCAATTTGCATTTGCTGCATCTATTATTGCTATAGGCATTCAGTTTGCCAACCTCGGCTTTCATTCAGTAAATACTATTCATCTCTCGAAAAAGCCTACGCTTTTAAATGCTATTCTCGCAAATAACACTATTATTATTACCGCTGGAACAGCTCTTTTCATATTAATATTTTCACTAATATACTCATTGTCCTTCACCTCTAATTCTGATGCAAAAGCCTCAATACTAATTGGGCTTCTTTGTGTCCCAATAGGATTACTTTCATTGTTTAATCAAAATATCCTCATTGCTCTTGGAAAAATTCAAGATTTTAACATTACAGAATTTATACAAAAATTTACCTTTGTCCTCCTTGCTGTCCCTGCTGCATTTCTAACAAATAGTGCCGAAACAGTCCTTATATGTAGTTTTCTTTCATTTCTAGCAACATACATATACACAAAAAAAACTTTTCAAAACAAATTTTCACATTTCAAAAAAAATATTGATTTAAACCTAATTAAGAGTTCAACGAAAACAGCGATCAAGCTCTACTCAGTATGTTTATGCATGTTTTTAATACTGAAAATAGATATATGGATGATTGAAGCTATTCTTGGAACGAAAGCAACTGGAATATACTCAGTAGCAAGTTCTCTAACTGACTCTCTTCTTATTGTCCCCTCAATAGTTGGCCAACTTATCTTTCCTCGATTTGTTAAAAATATTGGTTCACGAAGAAAAGAACTTTTTCAAACAATTTTATTAATTTTTGCTTTTATGATACCTGTCTGTTTTTTTGTCTATTTCTTTAGTGGCAATATTATTACACTTATTTTCGGAGAAAGCTTTATTGCTTCCTCCTTATCGTTAAGGTGGCTAGCTTTTGCAGCCTCGTTTCTCGGAGCAAATACTATTTTAATGAACTATTTGTCAGCAAAAGAAATCCCCTCTTTCGTGTTTCTATCTCTTATTCTCTCATGTCTTTTAAATATCATTTTAAACTTTCTACTACTAAGAGATATTGGGATTCATGGTGCAGCGATATCTTCACTTGTTGCATATCTCGGAATCTTCATATTAAATAGTTTCTATATTCTCTTTCTCGACAAGAGTGATTCAAAGGATAATAAGCTTGAAGACAACAATTCTATCTGTTCATCAACCAACAACAAATGAAAAAAAAACACTAAATGATTTATTTAACCTAAAGGAAGAAGCATGCTATCTATCAATATTTGAACTTAAGCACAGTCACGGTTTCCTAGGAATTATTAAATTAATTATAAATAATCGCAAAAGCAAATTTATACTTAACCTTGAGGGTGAAAATACAGACTATCTTAAATACATACTCATGACCTTTGCTCTATTCGCATTTAAGCTAAAGTTTACAACCTTAAGACAATCAAAACCCACTCAAGTTAATATCTTTACTGTACTCTATACATCTCTTCTAATCTTTCTATATACAGTGAAAAACTATATCAACCTCTTAAAGACAAAACTTCTTCTTGCTTTATTCAAACCCAAACCTTTAGACTTTGATCCACGAAAAATCAATGAAATCTATTACTTAAAAACAAATATGTGGTTTGGAATAAAAGCAGGTGGCTCTATTGGGCATATTTCTGGAGTTGTAAATTCTTTTGTTAATAGATTTAAGGTTAAATATCTTACTTGCGAATCCCCTATCATGATAGATCCAAACGTTGAAATTATAGATCTCAATAAAGAATCTAAAATTCGTTTTGCAGCTCCATACGAATTAAATCAACTTCAAATCTCCTTTATGTTCTTCAACTACATTAAAAGATTAAAGAAAAAACCTAAATATATCTATCAAAGACTAACGATCTATAACTTCGCCGGTGCTCTTGCTTCAAAAATATTTAAAATTCCTTTTATTCTTGAATACAATGGCTCAGAAGTCTGGATTCAAACAAATTGGTCAAAAGGTCTTAAATATCCAGAACTAGCACAGCAAATTGAAACTTTTTGCCTTAATCAAGCATCTCGAATTATTACTATCTCTAAAGTTCTCGAAGACGAACTACTCTCAAAAGGAATTGATAAAAAAAGAATAATCACATACCCAAATTGTATTGATCCAAGTAAATATAATGTTGAAGTACACGATACAAATACTCGTGATAAAGTTCGAAATCGCTTAGGTATCAAAGACCAAACTCTTGTTTTTACATTTATTGGAACCTTTGGTGCTTGGCATGGTGTAGAGTTTTTAGCAGAAGCTATCAAAAAGTTTATTGATAAACACGAAGAGAGTGCTCCTCAATCATTTAAGTTTCTCTTAATTGGACAGGGGGTACTCTTTAACAGTGTCTATGATTCATTGTCGGAAGAGAAATACTCACGATATGTTATTTTTACAGGTATAGTCCCACAGTCTTCTGCTCCAGAGTATCTAAATGCCTCAGACGTTTTTCTAAGTCCGCACATTAAGCGAGAAGGTGAAGCATTCTTTGGCTCACCGACAAAGTTATTTGAATACATGGCCTACAAGAAGCCAATAATTGCCTCAGCTCTTTATCAAATTAAAGATGTATTTGAAAATCCTCTTTACCCCAACAAAAGCTTAGAAAACAAAAGCGCTGATGGTCTTCTTTATGAACCAAATAATTTGGATCAATTTATTTACTGGCTAGATTTCTGCTTAAGCCACCAAGGAGATGAGATTATAAAAAATATAAGTATCAACTCCTATAACAATGGGATGAAAAACTATACTTGGGATACTCATGTCGATAGAATTCTTAGCTAATAGTTAAAATATGATCATTATCTCTTATCGCTACAAAGTAAAAAAGGTAGAATAAAAATCCAAATTGCCCTAGACGATATAAATAGAGAAAATTCATCTCTCTAAAAGCTAAAACAAATACTACGACCAGAACACTTGTAAAAAATGTCTTATTTAATACTTCTTTGTGCAGGTAAGTTCTTTTTATCATAGAGAGAAAGAGTAAAACTATTGAAACTAAAGAAACTATCCCACCAGCAAGATAAATATCTATAAAGAAATTATGCGTACCCGCATCTCTAGATTTATAATACTTAAGTCCATAGCCACCTGGCCCCATACCTAGAAATAACTCACCAAGCCTCTTTTCTTTATACTCTTCTGCTTTGAACTGAACGACTTTCTTCTGCTGAAGAAACCTTAAGTTTAAAGTCGACATATTTGTCCAATAATCTCTAAACATTGGAGTTGATATTGAAACAAGAAAAGGAATACATAGAAATAATAAAACCTTCTGTCTATTGACTCCCTTAAAAGAATAAAACACACATAATGCAGCCCCGATAGCAAAAAGCATCAACATTGCTGCTCGTGAAAAAAGAACTAACTGAACCAAACATATCGACATTAAAACAAGAACAACTTGAAGTTTAGACAACTTTTTATTCATATAAAGGAAAGAAACCAATAAACCGCATAAGGTATAAATATTAGATGCTTTATTGGTATTTCCGACAAGCATGTGAAATTTACTATTCACTGTCACTTCAGATGGTAAACTTTCAATAAAACGATTGTAAATTAGAAGGTGCTCTAAAGAGACAAAATCAAAATTAGATCTGAAATAGATTAAATAATTGTAATGAATATAACTTCCCAGAATCAAAACAGAATAAACTCCTATTGCCCAGACAAAACACTTAATGATAAGATCGTGTCGTGCGATTTCTTTTGCTGCTAAAAATTGCATGGCAAAAAATAATACCATGGCTAGAACACTATCATATTCAGAGTCATTAAAAAGACCTGATATTAGAAAACCTAAAATGAGGAAACCTACTAACATAAAATCTCGGTCAAAAGACACCTTATTGCCACAAAGAGCAGTAGAGTAAAGAAAAAATAAGCTATAAGGGTTTAATAAAATTAGCCAGGTACCAAGAAAGTAAAAAAAAGCAACAAATAAGTTTTCAAAGGGAATTAGAAGTGAAATTCCAAGCAATATCAAGAAATGAAAGCTCTTATTTGCTAATACCTTCATAAATTCTGATTTTTCCACTCCTGAAAATTCAATAAGTACCAAAGGTTAGTATTATCGCCCTTTGCAAACTTATTTCTAATTTCATTTTGATCAAAAAATTCACTCGAACTCTTGCTTATAAGCTTATCTTTGGCATAACCGCCAAGTCGATCCATAAACCAGTCATGTACAGGAGCTCCAAATCCTTGCTTTTTTCGATAGATAATCTCGTGTGGTAATAATGGTTCAACAGCTTTTTTCAAAATGTATTTTGAAACATTATCCTTACAACGAAGAGCAGTTGGGACACTTAGTGCATATTCCACAAATTTGTAGTCCAGAAATGGAACTCTCGCCTCAAGAGAAACGGCCATCCCCATCTTATCTACTCTCATCAATAGAAGTTCCGGCAAACGAAGCTTTAAATCAGAATAGGCCATCCAGTTTAAAAAACTTGGATCTGGACAACGCTCATCAAACTTCTTTTTGAAATCACTGATAACCTCATAGGATGAATAACCCTTGAAGTCTTTCAAAAACTCAGAGTTTAAAAGCTTTCTTTTTTCAGCTTCAGTAAATGCTTCTGCACCACTCCAAAAAATAGGCTCTTTCTCAACTCCTCTTCTTAAGAACTCAAATTGCTTACCAGTCTTTCCTGCAAGCTTTGATCCCTCAAGAAGTGCTTTCTTAAATGGCCAAGTCATCGGAACCTTATTAAGATCATGAAGTCTTTTAAACGTTTTCCAACTTTCATAACCCCAAAAGAGCTCATCACTCCCCTCGCCAACTTGGCAAACAGTTACCCCACTATCTTTAGCTAATTTTGAAACTTCAAAAACTGGAAAACATACAGGATCAGCAATTGGCTCATCTTGGTGATGAATAAGTTGCGGAATAAAGTCAATAAACATATCTTGAGTCAACTCTTTCTCATGATAGTCAGCACCAATAGTATTTGCCATTAATCGAGCATACTCAAACTCATTTTTATAGGTCGTTAACTTATCATCATCTTTATATCCAACTGAAAAGCACTTAACTTTGTCAGGACTTAATTGAGAAAAAAGCTTTGCATTTAAACTTGAATCAACTCCACCAGAAAGGAAAACTCCAATTGGAACATCCGCTGCCATATGGAGCGATACACTCTCTTTTAACTCAGCAATTAAGTTCTCTCGAATCCTCTCTTCAGACTGCCCACTCAAATCTTGCCAATTATCAAAAACGTCCCAATATTCCTTCAGAGGTTGAACACGACCTTTTTCGACAATAAGCATATGCCCTGCCGGAATTTTATAAACATTCTTAAATAATGTCTCTGGAGCTGGAACAGTGAGAAAAGAAAGGTAATCATAAAGACCTTTCTTATTAAGTTTTTTTGGAACTTCTGTATCTTGAAATATAGCTTTCATTTCACTTGCGAAATAGAGCTTATTGTTTGAAACACTGTAATAAAGAGGCTTAATTCCAGTTCTATCTCGGACCATTAAAATCCTATCATTTCTTTCATCCCAAATTACAATAGCAAACATACCACGTAGTTTTTTTACAAAGTCTATCCCCCATTTCTCATAAGCATAAAGCGCTGCCTCTGTATCTGAGTGATCAGTTCTAAAAATAAAACCATCGCTTATTAGCTCATCTCTTATTTCCTGATGATTATAAATCTCTCCATTAAACGTAATGAAAATATTCTTCTCACTATTTGTCATCGGCTGACCTGCAGCAAGATCTAAATCAAGGATCGACAATCTTCTATGAGCAAGATAAATTCTTCGATGCTTAGGGGGGGAAAAATGAGTTACGATATTACTTCTAGAGCTTAATTTTCTAGATATTTCCTCAAAGTTTAGATCAGTTGAGAAGTAAAACCCCTCCCCATCAGGACCTCGATGAATCATGGTATCATTCATTTTAATAAAAGTTTCAGGAGAGAGAAATTTATCTCTTTTTTCTAGTTCTACAACACCTAATATACCACACATACTTTAAACAAGCTCCCTATCAACTGCAAATGCCATTTCCGTAACCTGAAACTGCTGCCATAAAGGTATTGGCCACTCTTTACCTTCATTAATGGAAGTTGCAAAAGCGACAATCTCTTCCATTTGCCCTTTCTCTGGAGAGGGACTAGAGTAAACAAGTTTATTTCCAGAAACTTCAAGCTTCTTATAATCATTTAAACTAACAACAAGACCATCGCAAAAGACTTCCATGCTTTCTTTTGGAAACTCTTTATTGCCAATTGCTGTATACGTTAATGTGGCGACTGAACCATCTTTAAACTTAAATGTTGCAACAAAGTTATCTTTACTCGAATAGTGTTCAGTTTTGGGGCAAATATTTTGAACAGTAACGCTTGTAAATTCAGAATCCGTTAAAAAAGTAAACACATCGTAAATGTGACACGCTT
Source organism: Halobacteriovorax sp. JY17 (assembly GCF_002753895.1). Lineage (NCBI taxonomy): Bacteria > Pseudomonadati > Bdellovibrionota > Bacteriovoracia > Bacteriovoracales > Halobacteriovoraceae > Halobacteriovorax > Halobacteriovorax sp. JY17. Next base: position 378,691 of record NZ_NJER01000002.1, on the reverse strand, counting down.
CACCTATATTTCTTCCCCCACCTTCTTCAGGACTCAATGTCCAGTGATCTTTTGGCAAGAAGCCAGCGTTCATTTTATAATTAATTATCATTGGATTAGTTCTATTTTTTAAAAGACTTCTAATTTTCTGCACATAAGGAGAAAATCTTCTATTGTAACCTGTTAAAAGAACTGGTGTCTCTTCTCTCTTAGAAAAATAGTCCTTAATCTCTCTAAATTCATCTTCAAAAATTGTTAAAGGTTTTTCTAAAAGAACGTTTTTTCCTGACTTCAAAGCCTCTAAAGCCATCTTACCATGTAAGTTATGTCTTGTAGCAATAACAACTGTATTAATGTCCTCGTCATTTAAAACATCATTAAAATCTGTACTTGAGTATTCTGCAGCAAATTGTTTTGCTGTTGCCATTGCATTATGCCCCGTTCTACTCACAATAGCTTTTAAACTAAAGAGATCATTTCTCTTCTGAATATTTGGAAGATGCATCCCTTTAGCAAACCCACCTGCTCCGATAATAGCAAGTTTAACCTTCCCTTTTGAAGAAGAACTAAACATTGGATTCTCTACTTTTGTTTCAAGCTTATCTATGAGCTTTTTATCAGGATAGCTTAGCAATACCATCAAGGCCTTCGCACCATTATCTTTCAAAGACTCATACGCTTTTGAGGCATCTTCCAGAGGGTATACATTAGAAACCATTTTCTTTACTTCGACTTTACCTTGAGAAATAAGAGACAAGTACTGCCCCATGTTTCTATTTTCTGTCCATCTAACAAAAGGTAAAGGGTAGTCAAGGCCTCTTTCTTCATAATTATTATCATATCGCCCAGGTCCGTATGAGCAGGATATAAAGAAATCAATTTCTTTGGCATAAAAGTCTGCACGATTGAGATCGAGCCCAACATCTCCAACAAGAACAACTCTCCCTTTCTTTCTTGTCATTTTAAAAGCGTGGCTCACAACTTCATTAGAAGGTGTGGCTGCTGTTATGATTACTCCATCTGCCCCGTGACCGTCAGTAAGCCTAGCGACTTGATCTATGTGTGATCCAAAGTCATTAGAAAGGCCATAGTCCATTCCATGTTCCGTAGCAACATCTACACGAGATGTGTCGAGATCAATACCAATTACATTACATCCGTTCGCTTTTAGAAACTGCATTGTTAATTGTCCTAAAACACCTAGGCCAACAACAACAAATTTCTCACCAAGTGTTGGGGATGCTCTCCTCACACCTTGTAGAGCAATAGCCCCAAGTGTAACTGTTGAGGCTTCCTCAATTGTTATATTATCAGGAACTTTAACTGCAAGATTACTAGGAACTCTGATAATTTCTGCATGATGAGCACACTGAGCACCTGCACAAGCAACTCGATCTCCCAGAAATAGTCCTTCAACACCAGCTCCGACTGCAACAATTTTACCGGCAGCGGAATACCCTGTCGCATTTCCAGCAGAAAGCTTTCCCTTGACAAGGCTCATCGTCCTATTCATTCCCTGCTGAGCAACAGACTCAAAAACTTTTTTTACGTTCTCAGGCTGCCTCATCGCCCTTTTCCACAATGGTAAAGCAGAAGTCTTCACTCCAGACATCTCTGTACCAATTGAAATACATGATGCTTGAACTTCTACCAATACCGTCCCCGCCTCTAATTGCGGAGTAGGAACTTTTTCAACGACAGCACCACCACCTTTAATCACAACTTGCTTCACTTCCAAATCCCTCTTGTATCAATTACTATTTTCGATACAAAAGTATCCCTATTCATATCCCTAAACTCACTGTGATCAACTAGTAAAACAAGTATATCTGACTCTTTCAAAGCTTCATCAATACCAGCCTTCACTATTCGTAGATCTGTTAATTGACTAGGCAGGTAATCGACATTTGGCTCAACAACCATTAATTTCCCAAAACCTTTTCTAGCAAAACTCTCAACGATCTCCATTGCTGGACTCTCTCTCAGATCATCGATATTTGCTTTAAAAGCAAGTCCAAAAAAGGCAACCGTTGGTTCTTTAAACTTCGATGCTGCTGCAGCGACTTTATCAACAACATATTCAGGTTTATAATCATTTACTTCTCGAGCTGTTTTAATAATTCGTGCATACTTTGGTGACTGATGAACAAGGAACCATGGATCAACCGAGATACAATGCCCTCCAACACCTGGCCCTGGCTGTAAAATATCAACTCGAGGGTGCCTATTTGCAAGTTTAATTAACTCCCAAACATTAATATCAAATTGATCACAAAGAAGAGATAGCTCATTCGCAAATGCGATATTAACATCTCTAAACGAGTTTTCAGTTAGTTTCGTCATCTCAGCTGTTCTAGAGTTTGTTAAAATACAATCCCCTTCAACAAAAGTTTTGTAAAATCTTTTTGCAACTTCTCCACTCTTCTTATTTATTCCACCAATCACACGATCATTTTCAATAAGCTCTCTAAGAACGTGCCCAGGAAGAACCCTTTCAGGACAATAGGCTAGATAAATATCACAGGACTCGACTCCTTCACTTGCAAAAAACAAGTCTTTACGAGCCTCACTCAACCACTCTCTCATTTTATCCGTAGTCCCTACTGGTGAAGTAGACTCCAAAATAATCAAGTCATTCTTTTTTAAAACTGGTGCAATTGCCATTACTGCTGATTTTACATAAGAAACATCAGGCTCATTGCCTTCCTTGAATGGAGTAGGCACTGCAATCAAATAAACATCAGCATGAGCGGGCACCTCAGAAGCTACTAAATTACCAGCGGAAACTGACGCCTGAACAACAATATCAAGCCCTGGCTCAACAATGTGAATTTCCCCTTTATTGATTGTGTCTACAACTTTTTTATTATTATCAATTCCAATAACTTGCATTCCTCTACTTGCCACAACAGCAGCAGTAGGAAGCCCAATATAGCCGAGGCCAACAACTGCCACTTTTTTAAATTCTGATTTCATTATTTAATACCTCCAAAATTCTATCGCACGCTAGACCATCTCCATAAGGATTTGTTGTCATCTTCATTTTATTATATTCATCTTGATTATCCAGCAAAGAAGTAGCCTCTTTAAAAATCCTCTCTCCATCAGAACCAACAAGTTTCACAGTACCAGCCTCTAAAGCCTCTGGACGCTCTGTTGTTGACCTCATTACAAGAACAGGCTTCCCTAAGGATGGAGCCTCTTCTTGGACTCCCCCAGAATCAGTGATTATCATAAACGATTTCTTCATCAAATATATAAATGGAATATACTCTTGGGGGTCAATTAGAAAAATATTTGAAACATCTGACAAGATTTCATTTACAGGCTTCTGTACATTTGGATTTAAGTGAACAGGGTAAACAATTTGAATATTCTCGTTACTAAGCGCTAGTTTCTTTAATCCTTTACAGATACTCAAAAAAGAATCACCAAAGTTTTCTCTACGGTGACCTGTTACTAAAATAATTTTCCTATTATCTAAAAACTTAAAGGAGCTTTGAAGTTCATCTTTAAGCTCGGAGCTTTTATCGATCCTGGTTGAAATCATCGAGAGAGCATCTATGACAGTGTTTCCTGTTACAAACACTTTATCTGTAGATACTCCCTCTCTTATTAAGTTTTCAGCACTCTTCTGTGTTGGAGCAAAGTGCCAAGTTGAAACTAGTCCTGCAACCCTTCTATTCATTTCTTCAGGCCATGGAGAATTAATATTATGAGTTCTTAAACCTGCCTCTATATGTGCAACTGGAATCTTCGAATGAAATGCTGTCATACTAGACGCCATTGTCGTTGAGGTATCTCCATGAACCAAAACGCAATGAAAACTCTCGTTTTTTAAAATCTTATCAAGCCCAGACACCACATCAACTGTAACATTATTTAAAGTCTGATTTGGTTTCATTAAATTCAGATCAAAGTCAGTTTTAATATTAAAAATATTTAAAACTTGATCTAACATTTCTCGGTGTTGCCCAGTGACACAAACTTTAACATCAAACACAGGATTTTCTTGCGCCTTCAAAACTAATGGAGCCATTTTTATTGCTTCAGGCCTCGTTCCGAATACAAATAATATTTTTTTCTTTTTCATTACACCATCTTAACAAAATTTGTTCAAAAGTAATGTTCCTCTTATCTCAAAGATAGTAATCGAAACGTTTTAACTTTATACACAATCAAAAGTCATTAATATATACATTAATGACAATAAATAAGAAAATATTATTTAAGAGCACTCTTAAACTTACTTTCACACCATCATTTATTTATCTTTTTTCTTCTCTTTCCTACATCGATAAAATAGTAACGCCGCAAATCAAGACAGAGATGAATTCTTCATATTGTTCATAACCCCCATTTGAACTAGAATTACTATTTATAATAATTTTAGCAAACCTTCAGAACTGTTCGTGACCCCCTTTTGAAGACTACCTCTTTTGTGGAGGTAAAATGAATAGTAAAAGAAGAAGGTTTAGTAACCAACAGAAAGAAGAGATTCTTCAGGAGAATCGTGTAAAAGGTGTCCCAATCTCAGTTTTAGCACGAGTTCATGATATAAATGCAGTAACTCTATATCAATGGAAAAGAGCTATGAGAGATAAACCTGAGTCTAATATCGATGTTGGAGACCTTTTAAGACAAATTGAGCAATTGAAGAAAGATAAAGACAAGTTGCTCAAAAAAGTTGGTGAGTCTTGCCTGAGAGAAGAAGTCGCACAAGATATCATTGATTTTTATAAAAAAAAGATCTTGGAACAAGAGTTGATAGAGCAAAAGAGTTCATCAAACTCAAAACGAAAGGATCCAAAAAAATGATTTGTCAGATGTTTGGAGTTCATCCTAAATCCATTTATAAAGTTAATGGACCAAAGAAGTTTTACCACAAGGCCGAAGACAATGAGGTCCTTGAGCAAGTTCGATCTGTGATTTCGTTGCGTCCAACATATGGCTATAAAAGAGTTACAGCGATGGTAAACAGGCTTCGGTTCACACTTGGACACTCAAAGATTAATAAGAAGCGCATCTATAGGATTATGAAGATGAATGGACTCCTTCTGCCAAAATCAGAAGTTACTAGAACTCACACTCCGACAGGAAAAGTAATGACTCTTCATTCAAATACCAGATGGTGTAGTGATTGTTTTGAGATAAAATGCTTTAATGGAGAAAAAGTATTCGTCTCATTTGTTCTAGATACTTGTGACCGAGAAGTTATCTCATTTATTTCTTCAGCATCAGCTTTGTTAGCAACGGATATTGAAAAACTTATGCTTAAAGCAGTTCGCTATAGGTTTAGTGATTATAAGACTCCTAGAACGATAGAGTTTTTATCTGATAGAGGAAGTATTTATAGGGCCCATTCAGTTAAAAATTTAGCAAAACATCTGGGACTAAAAAGCTGCTATACGGCAGCATATAGTCCAGAATCCAATGGAATGAGTGAAGCCCTTGTTAAGACGATTAAACGAGACTACGTCTACAACAGCGACTGTTTTAGTGCAGAGGTTGTACTTAAGATGATAAAAGGTTGGTTTGAGGATTATAATGAGAATGCTCCTCATTCGGGACTTGGCATGAAGAGTCCAAAAGAGTATTTATTAATTAATCAAAGGTAGCCTGAAACGGGGGCCAATCCAGAACTGTAACTTTTCTTATTTCTTAGGCATCTTCTTTTAGAGAAACTCATCTACATTTTCATAATTCTCAATTGTAGTTTTGTACTAAAATAACAACAAAGAATTCAGACAAGAATAACGGACAGCACAAACACTTTAAACTATGTAAAATAGATTTAAGAGTCTGACACGACTAACTAGTTAACTTCAGTATCATCAAGTATTTAAAAAAAATATAAAAGAAATAAATACTTCTTACTCCCTCTTTTATTGCTATTTCAATCTTAACTTTAGAGTAAATAGTGTATATTAAATTTTAAGCAATCTCTATTCTCACCTTTTAAACTTAACGTAATTTTCTTCTTTTCAGAAAAAGATTCTTTACCACTCTATGATCCCAAGTGAATATTTTAGCTCAGAAATATTTTTAATACTAGAAGCACCTAGCTTCTCTTTAATTAGTCGAACCTCATTCTTCAAAAAAGCTATATACAGATGAGACTATATAATTCAAATTTACTCTCCTGTAATCTTAGTATATAAGCTATAGTAAAATTACTTCCCCCCTGCGGCTGGCAGCAGCAAGTAAAAATAGGAACTATAGAGTTATTGACTATCTCACTCCTTAAATATTAACTTGGTAATCTCCACTTCTTAGTGTGAAAACAGAGTATTAAATCTTAAAAAAAGGTAAACTTAGAATGGACAAATTTGCAAGAATAGAAGCCCAAAAGCAATGGAACACAACGGCTTGTGGAGAACTTAGTGGCGACAAGGAGTCCCTGTCTTATTTTAAAAAAGTCGAAGAGGATAGATACAAGATTCAAAACTGGACACACGACTATTTTGAATACAGTAAAACAGCAGGAAAGAAAGTTTTGGAGATTGGTGTTGGTCAAGGCACTGATATTCTTCAATTTGGAAAAAATGGTGCTATCTGTACAGGCATTGATATAACTGACCAACATTTAGAGCTAACTGCTAAAAACTTTAAAGTACACGGCTTAAATATCGAACTTATAAAGGCTGATGCTACAAAATTACCATTTCCTGACAATCATTTTGACATTGTTCACTCTTTTGGAGTTATTCACCATATCCCAGAGGCTAAAGAAGTTCTTAAAGAAGTCTCTAGAGTTCTAAAAAAAGGTGGAAAAGCCTACGTTACAATGTATTATAAATATTCGGCTTTTTTCATTTTTTGGAAAGTGCTCGCTCACGGAATTAGGCATCTTTGGTTTCTCAAAAAAGGAATCGCTGGAACCTTATCAACTATTGAAGAGGGAGCTGACGGCATTAATATTAAACCTTATGTGAAAATGTACTCTAAAGGAGATATGAAAAAGCTTTTTAAGAACTTTACAATCGAAGATCTCTCAATAAAACAACTTAGAAGTGACCACTTCTGGCCAAGCTTTCTAGAAAGCTTTATGAAACCGCTCGTAAAGAGGCTAGACTCTAAACTTGGTTGGTATATTGTTTGCAAAGCAAGAAAATAATAACAATTACTTAATGCCTTAGGGCACTCAATTAAAACATAACTTTGTAAGCATATTTTTGTTTTTTTTAACCTCTTTAAGAGAGTCTAAATGTAAATAAAACTAGCTAAGAAAGTACTTCAACATACTTCTTGTATCTATGGCATAGTAGTTCAATTTTCCACATAACTTCTTTCTTACTGAAGGCTTTCAATCTTTTCTGCACTTGTTTCTATATCTTTCTCAAGATAGTACTCATAATCTTCAACTAATTTTTTAAGCTTCATTTTAATTGAATTAGGAGTATCAGTTTCACTAGATTTCAAAGTATGAACAATTTCATCTACACTACAATGAGACCCATTATGCTTGGCAACTTTTAGAAGTGGATGAACTGTCGGAAGGGTATCTTCACCAGCAAGAAGAAGTTCTTCATAAAGCTTCTCTCCAGGACGAAGGCCTGTAAACTCAATCTTTATATCTTCTTCAGTTAAGCCATGGAGTGAGATCATCTGTTTAGCTAGATGAATAATTTTAACAGATTTTCCCATATCAAGAAGAAAAACCTCTCCACCTTTTCCAATTGCCCCAGCTTGAAGAACTAGCTGACAAGCTTCAGGGATCGACATAAAGAATCTTGTTACTTCTGGGTGAGTGACAGTAACTGGACCGCCCATTTGAATTTGTTTTTTAAATAGAGGAATAACGCTTCCACTACTTCCAAGAACATTCCCAAAACGTACAAGCATAAACTTAGTCTCAGGACTACTCGCTTGAATCTCCTGGCAAACCATCTCTGCAACCCTTTTCGTTGCCCCCATTGCATTTGTTGGCCTAACCGCCTTATCTGTAGAGATTAGAACAAAGCGCTTAACTTTATATTTTGAAGCGAGCTCGGCAACATTCTTTGTTCCAAAAATATTTGTCTTGATAGCCTCATTTGGATTCGTTTCCATAATAGGAACATGCTTATAAGCAGCTGCGTGGAAAATAACTTTTGGAGAGAAATCTTTTATCACTTTCTCAACTGAATTCCTGTCTCTCACATCACCAATACAGATTTCATAATTTAGGTTTGGAAACTTCTCTTTAATATCTTGCTCTAATTGATAGAGATTAAATTCTCCCATTTCAAAGAAGATTATTTTTCTAGGACTAAAGCTCGCAATTTGCCTACACAACTCCGAACCAATTGATCCACCTGCACCAGTGACCATAATCGTTTCATTTGAAACCATATTTCTAATAGAGGCCTTATCAAGCTCTACCTGATCTCTTCCAAGTAAATCCTCAGGTTGAACCTCTCTTAATTGCTCAACACTTGCTTCTCCAAGTAAAATATCTTTTGTAGGAGGTAATGTCTTAAACTCTACACCAGTATCTCTACAGCTTTTTACAATTCTATCGACCTGAGATGAAGTGGCACTTGGAATCGCGATATAGACTCTTGTCGCTTTATATTCTTTTACAGCTTGTCGAAGATCAGAAACTCCTCCAACAATTGAAACCTTATGCAGAGTTTTATTTCTCTTTTCTAAATCGTCATCAATAAAGGCAACAACCTTAGTTCCTAAATGAGGAGTTCTTCTAATATCTCTAACGAGTTGCTCACCCGCAGCTCCTGCCCCAACAATAATTGATCTTGTCATCAGATCACCATTGCTGGCCCTAACTCCAAGATATTCTCTTAATATCCTATAACCAAGCCTCCCACCACCAAGAGCAACTACTAATATAAGCCAATCGATAATAAAAACTGATCTAGGCACTCCTTCTAATCGATTAAAAAGGAAAATTCCCAAAGCTGATAGAGCTACTCCGCCTGTGACACCCCTAATTAAATTTAAGAGATCATGAGTTGAGGAAAATCTCCAGATTCCTCTATAGAGTCCCGACAGATTTAAACAAAGAAATTGAATAGAACAAGTGATTAAGATTATTGAAAAAAAATGTAGTTTCTTAGAGGAGAAAAAGTAAAGATCCCCATAAGCAAGTGAAAAACTGAAGAGTAGGCCTACGACACACCAAAGAGCATCATGCGTCATCGCAATAAGTCTCTTTCTATAGATGATTATCTTATCTTGTATTGTCATTTAAACCGTCCTGAGTCGCTATAACATTACGATAAAATCATTGAAAATTAAACACTAATTGCTGATATAACTTTTGAATAGAGAGAATCTTGAGACTTTGTATATTTAAGTGGTAAATTATATCCATGAAAAGACTTTTTGATTTATTCCTTAGTATCACCCTTTTAATACTTCTATGCCCTTTAATAGTTTTTTGCTTTTTACTTGTAAAGTTCACTAGCAAAGGACCTGCTTTATATTGGTCTAAAAGAGTGGGAATTAATAATTGTATATTTCTGATGCCCAAATTTAGATCGATGAAAATCCATACACCTCAATTGGCCACTCACCTCTTAACTGACTCAGATAACTTTTTAACTCCAGTAGGTTCTTTTATTAGAAAGACAAGTTTAGATGAGCTCCCACAGCTCTGGAGTGTTTTATCTGGAGATATGTCATTTGTTGGTCCAAGGCCTGCTTTATTTAATCAAGATGATCTCATAAAACTTAGAACAGAGGCCGGTGTTCATACCTTAAAACCAGGAATTACAGGCTACGCACAAATTAATGGTAGAGATTCCATTTCAATTGATGAGAAAGCAAAATTAGATTCATTCTACTTAGAAAATAATGGAATTCTTTTTGATTTTAAAATTATTCTCTCAACAGCTTTTGCTGTTTTAAAGAAAAATAATATTTCTCATTAATCCCTCTTGCTATCAATGAATCGCATTTTAAGTACATCGGATTAACCTATATTCGGCTAATCTTTGAACTAAAAAAGCTACTTGTTACTTTGTTATTTATATGAAAATACAAACTATTCTCTTCCAAAAAATAACAAGTTATAACGTAGAAGAATACCTGTTTATTAATTAAGCCCTCCAACCAGATCACTCACCATCCTCCTAGGTGTTGAAATTGAGCTTCTTCAAATATAGAGAATATTCAAGTATATGTGTAATTTACCACTATCAATGAAAATAAAGAACTCACTCACGCTAAATAAGCTTCATAAATATACTCGATCAAGTATAAGAATATAGAACAATCTAATTCTATACCCAATCAAGTATAATTCTATTGACTCTCACTCATTTATACCCGATCATGTATAAATGAAGGAAAAATCTCTAATTTCAACAGTAGTAGCAACTGAACGGAAAAAGCTTGGATACACACAAGAGGAGTTCTCCCTAAGGTGCGGGGTAAGCTTGAGCTTTCTTAGAAGCCTAGAGCAGGGAAAGCCAACACTAAGGCTCGACAAGGTTAACGAAGTTCTAAACTTTCTAGGATTTACATTAACTCCAACTAGAGATACTAAATGAAAAAAGGGCTAGTCTATTACAAGGATAAACTTGCAGGTGAGATCACTGAAACTGATGATGGTGACTTTATATTCTTATATTCAAAAAGCTATCTTGAAGACATGGCCGCACTCCCGCTAAGCTACTCTCTCCCTTTACAGCGTGAAGCTTTTTCTTCTCAGTATATTAATGGATTCTTTGATGGTCTACTCCCTGAAGGTTGGATCCTAGGACTTGCCTCAACGTACTGGAAGTACCATCCAATTAGAGACCGCTTTAACTTACTTCTTAAAACTTGCCAGGATCCAATAGGTGCAGTCTCTATTGTTCAGTCCTCAACTGAAGAACTAAGAGAAGAACCTTCTCCAGACATTTATAAAGAAAGAAAAATCACAAATCCAGGAAAGTGCTTATACTGCTACGAAAAATTAGAGAATGGAGAATTTCATGAAAAGTGTTCTACTCAATTCTTTAAAAGCAATAACCCTCCTTCAATATATTTGAATAGAGAGATTTTAAATGAGCTATCCCTTCTAAATATTAAAAATGGTAACACTATTCCAGGAGTACAAAATAAAATTTCACTCTCCCTACAGAAAAATGGAAAGAGTGAACGACTAACACTAGCTCATCTCTCGGGAAACTATATTCTTAAACCTAAAGGAAAGATTCCTCACATACCAGAGAATGAAGATCTTATTTTAAAGCTAGCAAGATCTTATGGTATGTCTACAGCAGAGTCTACTTTGGTTTTTCTTGAAAGTAATGAGCTCGCTCTACTTATAAAGAGGTTTGATAGAGAGGATGATGGTTCAAAAATCCACATGGAAGACTTTTGTCAAATACTTGATCAGATTACAGAAAGAAAATATATTGGAAGCTACCAAAAGGTAGCAAAGACTTTAAGAAAGTATTGCGCAGAAAATGCTCCAGCAGATCAGCTTCTTAGGCTTTTTGAATTAATTGTATTTTCATTTATTGTAGGAAACTCTGATCTTCATCTAAAGAATATTAGTGTTCTACTTAATGAGAAAGCATCCCTCTCTCCTGCCTTTGACTTATTAAGTTTTGAAATTTACCAGGAAGACTTCAAAGAGCACGACAATGAGCAAATGGCATTATCAATCAATGGCAAGAAGAACAAACTGAACCGAGAAGACTTTGACAAACTGGCCAATATATTTGAAATAAAAGAAAAAGTAAGAAATTACATCTACAAGAAATTTGAGTCCAAAGTTTCTTTATGGGACGAACTTATCTCTAAGTCTTTTCTTCCAGAAAATAAGAAAGAAAAACTAAAGTCTCTTATAAGAGAAAGAATGTCTCTATTTATTGGCCCCTAAATCATTATACATTTTCATATTAACTTTTCTGTAGGGTCGTAAAAAATTTAATTAAGCCCTCCAACCACATCACATTGATCATTTGATAATAAGACCTTTTCTTTTCCAAACTTATTCTTGATCAGTTTTAAAAAATTTGGGTTTTGAACACTGCCTCCAGTGCAGATGATTGCATCAATCTCCATGTCTTTTAATTCTGCTTTAAGAAGTGCTACCTCTAAAGCCTCAAAAACTTTATCCTCTACATACTTTGAAGACTCCTCATACTTGCCTCTTTCAATTCTTGCCTTAAATATGACTCCATTTTTACTGTAATCAAGCTCTCTTTCCATAAATTTTGATAGATCTATTTTTGCGAGTTCCACCTCCTTCATAAGATCAAAGCCAAGCTTTGAATCAAATAAGCTCTCTAGATTTTCTAATCTCTTTAAATCTTGCGGATTTGTGACAAAGTCCTGCGCGTCCTCAATATAACTCTCAATCTTCGAATCATTAATAAGAGAGAATATTGCAGGAGTACTCATTTGCTGAATAAGTGTTTTAGAAATTCCATGCTCAACTGAACTTCCTGGTCTTTTGTACTTTATTCGAGAACCAAATTCAGGAAGGATAAAGTTTTTCATCAATGAGTAATCAAAACTATCTCCGGCAACATTCACTCCGCTAACAGAAAGAATATCTGAAGGAGAGAATGTTCCATTTTTCATATTAATAATACTAAAGTCACTTGTTCCCGCTCCAAGATCTGCAACTAAGACTTTGGCTTCGCTTTTTAAATTAATCTTCATACTTCTAGCTGCGGCCACAGGCTCGTAGGTAAATTCTATATCTACAAATCCTGCAAGCCTAAGGGCCTCCTTCAATCTAGAAAGGGCGACATCATCAGACTTCTTAGAATCCCCAAAGCGCACTGGCCTTCCACAGACAACTCGAGTCACGTCTTGTTGATAGAAGCTATTCGCCCTATGCCTTACTTCTCGCAAGTATCTGGCAACAAGTTCAACAACTCCAACCCTCTTTCCATGAATCATTGTTCCTTCAAAACTCTCTCTTGAAAGTAATGTCTTAAAGGATCTAAAGAATCGCCCCTCGCCTTCATACTCAAGATACTTATCATAGCACTCGACTCCAAAGTACCACTCATGTTCATTTGGAGTGTAAATTAAAGATTTAATAACGTGAGGATTATTAATATTTTTAAAATCTAGAGGAATAGAAGGAACTCTTCCTAGCGCAGTGATTGCTCCAAGAAGAGTATTACTTGTTCCAAAATCTAAAGTATACTTCAATACTTCTACCACAATTGCCTCTTAGTTTAGCTTCTCTAAGTATTCAGTTATATCAACTTGGAAATTTTCTAATGTATTAACGTCAAAATTAGTCAGTGGAGCAATTCTATCTAAGAACTCAATTGTTCCATCTTCATTCACAATATACGTTCTTCCTGTTTCATCTTGATTTGGAATAACTCTGTTTAAAAAAGTTACCGTACCATCAGTATTTACAATGTAAGTTCTTGATGTCGATTGATCTGCACTTGCAGAAAAGATTGATAAGAAAAGTGTTGAAATTAATAATAGTTTCTTCATTGGCGTCTCCCTTGTTCATTGCCTTGTTCAATACAAAGCAATGGAGAGGCCAACTTTTCGTTCCAGATCTAGAACGGGGTTATTTTATTTTTGGGTATAGGCTGTCTGTGCAGAGGACGTAGAACATTGGATAGTCTCCCTTATACTCATCACTATCTACTATCTTTTCTATATCCTCAGAAGCTTTTAAAAGAATATTAACCACTTTGGGCATAGCCTTTTCTTTATCAACACTTTTTGCCTTGAAATCAATTCTGCTATAGCCGTAATCTTTCGTAACTAATTTAAAACACTCATCAAGGGCGATGCAAGCAACTTTTGATACGACTTCAATTCCAATATCCATATAATAATCAATCTTTCCTATTATTCCCTTTGTGTTAATTGCAAGTACATTGTGATCTATAAGGTGTTGAAGTCTAGACTCTCCAACCTCTCCAAATACTCTTTTAATTTCATCTCGACTTACGCCATTACCTACTAAAGAATATAGAATAATAACGCAAAACTCTTTTTGCTGGATGAAGTGCTTAATTTTATCGCCAGAATTTGATCCATCTTCCGTGACATAGAAGTCTCTAAAGGTTTTTGAAATAATTGGGTAATAATCATTGAGATAGCCCACAATTTCAGCGTGCCGTCCAACTCCTCCGAGAATCTTTACGACTTGATCAATAGTCGGGCTTGATACATCACCTCTCTCAATTCTATTAAAAGAAGAACTCGTGACACCAAATTTCTTAGCAATCTGCTGACTACTTAAACTAGGATGCTCTTTTTTATAATTTAAAATATGTTCGGCTAAGACTTCAGCAATCGTTTTATTTTCCATTGCTAAATTTTATGACTGGCTAAGAAATTAAACAAGTCTGGAGTTAAACTTTAACTCCAGACTTGCCTATTATTTACTATTTCTTAAAGAATTCTATAAGTTCGTATGACTTGACGACTGAGCCATCCTTCAAAGTGACCTCTTCGAGATCGTTAATATTCACTTCGATGAGATTATTTGGTAAAAATACTTCTCTTTTTCTAGCTGTAGCAGTAGCTGTTCTCTCACCAACGATAACCTCTCTTTGTCCCTCATACTTGTAACGCTCCAGCTCTTGATGAATTCTTGTAGATGTTCCTCCACTCAATCCTCCTTTCCCTGGTCCAGCAAAAACACTAAAGGATACTATAGTGACCGTTATGGCTTTAATTATAAACTTCATTGTACACCCCCCACCACTGGGTACTCGCTAATTAAAGAGTCCGAAACCATACCAATAAAAATTCTCTCAGAACCGAGGTTCTCTGGGTCCTCAAGGATTTTATCAATCTCATGTCGAGCATCATTTAATACTGCTCTGATTCTTTTTATTACATTTTTATCTTTAACTGCTGCAGTTTTGTATAATATTGAATTAAGCTTCTCTGAACACATTTCTGTTTTAAAGCATTCTTCCACAGAATATGCCAACAATTTTTTAACTGTTTCCATCCCCATCGTAAGAACCTTATCATTCTTCCCAACAACACCATCTTCCTCAATTAGATGTCCCTTCTCAAGAAGGTACTCAAGCTCGGATAGACCCTTGCGACCAAACTCTCTGAGAACTTCTTCTCTCGTTGTTCCATCTCCAGTTAAAGCAAGAAGGATGATGAGGAATTTATCTTTGTCGTTTAGATGACATTCGAGATCCTGAGGAACAAACTCAGTATTTCTTGTATCGTAAACCTCTCGGTAAGTTTCTGCGATCGAAGGATAATTCTCGTCTAGATATTTTAAGATATCACCAGTTGCTCCAGTTCCTCTTAAAATCTTTAAGACTTGATCGATTGTTGGAACTCGGACGTCTCCATTTTCAATTCGATTTAATGACGATGACGTCATATTGAATCGCCTTGCTATCTGCGCTCCGCTAAGATTTGGATGCTCTTTTTTGTAGCTCCTTATCCTAACTCCGAGTGCACCAACAATTGATTCATTGTTAGATACCACTGTGTCCATAACCCTATTGCCCTTATGTGAAGTGTTTGATCTCTCTTTAATAGCAAATAAATGGAATTGACCGTATAGGTTTTGAAATAATTATATATGGCTAAAGAAATTTTAATATAACAAGTGTAAGTAGTTGAAATAGAGCCTATGTTGTCCCAAAGGTTAGCTCCTCAAGGCCTTCTTGCCGTTAGCTTAAGACCAAATACACCAAGAATCTTATTCATTATTTTAAGAGTCGGATTTCCGCTTCCATTTTCAAAGCCGGCCAAAACTCTCTTATCAACCCCTATCATTTTAGAAAAATTTTCTTGAGTAATCCCCATAGTTTTTCTCATCGATCTTATTGCATCAGGTAGCTCTATTTCACCGACCTCTAATTTTTCATAGAGCTCACGAAGAAGAATTTCAGCATTATCTTTTCTGCGCATTTTCTAACCCTCCTAAGTTCTTCTCTCTTCTAGGAGTTATGTAATCAGTAATCTCTTCGTAGATATCGTAACTCTTCATTACTCCCGGGAGATTTTCAAGCATCTCAATCAGTGAAGAAATTAGCATTTCTTTATTCTCTGGCCTTAAAAGTTTTAGCTCTATGAGCTGACTAAATACCCTATTCCAGTTTACATCTTTATTCTCTTCACACTCTCCCCAGCGAATTGTTCTAGATACTCCGGTAGAGTCTAGAAACATTGGGCAAAAGTCATATAATGGACTTAACGTGATCTCATTATTTTTTTTCAAATATGATGTATTTCGAGAATGATTATCATGGTTTCCCATCGTTAAGTTCAACAAATCTCTTTTAAAATACTCTAAAAGATCTGCCTCATAACTTGTTGAGTGTTCTTTTAGGTTTTTAATAACATCAAAATGAATAAGAGACTTTCCAAACTGAGCAATATTCATTGCTGAAGCAATGGATTCAAGTCCATATCGATTTTCAATACTGCTCTCGTAGAAAACATCGAACCTTTCAACAAAGAGACATCTTTCACTAAAACTCGTTTCTCCAAAAGTTTTCAAGTTTAAATTCATTGCAATCTTATGAAAATAATCTTCTGCCCTTAGAACTTCTAAATCTTCATCATATTTATCTCGAGGAAACTTTATGATCCACTCCTTCTTTCTTTTCTCTAAAGGAATGATGCCCGTCGGATGAAATCTTCCATGAATATCTTCAGTTAGAAGAAATTTCTTGGCTTCCCCATTCGCACCAGAGCTTCCACTAATAGGAGCCCCACACTTTTCAGCATGGTCTATAAACTCTTCTTTCATTCTTATGACATCATCCTTTGAAAAACCAGGGTGATCCATCTGAACTAAAGTTTCATAGGCCTCTTTTACACGAATATTTCCAGGAGGGGTCATTGCCCCAAGCTTTAAAAGCTCCCAATTACTTGAAGGTCTATCCTCTAAATCTAGCCTATCTAGCCAAAACTCTTTCGCTCTACCTGCTGGAATTATATCAAAGCAAAATGCTGGAAATGTATTCTTATTCTTTGGTGAGAAGTTAACAACTTCATTTAAAGACAGCGCCCTAGAGTCATTACTATTTAGATTACTTGAGGCGTAATCTATTTGATATTGTAATATGGTACTTGCCTTAAGTCCCTGAGGCAGCTCGCCTGTAAGTTCAAGTATTGCAGCATCTTGCCATTGACCATTATTGGATATTTGCAAATTTAGATACATTATAACACCCTATTTTAGTATATTCTTACAAGATATATTACATTATAACATACTTTTTTATATCCAAGTCAGCCAAGAAATTTATTAATACATTATAATATGCTTTTTATTAAAGAAATCATATTTAATAACACACTATAATGTATTATTAAATATTTTCATGGATCAATCTTCTCAAGAATAAATTTTAATACATACGTCGTAAATAACTAAAATCACATTGAAAAATCTAAGAGATGGCCATCTGCATACAGAATAGTTCTTTGAGAGAACATGGTTTAAAAGTACCCCATTTATATGAATAGAAAAGAATTTCTCTCCTTACTCCTTCTCTCAGCAGTTGCTCCAAAATCTGTTGCAAACTATGACAGTAAAGATCAGGGTCCAAAGTCTAAGTCCCCATCTAAAGAGATGAATTACATTCTATTCAATCTGTATGAGTCTCCTCCTCGGTGGCTATTTGATCTTCCACTAAGGCCCCTAGATAATTCTCATTTCAAGCCCTCTCCAATGATTGGGACAGAATTTATAGACGGCAAGGTCATTTACAAAACAATTAAATTTCATAATTTTAATATGCCTTCTTTTTTAGAAAATAAAATACCTACAGCTAGTGAAGCCTCGGTAAAGATCTCAGAAGTCTTTCAAAATGCTCTTATTATTCGCGGCTGTAATATGAATAAAGATGGACATGATACAAACTCAAAAATTTTAGAGTCATCAAGTGAAGGAAAAATTAGTTTTGGTGGAAAAATATCTGAATTAAGCAAAAGACCAAGGTAGCTCACATATAAAATTTCATAGGCCAATACAGTCAGAACCAAAGGCAGCACTGCTCTTTGATACGGTTAAGAATTACCACCAGACTAATCCTTCCGGAAGTTTTGTTTATAGAGATATTGAAAACAATTTTATAAATACAAGAGTGAATAATTTAGACCAACTCGGACTAGAAATTAGTAAAACAAGAGACTTCTACGCATGTGCCACAACTAGGTATTTTAATTTTTTGACAGGTAGAGATATTCCTATTAGTTCACTAAGTAGTCTGGAGGAGAAAGACCTCAAAAACTTTATGAATCAACAAATATCTTTATTTCAAAAAGAGCAAGATTTACAGAAGCTCATAATGCGTATAATTTCATCTAAATGGTTTTAAAGTAATAATTGGATATAGTCATGATAAGAGCTAAGAGAGTTTACCTACTCTCATCAATAGTATTTTTAATTACAGCAATATTTTCAATTGGATTTCTTCATCCCGATGAACAATACTACACTCTTGATTTCGCATTTTTTAAATTAGGAATTCTTGATCACTTACAAACTTGGGAGCTAGACACTAAGATTAGACCTTGGACTCTCCCCTACTTATATGTTCTGCTGCTGGCACCTTTTAAATTTGCTGGAATTGAAAATCCATTTACATTAGCATTAATTGCAAGAGTTCTCTCCTCTGCAATATCCTTATTTACTCTTGTAAAATTTGTC
The DNA here is from genome assembly GCF_002753895.1 of Halobacteriovorax sp. JY17. NCBI lineage: Bacteria > Pseudomonadati > Bdellovibrionota > Bacteriovoracia > Bacteriovoracales > Halobacteriovoraceae > Halobacteriovorax > Halobacteriovorax sp. JY17. The sequence goes on along the minus strand of NZ_NJER01000002.1, from coordinate 360,141 downwards.
AGTGTGTTTAAAGAAAAATTATCTCACGACCAAGGTAAATTGTTCACTTTATTTACACTATTTTTTTGGCCTATCGTCTTCATGAGTGCAAGGACCTCATCAGATAATATTTCAACATGCTTTTTAATACTCGGAATTTCAATAACCTTAAAAGAATTAACAAAGAAGAATCTTCTGCTCGGAGGACTTCTTCTAGGTATTGCCTTCTCGCTTAGACATCAAACAGGAATACTATCTCTTGCTTTTGGCCTATGGATATTATTTGCCAAAAAGATGTGTCCTATTACTTGGATTAAATTCTTTGCTTCAACTATTTTGATAGGTGTACTTTCTGGAATTGCACTTGATAGCTTAGGTTATGGAAGCTTTACACTTACTCCTCTTAATTACCTAAATGAAAATTTAATAAAGGATAAGATCAGCTCTTTTGGAGTGAGTCCATGGTGGGGATACTTCTCTCTAATTCTAAAGAATCTAAATATTTTTGGTCTTATACTCATTGCTTCAACTTTAGTGTACATAAGAAAATTTCCAAAGCGCCTTGAGTCTGTACTCGTTCTAACTTTCTTTATATTTCATAGCATGATTGGTCATAAAGAGTTGAGATTCATTTATCCTCTTCTATGGATTTCAACATTTATGCTCTTTAAACTCATTGATTTTCCAAAGTATAAGAAAAGCTTCAATATTCTCTTTTCTCTATCTTTAATTGGAACTTTAATAATTAGTTTTAAACCGGCCTATACGCCACTGAAGTTTTATAAATTCTTGTATCATTATCAAAAAGAAGAAAGGTTAAATCTTTATACTTTTAAAGATAGAAAGGGGAATTACCCAGAGCTAGAAATGCAAGTCTATAAGAGAAGTAATCTAGAACTTCTAAAAAGTGAGATTGGTCCTAGTAGTAACTTCTATACATTCACTACCAAATTCAGTGATCTTGAAGTCGTAAACTCTAAATATAATTGTATTCAAGAGTATATCTCTTATCCAAAATGGATCTTAGAGTTTAATCTATTCAACTGGAGAGATCGCTCAAATATTTGGGCACTCTCTAAATGTTCTCAATAATTTTGGTCATTTACCTCTGCGAATAAGAGACTCCACTATGCACTTATTATCCTACTAATAAGTACTTACACGGGAGGATGAAATGATTAATGCTTTAAGGTATACTGAAGACCTAGAGAATGCTGGTTTTACACCAGAACAGGCTAAAGTATCAGTTAAAACTTGGATGGACCTTATGAACGCGAACTTCGCAACCAAACCAGATCTTAAAGAACTTGAATACTCATTAAGTAATGAGATGAAAGATATGGCCTCTCGCTTTGAGAAGAGATGTGATGCAATTGAAACGAAGTTTGACAAGAGATGTGATTCTATTGAAGTGAGGTTTGATAAGAGATGTGATTCTATTGAAGCAAAGTTTGATAAACTAGAGACTAAGCTTGTAACGAAGCTAGGTGGACTAATGATAATTCTCTTTGGAGTCGCTACAACTCTTATCAAATTCTAATTTACAAATATTGAATAACTAGTCTGGAAACACTTTCCAGACTCTAAAGTTATCAACCCCTCTTTTTCAAAGAAATCATTCTTAGAATCCACTCCATCGGCCACCCCACTCCATGGCTCAATACAAATAAAGGGAGCCCCTTCAGGTGCCCAAAAACCTAGATATGGACAATTTTCAAACTCCATGACAACAGAACGGGAGTTTGAAGTATTTTTTAAGCTTACTTTAGTTGAGACAATATCTTTAAAAATTAAAGCATCATGCTTAAAGAGATCTTTTGAGAGAGGCATTCTTCTTCCGTTAAGCATTCTTCTATCTGGAGCTGTGTGAAAATTCACGAGTCCCTTTTCAAGATAAAATGCCCCACCAAATTCTTCTTCTTCAAACTCTATATAATAGTCAGAAGGCTTATCATTCTCATCGAGTGGAATATTAAAGGCAGGGTGAGAGCCTATTGAAAAGAGCATATCTCGGCGATCAACATTTCTCACTTCATAATCTACGAAGAGCTTTGGCCCATAGACTTTAAATTTAACTTCAAGAACAAATTTAAAAGGAAACGACTTTAGAGTGTCGTCATTATACTCAAGTTTAAAGTGCGCCGAATCGGACTCTGCCCTCACCACCTGAAATTCAAGATCTCTCGCAAAACCATGCTGAGTCATTGAGTAATGCTTATTTCCCATTCTATACTTGTCATCAAGAAGTTTTCCAACAATGGGAAAGAGTATAGGTGCCGAACGATTCCACCACTTACCATCAGATTGCCAAAGATATTCTATATTTGACTCTGTATCTAAGAGGCTCTTTAACTCAGCACCATTAGTGCTAATGGTTGCTTGGATGAATTCACTTGAGATTTCGATTAATTCTGACAAAGCTCGCTCCTAAGCTAGGATCAAATTACCATTTTTCATTTTACCAAATTTTCCAACTAGATACCACGTTCTTTTCTAAATAGATTTTTGCCAAAGAGTGTCATTCCCTTTAAGATTAAATAAACAAAAAACAAGGACATTAAATGCACAAGGCTAAGCAACCGAAGCTTCTCGTCGCCCTCATCCCCGTTCTCTTTCTAATCTTTCTCTTAATTGTGAATGTTATTATCTTCAAAGACGACGCCACTGGTGGAGCGAACCAAATTGCCTTACTAACCTCAGCCTTTGTGACAGGACTCATTGGAATTTTTTATTTAAAAGTTACTTATCAACATATCGAAGAGAGAATCATCCAATCAATTACGACCTCTCTCTCGGCCCTAACCATTCTCTTTGTCGTCGGAACTCTAATTGGGATCTGGATTCTCTGTGGAACGGTTCCGGCCATGATCTTCTATGGCCTAAAGCTCATTAGTCCAGCGGTCTTCCTTCCTGTTGCCTGTATCATATGCTCCATTGTCTCACTCGCTACAGGTTCAAGCTGGTCGACAACGGGAACGGTTGGTATTGCACTCATTGGAATCGGGCAAACTCTCGGACTTCCTGCTGGCGCAGTGGCAGGAGCCGTTATCTCAGGCTCTTACTTTGGAGATAAAATGTCTCCTCTTTCAGATACTACAAATCTCGCTCCGGCAATTGCGGGTGTAAACCTCTTCGACCATATTAGACATATGATTTATACAACGGGGCCCGCCATTATTTTGGCCATCATTGGTTTTACTATTTTAGGTTTTACTTATGAAACTCATAGCATGAATACTGAGACTGTTGATCTTATGCTTAAGACTTTAGAGACGAAATTTGACATCTCTATCTGGCTCTTCATACCACCAATCATTGTTTTGGCACTAGTGAGAAAGAAAGTTGCGGCCCTTCCCGCAATTACAATTGGCGTTTTCGCAGGTATTGCTACAGCTCTAATTTTTCAAAGAGATATGATGAGTGAACTTCTTAATGGTGCTACAACTGTTAAGGCCTATTATACACTTATCACAAAAGTAACTTACGAAGGTTTTACAATTGATACTGGAAATACAACGATTAACTCTCTTTTAAATAGAGGTGGAATGAGTGGAATGCTCTCGACAGTTTGGCTCATTTTTTCAGCGATGGTTTTTGGTGGAACTCTCGATGCGACAGGAATGCTTACGAAGATTTCAAGTGCGATTTTAAAAATGGTTCGAGGAACAGGCTCACTCATTGGAGCGACACTTGGAAGTTGTATTGTCTTAAATGCGACGGCCTCAGATCAATACTTAGCAATCGTCGTTCCAGGAAAAATGTTTCAAGATGCCTATGATAAGTACGGCCTCGATCCACGAAACCTTTCACGTGCACTAGAAGATGCAGGGACAGTAACTTCTGTTCTTATTCCTTGGAATAGTGGTGGTGCCTATAATGCCGCGACACTTGGAGTTCCAACTCTAACCTATCTGCCATATTGCTTTTTTAATATTCTCTCACCGATTATTTCTCTATTTCTAGCGACGATGAATTGGACGATTTTAAAGAAGATTGAAGAAGTTGAGCAACCTTAGTTGCTCAACGATGATTTAAATTATTCTAAACGTATACCGGGAATATAGCCCCTATCCACATGGTCTATATTTCCTTTTCTTCCATAATCATCTAAGTAAGTTTCATCAAGAAGCTTAATTCTCGAAAGCTTATTCTCCATGGCTTCCCACATTGAGACCCCTGAGTTTGCCCCATCTTTTAGAATTAACTTAACCAGCTTGCTGATGGAATATCCTCCTCTAACAATTCCTTCATTTAAACTAACGGAATAGGTTTTAAAGGGATTTATTTTCTCTCCTTTAAATCGGAGGTTTGTGATGACGTAACCCTTTTCTGTAAATTTCTTAATATCAAAAGTTATTCCTGAAACATAGAGAGGTAGCCCTGCCTTCATCACAATTCTAAAAAGTGTTTTAACAAGTCCTCCGTGAATTCTTGCAGTATAGACGTTGTAGCCAAACTTCTTATCGAATTCAAAAGTTCTAGGATTTCCATTATATAAGTCTCTTCTGGTAATACTTGCATGGGTTGGATAATTAAGTCCTGACATTGGTTCAACGTGGATTGAGAAGTCTGAACCTGTTTGCTCACGCATAGAATCGTTTATAAAGTGACCCCAAATGTCTTTATTTCCACCCTCAAGAGGAGAATCTAACTCGCTTCTTCCAACAACTTCATCTAGCCACTTCTCTCCATATTCGGCGTAGAGGTCTTCATTTGTTTCTTCAATTTTAGCAAGAATTTCTGGATCTTCATCTGCAATAACTGGAAGGAGCTTATACTTATCAACAGTTACTTCGCCTGTAATATTATCGTAGTTTAAATTTAGCCTTCCAAGAAATCTCCCATGAAACCCCGTCTGAACAATTGGAACTCTCTTATCTAATTTATTTTCAACATAGAGAACTTCTTCTAACGTGTGATGAGAATGTCCTCCAACAATGACATCAACTTCAGGACATTTCTCCGCGAGCTTCTTATCCTTACTAAGACCCATATGTGTTAGAGCAATAATCACATGATTACCTCTTTCTCTAAGCTCTTTCGCGTATTGCTTACAGGTATCATACTCGTTATTAATTCCACCTTCGTTAATACGCCACTTATAAAGAATATCGTTGGTTGTTAAACCCAGTACGCCTATTTTCACTCCATCATATTCAAACTCAGTATATGGTCTAAGCTGTTCGTGAATATTTTGGAAGCGATCTGCGGTAAAGAGATTTGCCCCCAAGAAAGCAAAGCTTGGTTTAACATCTCCAAGAATTGCATCGAGGTCATCTGTTCCCATTAAGTAGTCATGATTTCCAATTGTCACAACATCAAAACCCATCATGTCATGTAGTTCAAAAACTTTTCTTCCTTTATCAGCAAGATAATAAATATTTCCCTCGAGAAAATCCCCCGCATCCATTGTGAGATTGAAAATCCCATCCCTTTGCGCTTTATTCTTTTCAGAATCAATTAGCGTTTTAAGTCTTGCGTAACCACCCTGTTCTTCTAGGTGATCAGTGTGATCTAGCTGGGAATGAATATCATTTGTGTGAAGAATTTGGATCTTTGTAGCTTGTACTGAAAAAGTCATTACAGCAGCTATTACCGACATTAGTAGCTTTTGGGTCATAAATGGCCTCTTTGAAAGTAATTTATAGCCAACTAATCGGTCAATCCCACTACTGACTAGAATTTCTAGGCTCCACGATGAGACAAATGGAGAATTTTTCCTCACCTGTAAGCTATGGCCTCCCACCGAGAATGAGACAAAATGAAGAGTGTTAATATAATTACAATTACTTAGAGTGAATCACTATGGGACGCATCCCAGCATGGCAGGAGGCTTTTGACTCGGTGAGATATTTCATTGCTCTACAGCATCATTTCTTTTATTTATTGCTTCAGAAATAAATAAGAGCTTTTGGGAGAGAGAAAATGCAGACACAAAACCTACACATTAAGCAATTTAAGCACGACATGGCCTCACCGCTGGCCGTAATAAAGACGATGATGACGATGAATGATTCTTGGGAAGCAAATGAAGAAAAGGTTATTTCAATGGCGCTTAAGAGAATGGAGAATATGATTACTTCTCTTGAAAGCAAGGAAGCCCACACTAGTACTTCTCCTTATGAGCTCATCTCTCAGGTATTAAATGAGAAGAGAATTGAATTTAAAAATAAAGATATCAGCTATAAATTAAGCTTCTCTACTAATGCGATAAATTCCCTTTGTCATATTCAAGCGACTGAGTTTAAGCGAGTTATATCTAATCTTTTAAATAATTCCGTTGGAGCAATTGCCGAAAGCGGCTTCATTAAAATTAAAGGCACACTTAAAAATAATAGAATGCTTATCACTATTACTGACAACGGTCATGGGATCGCTTCAAGCGAAGTCTCTAAAGTTCTTGATCTTGGCTTTAGCTCGAAGAACTCAACTGGACTTGGACTCTATCACGCCAAGAAGACAATCAGTAAGTGGAGAGGCAACTTAAGAATAAACTCTATCTTTAATTTAGGGACAAAAGTGTCTCTAATGATCCCCATTAATCCCACGACTCAGGAGCTTTGCGCCTAATCTAAACCCCTTTCACCAAAGGCCCAAGTCTAGATACTTGGGCCAAATCCTTCTATCATTTTTTTTATAAATACCTATCAAAAACATCTATTCATAGCTACAATGGGAACTTAATTTAATTCTCATTTCATAGGTATTCGAAAGATGAAAATCATTGAGCATTTAGATAAAGCAAAGAATAAAGAGCTCCTTTGTAGTTACGAGATTGTTCCTCCTCCAAGAGGTCGCTCTGTGCAAGATATAATTGATATCGTTGAGGCCCTTCAGCCATATAATCCACCGTGGATTGATGTAACTAGCCACGCAGCGGGAGCTTTCTACAATGAGAAGGCCGATGGGTCGATTGAAAGAAAAGTTTTCAAAAAAAGGCCTGGGACAATTGGGATCTGTGGAATTATTCAAAATAGATTCAATATTGATACCTGTGTTCATCTTCTCTCCCTTGGCTTCACTAAAGAAGAAACTGAAGATGCCCTTATTGAGTTAAATTTTCTTGGAATTCATAATGTTCTAGCTCTTAGAGGAGACGCTCCAAATTATAATAAGAAAATTGATAATGGACGTCACACTAATAACTACGCCATTGATCTTGTTAAGCAAATTAATGAAATTAAAAAGGGTGAATATGTTTCTGATATATCAGGAGCAAGACCACTCGATTTCTGTACAGGAGTTGCTGGCTACCCAGAAAAACACTTTGAAGCTCCGAATATGAAATTTGATATTCAAATGCTTAAGGCAAAAGTAGATGCTGGAGCTGAGTATATAACAACACAAATGTTCTTTGATAATGAAAAGTACTTTGCTTTCGTAAAAGAATGTCGAGATGCTGGAATTACTGTTCCAATTATTCCTGGAATAAAAATCATTAAAAATGTAAACCAACTAGCTTCAATTCCAAAACATTTCTATGTTGATTTCCCGAATGAATTTGTAGATGAAGTTATGTCCAACCAGGAACATGTTAAAGATATTGGTCTTGAATGGGCAATTAAGCAATGTCAGGGATTAGCGGACGCAGGTGTTCCATGCCTACATTTTTATATTATGAACGACACGAAATCAGTGATTAAAGTCGTTGAGAAATTTAGATAGGAGCTGAAGTGTTTGAACTTAAGCCTTACAAGCAAGCAGGAAATGATCTACTCGACCTTTTAGAAAAAAGAATTGTTTTTCTCGACGGTGCGATGGGAACAATGATTCAGCAATATAAATTAGAAGAAGAAGACTTTAGAGCTGAACGCTTTAAAGATCACCCTTCTTCTTTAAAAGGTAATAATGATCTTCTCTCTCTTACTCGTCCAGACATAATTGAAGAGGTTCACTACCAATATCTCGAAGCAGGATCTGATATTATTGAAACCAATACTTTCAGTGCAACAAGAATTGGACAAGCTGATTACCATTTAGAAGATCTAGCATATGAAATAAATGTTGAGTCTGCTCGTATTGCAAAGAGAGCTTGCCATAAAATGATGAAAGAAGACCCTTCTAGAAAATGTTTTGTTGCAGGAGCTCTAGGCCCTACTAATAAAACAGCTTCGATGTCACCGGATGTAAATAACCCTGCCTATAGAGCAGTGACTTTCGATGAGCTCGTTGAAAATTACTATCAGCAAGCTAAAGCTCTTCTTGAAGGTGGAGCTGATATTCTTCTTCCAGAAACAACCTTTGATACATTAAATATTAAGTGCGCTATTTTCGCTATCAACAAGCTCTTTAATGAACTCGACTACAGAGTTCCTGTCATGCTTTCTGTGACAATCACTGACGCTTCCGGAAGAACACTCTCAGGACAAACCATTGAAGCCTTCTGGAATTCAGTAAGACATGCAAACCCTTTAAGTGTTGGGATAAATTGCGCTCTTGGAGCAAAAGAGATGAGACCTTATATGGATCGTCTCTCTCAAATCTCTGATTGCTACACAAGTTGTTATCCAAATGCTGGACTTCCTAATCCATTAAGCGACACTGGCTATGACGAGCTTCCTAAAGACACGGCGACATTCTTAGAAGATTATGCCGACTCAGGTTTTTTAAACTTAGTAGGTGGGTGTTGCGGAACAACTCCTGGACACATTAAGGCCATTAGAGAACAAATAGAAAATAAACCTCCAAGAAAGAGACCTCATCTAAAAGAGGTTATGAATCTCTCAGGACTTGAGCCTCTTTATATTGATAGAGAGAGTGAGAATCACCCTTTCTATATGGTTGGAGAAAGAACGAATGTTACCGGCTCTCCGCGCTTTGCAAAACTTATTAAGAATGGTGATTTTGATACCGCTCTTGAAGTAGCAAGACAACAAGTTGAAAATGGTGCCAATATTATTGATATAAATTTTGATGAAGGTCTTCTCGATTCAAAAGCTTGTATGATTAAATTCATGAACCTCGTTGCAGCTGAACCAGAGATTTGCAAAGTCCCTATAATGATTGATAGCTCAAAATGGGAAGTAATCGAAGAGGGTCTCAAATGTATGCAAGGAAAGGGAATTGTTAATTCCATTTCACTTAAAGAAGGCGAAGAGAAATTCATTGAACAGGCAAGACTAATTAAGGCCTATGGTGCCGCAACAGTTGTTATGGCCTTTGATGAAAAAGGACAAGCAGCAGATAAGGCCGATAAAGTTCGCATCTGCCAGAGAGCCTATAAGATATTAACAGAAGTTGTAGACTTTGATCCAAGAGACATTATCTTTGATCCAAATATTCTCACTGTCGCCACAGGAATTGATGAACATAATAACTACGCTGTTGATTTTATAGAAGCAGTTAGAGAAATTAAGGCCACTTGTCCTGGAGTTCTAACAAGCGGTGGAGTTTCAAATGTATCTTTTTCTTTTAGAGGCAATAATCTTGTAAGGGAAGCTATTCATTCGTCTTTCCTTTTTCACGCTGTGAAAGCAGGACTCGACATGGGGATTGTAAATGCCGGAATGCTCGGTGTTTATGAAGATATTGAACCTACACTTTTAGAACTTGTTGAAGATGTTCTTCTAAATAGATCTCCAGAGGCCACTGAGAAATTAGTGGATCACGCTGAGAAAATTAAAGGAACAGGAAAGAAGAAAGATGTAAGAGATGACGAATGGAGACGAGGAACTCTTCAAGAGAGAATGACTCATTCACTTGTTAAAGGAATTACGACTTTTATTGAAGCTGACACTGAAGAAGCGAGAGCTTCGCTAGGTGTTCCTCTCAATGTTATTGAGGGTCCTCTAATGGAGGGAATGAAAGTTGTTGGGGAACTCTTTGGTTCAGGGAAAATGTTCCTTCCTCAGGTTGTAAAATCAGCAAGAGTAATGAAGGCCGCAGTTGCCTATCTTGAACCTTTTATGGAAGAGGAGAGAAGAAATAATGCTAATGCTAGAAAGCAAGGCGTTTTTGTCATTGCCACGGTAAAAGGTGATGTTCACGATATTGGAAAAAATATTGTAGCAGTTGTTCTTGCCTGTAATGGTTATGAAGTCATTGATCTAGGTGTCATGGTAAGCTGCGAAGAAATAATCAAAAAAGCAAAAGAGCACGAAGCGAGCATTATTGGAATGAGTGGTCTGATCACTCCTTCACTTGATGAGATGATTCATAATGTAAAAGAATTTGAGCGTCTTGGTTTCAATTGTCCTATCATGATTGGTGGTGCCACAACAAGTAAGGCCCACAACGCAATTAAGATTGCTCCCCACTATTCAGGGCCAGTGGCGCAAGTTGGAGATGCTTCTTTAGTCGTTGAAATTTGCTCTAAACTTCTAAATCCAGAAACTGTTGGAGCTTATTCCAAAGACTTAAAAGAGCATCAAAGAAAATTAAAAGAAAGGTTTGATCTAGGAAAGCAAGATCAGACAAAGCTTGTAGGGCTTGAACAATCTAGAGAGTGGAAATTTATTTGTGATTGGGAAAAGCAGGAGATTGCGACTCCTTCATTTACGGGAATAAAGAAATACGAAGATATTACTCTTGAGCAACTAGTTCCTTATATTGATTGGTCACCTCTTTTTTGGACATGGCAATTAAAAGGAACTTATCCAAAAATATTAAACAATGATAAATACGGTGAACAAGCAACATCATTATTCAAAGATGCAAAACTCATTTTAGATAAAGTTATTGCTGAGAATAGATTCTCACCTAAGGCCATTGTTTCAATCCATAAAGCGAATTCAATTGGCGATGATGTTGAAATTTATGATGAAGATGGAAAAGTGCTAGAAACTTTTCATTACTTAAGACAGCAAAAAGAAAAGTCTGAGCACAATCCTCATCTCTGTCTTTCAGATTTCATTGCTCCTAAAGAATCTGACAGAATTGACTACCTTGGCAACTTTGTCGTGACAATGGGCTACGAAGTTGAAGAGTTTGCTAATACTTATAAAGACAAAGGCGATGATTATAATTCCATCATGGTTAAGGCCATTGGAGATAGACTTGCAGAAGCCTTTGCTGAATATATGCACAAAGTGATTCGTGACGAATTTGGCTACGGAAAAGAAGAGAGTTTCAGCAATGAGGATCTCATTAAAGAGAAGTATCGTGGGATTAGACCGGCTCCAGGCTACCCTTCTTGTCCAGATCACACAGAGAAGCCCATTATGTGGCATCTACTAAAAGCTGAAGAAGAAATTGGTGTAAGCTTAACTGAAAATTGCGCTATGAATCCTCCTTCATCAGTATCTGGTCAGTACTTCTGTCACCCAGGGGCGAAGTACTTTACCCTAGGTCCAATTGCAAAAGATCAAGTTGAGGACTACTCTAAGAGAAAAGATATGGAGATTTCAAAGGTCGAGAGATGGCTAGCTCCAAATTTAGGATATAACCCAGAGGATTAGTGAATCAAGAGTTAGAAGCGATTATTAATTTTAAAAACTCTGAACAAGACCTCTGGTTTAAATGTATTGAAACGGCCAGAGGAAGTATCCATGCGAGAGACCTGACCGACTGTGAGCTTTCTAAGATCGCAAAAGCGAGCTCTACTCCACAATCCTTTAGCACAATTACCAAGCTCATTTACAGATTTACAAGATCAAACCCAAATGGTCACCAAGCCGTAAATGTGCTTTTTAGCTCTGTAGATAATTCTCAATATTCTCTTTCTGAATGGATTGACGCCATTGAATTCTTTTCTAATTGGCTAGATGAAAGAGAGAGGAAAACTCCTTGGCCTACTCTTCTTGGTTACTTGTCTTGTTGTTCAGAGTCTCCAGAAAACAAAGATATTAAACATAACTTAACTCTACTTTTAAAAGATATGCTCACAACTTATGATTATGAGGGATAATTTACTTCCTATTACAGGTATTGGGAGTCTTCCACATACAAGCATTCAAGAAGCAATCGACTTCTCTTTAAAATTTGATATTCCTTTTCTTCCAGAACTTACTAAATTAGAAGATTCTGAGAAAATTAAAAGTATACATGAGCTTCTCTGCTTTCCTAAATTTATCGAGCAAATTGGCGACACTCAGAAATTTAAAACACAGTCCTTTCATCAACTAGAGAATAATATCAATGAAAATCAAATTCACTTTATAGATGATCCTAAAAAACTCTTTACTGGTAAGAATAAAATTGGACTACACTGCTGCAACAGTATTGAGATTTCTAAATTAGAAAAACTAGAAATTACACATCTCTCTTTTGATGCTCATTTAATAAACAACCCAGATGAATTTCTCTCTTTTCTAATAAAAAAGAAAATCACCCCAGTCATAGGGGTGATTAGTACACATAGAGGAAGAATTGAAATTTGTGAAAATTTTTCTAAATGGAAAACTCCTCTTAGAAATTATGTGATGGACTGTTGGCTAGCTCCTGCTTGTGGATTGGCGGGGTTCACCGAAGAAGATGCCGTGCATGCTCTTGATCTTTTAAGGTCTATTCAACGAGAAATAACTATTTCACACCTATAGACTTGACGCCTGCGCCTCAATAATTTCGCCATACCCAGCGTAACCCCAATAAACGATTTTCATATCCTTAACTCTACCTCTTTCTTTCGTGCTTTTCTGAAGGTCTTTAATTAACTTATCAACTTTTTCTAATTCAATACTCAAAAGCTTTTCTTCAAACTCACTCAAGTAAAGCTTCTTCAAATTAAGTGATGTTCCACTTTCGACTAAAGATACACTTGAACTAAGTATTTCCTTAAGCTCTAGCCTTGTATTCTCTGGGCGATTCACTTCTCTTATCCAATTGGGATTTGTTTCTCTATCTAACGAGTATTTCTTATTTTTATATTGAATAATATTTTTCATAAGAAATTCAGGAAGAATATTATTTATAATGACTTTCTTTAGTCCTGTACTCTCGCTTATTTCTTCTATTGTTCTTCCCTGATCGGCAATTGCTTCTAAAACCATTCTCTCTGTTAATAGTAAATCCATAATGCCCTCCTTACGCTGCAATGGAAAATTCTTGAATTGATATTTCTAATTTTCTCTGTCTTAATTTCCTGCTCATTACTTTTGAGAGATCAAGAACTTCTTGAGCACTGAGTTCTAACTCACACTCCTTCGCTAATAATTCAATATTAGAATTTGAGTTAGTAAGAGCACTTATTCTATCCTTTAAAATTAAGTACTCGGATAGCTTCATATCAATTCCATTCATAAGTCTAAATAAGCGAGTTTTTTGAATTCTCGAATCTTTTGAGAGTTGAATAATTGTTGGTCTCTCAAAAAGGCCCATATACTGACTTAAAATACTCTTTTCACATTTCTTGTAATCATCCATTTTTATCTCCCGTAAGTAGTGATTTCAGCTACATTTAGACTAAGCAAGAGAAGGGCCAATATTATCATTTGCTAAAGTATTGTTTATTCAATAACCTTTAATCTAATGTTCTGATTTAGAAACACTAGGTTCCAAATGTTAAAAGTCGCAAGTGCTAATATTCGATTTGATAATCCAGGAGATAGTCCCAATGACTGGTCAGGTAGAAGAGAACTTCTCTCTCGCTTGATCAACGACTTCACTCCAGATATCCTTGGCACTCAAGAAGGACGAGAGCCTCAACTGAAGAACCTAGAAAGCCTCCTTCCCAATCACAAGCTCATAGATCTAAATAGAGACTGGATTGAAGAAAGAATGTATCCATGTATTTTTGTAAATTCAGAAAAAGTTGATGTTATCGACAGTGGAGATATTTGGCTTAGTCAGACACCTTTTGAAGCTGGATCAAAATCTTTTGAATCGGCCTTTCCAAGGCTCTGTACTTGGATACAAGCAAGAGTCATAGAAACTGGCAAGGATTTCTTCTACGTCAATACACACCTAGATCATGTACTAGGAAAAACGAGAAAGGAACAAATCCAAGTTCTGATTACAGAAATAAAGAAGCTCAACTCCCTTAGCCTTCCCATAATACTAACAGGAGATTTCAACGAATCCCCTAAAGAAAGTGTTAGAGAAGTTATTTCTAAAGAATGGTCCAATCTCTTCGATCCATGGGAGTTTCTAGGAAAAGCGGAAGAGACAAGTTTTCATAAATTTGATGGCACACATGATAACGGCTGTAGAATTGACTGGATTCTTGCAGATAAAATTTTCCAAGCAAGATCAATAGAAATTAGAAAAGATCATGAAGGAGAAATTTATCCTTCAGATCACTTTCCTGTTTTTGCTGAATTTAATTACTAACTGCGACTTCATCACCTAATTGAATATAAGTCTCTGTACCTTTTGCTGTGTACTCTAAAATATCACTTGATGGTTTCCACTTACCTTTTTCACCAATAACAATGACTGTTGATCCACCAAAGAGAAAGTATCCCTTCTCTTCACCGCGCTTAAATGTTGTTAAGTCAGTGCTTTGGATTATTTTCCCAACACAAATTGCCCCAACTTCAACGTAAGCAATTTTTCCAAAGTTTTCAGTTTCCATGACAGTCACTTCTCTTACATTGGTTGAAAAAATATCCTGTTTCTCTCTAAGAGCAATTGGGTTTACAGAATGATAAAGTCCACCAACTCTATAATGGTCTAAGACTTTTCCATTATCAGGAAAGTGATAACGGTGGTAATCAACAGGACATAATCTTGCTAAAAGTAATGGACCATCAGCAAAAGTACTCTCCCACTTTGTATTAGCAAGTAACTCTTTCGCATTTAAGAATTTTCCTTTTACAGGAATTAATTTATCATCAGTGATACTCTCATAACCGAAGTATCTCGCCTCACTAAAACCAGGCATTCTATTTTTTTCAGAGACAAATTTTCTAGCACCTTCTTTAAAGGCCCTAATAAAGAAGCTATTAAAACTTGAATAAGGATCTAGTTCACTTCTACCTTCTTCAGCAACAAACTCAGACATATTAATATTGAAGTTTTTAATGAACCCAGGGACTTTTAATCTGCTAATTGCTAAGCTTTGCAGCTCTCCGTAAATGATACTTATAGGAGCTTTTACCAGTAATCCAGAGAGAAGCTTCCCAATGGCCGACTGGTATAACCATTTTACCCCTCCGTCACCGTAGACTTTCTCAACTTCCACATTTTGAGTACCTCTATTAAAGTATTGAATTTCCAAGGCTTTTCTCCCAGTTGACAAATTTTTTACGCAAAGCTTTCTTGCTGTTAGAATCGAAATTCATTATATCTATATATAGGAAGTCGAGCAACTAAAGTAAAAGACATGGAGAACAATTTTGAAAAGCTTTAAAACCGTTTTTTTTATTCTATTATTATCACTTTCAAACACAGTATTTTCCTCGGACGACAAGCTTCTTTTAGAAGATGAAAAGAATACTGTCTCTGTTTTTGAAAATACTGTTAAAAGCGTTGTTAACGTCACCAATATTAAGAAGGCGCGAAGGAGCTACTTTGATTATGACGCCACCGACATTCCTGTTGGAGCAGGAACAGGTTTTGTCTGGGATAAGTCTGGCCATATTATTACAAATTACCATGTGATTGAAGGTGGTGACAGTTTTCTTATAACTTTTCACGGAGATAAGAAGCAATATAAAGCGAAACTCGTCGGAAAAGTAAGTAACAAAGATATAGCAGTTTTAAAATTAATTGAGAGACCAAAAGACCTCTATCCTATCAGTTCTGGTGACTCAAAGGGATTAAAGGTTGGACAAAAAACTATGGCCATTGGGAATCCATTTGGACTTGACCATACCATTACGAGTGGAATTATTTCAGCCTTAGAAAGAAAAATCATGGGAATCGGAAATGTTAAAATTTATGGAATGATTCAAACAGATGCTTCAATTAATCCAGGAAACTCTGGGGGACCACTTCTAAACTCAAGGGGTCAATTAATTGGAATGAATACAGTTATCTATAGTAAGTCAGGATCGAGCGCAGGAATTGGTTTTGCCGTTCCTGTTGATATTATTAAAAGAGTTGTTCCAGACTTAATCAAAAATGGAAAAGTGACTCGACCAGGTATTGGAATAGGCCCAGCGAGTGAGTATCAAAAAGCAAGACTAGGTATTAGTAAAGGAATAGTTGTTCTCTACGTAGACCCAGAGGGAGGCGCAGGAAAGGCCGGTGTGCAAGGCTTCACAAGAGATCAATATGGAAGACATTACTCCGGAGATATTATTCTCGCCATTGATAAGAAGAAGGTTGATACAATCGACGACATTTATCACGTTCTTGAGAATTATAAAGTTGGTGATATTGTAAAAGCAGATATTCTTAGAGACGGAAAAATTATCACAAAAGAGATTAAGCTAATTCCAATTAATGACAATTAATAAGTAGCTGGATTAAACATATACATTGTATTCCAAAGCCCTGGGCTCTGATAATAGCCTGGGGTATATGCGCTATAAGGATTATATCCATAATTATACATGAGAGGATTATACATGAGAGGATTATAATACGATGGCTGCTGCGTTTGATACCTTGAATTCATATAGCTTGGAAAAGCTTTTGAAAAAGAATCACTAATTGTGTCTGCAAACTTAGAACTACTACCACTAGAGCTTGAAAAATTTCTTGAACGATCATCATCATCTTCTTCCTCATCTTCATAGTTCTCATTTAAAAGAAGACAATTTACCGATCTTACCTGCTGACCATTGCTATAGAGTTGTACTGAAACTCTTTCTTGAAGTTTATCCCTTCTTAGTGAACAGAATACTTGGATTGAATCCTTTGTTTTTTGAACACTTGAACAGCTCGATTTCCTTGATTGAACCTTTACTTCCATCATATTTTTTAGAAACTCTTCTTGTCCTATTGATTTAAACTCATCAGTACCTTGAATCTTCATAAGCTTAAAGTGGCACTGTCTGTTCTTTTTAATAATATCAAAGAAGTAATTGTCTCCGGCAACATACTTACCAACAATAACTTCTTTTACGTCACTAATTTTAGAATTATGACTTAACTCTACAGAGTATTTATATTCCTCTCTCTCTTTTTCAGAAAGAATAGAGCCCTCTGCTTCACTATAAGTAACTTTATTCTTTGCTATTTTCTTTATTTCTATTTTCAAAAGAAGGTCTTTATATGATGAGGGCGTTATTTCTAAGCCGTCTCCGAGAACTAAAACATTATCCTTCTGAGTAAGAGAGCTTATCTCGTCAGAAATCACCTTCAAAGTAAACTTTTCAAATGATCCAATTTCAACACTCTTCTCAATCTTCTCTACTCCTGTATACAATGCGCTCACAGAATATGGGGTCAAGAGCTTCTTACATTTTAGAATTTTTCTCTTTGAAGAAATATAAGTACAGTTCTCATTTTCAGAAAAACTAACTTTTGCTAATTCCTCACCACTCTCTTCTCCCGAAAGAAAGACATGGGCCGAAATTAATTTATATTGAGAATCATCATCAGACTTAACACGTAATTCAAATCCATCAACAGGAGAGATTACAGCAGTAAGAATTTCTGCAGGATTTCCCTCAGGAACAACACTTAAAGTGAATGTTTCAGAAGAAGGCTCACATACAATTGTATTCCCCTCACCAATCACACAGTTTCCGGACTCTATGGATAAATCACTCGCTGCTAAAACTTCCTCAGCTTTCTGTAGAGCTAATTTCTTTACTTGATATACATGCTTTCGGTCTTTAATTTCTTCTAGCTTGTACTTTGTTTTTGGACTAACCGTTAATACTAATTCGTCCTCAAGCTCTCCCACTCGAAGCTTTAAAGTCATCCTCTCTCCACCAATGATTGTGCAAGAAAAGTTCTTCTTAAGTGATGCACCCATATCACAAGTTCCACCAACGACTTTAAGCTCTACATCATCATTTCTTATTAGCTCTTCTTTTATTGAGACTTCTATACTCTTTGTCATCGAGAAAGAGTTAGAATCAACTTCTCTGAGCTCCATTTGAGCAATATGTTCAAAGACACCGTCCAAAAAAGACTTCAATTCTTCAATCTTGCCTTCTTTGAAACTTACTTCTTCGACAGCGCAAAGAGCGGGAGTACTGTCCAAGAACAGGCTCTCCTCTAAACATGGAAGTTCATCATCTTTTGGATAGAAAAAGAAGTGATCCTTTTCTACTCCGAAGTCTTTCCCAAACCTCGCCTTTGATTCAATAAAATTCTCGACCGACTCATTAAAGCTTTTTAAGGTGTCTGAACTTGCAAGCCCATTAAGACTTAGATTCAAAACCATTCTAAAACCATCAGGAGTAGACTTCCCTAGGAATCCAATTGTTTTAAATAATTCTAAGTTGGAATTTTCTTTGAACTGATCTGTAAGGTAATTGTGAAAGTCACTATTAAACTTTTTCAATACTTTTTCTTCACAAGTATTTGCGCTGGCCCCAAGGCCTAAAATGAATAATAGGAATGATATTAAATAAACTCTCACGTCTATCTTATCGGAATTACTTAAAATAAAATTAAGGGATTTCTATGAAAAAAGGGCCTTCTGAGGGCCCTTTAAGATATTGAAAGTATTAGTTTTCAGACAATTTTGGATCCATCGCATCCCTAACACCGTCTCCAATTAAAACAAGAAGAAATAGTGTGATAGCAAGAGCAAGACCTGGGTAAACAGCAAGCCACCAAGCGATTGTGAAATTTTTCTGCGCCTGAGCAAGAAGTTCTCCCCATGAAGGTGTTGGAACTGGAAGACCAAAACCTAGATAATCAAGAGAAGCTAGTCCCATAATATGCCCTGATATAGCAAATGGAGTAAAAGTAATTATTGGAGACAATGAATTTGGAAGAATATGTTTAAAAATAATTCTTCCGTCTTTTGACCCCATACCTCTTGCGGCCTCAACAAATTCTTTCTTTCTATTTTTAAGAAACTCGCCTCTTACATAGTAACTAATCGGAATCCACGAGAATAGACAAGAAATAATTATTAGCATACCTAAGGAAGGACTAAAAATATCGATTAAGATAATTAGTAAAAAGAATTGAGGAACAGTACTTAAAACTTCGATCACTCTCTGAGTGAGAATATCAACTCTTCCACCGAAGAATCCACTAACTCCACCGACGACGACACCCATTAAGAAAGTAATAAACCAAACCGCAACCGCGTAGACAATACTAAATTTAAATCCATAGAGAACTCTTGTGAATACATCACGACCTCTATCATCAGTACCCATAATATTATCGGTACTCGGAGGTGCGGGATAGTAATCAACTGCTGAATTACTTTCATTTGGATTCCATTTAATAATAGGCCAAATGACAGAATCATCATCAGATAATTTTAAAGTTCTATAATTCATTATAAGAGTGGTTTTAATTCCAAACTCTGTTGGATGATATTGCTTTAAAATAGGAAAATAACTCGTCCCTTTATAGCTCAAATACAGAGGTCTACTATTGGCAATTAATGGTGCTGTAAAAGTTAAAATTAAACAAACAACAAAAACGATAGCCGCTATTACTGCAGGTTTGTTCTTTTTGAAACGCTTCCATCTCTTTAAAGTAAGTTCATTCTTTATACGCTTTTCAATCATGAGAAATCTATCCTTGGATCAACTAGAACATAGCAAAGGTCACTTATAAGGTTACCGACAAGCATTATGAGCGATTGAATAAACACAAGTCCCATAATTACATTATAATCTCTTTCTAATAGAGATTGATAACCGAGGAGCCCCATCCCATCTAGTTGGAAAATTGTTTCAATTAAAAGTGAACCTGCAAAGAAAACTGCGAGGAAAGAACCTATTCCAGTAACAATTGGAATAAGAGCATTTCTAAGAGCATGCTTTAGGTAAACGACTTTCTCGCTTAGCCCTTTTGCTCTCGCCGTTCTAACATAGTCCTTTTTAATCTCTTCAATAAGAGAGTTCTTCATAAGAAGTGTAAGAACTGTAAACTGGCTAATCATGTATGAGATAAGAGGTAGAATAAAGTGATGAGTTCTATCAAGAACTTTTTCCCAGAGAGTCATATCGTAGTACTCATCAGAATAAAGCTCTCCGACAGGAAACCACTCAAGAAATGCTCCACCGGCCAAGAAAACAATTAAAATAATACCTAACATAAATCCAGGAATTGAATACATTCCCGACAGTACAACACTTGAGAGCATATCAAACTTTGTTCCATTCTTTATGGCCTTGATCACTCCTAACGGAATACAAATCAGGTACGACATTAAGAGAGAGACAATACCAAATTGCAAAGACACGGGAAATTTACTAGAGACAACATCCAGGACAGGCTCTTCGTAAGTAAAGGACTCTCCAAAGTCTAGTTTTGAAATATTCTTCAACCAAATCCAATATCTAATATGAACAGGCTTATCAAATCCGTACTGCTTTTTTAAAGCATCTAAAACTTCTTCACTGATAGCACTGTCTTTACTAGAATTACTCATTCCAGCATTACCACCACCATCAGCTCCAACACCACCAAAACGCATTTGCTGAATCTTCTGCTCAATTGGAGAACCTGGCGCAACATTTATAATGGCAAATGTAACTACTGTAATCCCCAGTAAAACGGGGATCATCAGCAGTATTCTTCTTAAGATATAATTAAACAACTCTAACTCCTATCCACTTCAACTTAAAAACAATCAACTTACTTCTTGATCCACCAGTAATTTAAACCTAGATCAAATTGGTAAGTATCCTTTTCACGCTTCAATCTGTCAGAGTGTCCATAGAATCTGTATTTTTCATTGAAAAAGAATGCGTACGGAACATCGTCAGCAATTTGCTTATAAACCTCTTTTAAAAGAACTACTCTTTTATTTTGATCAAGCTCAACTCTCGCCTCATCAATTAGCTTATCAACTTTTGGGTTTGAGTAAGAAATAAAGTTCGATCCAGAAGCTGTGGCAGAACTTGAGTGCCATACTTGCTTAGGGTCCCAATCGATTGATCCTCCAGACCATGCAAGTCTAACAGCTTCAAAAGATCTCTCATCAAGTTTCTTAATGAACGTATTCCATTCAACAAACTTAACGTTGATATCAACACCAGCTTTCTTCGCATCTTCTTTATAGATTGTTAGATACTTAACAAATTCCTGATTCGGCTCAAGAATTGTAAAAGACATTTTTACTTTCTGACCATTAATCATTTTATCTAGGATTCCATCTTTATCTGTATCGGCCCATCCCTCTTTTCTTAAAAGTTTAAGAGCAAGTTTTGGGTTGTAAAGAATTGGTTTAACTTTTTCGTTTGCATAAATTGATTGAACATATAATGGCCCTGTCGCAGGTAGAGACATACCAAAACGAAATTTTTCAATCATCTTCTCTCTATCAAGTAGGTGATAAAGAGCAACACGAACGTTTTTTGATTTAAATAATTTATCTTTTAAATTCCAGCCAATGAAACCGTAACCAGTAGGTGCTTTATTTTGAGTCTTTACTTTAAAAACAGATTTTCCCCACTGAGGACCACTTGTTTTTCTTTCATATTCTTCTACAGTAAGACCATTAAAGTCTAGATCGCCTTTTTGAAGACGTTGAATAGCAACCGTACCATCTTTAACAAATCTCATTAAGATAGTTCCAAAGTTGTATTCTTTTGCTCTCTTAGAATCTTTAGCTCCCCACCAGCTCTTATTTCTAGTTAGAGTGATATGCTTTCCTCTTCTATATCCATCTAGTTTATATGGACCTGTTCCAATTAAAGTCTTATTTAATTTCTTTTGTTGTTTTTCTGTTGGGTTTTCATAAATATGCTTTGGAACAACTGAAAGCCCTGCGACAACATCAAAGTTCTTGAAATATTTCTTCTTCGCTACGAACTTGATTTTATTTTTTCCGATTATATCCGCTGAAGCGATATTCTCGTAATAAGGCTTAATCTGTGCAGTCTTATATTTATTTGTTGGATCAACAATAGCATCAAAAGAAAACTTTACGTCTTGAACTGTTAAAGGTTTTCCATCGTGCCACTTAACTCCATCTCTAAGAGTGAAAGTATATTCTGTTCCATCTTTTGAGATTTCCCAGCTTTTTGCAAGCAGTGGTTGCCACTCATATGTCTCAGGGTTTCTATCAGCAAGGCCTTCAATTATATAAGCCTGTACAGATGATGCATACGCATCTGTTGATGATAATGGATTTAATGTCGTAGGAGCTTGACCAAGGTTGTACTTAAAAGTTCCACCTTTAACGGCCTTTGGACTTCCAACTGCGAGAGTAGAGATCGATAAAACTGCGAGAGTAAGTATCGCAATGATTTTCTTTGTCGTTAGCATTTCTTATCCTTTGCTTTAATTGGCTGCCAGAGCATATATAATCTTGACTGAAATGTTAAGGAACATGCGCCAAATTTACACTTAAATATGTAATTTCTATGGTTTTTTTAAGAAGATTAATATTACTTCTTGTAGAATAATCGGGGGTCTAATGACCATCTATCTAAGGTCAAATTCTCATCAGAAATTCTATATTTTTGTAGTTTAAAATCAATTTCGTTGATTCTCACTTCCAAGCCTTTGTAATTCCTAAGGGCATCTAGCCTATCTTCCTCAAGAGCGGCCAATTCATTTCTCCACTGTGCTTCTAATTTGTCGCGTAGCACCTGATAACGACCATTCACCGCGTCAGCTTTTTCGATATGACTATCCAATTGTTTCTTTCTTGATAGGATTTTGCTGGTAAGCGCCATTTTCTTCTTAACCAAGATCTCAATTAACTCTTTTCCCATTCTGATATTGTTTTCGAGGTCTTCGCTAAAGAATTGTAAATAAGTTCCAGCTCCAAGTGAGACTCTAGAGGTACAATCCTCCATATTGGGAATTTTCATGAGGAGATAGACACTACTCTTCCCTGCAACGTAGGCTTTGCAGTGAAAACTTGGATTATGTTGATCCCAAAACTCTACCTTATCTTTCTTATTTAAGTATTTAACATTTTCGAAATCAACTTTTATACGAACAAGATTAGCCTCAGCACGGAGGTAAGAAACTCTCCCAGAGAAAACTCCTTGCTCACTCATCTTTCTACTTTCACTGCTATTTTCAACTTTACTTTGCGCATGAGAAAGGTACGAAATAAATACTAGAAAAATAGATATAATAATTTTCATTATACTATTATCTCTCAAATAATAATTTTCAGATAGTAGGAAATTAACTCATAGGTTTTTGTAGAATTATAGAGCTAGTGAATTCTTTTTGATGAAGAGGTTCTTCAAATTTTAAAACTCTAAGGTCTGGAAACATTTTTAGAAGTTCAAGTTCTTTTAAAAGATACTTGTCTTCATACTTCTCGCTCCCCGTGACGGTCTTTTGTTTCTTGGTATGTGATTCATAAATTAATATTCCGCCGGGCTTTAGCCATTTGACTAATTTTTCGTTTAAAGCTCTATCAACGTAGTAGAAAACAAGTATAGCATCAAAAGAATTATTCTCACCTTTAAAACCTTCCATCGATGAAACAACAGCATTAATGCGAATACCGTGCTCGGCCGCTAAACGACGAGCTTTTCTTACAGCTATTGCAGAAATATCAACACCTGTTACGTTGTAACCTTTTCTCGCGAGAAAAACAGTATTTCTCCCCTCACCCATTCCAACATCCAGGACTTTTGAAGCCAGTGGAATATATCCGTAATTTTCAGATAGAAATTTGGCGGGTGTTTTCCCGTAGAGATAATCCTCGCCAGAGAATTTCTTATCCCAGAACTGCATACTTTCTTTTTGTTTTCTAACTCCAGAGAGGAGTTGATATCTATTTCCAGAGATTGCTTGCCTAGCAAAAGAAGGAATTGAAAAAACAAAGATAATAAAAATGATTTTTAACATAGAACTATTCTAACTCGAAGTGAGATCATTTAAAACCTCGTCAGATAATTCCTCAAAGTTATCTTCAGACTCTTCAAGTTGAAATTCTCCCGACATATTCATCTCTTCATCTTCTACAGGAAGGGGTTCCATTTCATCTTCAGTTTCTCCATCAAAGTAGAGCATAAGAAGATCATATTTTCTTTGGAGGTCTTTAATAAAGAAGTGAACTCTGTCATCAACAGTTTGAGGCATATCCTCAGTCGAAGTTAGATACCATTCCATCTTATCGACAGTTTCATAGAATTCATCGAGAACAACGAGAAGTTCTGGTGAGAGAAATTTTAAATCAGCGATTCCCACTTTATTATATCTCGATCTAAATACAGCTGGAAAATGGGAACGTGTGCGCTTTAGAGAAAAAATCGTCAGATACTCAATCTCTCTTTTTTTGATTCTCTCAAAGAGATTCTTTGCATCAAGTCTTATTAAAGTAATGAGACGGGAGACAACTTGTTCCTGACTAATTTTCACATACTTCTCCCGACATCAGAAGGAAGCTTTGATCTCACTCCCCCTGGCCACGTTAGTTTTGTTCTTCTATCTTCGTAAATTGATAGTGCTATTAATTTTACCACTTCTTTGAGTTCAACAGGTAGTTGAAAATAGTGATAGGACTTATTTCTAAATCCTTTAGCTGCAATATCGGCCATAGCAAAGCTAGAGATATCAAAGAGGCAAAACTTCTTAGCAAGGACCATATGGTCTAAGAAATTCTTTCGGGCCCTTAGAAAGTTACCGTACTTCTTAATACTTGAGCTTACAGATATGACATATTCTCTATTATTATGCTTAATATCCTTTAGCTCTTTAAGGTTTACAGGAACTAAGGATATTCCATAGTTCTTAAATAAATCAGCTAGATAGAAATAGCTCTCTGACATTTGATTGTCATTTTTTAAGTAGAATATAAATATTTCTCGGTTTGAGTTCATCATAATAATCTCTTCGGAGTATTTAGAGGGAATTTATAGATCACGAGGGAGATCTTGATGAACTAGAATATTTTGCCTAGAGAGGATATTAATCTTAAGGAAAATTTAACGTTAGAGTTTCTTAAAAAATACCGAATAGTTATTAGTAATAATAAATTAGAGGATTGCTAATCATGAAATTAAGAATTCAAACCCAAATTATCACACTTGTCTCTTTCCTATTTGTCTTTCAAGTAGTCATCTGTGCTATTAGCTATTTTAGTCTACGTAGTATCAACTCAGAACTCGACAAAGTTTTCTCAAAGAGCCTTCCATCGATTGATAACCTCGTCCAGGCAGATAGAGATTTTCAACAATCTCTTGTTGCGGAGAGAACACTTCTCTTTTCAAGCCTAACTGGCGAGCAAAAAGAAGCTCAGGTAAAAGAATATTACAAGAATAGAAAACAAGTAATTGAAAGATTTAGTGTATACGAAAGCCTTGCGCAGTCTAAAGAAGAGAAAGAACTCATCTCTGCATTTAAAAAAGAATATAAAGAATGGACTGATATAAGCGATACCTCAATGCCTTTAACAGAGCAAGGATACCAAGGAGATATAGTTAGTCTAATTAATACTTCTTTACACACAACAGGACCTGCTTTTGAAGAGAGTAGAAATAAACTCGACGCTCTTCAAGAAGTTATTCAAACAAAGGCGAAGAAAGATTTTGATTTGGCGAGAGACCATTACAATGAAGCTCAAATTTCCATGTTCTCTATTCTTGGAGGGTGCCTACTCTTTACAATTGCTCTAAGTTTCTACTTCATAAGAAGTATTAAACAGAAAATTGAAAATACAATTAATAATGTGACTCATGAAAGTTCAACTCTTAACAATATCTCTGGCCTTCTAGGTCAAAGGGCCACAGAACTTGCCTCTGCTTCACAACAACAATCAGCAAGTGTTACTCAGACTTCTTCATCACTTCATGAAATTTCTGAAATGGTTAATAAGAATACATCAACTGCTGTCTCAAGTGCTGACCTAGTCAACACAGGAAAGAGAGAGCTCGACAAGGGTCTGCAATTAATTTTAAACCTTGCTGAGAAAGTTCAAGATATGAATAAAGCATCAAGTGAGCTCATTCAAAAAGTAGATAATAATCACAAGAGATTTGAAGAAATCCTAGGTGTATTCAACAACGTTCAAGACAAAACAAGTGTCATCAACGATATCGTTTTTCAAACGAAGCTTCTCTCATTCAATGCCTCAGTGGAAGCCGCAAGAGCTGGTGAACATGGGAAGGGATTCTCAGTTGTTGCCGAAGAGGTTGGTAATCTTGCTCATATGAGTGGAAACTCTGCCAATGAAATTTCAGCCCTTCTAGAGGGGAGTTTAACCAATATTTCTTCAATGATTGAAAATTCAAAATCAGAAGTAAGTAGTGCCGTGAAAAAGAGTGAAGAAATTATTACTCAAACATTAGATATTTCTGCGAGATGTGAGCAAACTCTAAAAGAAATTGATCAAATGTTCTTAAAGGTAACTGACTCAACTAATGAAATCGCAACCGCTTCACAAGAGCAAAGCTCAGGTGTGGGTGAAATCAACTCTGCGGTTCAAGAAATCGATAGTGCTAATCAACTCACAACAAAGAGTGCTCATCAAGTTGAAGAGTCTTCTAAAGAGTTAATTGGAGTTGCTGTTAGTCTTGAAGGTAGTATTGAAGAATTGAAGAAATTAGTGGCTTAATTTAAGTGAAGAAAGGTACCCGATAGACTGTTTATTTAAGTTACTTCTATCATCAGGTCTTCGGGTACCAATACTTTTGGTGAGTTGATTTTTCCTAGCTAGAGAGAGGGAAAAGTCAGGATCATCGAACTCTTTTTTCTTTTGTTTTAATTCACTTCCTGTGAATCTTAACTGACCTTTTTACTACTATGTCTCCATCCGTAGAAACTTCATAAATCGGCTTTATCTTCCATGATATTCTCGAGTATTCATCCTTGATTACTCTTACTGTATATATAGCAATAGTGATGCCAAGTTTTTCCCTAGTAGAGATGTCAAAAAAGTACTCTGAGTGGCAAACTGCCCCTACGAAACATAGGGGCAGTTTTAAGTTGTTCATGATTTCATAGTTTTAGTCATCGCCATTTTGTCCCTACTTAATAAATAGTGAGCAATAAGCTCTTCTTACATTTTCTGGCCAAACCAAATCACAGAAGCTTGCATAAGCAATTGTGAAGAAAACTCCACAAAGATAATTTAACTAGCTTAAATAATTAAGAAATAGAGGTGTCAAAAGTAACCTAGAATTGACATTTTTTTGACTCTTCCAAAAATCTTACAACTCTTTTACTCAAACTTTCGAGGGCCTAGAAAGAAGAAATAAGAGAAATGGACCACCCAGTAGAGCGGTCATTACCCCAACAGGTAGTTGAGTATCAGACATAATATTTCTAGAGAGAAGGTCGCAAATCATTAGAAGTAATCCACCTAAGAGAAATGAGGATGGGATTAATAATTGGTGTTTATGACTAAAGATTTTCTTAGCCATATGAGGCCCTAAAAGCCCCACAAAACCGATTGGACCACATTCAGCCACTACCATTGCAACCACAAGAGAATTGAGTAAATAAAGTAGTTTTCGAAACTTAAAAATATCCACTCCCCTAGTGATTGCCATTTCATCACCTAGGTACATAATATTAAGTTTTCTCGCATTCAAAATTGAAAAAACCAGAGCAAGCAGAGCAATAGGTAATAATCTTACGATAGAATCATAGCCTACAATATCTAATCCACCCATCAACCACCTTACGACAAGGAGAGCATCTCTTTCATGTCCAAGAAATTGGAGAAAGAGAATTAGGCTTGAGCAAACCATTGAGAGAACAACTCCTGAAAGTAGAAGAGAGTGAGTACTGACCCTTCCATTTCTTATCGCCATTGTATAAACCAAGAGAACACATATAAGTGCGGCTAGAAAACTAAAAATGCTTACTGAATTAATAAATGGAAGAGTGAAACTTAATCCAAGAGTAAAATAGAGAGAAGCCCCTAAAGCTGCTCCGCTTGCAACACCTAGTGTATAAGGAGTCGCCAGAGAGTTTTTAAACATCGCTTGAAAAAGTAACCCACTAAGAGAAAGTAAACCTCCAACTAAGAAAGACATTAGAACTTGTGGTAGCCTAATAGACCAGAGAACATTTAGAAAGATTTTATCATCAAACTGAAAGTGCCCAGGACCTATGGCCAAAGATAAACCTAGAACAATTATAATAAGAATAAATAATAGAGAGAATTTTAAAATATTCATTTAAAAACCTCAGGAACAATAATTTCTAAATCAGAGTAAGGATGTTTAATTAACTTAAAAGACTTATCAAATAATTGATCTAGATGACTCTTATTAATGATCTCTTTTGGAGTGCCATCAAAAAAATTCGTCCCCGCTTTTAAACCTATTATTCTCTCACTATTAATCAGGGAAGAATTGATATCATGAGATACAAGAATAACACTCATCTCTTTTTGCAAAGAAAAGATAATTTTATTTATATCATCTTGAATTTTTGGATCCAAGAAAGAAGTAGGTTCATCTAAGAGAAGTAACTTTGGCTTTTGAAACACAGAGGCTGCAATAAAAACTCTCTGCCTCTCTCCTCCACTAAGCGTAGAAAGAGAACGTCCCTTCAGCTCTAGAAGTTCAAACTTTTCTAAGATTTCAAGTCCTCTCTTAAGCTCTATAGACGTTAAATTTCTTAAATTATCAAGGTGAGGATAGTAACTCATCTCTAGAAAGTCCCACACAGTATAATTGGCGTAGACTTCTAAGAACTGTGGCACATAGGAAATAATTCTAGCTCTCTCAATAACTGAGAACTCTCTTATACTTCTTCCATCAATAAGTATTTCACCAGTCCAATTATCATAGATTCCGGTAATACACTTTATAAGAGTTGATTTACCTGAACCATTTGGACCAAGGATTGTAACTAGCCCACCATCTGAAAAATCAATATTGATATTTTTCAATATTTCCTTTCTTTCAATTGTTAATGATAAATTAGTTATAACAAGCATTATTTTCTTCCTAAACTCTTCTTAATCTCTTTTGCAGTTTTCCAAACTGAAGGTCCAGGAATATAAAGATAATCACCAACAAGAGGAATATATTCAAATTTCTTCTCTCTATACTTTAGTAAATCATTCCAAGCACTCTTTTTCTTATTAAGACTGTCTTTATTATGAGATCCAAAAATTTCGATAATATAATCATAATCCAGAGAGAGTAATTTCTCACGTCCTAATTCGGGAAAACTTACAGTGCTTTCTTTTAGAATATTGTTTAATCCTATTCTATCCATTATATCTGTATAGAAATTCTTTGCACCTACTGCTTGAATTTTGACAATTTTCCCATCTCTAACTTCAGTAGATATAAGAAATAGGACATTTCTCTTCTTAGACTTAAGAAACTCCTCTTGAAATGATTTATCCAATAGATCTAACATCTCCTTTGCTCTTTCTTCTTTTTTAAAACGCTTTCCAAGTGATTGGATTGAGTCATAAATATCTAAAAGTCGATCATGTTTTAGAAGAATTATTTCAATATTTAATTTTTGTAAATTACTTAGCTGTGTCTTATTTGTATTCTTACTTAAGAGAACAGTCTTACCGCCATACTTTAGAATTTTTTCATAGCTAAAGTCGAGAGAAGTTCCTACTTTGGGACGCTTGCAAAATTCTTTGTCGAAGAGACAATAGCTACTCACTCCGACAACTTCTTCACCTAGACCAAGTTCATAGAGTGTCTCACTAAGGCTTGGTACGGTGCTAACAATTCTCTCTCCAGCAAAGCTTGAAAGAGTGAGAAGGAATAGAATAATTACTTTATACATATATTTCCTAATCCTCTAACTTAAAATTAAATTCAAGAGTGTGAGTGTTAATACGGCGACGCCCTTTTTCCTTTATAGAAAATCTACTCTTTCTAGAAGCATCAAGGGCCGCAAGATCTAACCTTTCATGACCACTACTTTTTAAAATAATCGAACCTAGGACTTTCTCATTTTCATCAAGAGTAACCTCAACAAGAACAACTCCCTGCTCATTGAAAATTCTCGATTTATAAGGATATTTTGGAATAAATCTATCTTTAACCACAATTGAAGATTTTGCTTTGGAGCTTTCTTCTACCGTATTCATACTTTTCTTAGCTTTAAAGATTTCTTTTTTATGTTGCAGATTCTCTTTTTTTATTTCTGCTTTTTTCTTCGTTCGTCCTAGTGTTACCTGGAAGCTTGTTCGAGATGAGTCAACTTCCACTGAAACATCTGCCTTTTTAAAAAAGGGAAAGTCTATTATCACAGAAAAGTGTAACGCTAGAGAAAGAAGAATGGAGAAAATATAATATGACCTCATCAAATCCTAAAATTATAGCGAAGAAGAAAATTCCTCCCCATGGTTCCAAAGCCGTCAACTTGTTCATAGTCTTTATCTAGGAGATTTCCAATTTTAAAAAGTAAATCATACCCCTTTGAAAAAGTGTAGTTAACTCCTAAGTCTATTAAAGAGTAGGAACTTAAGACAATTGTATCAAAGTCACTATTTTCTCTTTGTCCAATATATGTATAATTCAAGCTCGTCTTAACTCTTTCACTGAATTCATATCCAGTTCCAAGAAAGTATTTCTCCCTTGGCCTTCTCGCCAAGTAAGTTCCTTCGCTTCCTTTTGATTCATTAACTGCCCTAAGCAGTGTTGCCGAGAGACTCCAATCAAAGGATTCAAGACTGCCTTTCCATAGGAGTTCAACTCCCTCAGTCTTCGCCTTAAAAGTATTTGAGTACTTATTAAGAGTGCTTTCAAAATCAATAACGTTCTCATACGCGTCTCTAAAAGCTGTTGCTGAAAGCTCAGTGCTAAATACATTCTGAACAATTCCAAAGTCATAACTCTTACTCTTTGTTGGACTAAGAGACTCGTCTCCAAAGCTACTATAGAGTTGATAGAGACTAGGGCTTTTAAACCCTGTTGAGTAATTCACCTTTAGTCTCGTGCTATTTGTGATATTTAAACCTGCCCCAGCTTTCCACACGAAACGATCACTGTAGATTTTTTCTTTTGTCCATCTTCCTCCCAGCTGAAGACTAAATCGGCTGTAGACGAAGTGGGTATCTAAGTAGGCTGCACTAGAATTGAAACTCTTTTTATTATTTATGGATTCGATACTGGCTTCAATATCTTCATATTCTATTCCATTTAAGAGAGTGATATTTTCATTAATATAAAACGGATTAGAAAGTTCTATTTTCTTTGTCTTTGCCACAAGTCTAGAAAGAGAAAATGAATTAGAAAGCCTATCTGACTTACTATAGTTCACAGAGAGTTCTGGAATCCAATAATCATTTAGCACTTTCTTATATTTAACTCCTGCAATAATTTGAGAATCTCTTCCCATGTAGTCTAACTTATCTCCAGAACTTGCATCAAAGTCGCTCTCCGCCTTTACTCCCCTAAGATTAAATTCAAGAGAGTCTGTTTTATTAAATTTCTTTCGCCCCTTAAAAGTTGCAGTAAGATTATTCATTCCATCTTTTTCGGCCATTACTGTTCTTTTTTCATTATAAGAAGAGATACCCTCTACATCTTGAAAACTCATTCCCATTGAGTAATCTAAATTCTCACCTCTTTGGGATGTCGAAAAGCTTGCCCTCTTATTATCATAGCTTCCGTAACTCAATGAACCTTTTGAACCTAGGTCTTCTCCTGGATTCTTTGTTGTTATTCTTATTACTCCGGCCATAGCATCAGATCCGTAAAGGACACTCTGTGCGCCTTTTAGAATTTCAATTTTCTCGACACTTGAGAGATCAATATGATCTAGAATTGCTGCCCCACCAACTGAACTCCTATCATTATACTCAATTCCATCAATAACAATTAACGTATAACTTGAATCAGCCCCTCTTAAAAAGAGTGATGTGGATTTCCCAAATATGCCATTGGAGCTTACAAAGACAGATGACTTTCTCTGAATTAAATCAGTTAAATTACTTTCTCCAGAACTAGTGATCTCAGACTCAGAAATAACTTCTACATTGGAATTCGTTTTCTCTTCATCTAAGCTAAGTTTTTCAGCAGTGACAATGACTTTTGAAGTTGCACTAATGTGCGTGGAAAATAAGAATGCTATTAGAAATAATAACACCTTCATAAGCTCCTCCTTAGGGATTGTTCGTAACAAAGAATGGATCGGGCTTTACCGTTGCTGGACAGCGCTAGAATTTCACTAGCTTCACATAAATTGTCGTTAAAAAACTTAGACTATGAACTTAAGGGCCATAGATCAAGTTATTTTTACCATTTAAACCTTGTCGCTTTTCACTTAATCAATTTTTATCTATATAGTCATTATGAATAATGAAATCAAAGAAATATTTATAGTGCCCCAGAGCACTCTCTTTATGTACTCTTCTAGAGCAGGGCTTAACCCAAATGATCTTATTGTGAAGCTCAAAATGACTCATGAAGATCTCTACCCAAAACTTGGTGGTTATGCTCTAGATAGGAAACAATACTTCTCATTGCTCTACTTAGCAGGCATACGAAAGACAAGTAATTACTTAGAAAAGGATAAGGCCGATCTTTTAAAAGGTATTGATACCTCCGAGCTCATCTCTGAGCTCGAAGAAAGAACTAGAGGCTAGAGAAGCGTTCCAATTCTCCATGGTCTAAAATGAAATGGCTCTTTTGACCATGGGTAGACCATATTAAACCAAACAAACATTGCTCTTCCGCGGATATGACCAAAAGGTACAAAACCCCAAACTCTTGAATCACTTGAATAGTCTCTATTATCACCCATCATAAAGAAATGGCCCTTATCAACTGTTACCTTTGGAATGTTAAGGTGGTAAGGCATACTATTATTCACGGCCGTCACAAAAGTTTTTCCATCGAGAGTAACTTCTTCGAACTCGATACCTTTCTTATCAAATTTATCATCAAATAATTCGATGTATTTTTCTTTATCAACCGGCTTTGTTTCAATCAACTTTCCGTTTAGATAAACTTTATTATTATAAACTTCAACCTCATCGCCAGGAAGGCCAATAACTCTTTTTACATAGAGAATATTACGATCTCTTGGATATCTAAAAACTACAATATCTCCACGCTTTGGATCAGATGGCTTTGATAGATAGATTGGGTCTCCAAATAAATCGGAATAAGGTAGCTTAAACCCATAAGACATTTTATTAACGAGAATAAAATCTCCGATTGCATTTGTAGGTAAAAGAGAACCAGAAGGAATATGGTTTGGTTCAAAGAATGACGACTTAAAAGCAAATACAGTCACGATTATATATATCCATGAAAGTAACTCTTTCTTAATTTTATTCAATTTTTCTACTGAAGGATCAACTGGCGTATTGATCTCTTGGTTCTTGTCTTCCATTATTATTCCTTATGAAATTAAGGCTACATACTAGTCCTTTTGATTAAATTCGTCATCTATCTAGTTTCTCCTAATTAGACATAGCGCAACAAAAGTATGAAAAAATCACTCTTCCTATTTTAAAGCTCTCCGCTGCAAGGTAATGATAATTATGAAGTTATTACTAGTACTTACACTATTTTTTCACTCTCTACTCTCTTGGTCAGAGGCCGATAGATCTAGATATGAGATTCTTCCAAGCGACCCTACGACATCAACAATTACGGAAGATTTATTTCATACAGTTATTAACAGAGTTGAATCTCTCTATAGTAGCGAGTTTGCGGCCCAAGGAATTCTTGTCGACTTTAATGCTGACTGGAATGTAAGTTATTTTAGCGCTTGGGCCCACGATGATAATCCTCTCCTTTATTCGCTAAATTTCTGGGGCGGAATGGCCCGAATCCCAGGTCTCAATGAATACGGCTGGGCATTTATAGTTTGTCACGAAGTTGGCCATCTCTTGGGTGGTACTCCTATGAACTCACTTGAACTCTATGCATGGGGAAGTGCAGAAGGACAAGCCGATTACTTTGCAGGGGCCCATTGCCTAAAAAGATACTTTACAAGCTTTCCTCACCAAGGAGAGGAAATCAAATTGAGCCATAAAATTGAAAATCAGTGTAACGAAAATAAATACTGCTTAAATAGTGCAAAAGCTGCGATCAGCTTTTCACACGTCATTAAATACTTATACAGAGATACTCCTAACTTAAGCTTAGAAACTCCAAGCAAGGTAAATCCAAATGGGAGTATTCTAAAAAGCTATCCCGATGCCCAGTGTAGACTCGATACTATTTTTGAAAGCGGGAAATGTATAAATGATTTTTCAAGCTTAGAACAATGGGTCTGTGAAAATTCCGTAGGAAGTAGGCCCGCTTGCTGGTTCAAAAATTAAGGCCCAAAAAAATGGGCCTTAAGGTAAATTATAAATCTTTGATGACGTGAACATCTCTTTGAGGAAATGGGATACTTATTCCATTCTCATCAAGAGCAATTTTTACATTTTCTATTCCATCAAAGTGAACTCCCCAGTAGTCTTCACTCTTTGTCCAAACACGAACGACAAAGTTGACACTACTATCAGCAAGGGCCGAAACTGCAATAAACGGCTCCGCAGGTTCTGAAATAACTCTTGGGTCGTTCTTTATTGTATTTAAGATAACTTCTTTAGCCTTTTTAAGATCATCTCCATAGCCTACACCAAAAGTGAAGTCGACTCTTCTCGTTGATTGAGAAGTGATATTATTAATAACACCATTAGCAAGTGGACCATTTGGAATTGTAAGAATTCTATTATCTGGAGTTCTAAGCTTTGTGTATACAATTGTAATCGACTCTACTTTTCCAATACAACCTTGTGCTTCAATTACATCACCAGCTCTAAATGGCTTTAAGATGATAAGAAGAACTCCACCCGCAAGATTTGATAAACTTCCTTGAAGAGCTAAACCAAAGGCAAGACCGACGGATCCTAGTACGGCAATGAAAGAAGTTGTCTGAACTCCTAAAATACCTAGGAAAGAAAGGCAGACTGCGGCTTTTAAACAAATGCTAACAATACCACTTAGAAAATGTGATACAGCAGTATCAATTCTCTTCTTTTGCAACCCTTTCGCAAAAAGTCTTCCTAGCATTCCAGCAATATAGAGCCCAACGACAAGAGTAACGAGAGCAAGCAAGATTTTAGGAGCTAAAACGACCGCTTTTTCCATTAGTAATTTTTGAATTGAATCTGTTGAAATATTCATTCTATCTCCTAAAAATTTGCAATTAGCGAAAGAGTATAATTATAGTCGTACTTACTTTTCCCTGTAGGTGGAACATTATCATATTTCCATAGGTAAGCAGTTTTCATTGAGAATGTTTTTGAAAGAGTTACAATTAAAGATGGCTCTAGACTCACTAAGTAATCTTTTCCTTCTGAAAAGTTTGGAAGGTATTCAACCCAAAACTTTCCTTTCACATTCTCTTTTAATGTTTCAGAAATTTCGACGTATAGACGACCTTTAAAGTCTTTCTTGTCTTCTTCAGAAGTTAGTGGCTTTTCAATTGTATATCTAAGACCTGCCTCTCCGACTAGTAATGCTGAATCAGACTTATAAAAAATATGTGTTGCACCTAGATCTGAGTTATATCTTCTATCATACCCAGCAAAGCGATCCGCTTCCACAAGCTCACCTACATACATTCCTGTTTCAGGAAAAAAGGCATAATCATATCTAAGACCAAGCTCCCAGTTTTCAGCACTTCTTACAGAGTCTGATTCACCATAGTGATACATTCCAAGAAACTTGTAAGTTGATTTTGAAACGGTATAACTATTATCAGATTTAAATGTATATGTTTTTAAATCTGTATTTCCGCCTGCAACATTAATTGCAGCACTATCTTCACTTTTAAATTGGGCAAATGATGAGATTGAAATTGCAGAGAGCAACACCAAGAACATAGATTTCATTGAGGGTTCCTTTGTTAACTAGATTTTAGTATTAAGGAACCTATCTCTCCGTTATTTATTTGTAAATAATTTGTTTAGAAGCTCAATTTTTAGAAAACTAAATTTAAGTAATTTCAAGATCTTCTATTATCTGATCTTCTTCTTTAGTAGACTCTGTAAGCTCATAGCCAAACTTTTGAACAATATCTTGAGCAGTAATAACACCTACAAGACGTTTGTCATCAAGCCTGCTCACAACAGGAAGTCTAGATATTTGAAATCTCTTAAGTCTATGAAAAGCGACGAGTAGAGATTGATCTGGGTAGATTTTAATGACTTTCTTTTCACAGAGCTCTTCTAACTTCTTTTGAAATTCTTTTCTCCCAATGGCCATACTCATATCAGACTTAGCAATCATTCCAATAAGTCTTCCGTTCTTTAAAATTGGATAACCCGATATACTCTCCTTTCTTATACCTTTATAAGCTTCAATAAGAGTAAGTGATGAATTTAAGCTGATTACATTGTGCTCCATAGCGTCTTCAACTGTCAGGGACTCAAGAATTTCATTATCATCGTGACTAGGGAGGTGGATACCATCTTGCTCAGAAATTTTTTCATAGATTGATTTATGTTCAATTTTTGCAGAAATTACATAGGCCGTTATATTAGCAATCATAAGAGGTAACATAATATTGTAATCTCTAGTTAACTCAAAAACCATTAAGATTGAAGTAAATGGTGCCCGAATAACTACAGCAAAGAATGCCCCCATTCCAACGAGAGCATAGGCTCCACTCACACTAGTAACCTCAGGGAAGAAATATGAGCAAGAAACCCCTATGAAGCTTCCAAGAGTTGCCCCCATAAAAAGTGTTGGCATAAAAAGACCACCACTCATTCCGCTTGAATAACAAATTGAAGTGGAAATAAATTTTAGAATAAATAGAGTAATAAGGATTTTTGGATCTAGAATTAAAGAAAGCAGAGTCCCTTCAAGTGTTCCACTACCACTTCCAATTACTCCTGGATGTATTTGACTTAATAGACCAACACAACAAAAAGCAATCATAATGAAAGTCAGTTTGTGGTTATTCATGAATTTTTGATTAAACTCTCTAAGTTTAAGAACAGAGTTCATCCAAATTGGTCCAACAACAGAGGCCGCAAGTCCAATGACTAGATAGAAAATCAGCTCTCTGTGATCCGTTAACCTATAATGAACCTCTTGAAAAACTTCCGTCGTATTTGTAAGCATTTGTGAAGTCACAACAGCAATAACACTTGAGATGATAATTGAACCAAGAATTTTTGCGTTCAAATCCCCCACAACCTCTTCGAGTGTGAAGACAACTGCTGAAATTGGAGTATGAAAAGCTGCCGCCACCCCACTAGCACTTCCCACAGCAACAAGCGCTTGAACTCGCTTCTTTGAAAGTGAAAAGTAATTTCCTAAAAAAGATCCTAGACCTGCCGATGTTGCGACAGCGGGGCCTTCAAGTCCAAGGGATACACCAGAACCTAGAGAGAGAAGTGATGTGAAGAATTTACCAACAGTATCTTTCAATGAAATCTTTCCATGAAAAACAGCAAGAGCAATTCTCACATTTGGGATACCTGAACCTGCTGTCCAAGGGAGTTTTCTAGTAGTTAGCCAACCTGAAACAAAAATGGCCACTCCACCATAGAGAAAGCTCTCCCAAGTGAATGTTCCTGACGTATGAAGGACCTCTCTCAAAAGAAGAACACCGTGGTGTAGAGCAATAACAACCAACGCCGACAAAAGTCCAACAATCAAAGTTAATGCGAAATACGTTCTATCCTCACTAATAGAATCTTTGAGAAACTTACCTAAGAGAATATATCTAACTTTTATAAATGATTTCATTTACCAACTTTTCTATTGAGACGACAATAGTTGCTTTTGCTATCCCTCAAAATAGACCCTGCAACACAGAACATCAAATAAAGATCTTAAAAAAATAAAAATTTCATTGTCTTAAAGTCTATGCTCAATATTTAATATTGTCTTCAAAAACGAAAAAGGCCACCCATATAGGTGGCCTTCTGTAATATTTAATCTCTTAAGCTTTATCGGCGTGATTACATCATTCCTGGCATTCCACCCATTCCGCCCATGCCACCAGGCATTCCACCGGCAGCAGAGTCTTCCTTAGGAAGATCAGCAATCATTGTTTCAGTCGTAAGCATTAGTCCTGAAACAGATGCAGCGTTTTGAAGAGCAGATCTTGTTACTTTAGTTGGATCAATAATCCCTGCAGCAACTAGGTCTTCGTATTTCCCCAATCTTGCGTTATAACCATAAGTGACATCACCTTTTCTCTTAACGTCATTTACAACTACAGAACCTTCAAGTCCCGCATTTGCAGAAATTTGTCTTAAAGGCTCTTCAACAGCTCTTCTGACAATTTTAATTCCAAAAGTTTCTTCTGGGCTTGCACCTTCAAGTCCTTCAAGAACTGTAGAAGCATGAACGAGGGCAGATCCACCACCAACAACAATACCTTCTTCAACAGCAGCTCTTGTAGCATTTAGAGCATCTTCCACTCTATCTTTCTTCTCTTTCATTTCAGTTTCTGTTGGTGCTCCAACATTGATTACAGCAACACCGCCAGCAAGCTTAGCAAGTCTTTCCTGTAATTTCTCTTTATCATAATCAGAAGAAGAGTCTTCAACTTGCTTTTGGATTGTAGCAACTCTTGCATCAACTGCATCTTTATCACCGGCACCATCAACAATTGTTGAGTTTTCTTTATCAATTGTAACTTTCTTAGCAGAACCTAGGTGCTCTAACTCAGTTGCTTCAAGAGACATTCCAAGCTCTTCAGAAATAACTGTTCCACCTGTAAGAGTTGCAATATCTTTTAACATTTCTTTTCTTCTATCACCAAAACCTGGGGCTTTAACTGCACAAACATTTAAAGTTCCTCTAAGCTTATTTACCACTAGAGTTGTAAGTGCTTCACCTTCAACATCTTCAGCAATAATTAGAAGAGATTTAGAAGCCTGAACTACTTTTTCAAGAACTGGCACTAATTCTTTCATGCTTGAAATTTTCTTATCTGTAATAAGAATCATTGGAGAATCAAAGTTTGTTTCCATTTTTTCAGGATTAGTTACGAAGTATGGAGAGAGGTATCCTCTATCAAACTGCATACCTTCAACTACATCGAGAGTTGTCTCAGCAGTCTTAGATTCTTCAATTGTAATAACACCATTATTTCCAACTTTTCCCATTGCTTCAGAAATAAGTCTACCAATTTCAGTATCGTTGTTGGCAGAGATTGTTCCAACCTGAGCGATTTCTTCTGACGACTTCACCTCTTTAGACATTTCTTGAAGCTTTGCTACTACTTTTTCAACAGCAATATCAATTCCTCTTTTAAGATCCATTGGGTTATGACCTGCAGTTACAAGCTTTACACCTTCTCTATAGATTGCTTGAGCAAGCACTGTCGCAGTAGTTGTTCCATCACCTGCGTCTTCATTTGTTTTTTGAGCAACTTCTTTAACCATTTGAGCGCCCATATTTTCAAAATTATTTTCAAGCTCTATTTCTTTTGCAACAGATACACCGTCTTTAGTGATATGAGGTGCTCCAAAAGACTTTTGAATAATTACATTTCTTCCCTTAGGTCCAAGAGTGACTCTAACAGCATTTGCTAAAGTATTAACTCCGTTAAGGATAAGTGATCTTGCATCTTCGCTATATTTTAATTCTTTTGCCATGATTTAATCTCCTAAAAAAGATTGAGTTATTATTTCTTACTGAAGAACACCAAGGATGTCGTCTTCTTTCATAATTAAAAAATCTATGCCTTCAACTTTAACGTCAGTTCCTGCGTATTTTCCAAAAAGAACTTTATCACCAGCTTTCACATCAAGAGCTCTAAATGATCCGTCTTCCTTTCTATAACCTGGACCAACAGAAACGATTTCTCCTTGAACTGGTTTTTCTGCGTGATTATCAGGAATAATGATTCCTCCAGCAGTCTTAGTTTCTTCCTCTAATCTCTTAACAAGTACTCTGTCTTGAAGTGGTCTCACTTGCATAACTCCTCCTTAAAGGTTTTATATATCTAGTAAATTTTTACTTGCATAAAATGGTATTGATTGAAACACCGTCAAGGGTAGCAGTCAAAAAAAATGAAAAAAAAGGTATTGAGACTAGCGTAAACAAATAGAGAGCCCTCTAGAGGCTCTGCCTAGGATAGTTAAACTACTAATTTTATGGATATGACGACGCAAAGCAAGCATCGTCAAAAATGAGGCTGGGTAAATTACTTCTGAATATCTTTTCCCGAGTCCTGTGCTGCACTACTGCTATCTTCTACGGCCTCATTAATCTTGACCATCTTTGAGTCATTTATTCCTAAGCACCGGCTCTTCATTTCACCAACAACAACATCACTTACACATACATCCTTACCATCACTACATCCCTCACTCGAGAGCTTTCTTGGCAGAGCTTCTTTTCTTGAACAAAAAGGCATCTGGGATAAATGTTTTTTAAATTGATTAATGACCTTAGTATTACCCCCAAGACCAAGCTTTAAAACAGACCAATTAGTACTATCCCCCCATGATCTTTCAACAAAGAGATTACCCTTCCCCTGCTTTCTCATTGCCTGAGGTCTTCTTGCAGTTAGTTGCTGCTGAAGAATATGTATTCCACACTCTAAATTGAGATCTGCATTTAACATATCTTTATGAGTGAACTTCCTCCCCATTGATCTCGATTCAGAGCAATAAGCATTGGCATTATGATAATCAATTTGTAATAGACCAGCTGATATCGTTCCGTTCTTTTCTTTATAGGTTGTCTTAGCATTCAAATCACTTTCCGCATAAGTCATTGCTGCGATAAAGGTGATCCAAAACCTCTTTCTCTCATTCGGAGTCGCAAATTTATAACCATTACAACTTAGCTTACTAAGTGATTTCTTATTAATTAAATCGGAATCCTTGAGCATTGAATCTGATATTTCTTTCTTTGTTTCTAAAACGCTAATAACTTTCTTTGACCACTCATCCTTCCAACCCTTTGGAGAGATTTTAGGCATAACAAGTTCCTTACCCTTTTCATCCACAAGGATTCCCTGACAAACCTCTGTTCCACCTGCCCCTCCTCCAACTTCTGGAGAAGACTCCACATAGTCAGATGCCTCCGGCTCTATGTAATCCCTTATCTCTTCAGAACTTGGAATATAGGGTTTATTACTTCCATCAGATGGAGCGCCAATGATGTCACTAGACATTCCCTTTGGTGCTATACATGAAGTAAAGTTCAAGATCGCTGCTAAAATAAATAGATTTCTCAGTTGCATATATTTCATAGTAATATTATCGGCTAATTATCAAAGATATCTAAATAAAACTTCCCAAGGTCAGTAAAGTCAACAACTTAAGAAGATCCATTATTGAAGAAAGCGAGAACTTTATGGGCCATTCCACCTAATGACTAAAGTTTATTCATCCTCTGAAATAACTTCAAGGCCAATAAAGATCG
The DNA here is from genome assembly GCF_002753895.1 of Halobacteriovorax sp. JY17. Classification (NCBI taxonomy): domain Bacteria; kingdom Pseudomonadati; phylum Bdellovibrionota; class Bacteriovoracia; order Bacteriovoracales; family Halobacteriovoraceae; genus Halobacteriovorax; species Halobacteriovorax sp. JY17. The sequence goes on along the minus strand of NZ_NJER01000002.1, from coordinate 318,997 downwards.
TAGGTTCATGAATTAGAATAATACAAAACCTTGAGGTTAATTATGAAGAAATTATTGATGCTTCTCTTATTCACATTCTCGCTAGCCAGCTCTGCGTCTTCTCTTGAAGACAAGTGCTTTGATAGCCAAGAAGAGTTCAATTCATCTCATTTGAATTTTTCAAAAAGAACTAACTATGGCCTTGGTAAGAACATCGAAGAAGGGCTTGAAGTTTCTACAATCTCAATTGAAGAAGCTCATCAAATTTTCAATTTATTAAAGTCTAAAAAGTATATTCCATATGATTATAAGAAAGTTGGTTGCGAAGCAAGGGCCCATGAAATGGTAAAAATCATGGATCGAATGTGTCTCACTTCCGCGAAAGCTTTCCTTGTTGGAGATATTTCATATAAAGGCATAAGATGGAATCATCACGTCGCTCCTATTTTAAATGTAAAAGATGAAGATAAAATAATTCCTTATATTTTTGATCCCTCTGTATCAGATACAGTGACTACATTAGAAGAATGGACCGAGAAACTAAAAAGAGGAAAATTGCTTGGTTACTATAAGTTAAATATTACGAATCAATATATTTATATGCCTGAAGATACTGAAATAGGTAGAGAAAAATACAAACTCAAAGACACAATAAAAACAAAGCTTGGTCTAGGTCTATTTAAGACCTATGAAACAGTAGATGAATTACCTGAAGATATTATTCACCTACTTAAAAAAGTTATAAAGTAGAGATCTTTAATTTATCTCTACTTTAGATCAAACCAATTCACCCCAACGCCCATGTCAACATCGAGAGGAACAGAGAGGTCTACAACTTTCTCCATTCCTGTTCTTAAAATGCTCTTCATTTCTTCGAGTTCGTTCTCAACGACCTCAAAGATAAGTTCATCATGTACCTGAAGAATCATTTTTGATTTGAGTTTCTTATCATCCATTACTTTTTGAATATCAATCATGGCCTGTTTAATGATGTCTGCAGCAGTTCCTTGAATTGGACTATTAATCGCAACCCTTTCAGCATTGGCCTTAATCGTTCTATTAGTTGAATGAATATCTGCTAAATATCTCTTTCGTCCGAGAAGTGTTTTTGCAAAACCTGTTCTCTCACATTCTTCCTTGAGCTCATCTAAGTAACCTTTTACGCTAGAGAATCTCTCAAAGTAATTCGTTATATATTCCTTGGCTTCTTTTCTCGAAATTTTAAGTGCTGCTGAAAGACCAAAAGAAGACTGTCCATACATGAGTCCAAAATTTACGGCCTTTGCTTTAGACCTATCGTTTGAGCCTACACTATCCACCGGGACTCCCATAATTTCAGAAGCCGTACGTCTATGAATATCTATTCCATTTTTAAAAGCATCAATCATTGTCTTATCTTTTGAAAAATGGGCCAAGAGTCTTAGTTCAACTTGAGAATAATCGGCTGCGAGAAGAATCTTCCCCGGCCCAGCAATAAAGCCTTTTCTTATTCTTCTTCCCATCTCACTTCTAATTGGAATATTTTGAAGGTTTGGGTGATTAGAAGAAAGTCTTCCTGTTGCTGCAACATTTTGATTAAAGTGAGTATGTATTTTTCCTGAGACACTGTTTACAAGTTCTGGGATTGCTTTCACATATGTAGAAAGAAGTTTTCCAACTTCTCTATACTCTAGAATTAACCCCGGAACCTCACTTAAATTCTTTGCTGCAAGTTCTTCTAAGACAGATGAATCTGTCGAGTAGCCTGTTTTAGTTTTCTTTCCAACAGGAAGTCCTAACTCTTCAAAGAGAAGAGCTCCTACCTGCTTTGGAGAATTCAAATTAATAGGCTCCATACTAAGAGCATCCACACTTGCCTGTAGTCCATCTAATTTAATTTGTAATTCTTTTTCGTATTCAGCAAAGAAGGCTGAATTTATGTGAACGCCCTCAAACTCCATTCTTGCAAGAATTGGAGTGAGCGCATTATCAAGGTTTTCAAAAATTGATAGTAGTTCTTTTCTTTCAAGTTCTTCATAGAGGAACTCTTTCACTCTAAAAGCCGTATGTGCTCTTGCCGAAGAGATCTCTCTCACTAGCTCTTCTTCATTATCCGAAGCAAGGGGCTTCTTCTTATCATATGCAGGAATACCACTTCCAAGAAATTTATCACTTAAGTATTCTACATTATTCTTTTCTCCAGCATTGGCAACAAATTGCGCTTGCACAATATCAAAGATAGAAGCCTTAATTTCTTTCTCATTTTTTATGCAAAAATAAAGAAGAGATTTATAGTCTGAAACAGAAATGGTTAAATCACTTCTATCAATTAAATTCATTAGAACTTGGTGTGATTCTTTTCCATTAATGTAAAAAGCTTCATTCTTATCTATACTCAGTGAAATAGAGAATATTTCAAACTCATAAGGATTATTTGAAGTGTATTGAATATCAAGGCCAACAAGACTTGTAGACTTTACTTTTTCCTCGTCGTAATCGCTTACTTTAATACTAGGCCCATCAGGGTTTACAGAGAACTCTCCCCCCTGATCAGCCTGATGCTGGGCAAATTTTAAATCCTCTAGTTTTACGAGGGCCGATTTAAATCCAAGCCCTTTTAGAAATTCAAAAAGAGATTCTTGAGGATAGAATTTAAAACCAGACTGTTCTGCGCTAAGTCCTAAATCAACATCTGTTTTTATTTCAATTAATTTTTTAGAGAGAAGACCGTCTTCTAAATACTCACTAAAGGCAGTTGTAAGCTTCTTTCCTTTAAGAGTATCTTTCACTTCAATACATTTTTCTAAAGTTCCATGTTCCTCTAAGAGTTTTGCCGCACCCTTGGCCCCAATTCCTTTCATTCCTGGAATATTATCTGAAGCGTCCCCAACCATCGAAAGATAGTCTACGATTTGTTCTGGATAAACTCCCATCTTTTCAAAGACACCTTCTCGGTCATAAGTCTTATCTTTCATGGTATCCAACATTTTCACGTTTCCACCAATGAATTGCATTAAATCTTTATCTCCTGAAGCAATTAAGATTTCATCAAAGTCATTCTTCCACTGCACACAAGCCGAACCAATGAGATCGTCTGCTTCAAAACCTTCAACAGTTGAACTTGGAAGCTCCATATGATCAATCAATTGTTTGATCAAATCAAATTGAGGAATAAGCTCTTCGGGAGGAGCACTTCGATTGGCCTTATATTGATCGTAGAGTTCATTACGAAAAGATCCGCCTTTAGTATCTCTAGCAAGAAGTATATGAGATGGCTGATATTTAGAAAGGAGCTTTAAGAGCATTGAGAGAACACCGTGAACAGCATTAACAGGAACACCTTCTGGTGAATGTAGTACTCTAATCGCGTAGAAAGCGCGAAAAATGAAACTACTAATATCTACAATGATTAAACGATTCTTTGCCATACTTACTCCCACTCAAAATTTGGATTTTGAGGGTGTAAATGTACCGACATTTAAGGAAGTTGAAAAGGAATCAAGTCATTTGGCTATTAGGGTCAAACCAACTATCTTTTCTCTTCTTAATTTGCTCACCTGAACCATCATTTGCCATAACAGAAGTATCGGCCATAACGTCACCTAGACGGTGTCCTGAGTCAAGCTTGTGTAAGAGATAAATTTCTAAAATTAAAAGAGGTATTCCTAAGAGGATAGCGAAAATCCAGCCCCATATAGGAACGATAGCGAAAAATAATGGAATCAAAAATGGAAGATTTCTAATAACAGACTGCTTCAACGTACATGGCTTACCATTTTCTAGGGAAATAACAGCAAAGCCCATAAATTTCTTACCGACACTCTGTCCATTTTGTAAACTATCGGCGATGGCCACATAAAAGAGTGCGAGAATAATGCCCACAGGATAGAAGAAGACCGACAATATTAGTGCGATAAAGAGATCAATGCCCTTAGCAATCATGCGAGAAATTCTCGCCACTTTTATAGATGATTTGAGTAAATATTTTCTATCCATAAAGCTATTCTATCCTATTGATTTCTAATCAAATACGAGGAATTATTTGCATTTGTTCAAGCTAACCTACAGCATCATTGTAACATATCTATACAAGCTAGCACTAATAAGTTAAATATATAGGTTCATGCTTTTAAGAAATATTAGGAGAAAGAGATATGAGTAATGTAGGAAAGACTGACCAAGCTAGCTTTGACGCTGATGTTATTAACTCAGAAAAGCCAGTACTAGTAGACTTTTGGGCCGAGTGGTGTGGACCATGTAGAACACTTGCACCAGTTCTTGATGAAGTAGCAGGTGAAGTTGGTGAGAACGCGAAAATTTTAAAAGTAAATGTTGATGAAAATGGTGACCTTGCTCAGAAGTACGGAATCCGTGGTATCCCAACAATGATTTTCTTTAAAAACGGTGAGCCAGCAAAAACTCTTGTTGGACTGCAAGGTAAAGAAGAAATTAAAAAGACTTTGGAAGAATTAGCTTAGTTTGCTAAACTTTCTCATATATAAAGATATTTAAGCGGAAGACATCTTCCGCTTTTTTTTTAGGAGTTTCCCTTGTCTCAATTTATAAAAGAAGCACTTATCGATGCGAAGAATACATTAGAAAAATTTATTAATAATGAATCTAATATTTCAGCAATGGATAGTGCTATAAAAACTTTCATCACGACTTTAAATAATGGCGGAAGAATTTATAGTTGTGGTAACGGTGGCTCGATGTGCGATTCAATGCACTTTGCAGAAGAACTCACAGGAAGATATAGAAAAGATAGAAGAGCTCTAGCAGCTATGTCATTCAGCGATCCAAGTCATATGAGCTGTGTTGGAAATGACTTTGGCTATGATGCTATTTTTCAAAAGATGGTTGAGGCCTTTGGACAAAAAGGCGATAGTCTCCTCGCAATTTCAACAAGTGGAAACTCTGGCAACGTCATAAATGCTGTCACAGAAGCTAAGGCCAGAGGTGTTACAACAATTGGACTACTTGGAAAAGACGGTGGAAAACTTAAAGACATGGTTGATATAGCTATCATTGTTGAGTCTCCACTCACTGACAGGATTCAAGAAATTCACATTAAGATTATTCACAATTTTATTGAAGGAATCGAGCGCGAGCTATTTCCAGAGCACTACTAGAGCATCTCTAGCACTTCCTGAGGCAGTATTTGCCCAAGAAATGAAACCATAGCGAAACTTCATTTTTCCACTACAATGTAATTATAACTAGTTGGAAAAAAACAAGGAGTTTTGTTTCTATGGAAGCAACAGCTGTATCGACATCAATGAACGGAATTGCACAATTTATCCAAAGTGGTGGTATCTTCATGTGGGTTATCCTACTGATCTGGGCCATAGGCGTTGCAATTGCCATAGAACGTTTCTCAAAATTATCTTTTAAACTCGACGTAGACGGCGCATCGTTTATGAATGAGTTACAAAGATATATCCTCTCAAATGACATTCAAGGTGCCATTAGAGTTTGCTCTGGTTCAGTAGCAGCTCTGCCAAGAGTTTTAAAGAGTGGATTAAAGAGATCTAACCAATCAACTGCTCAAGTCCAAAACGCAATCGATGCGACTGCACTTGAAGTAATTCCTAAGATTGAGTTAAGACTTAACTATCTTCAGTTGATTGCAAATATTTCAACTCTATTTGGTCTACTTGGAACTATCCAAGGTCTGATCGAAACATTCACAGCTGTTGGCTCAGCTGATCCTGCACAGAAGCAAGAGTTACTTGCTCTAGGGATTTCAAAAGCGATGAACACAACTTTCCTAGGTCTACTTGCTGCTATTACAGTAATGATGCTTCACGCTTTCTTAGCTTCTAAGTCAGAGAAAATCATTAATGAAATAGATGAATTTTCAGTAAAGCTTTTAGACTTACTTGGAACAAAACAAGAAAAAGAAAACTAAGAGAATTTTTTAGAGGTCAATGTGTATAGAGCACCAAGTAGAAGAAAATTAAAAAAAGAAATTGAAAAACCAAATCTAATTCCTATATTAGATGCGGTTTTCATATTCATCTTCTTCCTACTAATGTCATCACGATTTTTAAATATAAATGAAATTCAAAGTGATGTGCCTATCGTTTCCGATAGGCAACCACCAAAGAGCGACAAGAAGCCTTTGGCACTTACTTTAAAAATTCAAAACACAAGAATACAAGTTCTCACAGGTGTTCCAGGTTCAGTAAGAAAGAATATTGGAAAGAATGCTGACGGTGATTATGACCTACTCTCTTTAAGAGAATATTTAATTTCACTTAAAAAGAATAATGTCGATGAAAACTCAATAGTTCTAGAGCCACTTGTAGACTTAAGCTACGAAGACATTGTTAAGATCATGGACTCAGTAAGAGACCTAAAAAAGACTGACCCAGATATTTGGACAAAGACAAAAGATGGAATGGATCTTCGAGTAAAAGAGCTTTTTAACAATATTGTCTTCGGTAACATACAGAGTTAATTATGAGTAGAGTTAGATCAATTTCAGGAAGAGGCAAGAGAAGAAAGAAAAAGGTGATGGATCTTGATATCACTTCCCTACTTGATATCTTAGTAATCCTTCTCGTTTTTCTTTTAAAGAACTACAATGCTTCTGGTATCGTTTTAAATGTTCCAAAAGGAATCGAGCTACCAAGCTCTCAATCTCAATCTCTCAATACTTCAGGAATTATTGTTCAAGTCTCCCCTAATACAATTTGGGTTGATAATAAAATAGTTTTAGAAGCACAAAATGATACTCTTGCTGAAGACAGAACAGGAAGAAGAATTATCCCACTCTTTAACGAACTCGTTAAAAAGAAAGAAGTCATTAAGCAAATTGAGAAATCTTCTCCTAATGCAAAGAAGTTTTCAGGTGTTGTAAATCTTGTTGTCGATAAGACTATTAAGTATAGCTACATTAAGAAGTTAATGTACACAACGGCTGAGGCTGGATTTGGAAAGTATAAATTCATAGTGATGGGTGAAGAATAAATTCTTTATAAGAGAAATAGAAAGCTCATCACGATACAGAAGGCAACTTGTGTAATAAAAATATTATAATAGCTAACCGCCTTCTTAAGCTCCTTAATCGAAACGACAAAGAAAACGCTCCCCCACACAACCATAATTATATTTACAACTAAGTCATTGGTTCCATGGGCCACAATATTCAAATCTAAAACAAGAGCGACTAAGAAAATAATAAAAATTGTTATATTAAAGATAAACCTTGAAAGCTGCCCCTTATCAAGCATTCTCACCCATTGAGTAAAACCAAGATTTCCTCTTTCAAAAATACTTAACTGAGTAGAAGAATCACTATACTCCACATTACTTATTCCTCTAGTTCTAATAAAGGTATAGAAAATTTCACTAAAGACAATGAATAGCAGGGCCGGAATTGTAAAATCGGAGACATCAATTTTTCCATCTAGAAACTCTAGAATACAAAGAATCGCAAACAATACTGTAAGCATCATCTTTAAGCGGAAATCTGTGAAATTTCGAATCTTTTGAATCATGGACTAAGTATAACTGCCGAAAGCCCATAACTAAAAATCAAGATGTTAGAGGCACTACATTCTAGATATAGTGCCCAGAATAAAAGTCATTTAGCTGAGTAAATTATAAGCGATATATGATCCTACCCAAGCGAGAATCCCCATATAAGTAAACATGAACATCGGCTGCTTCCAATTTCCAAGCTCCCTTCTAAGGATTGCTAAGGTACTTGTACACTGCAAAGAGAAGACAAAGAATATGAGAATCGACCAAGCCACGGCTAAGTTGAATTTAGGCTCCCCAGTGACCTCGTCCTTTTCAAGCTTTAGACGCTCCCTTAAAGTTGAAGACTCTTCATCTACTTCACCAAGAGCATAGATCGTTCCCATGGTTGAAACAAATAATTCTCTCGCACCAAAAGCAACTAAGAGACCTACTCCCATTTTCCAATCCATTCCAATAGGTTTTAGAGCTGGCTCAATGGCCTTTCCAATTCTTCCCATCACAGAATGTTGTAATTGCATTGAAGCTACTACATCAGGGGATTTATTCAATACTTCAGAAGGGCTTAACCTTGGGAAGGTGGAAGCAAACCAAATTCCAATTGAAAGAACAAGAATAATTGTTCCCGCTTTCTTGCAAAAGAATTTAACTTTTTGAAAGGCCATTGCAAAAGCAACTCTAAGACTTGGTCTTTGATAAAAAGGGAGATCAATAAAGAATGAACTTGTCTGTCCCTTAAAGTAACTGAGTCTAAATATAAGCGCCATAAAAAGAGCAAAGAAGCTTCCTAAAAAGTATAAGAAGAAAAATGAAAGAGCTTGAGCATTAAAAAAACCAAAGACTTTCTCATCAGGAACAAAGGTTCCGATCAAGAGAATATAGACGGGAAGTCTAGCACTACATGTAATCATTGGAATCGTCATAATTGTTGCGATTCTCTCTTTTCTACTTGGTATCGTTCTAGCTGCCATTATTCCAGGAATTGAACAGGCAAATCCAGAGAGATAAGGGAGAAAAGCCTTTCCATTTAATCCAAAGAAGCTCATTACCCTATCGCTTAAAATAGCGGCCCTCGAAATATATCCAGACTGTTCGAGAAGACTTAAAAGTAAGAATAGAATTCCAATCTGAGGAGCAAAAATAATAACTCCTCCCACTCCAGCGATTACTCCATCAACAAGCAAGCTCTTTAAGTACCCATCAGGAAGAATATTTGCAACCCAATCTCCAAGCATTCCCACAAGAGCATCTACACCATCCATCAATGGTCCTGCCCATTCATAGATTGAATTAAAAATAAGATAGAAAATAATAAAGAAAATAATTGTTCCCCAAAGAGGGTGAATAAGAACCTTATCTAGCTTTCTTGTAATGGCCGCTTTCCTGGAGTCAGGCTTAACAATTGTATCAACAATTTCTCTGGCCCTAATGTGAAAATCATTTATAAGTTCTAAAACTTTCTTTGTATCTTCTTCAATTTTTACTTGAGGAGTCTCACGGAAATCGGGAATATATTCTAAACTCTCACGAGAAAGAGTAATCTCTCCGGAAAGATCAACTTCACCAGAAATACTATCTCTAAGGAAACGATCAATTTCACGAATATTTGATTTCTTAGCAGAGGTAGTTAACGCCCTAAGACCCGTTAATTTTTCAATTGTAATTCTCTGCTCATTTGTAATTAACTTCTTATCATCTTTATTTATAATTAGAATTAACTTATCACCCATCAATTTCTTCAACGCTAAACAGAGTGACATTGAGGATTCAAATCTTTCTATATCTATCACAAGAGCGACCAAGTGATAGACTGAACCAGGGGAGAGATTTAAAAGGTTGTTTAAAGAAACTCCTTCATCAATACTTGTTGGCACAAGATTATACATTCCAGGTAAATCGACGATTCTAACCTTATTTTCATAATTCTGATTTGAAAGCAGATCACCTTCAGCAGCATCTACCGTAATCCCAGAATAGTTTGTAACTTTTCTTCTTTGCCCACTAAGAATATTAAATAGAGAAGATTTTCCCGAATTAGGGAAGCCAACGAATAAGACTCTTGAATTCATTAATCTATTAACCTTACAAAGATTTTACTAGCGTGACTTCTTCTCAAAGCGAAAAAGGTATCATTACAATGCTTAAGAGATAGAGGTCCAAATAATAATGCTTTAGAAGTTACTTCAATCTCATCTCCAGGGAGAATCCCCAACGATAAGAGCTTTAAACTTTCCCCTGAATTCTCTGGGAAGCTATCTATAACCGCTTTTTGACCAATTTTCAGTCTACTCATAAGAATTTGCATACATTCACCTCAATTGAGTTATATTTAGAGTATATAACAATTGTTTGACTAAGCATACTCTCACGAAAGTATTACATACAAAAAAAGGGCCCAAACAGGCCCTCTATAAACAATCTAAATTCTAAAATTACTTTCTCTTTGGATAGAAATTAAATGGCTGGTTAACTTCAACGACTCCTCCCCCGAGAGGTTCAGGAAATTTTATTCCTCTAAGAACATTAACAACACAACCTTTAACTTTTGATGGTAAACCACTTGAAGCTGATTCAACGCTTGCCTTAGAAACGTGTCCAGAAGCTCCGATTACAAAATCAAGTCTTACAACACCGTTAAAGGCAGATTGAGATTTATCAAGCTCTTGTTGGTAGCAATATCTAAACTGCGGAATATTATCAATGAGAATTTTCCTAATAACATCTGGGTCCATTCCACCAAGAACAACCTCTTCAAAAGGAACTCCTGCCGTATAAATACTCTTCTTGTTCACAAGACCACTAACACCCTTAGAAGAATCTAATTTCCCAGATGCTGCCCCTGTTAAACTTCCGACATTATTTGAAACTTTAGCCCTCGTTAAAGTGGAAGACTCACTTCCACCAAGGCTTGCCCCACTACCAGGATTATTACTTAGAGTATTAACTGCTTGTGCAGATTTAGCTCCCCCACCTTTGGCCATGAGTGAACTTAGAGTACTTGAGAAGTCTACAGACTTAAATGTATCGACAGCTCCTCTTGCTTTACTATTTGCTCTAGCTTTGCTCACAGAGTTACGAGCCTGAGTAGGTCTACCACCACTATTTTTAGTAGGAGATACTTTATTAATATTCTTGTTAACTTTACCTTTATTAGCCTCAGCCTTTTTAGCTGGTGCCGTCGACTTAGCAGACTTATCTCCCGTTTTAACCACGGCCTTTTTTGCAGGTTGCTTTGTTACTTTCTTCACTTCTTTTGTCACTTTAATTTTCTTCACTGAAGGAGATTTTTGAATAATCTTCTTTGGTGCTTCCTTGGTCTTGTCTATGGCCTTAGACTTAGAAAGAGTTAACTTCTTAGGCTTATAGAGAATCGTTGCAATTCTCTCAGGAGCTTTCTCTGTTTCAAGTTCTTCATCAACAGTATAGAAAGTGAAAATACCAAGAAATAGAAAACACATTAAGAAAACAAGAATTAACCATTTAGTAAATTCTTTATCTCTTCTTAAAATTGGCGCATGAGCAACTCTTGGAGGAGCCTCGGTCCCTCTAACATAAACCTGAAGGTCTCCATTTACATAGCGAACAATATCACTATCGTGAAGATGATACTGTCCTCCTGCAAAAGTTTTCTTACTATCGTTTAAACAAATCTCTTTATAGCCAGGCAATGAAGATAAGAATATTTCACTTCCTCTTACTTCAACAAATGGTATCTTTTCCTTCTTACCAAGATAAGCATATTCAACATCTCTTGATTTTGGATTAGATCCCACAAAGTTATATACACCATCTTTATATGGAAGATAATCAACGCTATGAATTCTATCTTTATGAAGAATGATGATTTCAACAGATCTCTTAGAGGGAGAATAATCAAATATTGGATAGAGTGTTTCAACATCTTCAAAAATATATTCCGTAAAGTCGGCTTTTGGATCAGCTCCAAGAGGATACTCAACTCTTGGCAGAGAACTTCCCTCTTTCACTGCAACCGGAGCCTTCTTTGGAAGTTTTGGTGCCTCTTTTCCTGCAAGATCAGGACTCTCAGGCAAAGATCTCTTTGTTTCAACATCTTCAACAATTGGAGGAAGTGACACTGCAAGCATATCTAATGGTGGAGGTAAGTCGTCCCTAGAAAATACTTTAAATGCAAATTCAATTGAACCAAACTTAATTGTATCACCAAGCTCGAAGCTCTCGGTAACAACCTTTTTTCCATTTATATAAGTTCCCATATGAGTATCCATATCGAATACTTTGAAACTTCCATTTGTGACTTCAATCACGGCATGAATCGAGTTAATTGAAGAATGAGATATCTGGACATCGCAAGCACTTGTACTTCCTACAAGAACCCTACGTTTCCTAATAACTTTTCCCTCTTGTCCATGACTAACTCCTACTGGAAGTAGCTCATAGGCCTCACTTAATTCTGCAAGAACGTCTATGTTCACGTATTAATCCCTGTTAACGAACTCTCTCAACACCTTTTCTAATTTCAGCATTAAAATTCTTTCTATATGGTAATTTATTTTTAAATTTCTTTTGATATCTAGGTGCAATAGAAAGATCTCCAGGTCCTCCTGTCTCTCCCTCAATTACAAGATCTTCAAAGTCGAATTTCTCATATTGTTTATATCTATAAACAACATTCTTCTTTCTCTCTTGCGCTTTAACAGACGTAAAGGCCATGAGAAGTATAAATAGTGGTGCTAGAACTTTCATTTCTTTGCTCCTGATATTTTAGTTAAAACTTTATTATAGTAAGTTGCATATTGCCCTAAACTCCCAGTATCAATTGAAGAGAGGATTGTATGAGCATCTTTTGATCTTCCGACATCTGCTAAGGCCAAAGAAAAGTTTATACCTATTTGAGGCTTAACGTAATGAACAGCAGTAAGTCTCGAATAAAGAGAGACCGCTGCTTTTGCATTTCCTTCCATCAAATAACTTGTCGCAAGTCCATTAAGGGCATCAACATCTGTTGCGTTCTTTTTAACTAATCTTGAAAAAATAATCTTTGCATCATGAGTTAAATGATACTTAAGATACAATTGCCCCATATTAAACATTGGTGTCATACTAAAGGCTCCAACTTCTGAAGCTCTCTTGTAAGCAGCAAGTGCTTTTTGTTCTAAGCCTTGATATTGATAAATAACACCAAGGTTATTTACAGGTGGGGCGTAGTCCTTCTTTAGATCACGAGATTTATTATAATAAAGTAGAGCAGCTCTTATTTTCCCTTGTAAATAATAACAAGTTCCAAGCAGATTCCAATAACCTGGGTGAGACTTATACTTTCTAAAGTTATCTTGAAAGATCTTCTCACCTGCTTTAAAATTTCTTCTATAACAATGAGTTACACCTTGAACTAAGGCATCTGTACTTTGGTCAACCTCTTCTAGTTTCGGTTCAGGAATTCTTGCTAAAGACTCAGTTGATAAAGAGTCTACATTTGCAATATCCCCCTGGAATGAATCATTTCTAGAACTAAATGGAACTTCTGGTGTTTCTTTAAAGTCTGCATTCTCTACCCAAGAAAACTCTTCAATTGATCCTGAAGTAGGTCCAGCAACTTCATTATTTGTTGAGCTTGATGAACAACCTACGACAGTGAATAAAGCTAAGAGTATTAGTAATTTCATCTCTGTCCTCCCTTATCCATCAACACTCCACTATTGCCAGGAATAAACTCCGGAGAAAAGCCTCCTTCGAATAAAACTAGTTGATTATCTTCTGATAGAATTTTATTTGTTGAAATCTGTTTTGTAGCTTCTTTCTTAAAATCAGAAGCTTTCGCAATTAATGGTTTAACAAGATTTTTCATACTATTTTTAAATGAAGTCACATATTCGGGAGACTTTCCGGGAGGTGAAAATTTATCAATTTCATTTATTAAATAATTATATGCATCTATTAACATTGCGTATGACTTTATAATTCCTTTTCCAGAACCTATATTCATAATTGAAATGGCTTCACTTGTAAGTCCATCAAGGGCTGAGAATTTCTTCTTAAGGAGTTCATTAAACTTCTTATCTGGAAATGATAGTTCAAACCCTTTTAGTTGATCGACTCTTCTTTCTAGACCTTGAATTCGAATTGAAGCTACCTCATCTAAAGCTTCTAGTTGTAAGCTTTTCTTATTCTTAATTTTTGAATAAAAACTTTGAATATCATTTTCAATTGATCTCGCGTTACTTACTCTACCTGCTGCGAGATAGGCGTTTCGAACTTTCCCTAGGGGATAAATTAGCTGAGGGTAAATACTGCTCGATCGACTCAGTTTCTCGACTTGCTTTACAGCACTTGACCAATTCTTCTTCTCAATTTCATAATTTAAGAATTCAAGTTCCATTTCATCAATTTTCGCAGTTGAAATATTACAGCGATAGGCGCTATCTAAGACGTCTCTGGCCTTAGCATCATCTCCACTGGCAAGAGCAACAACAACAGCATTCTTAAGAAAAACTGCTTTATTACTACTTCTTTCCCCGCAGAGCTTTTCAAGAACAGATGCGTATAGGTCAACACTTTCAGTAATTTTCTGATGATTGAATAGGTCATTTGCAATAACTAAGAAAGATGCTTGAAACTTTTTAACATTCTTTGGAGTCATATGAGAAAGGGCCCTTTTAGACCAACCGTAACTTCTATATGTATCACCTAATTCATGAAAGAGAGTCGCAATATTATATGAGGCGTTCTTCTTTGCTTCGCCATCAGTGGATGGGTCCTTGTAAATTGCTACATAAAGAGCAAGGGCTTTTTTCTTGTCTCCTTTAGAACTAGCACTCTCAACATTTTCAAATTGCATTGTTAAAACAGTCATTTTAACTTTCTTTGCATAATTGCTTGAAACTTTGAAGTCTCCTGCATTAATTCTTGCAACCCAAGCTTTAATTCCTGCAATATCGCCCTTCTTCTTATAGTGATCCATTACTTTTGCTAACATGGCCTCTTGTGTAGAATAGCTACGCGGAAAATTACTCTTATATGAAAGAAGGGTTTTCTCACACGAAGGAATATCTCCTTTCGCAAAGTATAGGCTAAATAGTCTCTGATAGATTTTATCTGCTTGCTTAGAGCGTGGATCCTCTCTAAGAGAATTCAAGTAAGCTACTTCAATATACTTATCTTTACTTCTCTTACTAATATTCTTCCCAGCTAGGGCCGCCATCATTCCTTCATTAGATAGCTTGATGTATTTTTCATTGTTGATATCTTGCGCTCTTTTTAAGGACTGAGAATATTCTTCTACGGCACTATTATTCATTCCTGCAGCGTAATATGTTTCCGCACCTAAAAAGGTATACTTGTAAGCATTTAGTGGATCAAATTCAGAAAGAAGTGCAAAGTAACCTACTGCTAACTTGGCCTTACTATAGAGTGTCTTCTTCTGCTTCTTATATTGTTTTCCACTTACTTGTTTTTGAACTATTCCACTAATTCTCTTCAGTTGGTACTCAAGAGCTTTTACTTGCTCAGGGTTTAGTTTTTTCTGCTGGTAATATTTCAAGAGTGTTCTAGCTACTTTTTGATGGCTATAATATTTCCCAAATCTCTCATACAGACTTAGAAGTTTAATATTAATTTCTATTTCTTCTTCTTCTGAAACTTTATAATTTAATGCTTGTTTTAAAGTTTTTTCAGCTTGAGAGTACTTACCTCTATTCATTAAGTAAGTTGAAACCTTTAAAAGATTTGAGGCGATATTCTTTCCTATACTCTTGTAAAACTTAACTGCTTGATTAACTTGACCTGAGTCCGTATAGAAATAAGCAAGATCTCTTTCAATTGAAAAACTCATATCTACATACTTTGGACTTTTACTGAGCTTATAGGCCTCTCTCATTAGAGAAATCGCTTTCTTCTCTCTTCCAGATCTATAGTAAGACCATGCAAGGTTGTAGCTATCTTTTGTATACCACTTATCTCTAAACTTCTTATTTCTAAAAGCATTCTCATAAAGAGGTATAGCTTTCTTATACTGACCCTGATTAAAGTAAATTTCTGCCAGAGCTATTTTTGATCTTGTCGATGTGAAGCTTGTTTTACCAGATGACTTAACTGATCTTGCAAAGTAGTTCTGAGCTTTCTTATCCTGCTGAAACTCTTTGGCATTATAGGCCATAATATAATAAACATCTGACTTGCCTTTAAATCTTGGAAACTTCTTTAAAATAAGCTGGCAAGTTTTCTGAGCCTGGACAAAGTAGTTATTAGACTTACTAAAGAATTTTCTCTTATCTATTTTCTGTCTTTTCTCAGCATCTAATTGAACAAATTGTGCATTTTCAAGCTCTTTTACTAGTCTTGCTTTCTCTAAAAGTAACTCAGCCATTCTAAGAAGTAGGTCAGGATTAGAGGTTCTTGTCTGCTTATTAAGTCTTGTCACTTCTCTAAGCTCTAGATCAATCACCTTAATTAACTCACCTCTTCGACTAGCCTCATTTGAAAATGAAGCCATTGAAGACAGGAGCAGAAATCCAATTAAAATTTTCTTTATATAATTATTAAAGAGCATTACCACTACACTCCGATTTTAGAGAGAATACATAATCACCAAGTTCGTCGGCCCAAAACTCTCCATTAAAATTCCAAAAATATTGCTTATCAGTTCTCTTAAGATTTCTAATATCTCCACGACCTCTATTCATAGACAAGTCCGGAGAATAAAGACTCTCTTTTCTTCTAGCTAGAACCTCAAGCTTAATATAACTCATATCTAAGAATGTTTTTCTAACTTGATGCCAGCCCAAGTGTAATTGTTTTCTAACATAGGCACCTACGAGATTTCTTTGAAGAAGAAGAGCTTCTTTTAAATTTAGTTTCAAAATATTTTTAATCTGACTCTTTGGTAGCTTATTAATCACTTCAAATTCATCTCTACCAGTTTGAAAGAAATCAAACATTTCTCTAAATGTAGGGTCTCTAGAAATTGAACTGAGCATTCTATTTAATAACTCATTTCCACTTTCTTTCCCTTTCATTTTTGATTTTGCTAAAAGATAAAAATACTTATAGTCCTTTCCATGTTTTTTCAAAAAAGACTCTATTTCTCTATGGCTTTTTTCATTCTTTGCGTAAAATTCATCCACGACCTTAAGTGTATCTTGCCATAGACAAAGTTCCATATATGTTAGAGACCTTAGAACGTCTATTTCAGGGTTAAAAATAAATGAAAGAAACGGAGAATTATAGGTAACTAACTTTCCAAGAGTTCTATTATAATCTCTCATATAGAATCCATTCCAAGCTTCTTCAAAGAGTATTTCAGGCCAAATATGTGATGACTTTGAAAGGTCTAGGTAGTCTAGATTCGCAAGTTCATATTTCCCTTGAGAAAAGTGAGCTCTAGCTTTTCCGACAATACAGTAATCTCTGTTAATACTAAGCTGACGCTTTCTGTTAACACTTCCTCTATTATCAGTAGATTCAGACTTTGAGATACATTCCTCATAAGCTTTGATGGCTGAAGAATATTTCTTTGTAACAGAGAAAATTGACCCTTCTAAGAAAAGAGCAAAAGCTTTTGATGGGTGCCCACTAGGGATTGTCCCATTTAACTCTTTAAGTGCTTTTGGAAAATCACTTTTTCGGAAGTATTTCTTTGCAAGTATATACTTTAAGGTTGGAGCTTTTGATTTCTCTAAGAAAGAAACAGGCAATACTTCAAATTGCTTAACACCAACATTTGTTACAACTTCATCAATTAGAGAATCCAATTCTCTACTATTTAAATTCTTTCCTCTCGCCAAGAGTTCCTTAATGTAAGGGATTGAAGCGAAATACAGTTTTTCCTTAACTAGATTTTGAATAACGCTGGGATAATACTTTACACTTCCCTGGCTTTTCCTTAAATAGTCCCAAGCGACATCAGTACTTGCTGCAACATTTAAACATAGCGTAGCTGCTAGTAAAATTATTTTTTTCTTCATGAAGAACATCCTGTTCATCCTTATTTAGAAAGTGATTCCAAGTGCGATTGTTAAATCGTAATTACTATAAAGCTTCTCTTCAGCTCCTACAGTCTTAGCTTCCATGGCCTTATAATTTACAGAAGTTAGATCTATTCTTAAATCCCATCTCTCTGTAATATAAAACTTCGCTCCCACATCCCACATTAGTCCCGTATGTGACTCAGTTGTTAGCGTCGTATCTCCACCACTTGAAGTAATTTCATTTCTATTATTAGTCTCTTCTAGCTTTGCAAAACCAATACCTAGAATCCAATCCATATAAATTATTTTATTAAAGGTATTAATCTTATTATAAAAAGGAGACCACAAGAACATTGCTCCCATATAACTATCTACTATTCTTCTAAATGGAAATGATCCCGGTCCGCCTGGGTTACGAACAGAAGTTGCTGTAGAGTTTTCTTCACCACTATTTTTAGAGTAAACAAACTCGACACCTAATTCTTCTTTAACAAAGTAGCCTACACGTCCTTGAAATGCCTTTGCATCAACAAACGCTCCAGAAGTTGTAAATCCAAAACCACCTGTAGCATGTAGACGACCAGCTTTTCGAAATTTTCTATTTTGCAAAACAAAAACTTCTTTGTCTGGGTCAAGCCAAGAAAAGTCATAGGCGTCACCTTCGGCGGCAAATGACTGAACTGAATAAAAGAAATTAACTAATAAAAATGAGAATACTATGAATTTATTCATAAACACGCGTCCTGCTAATTAAAAAAGGGGTTCCTCCCCTCTATATTCATACACTTATTCTAGCATATCTGTGTAAATCTAAAAACCGGTCAACCTAAAAGTGGCATAAATTTCCAAATGTACACTGCTTACAATGATCCTGATTAATTAAGTCCGGTTTAGAAGTGAGTTCCCAATCCTTATGTAGCGATTCTTTCAACTCTTGATGAGTTAAGATTACTTCGACATTTTCCTGCATGTCTGCGAATGAAAGAACTAATTTAACTGGCTTATCTGCAAACTCAGGATAGAGAACTTGATAGGCGTAAGCATACGACTTCAGTTGGAACCAATAAGGTACTTCCTTGGCCTCCTCTCTTTGTCCTGTTTTAAAATCCCAAACTTCAAGCTGATTACCTGATTCTTTTGGTGTGAGAACTAAATCTGGTGTTCCAGAAATCATTTGCTCAAAGAATGGAAACTTTATCATTTCTTCTGAAATAAAATTATAGTCTAGACTCTTTTCTTTTAGCTTTGAAATGGTCCAATCAAAGGCCGCTATATCTTTCTTAATATTTTTATCTATAAAAGAAGCTGGGGCAATCCAATTTCTCTTGATAGCAAAACTTAGAGCTTCATGTATTTCTGTTCCTCTAGAAGCGCTAGAGCTTATGACGCCCTCTTCTTCAATTATTTCACTTGCCTTAATTCCACTAAAAACAGACTCTTTCCCTGTTAGCTCAACAACATCTTCTTCTGTAAATTTACAAACATTTAATAGATAGAATTTCCGAGGGCATTGAGAAATTGAGGCAAGCCTCGTTACTGAGAGTTCAGAGATTATTCCTAGACTACTATCATTACTTACTGCTGAAGTTACTCCTAAAGAGTCCATATGAAAGAGAGGTGCTTTTAGTTTTACAAATTCAACATCAAGTCCTTCAATATTTCTTTGATTATCTTTAATGACTTCCATAAAATCAATTTTCTTAATCAAGTCTTCTTCCTGCCACTTTCTAAGTCCACAAATCCAACTATTCTTTGCACTTTGAAGAGGCTCCCCATTTAAAGAAAGATCGGTCCAATAGAGATTTTTCTGTGCTCTCGTACTTGCGACGTAGAAAAGTCTCTTTGACTCTGCAAAGTCTTTCTTCTTATAAAGAAGGCCTTCGTAAATAAACGTTGGTGTTGCATAGGCAGTCTTTTGCCTTGAATCCTTCTTCCACTTAAAACTCCATGGAAGCTTTCCAAAGAAACTCATCTCGGGCATTGTCCTTCCATTATTATGAATTCCGCCTATGAATACATTATCAAATTCCAGTCCCTTGGAGGCGTGAGCTGTCATAATTTGAATTCTCTTGGCGTCCTTTCCATATTCAAAATCAATTGAATACTTAACATCTGAATAACCAAAGATTTTCATTTGAATTTGCTCTAAATCATCTCCACACATTTCACAGAGCTCTTTTACAATTTGCCCATTATTCTTATGATTAGAGTTTAGAAGTCCTGCAGAAAAGCTGAACTTTAAAAATGAATTGTAAACACCAAGAGTTAAAGTGTCTGCGACAAATTGCTTAACCACCTCTTCAAGTGTTTCAGAGATAGAGAGATTAAGTAAATTAAAGTACCCACTGAGATAGAATTTTAACTTCGCGACATCTTCCTCTTCTTCACTAGAAAGAAGAAAATCAACAAGTGTTTTAAATATTGCTAAGATTGGGTCTTCTGCCAAAGGTACTTTAATTTGTGCAGTAAAACTTAAATCATTTTTTATTAATTCATTAATTAAATACTTTGAAGGACCTAGATTCTTATAAAGAACACAAACATTTTCATCTGTATTTTTAAAGATATCTTCAATTTGTGTGAGAAAAGACTTTGACTCAAAGAGAGAGAAGTCCTCACTCTTTGGCTTTTCTTTTTCTTCAAAGAATTCTCCAATATCATAATTAGAGACTACAACCTTTCCAGAATTTTCACTGTTTTTTTCAAAGGGAAATGTTTGATAATCAACTGGTACACTATGGTTATCTATACCTTCGAAGTTTAATCCGATTTTAAATAAGTAATCAAAAACATAATTATTGAAGTCAATTATATTTGCCTTTGACCTATAGTTATTTGAAAGCTTAAGTGTTTGTGGAGATTTCTCCATACAACTTTTAAAAACACCAAGTTCTCCACCTCTAAAACCATAGATGGCCTGCTTCATATCTCCTACAGTAAAGAGCTTATGAAAATCCCCATCAATAATTTGACTCAGCATTTCAAATTGAACTTCAGAAGTATCTTGAAATTCGTCTACAATAAAGTATTCATAATTGTGAGCGATATTCTTCCTTGTCTCTTCATCACAAAGAGATAAAGAAACATAGTATTCTAAATCTGAGAATGTAACTCCAGGAATATCTCGGTAATGCTTTTCTATATATTGATAAATTAGATGAGTGGACTCCCACCACTTTTTTATATCTTCATTCATTGAGGTAAAAGTTTGCGTTATATCTTCAGTGTATTTCTTCAAGAAGCCTCTAAACTCCTTAATCAAAGAAAAATGTTCTTCTAGCTCATTTGTTATAATTTTCTTACTAGGCCCTGTTAACCTAGATATTCCATCAAACATTTCAATAGAGAACTCAAAGTCTTCTAACTTCCATTGAGTTTTACCTTGATACTTATTTTGAATTTTCTGAATGACTTGAAACCAAGGCTTATCACTGAATTCGCTAAAAGGAATTAAATCGATTGGATTATTCCATAATTCATCGACCCCTAGAAGTTCCCATATTTTCGGCCATATCTCGCTCGAATCCTTCTCCAGGTTTTCAAACTTTAAATCTTTCCACATCAACCTTATTTCCGGTGAACCAAAAATATTTAGCATTGATTTTGTTATCTGAGATGAATTAAGAGAAATAATCTTTCTAAACTCTTCACTTGGAATTTCTTCTAGATGGTTCTCAAACCATCTTTCATAGAGTTTGCTTATTTTTTCACGGTACTCACTCTCAGAAATAATTCCTACACTTGAAGAGACTCCGGGGATCAATCCTTGTCCTATTAGCTTATAACAAAATCCATGAATCGTACTTATTGTCATAAAGTCGACAGCATTCTTTATAATTAACCAACTCTCCAAGTTATCTTGAGTTGATTCAATTTGAACTTCAATTCTCTGAACCAATCTTTCATAAATTTCTCCCGCAGCCTTTTTAGTGAATGTCATTAGAACAATTTTTGAGAAATAAGATTGAATCTTCTGCTCAAATTCAATTAAATCTATATTTTCATTTTGGTTAATGAATCTCTTTGCAAGATAAATAACATGTTCAACAAGAACAAATGTCTTCCCTGAACCAGCTCCTGCACTTAAGAGAACACCTCCTGTATGCTCTATGGCAAGCTTTTGTTCTGAATTAGGCTCTCTCATTATACTGATCCTCTTGTACATAGATTTGATACTGAACAAAAAGTGCATACATCATCTTTAGATGGATTCGCTCTCCACAGAGTTTCTTTCTTCAACTCTTCAATAACCTCATCTTCAAATTCACAGTATTCTGAAAACCATAAATTCAAATCATCAAAGGCAGATTTTCGTGTCTTTACACCGAGTCCCACTCTTTCCATAAAGTCTTTTCCAAGCTCGTGTCCGCCATGGATAAGTAGAGACTCTTCTGTATTTGAGAGATTTACAAATCCCCAAAAGAGAACATCTTGAATTTCTCCTCCAAAATGCTTTAGATAGAAAGGTAATTGAATCTTGCTATACTTCTCAATTTCACCTTTACTTGGAATACTAAAGCCTGATCTTTTAAAGTCTAAAATAATAAATTTATCTTCGAATTTAATAATGCAGTCGATTCGACCTGAAACAAATTCTTTATCTGCAAGAAAGGCCTCAAATGAAACCTCACTTCCAACCATATTTTCTAAGATGTTTAATATATACTTAACACCATTTTCACTATAGTTATAAATTTCATATAGTGAAATCTTCTCTTTAACTTCGCTCAAGAGTTTTCGGTTTTCTTCCACAAATTTCTTATAAACTTCTGAAACGGTTTCTCGAAGAACTCCTTCATCCCAATTTCTTACTTTATCAAAATACTTTTCAATCACTTCATGCTCTAAACTTCCAATTTCGTTTGGTCTCAAATCTTTGGAATTTGAAGCATCGATTTCCTTTCTCTCAAGATAGGTATAGAAAAACTTCTTTGGACAATCGATATAAGTTTGAAGTTTACTAGCAGATACTTTTTGATCAAAAGATCGCCCTTCTGTTTCAAGTACATTTCGAAAGGTCTCTACTTTAGGTGTGAATATTTCCTCTCGAAGAAACTCAACTCCTCTAAAGAATTCACTCCAACTTCGATCTGATTCAACAAGGCCTTCTTGAATACAGAAAATAATTTTACCCTTATCTAATAGTTCTCTAAACTTTTCGCGAACCATAAGAAACTCAAGCTCGGGTCTTTGAATTGGGCCAAGAGAAGAGAGAAATTTCATTATATCTTCTTGATACTTACTTCCTCCCTTTTTAACTCCCTGATAGGCATCAGTAAGCAGAAAAATTGACTCAACATCTTCACTACTCTCTAATTCATTCAACCCCAGAATGGAGATCTTCTTTTCTAAATTTGATATAGGAGCAAAGTAATCTCTTGGAAGATTTAGACTTATTATTTCTCTTACAACTTGAACGTCATAGAACTTTATAAATTCATTATCATCTGAAAGGGCTTTATAATCTGTGATAATTTTTAGTAGAGAGCTATAAACCTTAATAAGTCGAAAGTTCTTTTCTTCGATATTCTTGCTCAGTTCAAAAGCGACCTTAGACTTAACACAAGAAATCAATTCTTCACATTCAATCCCCTCTCCAACAACACTTTCAATTTCATCTATTGCTCTTTTTGTGTAAGCACTAAAAAGATCTGCCGTCGTTCTAAAGTGGGTAGGAAGAACACTTACTTCTAAGCAAGAGTCGAGAGTTACTTTCTTCTCAGCGAGAACTATCTGTTCAACTTCTTCTACATCTAATATTTCTTTTAACTTCTGGGCCAATCTCTTCTTAGGAAAGAAATAACTCTTCACATCTCTTTTAAATTCAGTAAGTTCTTCTCTTAATTCATCCGCCTTAAACCACCTAATCCAATCACCTGGTCTTGTTTGTTTAAAAACTTCTTTTGGAAAAGGAATAATAACTTTGTTTCGAATTGCTAGTGAGTTAATAAAGTCGATTTGCCCA
This sequence comes from Halobacteriovorax sp. JY17, assembly GCF_002753895.1. Lineage (NCBI taxonomy): Bacteria > Pseudomonadati > Bdellovibrionota > Bacteriovoracia > Bacteriovoracales > Halobacteriovoraceae > Halobacteriovorax > Halobacteriovorax sp. JY17. The sequence goes on along the minus strand of NZ_NJER01000002.1, from coordinate 295,642 downwards.
GAGTTTATATGATTAAATCCCCAGAATAAGTAAGTCGTTTCAACTTCTTCACTAATCCCAATTTTTAAATGATGTGAGAGAATTTCATTGGCCTTATGCTCGTCAACAATTCCAAGTTGTTCAAAGTACATCCAATAGATTGGAAGACTTTTTTGAATGGCTTCATCATAAGAAGGTAAAACTTCTTTAATCATTTCAAAGTCTAAACTATATCCACGTAGTTCTGTGAAAAGGTTAAAGCTATCAAAGAAAGAGTCCGCAGCGTAATCGCTTAACTTCTTCTTCCAAATTGTAGCTAATTGTCCTAATAGATCGGCCTTTCTCTTTAAAATAATTTCTTCATCTATTTTATTTAAAAGATCCGATGAGAACTTTGAAATTGTTATTACCTCGGCACGAGATGGATCAGAAATTCGAGATCTCAAGGAGTCAGCGGCCATAGGATGAGGGCAGATTACTACAACCTTCTCTTCACTATTTCCAAGAGGTTCAAGGTTATAAATTTCTGTTGAGTTTTCATATAAATATACGCTTAGCACAAGATTTTCCCCATGACACAACAAGTCTCGCTGTGTTAAAGATTTCAGTGATAATCATAGCAAAAAAAGGTTAAAAGCATAATGTTAGATGAGAGTAGATTATATAGTTTTTTAGATAGAGAGAATAATTTCACTGTTCACTTTCTAGATGGACAGAAACTTATTCACGACCTAGCAATAATTCACGATGTTAAGTCTGATGGTTTTGCCTATTTCAGGGATTCCATACTTACGGCCCAAAACCTTATCTCTCTTTTAAAGTCCGGTGAAGGTCTAGGCCTCTTTATTGATTCTAATGAGCCTTATTTTAAACTAAAGATAGAGATGAATTTTGCAGGAAGAATGAGAACTCTCCTTATGCCTGAAAACTTTAATACTTTTCCAGAAAAGATCACTGGAACTTGTAGGCTTTCTAAAATATTTCCAAATAATCCAAGTCCATACACTTCAGTTATCGAACTTAATAATATTAGTTTTCATCAAGTCGTAAATAAGATTCTACAAGACTCTTATCAATTAAAAGCGGATATACACCTCAGTGACAACTCTGATCAAAGTGTAATGATTCAACAGTTACCACAAACAAATGTGGACAAAGAAGAAGCCGACTCTACTCAACTATCTCCTGCCGAGTATTGGGTAAAATCTCAAAAGCATATTAAAGAAATTTTTTCAAAGTCCACAACACAGCAAACTGAAATACAAGGACACTTTGAATCCCTAGGCTTTACTTACCTTGGTAGTAAACTTGTAGAGTTTAAGTGTAATTGCTCTAGAGAGAGAATGGTTCGCTCTATATCATCTCTCTGTCTTTCTTCTGGCATTGATGAAATATTTGAAAGTAAGAATGAACTAGAAGCAAAATGCGATTACTGCAAGACTTACTACCTCATCACAAGAGATGAGATAGTAAATATCAACCACTAGAGATTGATTAAATCGAGAGGGATTTTCTTTTCTTCAGGAGACCATAGAAATCTCTTAAATATTTCACTCTCGTCATAGAGCCCGCAAAAGTTTTCAGAGCCAGCCCCTTCAGCAAGAACAGGTGACATAAGAGAGTTTCTCTTATAGATGACAAAACTTCCTTTTTGATCGAACTTTTCCCACTGCTTTCCTCTTCTTGGAAGTTCTATATTTCTTCCACCAGAACCAGTCAAAACGAGCAACACATCTCTCTTTTTATCTACTTCATTTATAAAGAACCCATAAAGCTTCTCAAGGCCATTAATCCTATCTCGAACATTTTCAATGTCTTTTCGAGCGATAGCACTTTCCAAACTAAAATCTCTAACAATAAGCATGCTGCGAACTGTTTTTGTTAAAAGATTTTTATACATTTCGATGGCATTATTATAGAGGCTCGCATAGCAAATTCCCGCCTTACAACTTCTATCGTAGAGAATATCTCCATCATTGAATTCCATTTCTTCTTGAAAGTGAAACCTCTTTGCCTTTTCATTAGAGGAATCAGCCATTTTCCAAAGACTAGTTACTTTAGGGATAACATTCTTTTCCGAGTTACACTTCCAAGAGTTAATAAGAGACTGCTTATCACTTGCACCATTTTCTAAAACACTCACCTTAAAACCAATTCGATGAAGGTAAGACCAAAGCGGCTCATTTTCATAGTCTGAACATTGGCCAGTGATATTCTTTGTTCCAAATGATTGAGATAGAAAACCTGATGTAGCATCTGGCCGTAATTCATAGAGGTTAAAATTCCATAGTTTTCCCATGCATGATGAGTTTTCAAATGAAATTTTCTCCTCTACTGCTGATCTTGTAAATTTTGCAAGGGCAAAGTGCTCCTCGGTTAATCCAGCAACCTGAATCCACACAATTCTCTTAGGTCTTGAATTAAAATTATGTGTTTTAAGCCCTATTGTTTCTACTTTTGAACATGAAGCCATTATAAAAATAAATGATATTATTATAAGTTTTTTAAACATTCTTATCCTCAAATAAGTAAATTCCTACAGCAAAAGAAATTGTGACTAGAGTAACCATTATAGCGGAATTTTCAAAAAATCCCGAAAGTAGAAATGGCCAGGAAAAAAACGCTCCTGCTAGGCTTCTCTTTAAGACAAGAATCACAAGTCCGATAAATATATATGCGTACAACAACTCAACGTGATTAGACATCGTAAAGAAAATTACAATAAATAGAAATGGAATCTTTTGTATGGCCCTCTTCTTTTGTTTTAACTCCCCTTCTTTTAAATAAGTAAGTAAATGTGGATAAATTAAACAAGCAACGAAACAGCCTAGAGATGTTACTGATAAATTAACCGCAATCTTTCTTTCTAGCCCCAACAAAGGAACAATAAAAAACAGTAGAAGACTAAAGTACTCAAGAAATTTAAATTCTCTATAATTATTTGTTGCAAAATATTTCTTAAGACCTAAAACGATCAATAATACGACATTAATACTTATGACTTTTGATTCTAATAGTAAATTGATCAAGTTTTTATCCCTACAGAGGTCTATATTTAATGAAATGGCCTATGTGCCTAAAATTTCTCATTCATTTATTACCCTAAATCAACTATTCTATTAAGGAAACTGAAAAGAAAATTGATTAGCTTAATCACTCTAGGAGAAGAGTTATGGACGCAACTATGGCATCACGCGAAATTATGTGGAACATACCCCCATCGTTCAAGGTGGCAATGTATGTTTTATTTTTTGCAAGTCTCGCCTACATGGCCAAAGGGTTTTATGACAAAGTCATATTCATCACTGCTGGCGAAGGTATAAAAGGACTAAAGAGATTACTTCCAGAAAAATTAAATTGGGGCGCGTTTTTTAAAACTGCATTTCTAACTGGAAAGGTCCCAAGATCTAAAGATGTAAAAATCTTTCACGGGCTTATCTTCTGGGGATTTTTCATTCTCTGGATTGCTACAGACTTAGTGGCCATTCACTACGACACTCCTTTTAAAATTTTTAAGGGACCACTTTATATAACAGTATCATTTCTCGCTGATATTGCAGGACTAATGGTCCTTGTTGGTCTCGCCATGGCATTTAAGAGAAGATATATAAATAAGCCTGATTACCTATCTGCCAGTAAGCCAAAGCAAGAACTCTTCATGTATGGAATGCTTTCCGCCCTTGTTATTATTGGTTACTTAATTGAGGGTATTAGAATTCTTGGAACAGGAATGCCAGAAGGCGAAAGAACTTGGGCCCCAATTGGTTGGTGTCTAGCAAGCCTATTCCAAACTTTTAATATGGGAGATGGTACTCTTGCAACTATCTACAGAGTTTTATGGTTCTTCCATATGGCAAATACAATGGCCTTCGTCGCAAGTATTGGTCACTCAAAATTTTCTCATATTTTCATGTTACCTTTTCAAGCTTTAATTACTCCACCAAGAAGAGGTGCAGTTCTAAAACCAATGAACTTTGAAGATGAGAATGCTGAAACCTTTGGACTGGGTAGATTATCAGAACTTACTGCAAAGAATAGAATTGATCTTCTAACTTGTGTTGAGTGTGGAAGATGTACAAATGTTTGCCCAGCGCTAAACGCAGGAAAGAACTTAAATCCAAAAACAATTATCACAAAAGCGAGAGACTTTGTTCTTGAAGTAGAAGCAAAAGGTGAAAAAGACGCCGATATTTGGGAAAATCCACTCTACGCTTCAAACGAGCTTGACGCCTGTACGACTTGTGGTGCTTGTATGGAAGAATGTCCGGCCAATATCGAACACGTTGACATCATCATGGAAGCGAAAAGGTATAAAACTCTTACCCTTGGAGACATACCTCCAGCGGCTGCTGATGCTGTAAATAAAGTGAGAAATAATGGAAACCCTTGGGGAATCACGCAAGATGACAGATTCAACTGGGCCGATGGAATGGATGTTCCTGTAATTGAAGCCGGTAAGAAAGTTGATTACCTCTACTATGTTGGTTGTGCTGGCTCATATGATGCCAATAACCAAAAGGTTGTTCAAGACACTGTTAAACTACTTACAAAAGCTGGAGTTAGCTTCGCAGTGATGGGAAAAACAGAGAAATGTAATGGTGATCCGATCAGAAGATTTGGTGATGAATACACATTCTATGAAATTGCTATCGAAAATATTGCCAATATGAATCAATATGATTTCGACAAAGTTGTCACTCACTGCCCTCACTGCCTACATACAATTGGAAAAGAGTATGGAAAGTTCGAAGACGGTGAATTTGAGACAGTTCACCACACTGAATTACTGGCAGAATTGATCAGAAGTGGTAAACTAAAACCAGAGAAAAAGCTTAATGAAGAGCTTACATTTCACGACCCTTGTTATTTAGGTCGTCACCACGGCGAATACAATGCTCCAAGAGAAATACTTAAGGCCTCTGGAGCAAGTATAAAAGAAATGGAGATGAATAAAGACAAGGCCATGTGCTGTGGAATGGGCGGTGGAAATATGTGGTACGAGCTTCCAGAAGGTGTGCACCTTGCTGAGAAGAGACTTGAGCAAATTGGAGAAACAAAGGCTCCAAAGCTTGCAACAGCTTGCTCGTATTGTATGATTAATTTCCACTCATCAAAGAATGAGAAAACAAATACTGATGCAGTTGAAATCGAAGATGTTGCCTCAATTTTGGCAAAAACTATTCTTTAAAAAAATACTTTGCCTGGGGCTCTTGTCCCAGGCATATATTTTTCCTAGTTATTCACAAGAAAATATTGAAGCTAAGATTGAAACCACTCCAGGTATCATTGAGTCCTTACTTGAAGTTATTGATATTGAAAAAAATCAATATTCTACTCTTATAAAAGAAGCGGAGAAAAAGAGCCTTCTTATAACTGATGATGAACAAGTTAAAGAAATAAAGCTCGATCCATTCTTTGTGAAGTCTCTTCTTTTAAATAGTGAAAATAGATATCTAAATTTTATAAAAGATCAGACTGATGAATGTAGATTAATCTCTCTCTTTCAAAATGATCTCATTAAAACTTCGAGAGGCCTTGTAAATAGAGTTATCGTTAATTTCATAGACAAAGATAACAAGAGGGAGAGAGCGTTACTCACAAAGAGTAATTTCTTAGAGTTATATTTTAAGAAGAAATGTATCAATAATAAAGAACTCGAAAAGTTATTTGAACGAGGTAATCTTGCGAATACTATGAAAAGTATTACTCTAACAACTCCTACGACAAGTAATCAATGTGTTCAAATTCTAAACGACTGGCAGAGAAACCCAAATACTCCCTTTCTTTGTGGACTTCATGAGACTCTCAGCCGTGGAGACAAAGCAAAACTTATTCTTCCTGCAATCAGCCCTATTCAAAGAAAGAGAAGGTCTGTTTTACAATCAAGGATAAATACTGCTGAAAGACTCACCCCACTTATTCCATACTTTCAAAGAACATACTTAAAGAACTTATGTGAAAATATTGATAATCAAGAACAATTCTGCGACAAGTATCTTGCCAAAGATATTTGGTCTCAAATAGTGACAGGAGAAGAGCCTGATTACCTACTTAGCTATAAGTGCAAGAATGTTCTAGGGAAGGATACTGTTAACAAGAATGATTTAAGAAAATGTGCACTAAAGTTTAAAAATGAGCCCAAATACTGTCTAACAAAAGGTAATAGCAAGCACCCTTCATCATATCCTTTAGAGAATTGCGAAAGCATATCAGACTCTCTAAATAGTAGTCAGCTTATTACAAAGTATCACGACTGCCCAGGCTCCGTTGATAATGAAGGTATTATTAATACCCATAGACTACTAAGCCACTTCAGAAAGGCTGAATTTTCCTCAACAGAGTTTACCTGTGCTTCAGAGGCAAATTTAAGCTTTGCCAAGTTAAATATTGATGCCAATAATTCAAAGGGATGGCCTCTTAAAATTTGCTTTAAAAATTTAGCCTCTGAATTAAAAGAGTGCTACTCATATGTTCCTGGAGCTTCCAAGAACAGCCCTCTGTCTGAAGATATTGTCATCTCAAAAATATTAAAGAAGGCCGAGAGAACTCCTTTTGATATTTCATGCAAGCTTGTAAACTCAAATATATATAACCCAAATAGGCTGGGATACAAAACAGGATGCCATATTGTTTACGATCCGAGCAACTGCACCTCAATCCATTGCCCTAAAGAAATTTATTACGAGACAAAGCTCATTGATTACTTAAAATATGAGGGGAAAGTTCTATATGACTATTTTCCAACATCATTTTCCAATGAAAAGTATGCAACTTCAAATTTAGTAAATGATTCACTCAGAAAGGAATCTAAGACAATAAGAAATTTAACGGCTCTTAAATTCTTTTTTTCCAACACAAAGACTGGAATTATACACGGAATCGGTTGCGCAGAAGATCTCTACCCTCTAATTTTCCAAAGAATATCTCTTAATGAATGTAAGCCTCTACCTTTTATTATTGACGGAATTGTAGAGGAGAAAGATAAAACAGAATTGGTTTTTAGAGGCGCAATTTCTGATATCCATACTCCTAAGAATATTGCTTGGAATATGATTTTTAATTCTGTTGCCAACTATAAAGAACTACATCCGCTAGAAACATGGACGCTCTATGGAATTAAATAAGTATTTTATTATATTTATGGCCTTAATAAATTTTTCAAAGGCAGAGATAACTCTTCCAGAGATGGCAACGAAACAAGCGACCAATAATCTTCGCTTCATCTCAAAAGATGGAAAATTTTCTTATTACCAAAGACGATCAGGAAGCCTACTTCTTTCAACAAATTACAATGTTGAAGAAGTTCTAAAAGGAAAAGAAGGCTCACAATATAATATTATTTCAAGCTCAACTAAGAAATTTCAAATAATTGAACAAAATGAAAACTTTCATACTTACCTTAGTGTTAGAAAACTCAATAAGATCTACCTTACTAGCTACGGAGAAAAGAAGACTAACTTTCTAGGTGAAGGCATAGATGCTCGATTACACTTAAATGATTCATGGGTTTCCTACTTCAATCCTTACAAGATGACCATTTACTTTACGAGCCTAAAGACACTTGGAACTTCATTTGAAATAAAACTACAAAACAATAAGAATCCCTACTTCATTCCTCAAAGAGTAATGTTAAATGATAAGATCATTTTATTTTCAGATTTAAATACAGATGCTGTTGCAGGGGTTATAGAGTTCGATAGAAACAGTACCAAATCAAACCTTCTCTTAAAGGCTGAAAATGAATTCTCAAGGTATGAACTTTGTATCAACGAAGACTCGCTCTTCCTAGGAACGTTTGGAACAAGAAATATCGCAAAGTATTCTTCCATAACAAAGTATCCAATAAAAAACTTTCAAATTTCCAAAGGAAGTATTATTTACGATAGCAAGTATAACGATCGTGGATCTATTATTTGCGATAGTTCTGATAAGAAACTCTACTTCATAAAGAATGCGACGAAAGAGAACAGGGAAGAAACTTACGAAGCAAGTTCAATCAACTTAGAGAATAAAGACGTTGAAATATTAAGTTCTTTCAAATGGGTCAGCTCCATCATTAATATGGACGATAAACTTATTCTTCCTTATCATGGAAAGTTCTTTCTCTTAAATACAAAGAAGAATACTCTCACAAATGACTCTCTTCTAGAGGTATCTAAAAAAGAAAGTGTACAAGAGGTGAAAAAATGATTGCACTAATCCTCCCCCTTCTTTTCTTTATAAATATTCATGCAACTGACTTTAGAGATGCATATAAAGGAAAAATACATCTAGAATCCACAGGAACACCCGCTGAATACCAAATTTTAATAGATTCAATAAATCACTATGAACTCAGTAAATCAGACAAAGATGAGGTTCTTACTGACGTTATTCTAAGTGATACTTTTTTTAGTAGAATCCCTAAAAATGAACTCTACATTCTCATAAAGATGGAAACATATAAATCAGTCCTATCTTTCTTTAAAACATCTGACTATAAAACTGCGAGAGTGAATCAAAGTGAAATTAATGAGCTTATGAAAATAGAGAGAAAATATAAAGAAGATCTCTCTCCTTTTGCTCACTGGATACTTAAGGCCGTGATCAGAGATCTAAACATTATTATTAAGTATAAGTATTATCAAACTTATCTCACTCAAAAATCTCAGAATAAGTCTCTAAAGAACTTAGAACTTTTAAAGCTTGATAAGAAGATAACTCTGCTCACTCCTTGGATTAAAACTTTTACGAAATCATCACCAGAGGAGATTAATCTTTTAACAAGACCTCTCCACTTTGATTTACTAAGAAAACTCGCTTTCTTATCAAAGACTATTTATCAAACATCAAGTTTTGAAAAATCTCCTAAGCTTGCTTCTCTAGATAAGTTAAAACTTTTCAAATATTCTAGAGAACTTACAACTCAAGAGTCCACACTTAAGAAGATTGATGATGTTATTGGAAATATCGAACTCTTTCCAAGTAAGGAAGATAATAATACAGAGATTACAGACTTACCTAAGCCTTCTAATGATTGGATTCCAAAGGATGACTTAGCTCCCCTCAAAGTCAAAAAGAGTGAACTCTTTCCTAAGCCTGACCCTAACTACCAAAGGCCAGACTCTTTACCTGAGCCAGTAAATGACTGGCTTCTAGAAATTTAAAAAATCCATTTAACAAGTAATTTTAAATTATTTTCTACTGGGCCGCCTTCAATTCCATACTTTCTATTCCAGTACTGATATTCCGCTCCCAGATAAATGACATCAGAATGGCCATAGGCTTTTCCCACATCATAAGCTAGCTGCTGACCTGTATGCCAATGACTCTTTACAAGGGTGTTATCACTTCTATTTCCCTCACTACCAAAAACAATATCGATATAAGCACTATAGTAGAAAGATAATTTCTCTGAAATATTCATAGGAAGATTGTAAGCTATTGTAGACTGCAGAGATGTCCCTTCAGCATCTAGATTATCTCTGACATAGAAGTTAATTTGAAAGAATTGAAAAAGAGGTAAGTTTAAATCTACTCCTGCTCCAATTAGTCTTGACCTCGAAGTTGCAGTACTCTTTCCATGCTCAAAAGTTGTGCTCAAGAGAACGTCTTTTACAAATCGATCTTTACTGTAGAATTCAAAAATCTTTCCAAAGCTCAAGCGCGGTGCCCACTCGCCATATATCGCAGTCTTACTTGAATCATTTGAAGATTGAGGATCCGTCACATCAAACCAGAAAAAGTTATCTCCGTACTTCCAGGCTCCAGCATGCTCAAACGTATACTCTACGCGATTATTATCTCCCAACTTAAAGCTTGAACCATTGAGGTAACTCAATGATGTTCTTGACCACTCATATGAGTAAGCACTTTGAAGAAGGACACAACTAATAAATAGAATTTTACAAATTACTTTCACACTCTCTCCTTAAATTTAAAGCTTCATTATATAGTTATTTTCTATTTAGATGCTATTTTCTTTTGCGCCAAAAAAGCCACACCGCATCAACCGCAAATCTTATTCACTTTACTTAGCAAATTATTTCTCTAACCCACCTCTTATGTTATAGTTTCACCATTTTTAAGTTCAAATAAATTTATGGGAAGTTAGTTATGTCTGCTGAAGAAACAAATAATATTTCTACGACTTATTCACCAATTGACGCTGAAAAGAAGTGGTATAAAATTTGGGAAGATGGAAAGTACTTTAAACCTACTCCAGGAAAAACTGGAAAGAGCTACTGTATTATTATGCCTCCTCCAAATGTCACAGGAAGACTTCACGCAGGACACGCGCTAGACGTAACGAATCAAGATACATTAATTCGTTGGAAGAGAATGAAGGGATTTGAAACTCTTTGGCTTCCAGGAATGGATCACGCAGGTATTGCCACCCAATCTGTTGTAGAAAAACAAGTTCAAGCTGAAGAAGGAAAGACTAGGCACGAATTCACTAGGGAAGAGTTCTTAGAAAAAATTTGGAAATGGAAAGATGAATACGGTGGTATTATTGCCCAACAACAAAAAACGATGGGGGCCTCTCCAGACTGGGACTACTCCATGTTTACAATGGACCCAGAAGCTAATGAAGCTGTTAGAAAAGTTTTTGTTATGCTTTACAATGAAGGACTCATCTATCAATCAGACTACATTATTAACTGGGATACTGTTTTACAATCTGCAATTTCAGACGCTGAAGTTGAGCACAAAGAAGTTAAAGGTGCTTTCTACCACATCCTCTACTCCGTAAAAGATAGCGACATAAAACTAGAGATTGCGACGACAAGACCGGAAACTCTTCTCGGAGATACTGCTGTTGCAGTAAATCCTAAAGATGAAAGATTTGCTCATCTTATCGGAAAAAAAGCTATCGTCCCTATTTGCAATAGAGAAGTTTTAATTATTGGAGATGAACATGTTGATATTGAAGTGGGAACTGGTTGCCTAAAAGTTACCCCTGGTCACGACTTCAACGATTTTGAAATTGGTAAGAGACACAATTTAGAGATTATTAATATTTTGAATAAAGATGGAACACTTAGTGAAGCGACTGGAGAATTCCAAGGCCTTACAACTAAGAAAGCACGAAAACTCGTTGTTGAAAAACTAAAAGAAGTCGGAGCATATGTTAAAGAGATCGAACATACACATCAAGTAGGACATGGAGATAGATCAAAATCTGTAATAGAACCAATGGTTTCTAAACAATGGTTTCTAAACGTTCAAGACATGTCTAAAGAAGCTCTAGAGTGCGTTGAAAAAGGTGATACAAAATTCTATCCTAAGCAGTGGGAGAATACTTACTTCTCTTGGATGAGAGAGCCAAGAAACTGGTGTCTCTCTAGGCAGTTATGGTGGGGACATCAAATTCCTGTATTCAATTGTTCTGATTGCTCTCACCAATGGGCAAGTGAGACTGATGAGACAAGTTGTTCAAAGTGTAAAAGTGAAAATGTCACTCAAGACCCTGACGTTCTAGATACATGGTTCTCTTCAGGGCTATGGCCAATGTCCACTCTGGGCTGGCCAAACGCTGAGAGAATGAAAGAAAGAGGCTATGACCGCTTCTTTCCAACAACTTGTTTAGTCACAGGCTTTGATATTATTTTCTTCTGGGTAGCTAGAATGATGATGATGTCTTTAAAAGTTACTGGAGAAAAACCATTTAGCGACATCTATATTCATGCCCTTGTGAGAGATAAACTTGGAAGAAAAATGAGTAAGTCTCTTGGTAATGGACTTGATCCTCTTGAAACAGTTGAAGAGTATGGAGCCGATGCCTTTAGGTTTACTCTCGCGGCAGGTTCTGGATATAACCGAGGATTAAACTTAGACCCTGAAAGAATTGGTGGTTATAGGAATTTCATTAATAAAATCTGGAATGCTTTTAGATTTATATCTCCTTTTCTTGAAAAGGGAGAATCTACTTTGCCAAGTGATTTAGACCAACAAGAAAAATGGATTCTCTCAGAATTAAATGAGGTAACTAAAGTCATGAACGACTCTATGGAAGAGTACCGCTTCGACGACTCTTGCTCAGCAATCTATGCCTTCGTTTATGATAAATTTTGCTCTTGGTTCATTGAACTTTCTAAGAATATTCTTCATGGTGATGATGAAGCTGCAATGATTAGAAGAGCCTCAGTTCTTAAGTATTCTTTTAGACAAATTGTGACTCTTCTTCACCCTATTACTCCATTTATAACTGAAGAGCTATGGAGTCATTTAAAAGACAGTGAGGAAGAACTCTTAATCATTCAAGACTATCCTGAGTTTGAGTCAAAACTAAACTTCACAAGTGACCAAGAAATGATGAATAAGTTTATTGAGGTTATTACTTCTCTTAGAAATCTTAGATCATCTCTAAATCTTAAGCCTAAAGAAGAAATCAATGCTGCTTTATTTACTGACCAAAAAGATCTCTTAGATTTTTTCAAAACTACAGAAAAAGGTTTTGCTGATCTTGCAAGAGTTAAGTCTCTTACTGTGGAAGATAAGAATAGTTCCAGACCTACAAAGTCTGTAATGAAGGCCACGACTCACACAGAAGTATTCATACCTCTTGATGGATCTATTGATCTTTCTGAGCAAATACAAAAACTTGAAAAAGATCTTTCTAAGACAGAAAAAGAGATTGAAAAATTAGATAAGAAATTATCAAATGAAAAATTCATTTCTAATGCTAAAGACGAAGTTATTTCTAAGGTAAAGGAAGAGCACTCTGAACTGACTGAGAAAAAGAACTCTATAGTTGAAAATTTAGAAAATTTTAAGTCATAATTTCATAACATCATGGATGAGGTCTAAAACTTCATCCATGACTCTGATTTCTTTCTTTTTTCCATCTTTAAATATTTCAACAACATCACAATCTTCTGTGATAATTAAATCATCAATATTAGAAAAGTAATTAGAGTTAATTCTTGTGTAATCATCTTCACAGAATAGAAAGGCTCTTTTTTCATAGAAGAGACAGGCATGAGCGAGATACTTATCATCTGTTAAAATATACTGAGATTTCTCAATTAAGTCCGGTAGAAAACTCAGGCCCTCAACCTCACCCTGAATAATCAACTCAACTTTCAAATTCTCATGAGACTTTAGCTCCTGCCAGAAACTTAGATTTTTCATATCCCAAATAACAACAACGCCACTATCCATTAGTAGAATGAGTTCTTTCCATAAATAAAAGTTCTTCTTTGAGTTTTTTAAAAGAAAGAAATTTGGTTTTGTATTTTCAAATAGCTCATGAACATTGTCTTCTTCCTCGTCTTCAATTTCAGGTAATTTAAAAAAGAAATCATCCATATCACTTTCAAGTATTGTATTTAGATAATTAATTGAAATCAGATCTATTGGTGTGTTATGAGGAGCAACTCCCATCTTAGTCGTATAGAGAAGTTTCTTCCCTCCACAGTCCTCTCCTATTCGATTCTTTGCTCTAAAAGAAAAGCCCGTCAGCGCTCCTTTAAAGTCGAATGAGAAGTCAAAGAAGTGATCAATATTAAATACATCTTTAACATTTACTGCAAATTTATGGATTCCTATAATCGTATTTAGACTTTCAGGTAAAGGATAAATTCTCACCTTATGAGGAAGCAGTTCCAAAACACCCTCCAACCCCTTATCCACAATGACATTAACTTCTGAATCTGGAAAAAACTCATTGAGCTTTATAAAGAAAGGAAATAAAGAAACTAACTTATCTTTATCTCTTGGTCCCTGAATTAAGAATTTTGTTTTCAAATTTTTAGCCCATTCTCTTTTGTATAAAAGAGCACTGAATAATAAATTACAGCAAATGGAAGAATGAAGAGATTTAAAATAGGCATTGAAATTAACGCCATAAAAACACAACCTGTAAAAAGATATGTAAGAAATGATCTTCTTAAACTTCCGACACAGTCTGAAAAGCTTAAATTCTTCCTTGACCACGAATAATCTAAAAATGAAACGGCCAGCAATAAGGCAGATATAGCAAAAGAGACAGGAGGAAAGAAAAGACCTAGGATGAATGCAAGAATTGATAGAAGAAGAATAAATAAAATTTTCTTCGCCTCATTAGCTAAGACCTTTAACATTCTCTTAAAGAATTTATCGGTATCAAAATCTGGAGAAGGCTCACCTAATAAACGCTTTTCCACCCTACCCGAAATAATGTCATTAAAAGGCGAAGAAATAATAGAAACAAAGAGAACAAAGGTCCAACTGACAAGAAAGTAAAGAATTACAGTGAGAATAGCTGTAAAGATCCAAGAAATATAACTCAGCCATTCACTACTGCTAATCTTTTCAGCAACTAAGTTCTTCCCCCAATCAAGAAAATCTACATAGAATAAATTTCCAATATAATAGTAAGCAATGATTCCAATCAGAACTGGAATCATTGATAAGAGTAGAATAACTTTATCTTCTTTTAATAAGCTAAGTGATTTGTGTATCGCCTTGATTGGTCTGCTCATATTTTTTCCCAATGATTTGGATTTTTAAATTTAAAACTATAAAGTTCATTATAGTCATCTAAACAACTTTTTTCTGGAATTTTTCGTATTATTCTCTTAAATTTTTCCCAACTAAGATATTTATAAAGAATTTCCGTTTCAACTTTTCTCTTTTCACAAATTTCCAATTTTCTCTTCGCCTTTCTAATCATTCCCTCTGCGCCATTAAGATTTCCATCTAAATAATGGTAAAGGGAAGTGGCCACTTGAATAACCACCCAATAGACATAGCGCGCATCGTCACCATAATCGGAGAGCCAGAGATCTTCAACTTCCTCATGACATTCCCAAAATTTATCTTCGTTATAAAGAACAATGCCTGTTTTCAGTAAGTTAAGATGCTCATTAGTGAATTGGCCGAATTGATAATTTGTTTCCATCTAACCATTATAAAAAGGCTATTCATTTGTTACAAGGTGAATTTCATGAACACAAAAGGCCTAAGAAATGATAAAAAATTAGGTACATAAAAGACTGTGATGAAGACGAAGAAGATAAGGAGCTCCAATGGAAAAACTAGCTAGAACACTAGTTCCCGACTATTTAAAAGAACTGCAAGTCTATCAGGCAGGAAAACCTATAGAAGAAGTTGCTAGAGAGAAGGGATTAACTAATATTTCAAAGCTTGCTAGTAATGAAAATCCACTTGGACCTTCACCTTATGCAATTAAGGAAATGACTGGTGGTCTTTGGGATCTACATCGCTATCCAGATATGCATGCCTTCCAATTAAAGAAGTCCCTATGTAAGCTCTATAATTTAAAACCTGGAAATATAATTCTAGGAAATGGAAGCGAAGGTATTATGGCCTATATTGCAAGGGCCTTTCTTCAACCAGGAGATGAAGTTCTCACGTGCGAGAATACTTTCATCGGATTTTATATACTCACTAGAAGTGTCGGCGCTCACTTGAAGAAGGTTCCACTAACTAAGGATTACCGTTTTGATGTTGAAGCTCTTGCTAAATCAATCAATGAGAAAACAAAAGCGATCTATATTGCAAATCCGAATAATCCAACAGGAACTTATATTACAAAGAAAGAATTTGATTACTTAATGGAATACGTTCCCGACCACGTCATTGTTTTACTAGATGAAGCATATTTTGAATTCGCAAAAGACTGCGATGATTACCCTGACTCAATGGACTACCGCTATGACAACGTCATTACTCTTAGAACATTTTCTAAGGCCTACGGGCTTTCAGGAATTAGAGTTGGCTATGGCTTTGCTCATGAGGACTTCATTACAAATCTCAGCAAGGTAAAACTCCCCTTTGAACCAAATCTCATTGGACAACTAGGAGCGAGAGGTGCCCTCAATGATACACCTCACTTAAATAGAACACTAAAAAATAATGTTAAAAGATATAATGAAACTTTTGAGTTTTTAACAAAGCATGATTTTAATCCAATAAAGTCTATAACAAACTTTATCACTTATAAAACAGGATCACTTGAAGCTAGTGAGTGGATGTTTGAGCACCTTTTAAATGAAGGTGTGATAATTCGTCCTCTTAAGGCAAATGAGATGCCGGACTACGTAAGAGTTTCACTTGGAAATAAAGAAGAGATGCAACACTACTTTGAAGCAATGGAAAAAATTCTTCCAAAGTATAATGATCTATTTGGGAGAGCTAAGAAATGAAAATTTGTCACTACAGAAATAACTTCATTCCCGGTGGAAAAACGCGCCTTGGAATCTTAGATGAAAATGAAGGAATTATCATTGACCCAAACTTTGTCTGGGCCTGTGATTATGAAAGAGAAGGAAGATTTAACCCATACGAAAGAGCTGATCGAACTCTCCCAAGCTCTCTCTTTGACGTCTTAAATTTCTGTGATGATCCTCTAGATGCTCTTCAAGAGAGCTATGGACTTTTTCAATTTCTAAAACTTGTTGGAGACCTAAAATTAAAAGATGGAACACCTACATTTTATAAACTAGATGATGAAAGTATTTCTCTAGCAAAGCCTCTTGATAAAATTGCAACCTACAGAGACTTCTATGCCCACGAAAAACATGTGGCGAAAGGTTTCGAAAAAAGAGGAGAGCCTATTCCTGAAGCTTGGTATGAAATACCTGCTTATTACAAAGGGGCAACACAAGGTTTTATTGGACCTGATGAAGAAGTGCTCTGGCCTAGCTATACTAATATTCTCGACTACGAATTAGAAATTGGAATGGTTGTAGGAAAAGAGGGAATTAATATAAAAGAAGAAGATGCCTTAAAACATATCTTTGGCTTTACAATCTTAAACGATATTTCAGCGAGAGATATTCAAAAGAAAGAGATGGCCATCAGACTAGGCCCAGCAAAAGGAAAAGACTTCTGCTCAATCATTGGTCCTGTTATTACAACAATCGATGAGTTTGATGGTCTAGAGCCTGACCTTCTAATGACCGCCACTGTTAATGGAAAGGAATGGTCAAGAGGACAGTCCGGAGACTCTCACTTCTCTTTTGCCCAAATGATCACTCATGTTTCACAAGACGAATGGGTTCTCCCAGGAGATCTCTTTGGCTCTGGAACTGTAGGAACAGGCTGTGGGCTTGAGATTGATAAATGGATTCAATCTGGAGATGAGATAGAATTATTTATTGAAGGTATTGGAACTTTAAAAAATAAAATAGGAAAGAAGAATGGAAAGCTTTAAATCAAGTGGAACTTTTTCTAAACAAGCTCACGTAAAGATTCCAGAAGGTCTTTATGAAGAGGAGCATGGAAGAAAAGGTTTCTTTGGCAGAGTAAGTCAGATTTATCACCAAAACCCACCAGTAAATTGGACTAATATCGAAGGTGAATTAAAACCAAGATGCCAAAAGCCAATGTTTGGCGATCACTTAGAAGTAAATTACTTTCAACCCATTCTCTTTAATAACGATGTTACAATCAATGTTGCTCATTATACCGTGAGCTTTGAATGCTTCTTTAGAAATGCAGACTTTGATGAACTCTACTTCATTCATGAGGGAGAGGGACATTTTGAAACGATCTATGGCCACCTCACTTATAAGCGTGGTGATTATATTACAATTCCAAGAGGGACAACTTATAAACTTTTCGTAAAGAATGCGACAAAGATATTTAAAATCGAATCAAACTCTGAATTTGAACAGCCGGACAGAGGAATGCTTGGTCCAAATGCTCTATATGACCAAACGGTTATTGAAACTCCTGAGAGCGCACTTGGCTCTGAACAAAATTTAAGTGAGTATAAAGTTGAAATAAAAAGACTAGGTAAAATTACGACAGTTACTTATCCTTTTAACCCACTTGATGCAAAAGGATGGAAAGGTTCCGTTTATCCAACGAAGCTCTCTATCTACGATCTTTGCCCTGTGATGTCACATAAGTATCATATTCCACCCTCTGGACATACGACTTATGTTTGTAGAAATTTTGTTATTTGCTCTTTTGTAGAAAGGCCTTTAGAGGACTCAAAGCATGGGGTCCTTAGAGTTCCTTTCTATCACTCAAATATTGATTACGATGAAGTTCTTTTCTATCATCAAGGAAACTTCTTCAGTAGAGATAATATAGATGCTGGAGCACTAACGTTTCACCCACAAGGAATTCATCATGGGCCACACCCAAAGGCCTTTAATAGTGTCGATGATAAAACTCACACTGACGAGTATGCCGTTATGGTTGATGCCAGATATCCACTTGAGCCAACAAAGTGGTTTGCAGAGAATGAAGTAAGTGATTATTGGAAAAGTTGGATGTAGTCAAAAGGATTAAATTATGAATATGAAAAGTTTCGATACAAATGGTGAATTTGCTAAAAATTATAAATTTCTTATTGGCTCTATACTTCCAAGGCCAATTGCAGTGGTCTCAACAGTAAATGAGAATGGAACAAATAACGTAGCTCCTTTTTCATTTTTCACAGCTGTTAGTGCTAAGCCAATGATTATCGCCTTCTCTCCAATGATCAAGAGTTCAACAGGAGAGATGAAAGATACTCCTAGAAATATTTTTAGAGAGAAAGAATTTGTTGTGAGCTTTGTCAGTGAAGAGATCATTGATCAGATCAATACAACTTCTGTAGAGCTACCTTACGGGGAAGATGAATTTAAACTTGCGGGACTTACACCAATTGATTCAGACATTGTTAAGGCCAAGAGAATCCTTGAAAGTAAAATACACTTTGAATGTATCTATAGAGATCACCTTAGCTATGGCGATGAACCTGGTTGTGGGCAAATTATTACTGGAGAGGTGGTAAAGGTTCATATAAATGAGGATCTTCTCGATTCAGGAAGAATTGATACTTCTAAATTCAAACCTGTGGGAAGAGGTGCTGGCAATGATTGGATACTCTGCGATCATCTCATTCAAAGAGAGCGCCTTATGCAGAAGCAAATTCAAAAATAATTTCAATGACTTGAGGAATACCCTACATTTTTCCTCAAGTTTGTCACCGGCCCTTCCGATAGGGCTTCTATGAAAATAAATCAAACAACACAAGAAAGATTAAAAGAGATTAACAAAGCTGGTTCAATTGCCACTAAGACAAGAATCACAATGGCCACGGCAGAGAAAAATGCAGAAGAATCTGCTGCTGTACTAAAAAGGCCATCTAAGTTTGTGCAAAAGATGGCCTCGGCTTTTAATAAGTTAAATGTCTTTTAAATTGAGAAAAGCTCACCCCATCCTTCACTGTCAACAGTTCTAGGGTTAGCAAGTAGACCTGTTTCAACGAAGAAGTCTAAGACGTCTGGTATTGAATCATTTCTCTTATGCAATAAGAGAACTCTTACAAAAGTAAATTCAAGTCCGATTGGCGTTGTAATAACAGCTTTCATGTGAAAAATTCGACAATCTCTTCCATCACAAAACTTAATTTTATCAGCTATAAAAGACGTCCCTCCTGAGTAGGCTCCATCTTCAATATATTCACGAACATCAAGTGCATCAAGTCCTCTAATCTTCTTAACAACTATCTTCACGCTCTCTGCTGAGTGCTCTCGAATCAAATCCTGTTTAAAGTCTGCTGCAACTTTTGAAATAGTTTCAACTGCAGGATCTGAGGAAGCCGCAATATTAGTAATAAAAATAAAGACTAAAAGAACCTTTAGGGCTGATTTCACTATATACTCCAGATATATTTATTTAGATAAATTCTACAGAAATTCGAACACCACACAACTACCACTATAAAAAATACAATAAAAAAAGCCCGCATTTACGCGGGCTTAGTGATATTTGATCAATATTTAAACAAATTACTTTAGTTTAATTTCTTCTTTAATCTTCTCAAAAGTCTTCTCTTCTCTGATAGCGTACATTAAGTTTCCTTTTAGTTTTGCATCAGAAGAATAGTAACCTTTAATTTGATCAGCTTGCATACCTGAACCAGCGGCCATCTCTTCAATCTTTGCATCAAAGTCAGAATCTGTTGCTTCAACATTGTATTTCTTTGCAAGGTTATCAAGAATTAATCCTGAACGAACTTGAAAAGTTGCTTTCTCAGAAAGATCTCCTGCCCATTTTTCAAAGTACTCACCAAGCATTTGCTCGTTGAACCCTTGCCCTTTAAGGTTTCTAGAAAGATCTTCTTTAAGGCTAGCTTCTTGCTGCGAAACAAGTGAAGCTGGAACATCAAACTTATTTGCTTCAATTAATTTCTCAAGAATTTCTTGGTGCATTTTCTCAGCAACTTCTCTTTCTTTTTGCTTAAAGAGATTATCTTTTGTTTTTGTTTTGAAATCTTCTACAGTTTCAAATCCAAATTCTTTAGCAAGCTCATCTGTAAAGTCAGGGAATACCTTTTGCTTAATTTCTAAAAGCTCAGTATCAAATTTTACTTTAGAGTTTTTAAGTTCTTCAACGTGGTAGTCTCCAGGGAAAGTAAGTTCAATAACTTTCTTCTCACCTTTTTTCATACCAATCATACCTTCTTCAAATCCTGGGATAAATTGCCCTGAACCAATTTCAAGTAAGAACTCTTCACCTTTCATATTTTCTGGCTTCTCACCATCTTCTTTTTCACCTTGAAAGTTAAGAACTGCGAATTGACCATTTGCCAGTTTCACATCTTCTTCAATTTCTTTCATCTCTGCTCTAGAACCTAGGTAATTCTTTTCCATTGCTGTAACATCTTCGTCAGAAACCGCTACTGTTTCTTTAGCTACAGTAATTTTATCTAAACCTTTTACTTCTACAGTTGGGAAAATTTCAACGAGAGCATCAAACTTAACTGATTTCCCTTCATCGTAATTCATATTTTCAAACGATGGGTAACCAACGATTCTTAGCTCTTCTTTTTGAACAGCATCAAAGAATTGATTTTGTACAAATTGATTTAAAGCTTCTGATTGGATTTGTGGTCCATAAACTTGCTCAACCATACTTAAAGGAGCTTTTCCTTTTCTAAAACCTTTTAATGAGGTTGTTTTTTGCTTTTGAACAATTGCTGTTTTAATTTCAGCAGTAAGATCTAGAGTTTCAAAATTAAAAACAATTTTCTTTGTACAATCATTAATTGTTTCAACAGTATAAGACATATCTTTCCCTCGCGTAACTAGTTGCATCATATTAACTTAATTTTTAGGTGGTGAAAGTATCGAGATTGGCCTCAAAAGTCAATGAAAGTACTGTATTAGAGAGGGGATTTGCGAGTTTTGTTAAAGGGCTAGTAATTCACTTCATAGAGATAAAGTCCTTGGGGAGGGGCCACTGGAGCCAGCTTTCTGCCAGTTGGTGAGCTAAGGGCCACCCGAAGCTCATCTAAGCTCACTTTCCCTTCTCCAATATTCCAAATAGTTGCAACCATCAGCCTGACCATCTGCTTCAAGAAGCCACTTCCTTTAACTTCAAAGACAAAGTACTCGGGGTAGATATCTTTAAGAAACCCTGAGCCAGATGACTTTTCTAAGCTACAGTCAAAAATTCTTCTAACTGTAGATGAAACTTCCGTGCCCGTTGTGTAAAAATCTGCAAAGTCATGCTCTCCAATGAACTCTTTGCAGGCCATTTTCATTTTTTCAATATCTAGGCTCCGAGAAAGATAAGTCACCATATCACCAGCAAGTGCATCCCTTCTTTTTCCAAGACTAAAAACATAACGATAGGTCTTATCCTTGGCCCCAAAAACTGGATGAAAGTCTTCACTCGAATCCTCGCAAGTCATGCATTCAATATCATCAGGTAAGTGAGAATTTATCGCCTTAAGTAGTGATGAACTCTCAATTGAAAATGGAATTTGAATTCTGGCAACTTGAGCGAGAGCATGGACCCCCGAGTCTGTTCTACCCGAACCAATTGTATGAATATCATTTGATTTTACAATTTTTAAAAGAGCTTTCTCTAATTGCCCTTGAATCGTTAATTCAGAATGAGGTTGCTTTTGCCAACCCTGATAGCGCTGGCCTTTATATTTAATTTTTAATTTATAGAAATTCAAAAGTGAAACCTAAGCCGTATGACATTCCCGAAATTTCAACTTCATCTGCAAATCCAGAATAATTTTGTGTACGGATGGCCAAATCAATAGACATGAAACTAACCTCATGAGTTCTATAGTATTCAAAACCTGTATCCGTAAAAAGGTGCCCTAGATTTAACTTAAGTTTTCCTTCTGCAGAATACCCATAGCCTACTTGCCGTCTCTCTTTATCTTTATCACCGTCATCTCTATCACTTCTATTTTGAATGAGGCCCATAACACTTGGTCCTCCAGCAAATGATAGCTTAACAACTTCTCCTATAGGCAATTCAATGAGTAGTCTTAAATCAATTGGCAACGAGTAGAGATTAAATCGAGTTTTACTAACTGTATTATCGTCTGCAAAAATCCCTTTTCCTGTACTATAACCAACTCCAAGTCCACCACCATAACCAAAATTTAGAAAGCCTTTATATAAATAGCGATCCATTGAAATATGAAGTGATCCACCTTTTGCTCCTGAATCGGAATCAAAAGTTTTTGAATATACTCCTCTAGTATCAGTGTAATCAAAATTATTTTGAAAAAATTCGAATGAAAAAGACGACTTACTCTTCTTTGCAAGTCCTTTTAAAATATCTTTATTCGTATAGGTAATATAGCTGTCAGAATCAAGTCCACTAAATGGCGCGCCTGAGTTAAACTGCGAAGGAGAACCTTTGCCTGAGACCTCAGTTCCATAATCTTCTTCACCCGGCACAAGTGCCGACGTTTTCTTCTTCTCAACCTTATCTAATGGTCTTTCATTTCCATCTGGAATATAGACACTTTCACCATCAACTTTAACGTCTTCCATTGCATTTGGAATACTTCCAGGCACCGTTTGCCCGAAGTCTTCAGCATAAGAATTTGCTAAAATTAGAGTTAAAGTAAATAACTTAATTACCTTCGTTAATTTCATCATTTTCGCTCTTCCATGAAAAAACATCTTCAAGTGCACCTTTATGAGTAATAAAGTAAATCAATCCACCAAGAACATACGCTCCAGTGATTACACCAATCATTAATTGTTCATATGTAAATATCAATGCTAGCAAAAGAAATATTAAAGCTAATACTCTCTTCTTATGAGTTTTTACCCATGCTGCATTTTTAAATGAATAAAATGGAACATTTGAAATCATCAGCAAAGAGTAAAGGACAACATAGAAAATTGTAAAAGGGGTTAAAGTTTTAATAAGTTCAAACTCAATTGCTAGTAGAACATAACCCACAAGTCCTAAAGCTGCAGTCGGAATAGGAAGGCCTTGAAAATAATCACTACTTACTTTATCAATATTTGCATTAAACCTAGCAAGTCTCAAGGCTCCACAAAGAAGATAAATAAATGATACGACCATTCCAAGTCGTCCAAGATCTTTAAAAAAGCAGTTATAAACAAGAAATGCAGGAGCTATACCAAATGATACAACATCACTGATTGAATCAAATTGCTCTCCAAACTGAGATTGGGTTCCAGTCATTCTAGCAACTCTTCCATCAACGGAATCAAAGATTGCTCCTAAAAGAAGAATCATACTTGCATTATAGAATTGTCCATTCCACGACATTATTACTGAGGCAAAACCACAGGCCATATTCAACGCTGTAAAAGTGTTTGGTAAAAAGAAAGCAAGTCTCTTAGGTTGATCAATCATATTATTTTTTCCTCAACATCTGTAGGTATCCCAGCAAGAATTCCTTCGCCAGCAACTACTTCATCTTTTTCATTAATTAAAACTTCCAACACAGATGGGATGTATACTTTCACCTCACCACCCATTGGAAGAAATCCAAAATTAACTTTCTGTTTCCCACGGTCCCCAGGCAGCACTACAATCTGTGGCGCAAGCCTAAGAATATTTTGTCCAACAGCAAGACCTATATCTATTCCACTTGATAGTCTAAACTTTACAAGGTGATCAAGACAATCTTTTCTACTAGATTGAACCTCATGAATTTCGGCCTTCGCAGGGAAAAACAATCCAAACTCTTTCCAGAAGGGAACTTGAATAAGAACACAAGTCATATCTTTTCCAAAGAAGTCATGATCTACATTTTTATAAATTTTATAAACTCTTCCATTAACAGGAGAGACAATAACATTATCGTTAGAATGATCTCTAAAATCTTGTTTTTGTTTTCTAAAAATTCCAAAGAGAAAAGCAAAGGCCGCGACGGTTAATAGGAATCCCAAAAAACCAAACGATAGCATTAACAAGAATGCTAGAAATGAAATACAGAAATATATCCACCGAGGTAAGTAAGTTAATCCCATGTAATAAATCTATCAACAAATTGCGCCAATGTCATTTATTGCTTACACGGAACTCATTTTCTAAGGATCTGTAATAAAAGGGCTTTTCTCTCATCTGACTGTCTGCGACATGAGTTAATAGCTCTTTTAGATTATCTTTCATAAGCTTTGCGCTCGAAAGTTTAACCCCCTCAAAGTTTCCATCAAAGTGAGTCCAAAACTCACCGAGCTCATGCCTTAAACTATTTTGCAAAGAGACTAATTCGCTCTCAGCATGTAGAGATTTTTTTACTACACTACCGCGCCACTCATAGAGAAATACTTCATTCTTAAAGGCCTTAGAAACCCAAGCGCCATTATTAACACCTAAAATATAAGGAACAGCAAAATGATAGAAAGAGTATATCGGGATATTCTGCCACTCAAGAACTTGGGCAATCCCTTCAGATATTCTCATTCCTGTATATGAGCCAGGTCCAGCAACTTGAAAAAGTCCCTTGATCTCTTTTACTTTCAATCCTCTAAGCTCTAAGAGATTGTAAATATGAGAATGGATAGAGGCTGAGCTCTTCTTGTCATCCGTTTCGATAAACTCTAACCAATTATACTCTTCGTCTAAAAGACCTAGCACTAAATGATCAGAGGTATCGATAAAGAGGTAGGCCATTAAAAGAATCTCACCACGTCGTTAAAGATCGCACCAATCATCAGCATCAGTAACATTGAAAGACCAAATTGTTGTGCAATTTCCATTTTTCTTCTGGAGACGGGTCCTCTATTTAAAAATTCAAGTCCTAGAAATAAAATATGCCCGCCATCCAAAACTGGAATTGGGAATAGGTTTATAACTCCAAGGTTAACTGAAATCAAGGCCATCAATTGAAAAAAGTAAGAAAGGCTCGTCTGAAAAGAATCCGAAGCAACCTTACCAATAGCGAGAGGTCCTCCAATATTCTTAAGTGAAACTTCTCCAACAATAAGTTTTTTAAACGAGCCTACTGTTTTTACAATAGTGTCCCAAGTTCTTGAAAAAGCTCCCGTGAACGACCCAACAAAGCCTTTAGAAGGAGTGTCAACAAACCTCATTCCTTGGAATACACCGTTTGAGTAGACTCCAATGAGTTTTACTTTCTTCTCCCCTTGAGGTTTTACATCCGGAGTAAGACTCACAGACTTTTCAATATTATCTGCTAAGATTTTTACTTGAACTTCTTTTGTTTCAATCTTTTGAAGTGTTGCTCTTAAAACTTCAAAGCTATAGATATCTTCTCCATTAAGTCCCAAGATAATATTCCCACCTAGAATCCCAGCTTTTTCAGCAGGAGATTTCATAGAAATACTTTTTACAAACATATCATTTGGATAAAGCTTTGCTTCTCTCATTGTTTTAAAGAAATTCTCCATTCCTTTATTACCAATTTTTACTTCGCTTACAAATGGTCTCTCTTCCTGGATATTTATATCACCGAGGTCCGCATCTTTTTTCATTTTAAATAAGTAAACACTTTGGTTCTCAGCATGATCTGCGAGCTCATCAAGAGACTCTCCCCAATTTACGGAGTCTTTATTCAATGACAGAGCAAATACCTCTCCATTATAAGAAGTCATAACAGGACGTCTTAGAAATGGTGGGTAATTAACCATCTCTTCAAAAAATTCTTCTCCACTCATTCCTATATTTACAGTTTTCATTTCACCAAAGCGCTCTACGGTAAGAGTCTTCACCCCTCCGTCCATTAGAACTACATCAGATGGATTTGAAACAGATTCTCCATTTACCTCTTTAAGAATATCACCAGTCTTAATACCGAAGTTTGCAAACTTTGAATCCTTTGTAACTAGTCCCATTTTTAATTCAGGCATTTTCTCGCCACCAATTAAGAGCGAAAAGAAAATAACATAGGCCATAATAAAGTTCGCAAGAGGTCCACCAAAGACAATCCAAAATCTTGCCCACTTACTCTTATGAGTAAAGCTATACTTTCTTTCTTCAACAGGAATAGCATCGCCATTGAATGGATCGTCACCAAACATTTTCACATATCCACCAAGAGGAATTAATGAAAGTGCGTACTCAGTGTCACCTTTTTTAAATTTAAATAACTTTGGTCCAAAGCCTATGGAGAATACTTGGACTTTTACTCCAAAAAGTCTCGCAAATAGAAAGTGCCCTAGCTCATGAAAGAAAACTAAAGGCCCAAGGAATAATATAAATATCAATACTTTTTCAATCATCTCTTACCTATCCGAAATAAAAATACTTGATCGCAACCGCAAAGAATGGGGTTAAGAACATTAGACTATCTATTCTATCATAAACTCCGCCGTGACCTGGAATAAGTGCAGAACTATCCTTAATTTCACATTGTCTCTTAAGCTTAGATTGAATGAGATCGCCAACTTGGGACATCAAGCCTAGGAATGCAAAGAATATAAACAATTTTACTTCCATTCTTCCAAAGAGAAAGTGAAATGCAATCCCTCCAACAAATGCAGAAGTAAGAGCTCCACCAATAACGCCTTCAATTGTTTTATTTGGGCTTACACTTGGCCAAAGCTTGTGTTTTCCAAAATTCTTACCAAAGAACCATGCTCCAGTATCCATTCCAAAATTTACAAGAAGAAGAACCACTACAAGAGAGATCCACTTGTTGAATTGAAAAATTGAGGCCAAAGACATAAGCGGAAGAAGAATCAATAAAGAAGAAGCAATAGAGTATTTTTTTAACTTTCTTACAACAAAATTTGACTCCATAGGAGTATAGAATAGATAAACTAATAATAATAAGTTTAGAACAAGTCCCGCATTTACAAAGACTCCTAAGAAGTGAGTACTCACATCAATGAGATTAAAATAAATAAACGGTAAAATTAGAACAAGATGAGATAATAGATAATTTACACTTTTTCTAGAGCCTTTGAAAAAATTAACAAATAGCTCATCAATACTTATTACTCCAGTGACAAGAATGAATAGTAATGTTGTTCTCGTTCCAAAGTAGAGGCAAACTCCTACGATAAAGGCTAAAACAAGGGCAGAGAAAATTCTTTTCTGAGTATTAGACATGAGAATATACCTTAAAGGTTAGTAATAATTTCTTTATTTTCTACGGCCATCAACTTTGATGTCTGTAAATCGGAAGAACATACATTACCAAATCTTCTCTCGCGCTTAGATACAAATTCCACAATCTTTCTAAACTCTACTCTTGTAAAGTCTGGCCACTTCGTTTCTGTAAAATAAAGTTCAGCGTAAGCTGACTGCCAAAGAAGAAAGTTTGATATTCTTTGATCACCACCAGTTCTAATCATTAAATCGACATCACCAAGATGTGGCATGAGTAAATATGACTGAAGGAGCTCTTCCGTTAACTCCTTCCCAGGATTTTCTTTTATAAAATTATTTGCAGCTTGAACAATCTCATCTCTCCCACCATAGCCAAAAGCAAAAGTAAGCTTAAGTCCGGTGTTTGAATTTGATTCTTCTTCTAAATCTTTTATTAAAGACTTCGTTTTCTCAGGTAATTTTGATGTATCACCCATGACCTTAAATTGAATATTATTCTTAAGGATTCTACTTCTTTCTTTTAAGAGAAACTTCTTTAATAACTTAAAGAGAACTGTAACTTCTCCGAGAGGTCTGCTCCAATTCTCTGTTGAAAATGCATATAAAGTTAACGCTTGCACGCCAAGATCATCGGCCTCCTCAACTATATTCGAAACAATTTTAGAGCCACGAATATGCCCCCAAATACGCTCATGAGAGCGGCACTGAGCCCAGCGCCCATTACCGTCCATTATTATAGCAATATGTTTGAGTTTTGCTTTATCCATTTTAAATTGAAAGTAGCTCTTTTTCTTTTGCCTCTATAATCACGTCAACTTCTGCGACATACTTATCAGTAATTGTCTGAATCTCAGCTTGAAATTTCTTTGAATCATCTTCTGAAATCTCTTTTGCCTTTTCAGCTTTCTTTACAACTTCATTTTGATCACGACGAGAGTTTCTGATTCCAATTTTTGCATCTTCGCCACTCTTCTTAATCTCTTTAACTTGCTCTTTTCTTCTCTCTTCCGTTAGGGCCGGAAAAGGAATTCTGATTAAGTTCCCATCATTTGATGGAGTAAGACCAAGATTTGCTCCTAGGATAGCTTTTTCGATAGCAGCGATCATCGTTTTATCGAATGGTTGAATCTGTAGAAGTCTTGCTTCCGGTGTACTAATTTGTCCAACTTGAGCTACTGCTGTAGCTGAACCATAGTAATCAACAGACACCCCGTCTAGAACACTAGCTGACGCTCTACCAGTTCTAACTTTCGTTAATTGATGCTTAAGTGAATCAATTGATTTTGTCATTTGAGTATTTAATGTCGACTTAATTTCATCCATCATATATTCTTCTCCATTAATTCCTAACTATAGTTCCAATAGTATCTCCAATAACGGCTTTTTGAACATTACCCTTATCGAACATATTGAAAACAATAATCTCAATTTCATTATCCATACACAATGAAATTGCTGCAGAATCCATTACTTTTATACCTTTATTTAGTACATCAATATACTTTAATTCATCAAACTTTACAGCGTCTTTATGTTCCATTGGATCTTTGTCATAGATCCCATCAACTTTTGTCGCCTTCATGATGACATCAGCATCAATTTCATTGGCACGAAGCGCCGCAGCAGTGTCAGTTGTAAAGTACGGGTTACCTGTACCAGCTGCAAATATTATAACTCTCTTCTTTTCTAAATGTCTCACAGCGCGGCGGCGAATATAGGGTTCCGCTATCTCTGCCATCTCTATTGCCGACATTACTCTTGTACTAATTTCTTTTCTTTCTAAACAGTCCTGAATGGCCAAGGAATTAATAACTGTTGCGAGCATCCCCATGTGATCAGAAGTCGTTCTATCCATTCCCTTCGTTGCTCCAGCAACTCCTCTGTGAATATTTCCACCACCGATTACAATTGCGACTTCAACACCCATTTTATGTAAGTTTTTAACTTCATCACAAATTTGGTTTAAAATCTCGTTACAAACGCCACCACCTTTGTCGCCAGCAAGTGCTTCCCCAGATAACTTCAAAAGAATTCTATTATATTTCACGTGCGCTCCAATATTTGAAAGTAGATCAAAAAAAAGGGGACAATTAAAGTCCCCTTTATTTTTTTAAATTTTGTAAGACCTAGTGCCCACTCGTCATTTTTGCAACTTCATCAGCAAGGTTATCTTCTTTCTTTTCGATACCTTCACCAAGATTTAGTTTGTGGAATGACTTAACAGTAATTGTTCCACCAACTTTTGAAGCTGTTTCAGCAACAAGTTTCTTAATACTTAAATCAGGGTTCTTGATAAAAGCTTGCTCAAGAAGACAAACTTCTTTAGCTAGTTTTCCAAGTTTACCTAGAACGATTTTTTCAATCATATCAGCAGGCTTCCCTTCTTCTTTCAATTGCGCTCTATAAACTTCAGCTTCTCTTTCTTTAAAGCTTTCATCAATATCATCTCCACTTAAGAAAGTTGGAGCTGCTGCAGCAACGTGCATAGAAATATCTTTTGCAAGTTCAGCCACTTCAGGAGCATCTGCTTTATCAGTTTCAAGATCAACAAGTACACCAATCTTTCCACCGTGGTTATAAGAACCTAAAAGTCCAGAAGTTGAAAGAGATACTAATCTTCTAGCGTCTACTTTCTCTCCACACTTCATAGTTAATTCTGTGATAGCTGCTTCTTTAGCAGATTTTAATTCATCAACAGATCCGGCTTTATTTGAAAGAGCAAACTCTGCCATACTTTTCGCGAAACCTTGGAAGTCATCGCCCTTAGAAACAAAGTCTGTTTCACAGTTTACTTCTAAGATTACTCCATTATTACCATCGATAAGAGTAACAACAGCACCTTCAGCAGCTACACGGCTAGCTTTCTTTGCCGCCTTAGCTAAACCTTTAGTTCTTAGGTAATCAACAGCTGCTTCTAAGTCACCATTAACTTCAGTTAATGCTTTCTTACAGTCCATCATACCTGCGCCAGTTTTCTCTCTTAGCTCTTTTACATCTTTTGCAGAAATTGCCATTTTTTATTCTCCACTATATCAATTAAAAATTAATTATTCTTCGTCACCTTTAAGATCGATATCATTTTCGTACTTTGAAATGATTTCTTTTTCTAAAGTTGTGTCTCTAGCAGTCTTTGTATCTTTAGAAAGCTTTCCTGTTTTCTTAGCTTGTCCAAGACCTTCGTTAACTGCACTTGCAAAGTAATCTGCAAATAGAGAAACAGACTTAATTGCATCATCGTTACCTGGAACAACAAAATCAATTCCATCTGGGCTACAGTTTGTATCTGTGATAGCAACTACAGGAATACCTAGTACGTTTGCTTCTTGAACAGCAATTCTCTCAGAGTTAGGATCAACAACAAATAAAGCTCCTGGGATCTTTCTCATGTCTTTGATTCCACCAAGGTTTTTCTCTAGCTTGATTACGTCTTTTTCAATTTTAGATCTTTCTTTCTTTGTTAGAAGTCCGAAGTCACCAGTTTCTTTCATTTTTTCTACTTTTCTAAGCTTATCAACTGAAAGAGTAATTGTTTTATAATTAGTAAGCATTCCACCTAGCCATCTATAAGTAACGTGGTTAGCTCCACAGCTAATTGCTGCATTTCTAACTGTTTCAGAAGCTTGTCTCTTAGTTCCTACGAAAAGAACTGGCTTACCTTCTGAAGATACTTTCTTAAGAAAGTCATATGCTTGCTTTGCTGCTGGAATTGTCTTTCCAAGGTCAACAATGTAGATTCCGTTTCTTTCACCAAAAACATATTTCTTCATTTTTGGATTCCACTTGTGAGTCTGGTGACCAAAGTGTGCTCCTGCAGATAATAGATCTTGGATTTTTAATTCATTAGACATGTTTACTCCTAGGTTGGTTAGTCTAATCCCTCAAGCTACCAATTGGTAGACCTTCCCGAGAGGGAATGTTTATTTTGCACGATTGCAATTAAGTGATTTTAAATAGCATAGAGATCATAATGCTTCAAGGTGTAAATGACCACCTAAAAGCATTATTTGCTGACTAAAAACTATATTTTACAAGCTATCTGACGCAGCGAGAACTTTACGAGGTTTTGACCCCTGAGCTGGTCCCACTATTCCTTTCGTTTCCATCTCTTCAATAAGGTTTGCCGCCCTATTGTAGCCAATTCTAAGTCTTCTTTGGAGCATTGATGCCGAAGCAGATCTCGACTCCATCACAATTCTAAGGGCTTGATTATACATATCATCATCAGAGCTCGTACTATCTGGAGCTACGACGTGAGAGCCATAAGTGTACTCATCAGTTTCCACTTCTCCACCATTTTCTAAAAACTCCATCGCGTTTTCATTAAAGTCTTGTGGCAGCTGACTCAGTTCTTCCGTCAAAACTTCAATCTCGGCCTCATCTACAAAAGATGAATGAACACGAGTCATTTCAACTCCGCGCTTATAAAGCATATCCCCTTTTCCGAGTAGCTTTTCAGCCCCCATCTTATCTAGAATTGTTCTTGAGTCGGTAGAAGATGTTACTCTAAATGAAACTCGTGTTGGAAAATTTGATTTTATCACACCTGTAATTACATCAACTGATGGACGTTGAGTTGCTAGAACTAAGTGAACTCCGGCGGCTCTAGCCTTTGCTGCAAGTCTAGCAATATTCATCTCAATTTCTTTTCCTGCTTTTGTAAGAATTAAGTCTGCAAATTCATCAACCACTACCACTAAGCATGGTAGTTCGTACTCGTCTGCTCCAGAGTCTTCATAGTACTGGTGAATTTTAGCAATCATCGCAGGTCCAGCAGTTTTCAACTTTTCGTTAAATCCTGCAATATTTCTAACTCCAAATTCTTTTAAAATAGAATATCTTCTCTCCATTTCTTGAACGGCCCAAAGAAGAGCAATCGAGGCAGTTTTTGCATCCGTTACCACTGGCATTACTAAATGCGGAAGCTTTGAATAAACAGCAAGTTCAAGCTGTTTTGGATCAATAAGAATTAACTTCATTTGTCTTGGGGATTTCTTAACTAATAGTGAGACAAGAAGTGAGTTAATAAAAACAGACTTACCTGCTCCTGTTGCCCCAGCTACAAGCATATGTGGCATGGCCGCTAAATCTACGACAAATGTGTCTCCAAAAGCATCTTTTCCCATAGCAACTGGAAGCATTGTCTTTGAATCTTTAAAATCTTGAGAATCAAGAACTTCGTCTAGATAGATAATTTCCCTAGGGTTTCTAGGTACTTCGATCCCAATTGTTGTTCTACCCTTCATTGGATATACAATTCTAATAGGTGCCCCATATAAGGCCATTGATAAATCTTCGGTAACACCAGTTACTTTTGAAACTTTAATACCAGACCCAAGTTCTAATTCGAATGTATCAACTACTGGCCCTTTCAGAACATTGATAATGAGTCCATCAATTTTAAATTCAGAGAGTTTTTCTTCAATTATATCTGTGATCTCGTCAAAGTATTTATCATCAGGGTGACCAACTCTCTTCACGTCTTTCTTTTTAGAGATTGTTTTTACTAATGAGTAGTACTGACTTTCTTCTGGTGCTCCAGCATTAGAATTTTTAAGCTTATAAGGGCTCGTTGATGAGGCCATTCTCACCACTCCACCACCGGGAGCTGATTTGTCTTCGTTAATAACTGAATGACTTACTTTTTCTTCGTTTTTTTCTATTGGAGTTACATCTTCAACATCATCACTTCCAGAATCCTTCTTAAAAAAAGATGCAATTGAAGACTTTTCCTTTTCTACTTCTACGCTTGGAGATGGCTTTTCTGCCTGCTCCATTCTCTGAGCAAATGCTGGTTTTTCATCAGATTTTGCTTCTCCCTTAAGAAGTAAAGGTACTTTTGTTTTAACTTTAGAAACAAAGTCCTCACTTTTATTTTGTAATCTATTATTTATTTCAGAAGGAGAAATTTGAGCAGAGGCCTTTGCCACTTTAGAAGGAGCATTTTTTAAAAAGTCTATTATTGAAAAAACACTATCTTTAAAAGACTCTCTAAAAGAGCCAGCCAAGAAGCCTACAAGACAAAAAGCTGTACATAAGAAAATCATCATTCCTGAAAAGTTATTCTCAAGGACATAGAAAATTCCTGCTCCCATAAAGCTTGGATAAACTAAATAAGTGCAAAATAAGAAAGTTCCAAAAAGTGTTAGAGCATTAAAAGCATCTAAAAGTGACTCTCTCTTTGAAAAAACAAAAGTGTAAAGAAGAGCAAAGAAGAAGAACGGAAGAAAAATCCAAGGACCTGTATAATAGCCAACAAGCGCAACCAAAGTAGTTAAGTAATAACTAAAGAAGTTAACATCACTAGACCCTGATGAAATAAGAAAGAAGTTGTCTGGCAGGACATCAGAGAAGTAATACGCATAGAAAGCGATTAAAGTAATAAAGAATAAGCCTATAAGTTGTATTTTTAGTATTTTAGAGATCATATAACTATTGTATCGCGCAAGAGATTGCACTAAAAGAAAAAACTGCGAAGTTACTTAAGAAAGAAGAGAATTTAGACTTACACGACTCGGGCTCCTGCCCTCGCTGTATTGCTTAGAATCATTTGCTCCTGCAAATGCTTTAGACAAAAAAAAAGCTCATCCGAAGATGAGCTTTTTAAATAATGGGTGCATCGTGCTAGCCTCACACCAAGTCCCCCTGGCACTACTTTCGCCGCTGACGAGCTTGACTTCTGAGTTCGGGATGGGATCAGGTATTTCCTCGTCGCTATCGACACACCCAAACTGATTTTAACAATTTAGATATGGACTCTTTAATACTACTCGTGGCAAACAGAGTCAACTCCACCACGAAAATTTTATCAATCATCTTTGGCATTCTCAAAACAAAACCAAATAGAAGTGAACCTAAAATAAAATAGATAAAAGCAAAACGACAAATTAGTATTGGTCAGCTCAATGCATTACTGCACTTACACCCCCAACCTATCAAGCTCGTGGTCTACAAGCTGTCTAATAGAAATCTTATCTTGAAATGGGCTTCCCACTTAGATGCTTTCAGCGGTTATCCTTTCCGAACTTAGCTACCCGGCGGTACATCTGGCGACATAACCGGTACACCATAGGTTCGTCCAACCCGGTCCTCTCGTACTAAGGTCAGATTTTCTCAAATTTCTTACGCCCACGGAGGATAGAGACCGAACTGTCTCACGACGTTCTGAACCCAGCTCGCGTACCGCTTTAATAGACGAACAGTCTAACCCTTGGGACCTGCTCCAGCCCCAGGATGCGATGAGCCGACATCGAGGTGCCAAACCTCCCCGTCGATGTGAACTCTTGGGGGAGATCAGCCTGTTATCCCCGGAGTACCTTTTATCCGTTGAGCGATGGCCCTTCCACTCGGAACCACCGGATCACTAACACCGTCTTTCGACCCTGCTCCACATGTATGTGTTGCAGTCAAGCTCGCTTATGCGTTTACACTCTACAGCCGGTTTCCATTCGGCTTGAGCGAACCTTTGTGCGCCTCCGTTACTCTTTAGGAGGCGACCGCCCCAGTCAAACTGCCCACCAGACATTGTCCCCCGACCCGATCAGGATCGTAGGTTAGGATTTCAATTAACAAAGGGTGGTATTTCAAGGATGTCTACTCCTACACCGGAATGCAGGGATCAAAAACTCCCACCTATCCTACGCAATGTTAATCAAAACCCAATGTCAAGCTACAGTAAAGGTTCACGGGGTCTTTTCGTCCTTCCGCGGGTTGCGCGTATCTTCACGCGCACTCCAATTTCGCTGGGCCTCTAGTTGAGACAGTGGGGAAGTCGTTACGCCATTCGTGCAGGTCGGAACTTACCCGACTAGGAATTTCGCTACCTTAGGACCGTTATAGTTACGGCCGCCGTTTACTGGGGCTTCAATTCGAAGCTTCGCCCGAAAGCTAACCTCTCCTCTTAACCTTCCAGCACCGGGCAGGCGTCAGTCCATATACATCCTCTTACGAGTTTGCATAGACCTATGTTTTTGATAAACAGTCGCTACCCCCTCTTCACTGCGACCTCGTTCAGCTTCACCAGCAAGTGATGTCACCAAGCAAGGCGTGCCTTCTCCCGAAGTTACGGCACCAATTTGCAGAGTTCCTTAACTAGAGTTCTCCCAAGCGCCTGAGAATTCTCTTCTCATCTACCTGTGTCGGTTTACGGTACGGATTGATATCTATCTCCATGCGAAGCTTTTCTAGGAAGCATAGGATCACAAACTTCGGGCTAGGCCCTCGTCATCAAGTCTCAGAGTTAACAAGATCCCGGATTTACCTAAGATCTCCTCCTACGCTCTTAAACCAACATCCAACAGTTGGCTTTGCTACCTTTCTCCGTCACTCCTTCATGTCAAGCGACAAATACCAAGTACGGGAATATTAACCCGTTGTCCATCGATTACGCCTTTCGGCCTCACCTTAGGATCCGACTAACCCTGGACGGAGTCACCTGGTCCAGGAACCCTTAGATTTTCGGCGGAAATGATTCTCACATTTCTTATCGCTACTCATGCCGCCATCAGCTCTTGTGATGCCTCCAACGCTCCTTGCCGGTACGTCTTCATCAGTAAACACAATGCTCTCCTACCAATTACCGAAGTAATTTCGAAGTTTCGGTACGTATCTTTAGCCCCGTTACATTTTCGGCGCAGAACCACTAGTCCAGTGAGCTATTACGCTTTCTTTAAAGGATGGCTGCTTCTAAGCCAACCTCCTGGATGTCAGAGTAGTTCCACAACCTTTCCCACTTAGATACGATTTAGGGACCTTAACTGTCGATCTGGGCTCTTTCCCTTTCGACCATGGACCTTAGCATCCATAGTCTCACTGCTTGACTGTACTTAACGGTATTCTGAGTTTGATATGGTTTGGTAAGTCGGTAAACCCCCTAGCCAATTCAGTGCTGTACCCCCGTCAGTAATCATCAAACGCTGCACCTAAATGCATTTCGGAGAGAACCAGCTATCACGGAATTTGATTGGCCTTTCACCCCTTACCACAAGTCATCCCAACAGTTTTCAACCTATATGGGTTCGGTCCTCCACGAAGTATTACCTCCGCTTCAACCTGCTCATGGCAAGCTCATCCCGTTTCGGGTCTACGACATGCAACTAATCGCCCTATTCAGACTCGGTTTCCCTACGGCTACACCTGCGACGGCTTAACCTTGCTACACACCGTAACTCGGCGGCTCATAATGCAAAAGGTACGTGATCAGGCTTTACAATAGCCCTTTCACCGATTGTAAGCATATGGTTTCAAGTTCTATTTCACTCCCCTTATCGGGGTTCTTTTCATCTTTCCCTCACGGTACTAGTTCACTATCGGTCAGCAAGGAGTATTTAGCCTTGGAAGGTGGTCCTCCCAGATTCAGACAGAATTTCTCGTGTTCCGTCCTACTCAGGATACCTCTCGGTCAATCAAACTTTCGGGTACGAGACTTTCACTCTCTTTGGTCGTGCTTCCCAACACGTTCCCCTAGCCTTCATGAATCCTAAATGAGGTCCTACAACCCCGGGCAGTAAACTGGCCGGTTTGGGCTGGTCTGCGTTCGCTCGCCGCTACTAGCAGAATCTCAATTGATTTATTCTCCTGCAGGTACTTAGATGTTTCAGTTCCCTGCGTTCACTCTATCATGGCTACTTTACTCACCATGTAGTCACTAGCATTTCTGCTAGCGGGGTTACCCCATTCGGAAATCTAAGAGTCAAAGCGTACTTGATCACTCGTCTTAGCATATCGTTACCTAGTAAACGTCCTTCATCGCCTCTTGCTGCCAAGATATCCACCATATGCCCTTAGTAGCTTTTATCTATCTAAAGTTTTTACACAAGTTTTTAAATTTTCTTGGTTTGAATTTTATTTTTATTTTAGGTTCTCGTCTTCTATCTGATTCTGTTATGAGAATGTTAAAGATCTATGCTGTTATTTTTTAAAATACTCGTTAAAGTACTTTGAAAAATAACAACTATAAGAGTTGAAAGATGAAAAAAGATCCCAAAAGCATAAGTGCTCCTTGACCGGTCATAGAACAGCAAGCTGTTCAATTCCTTTAAAAGGAGGTGATCCAGCCGCAGGTTCCCCTACGGCTACCTTGTTACGACTTCACCCCAGTCATCGGTCCGACCGTAGGCGCTCCCCTCTGCAAGCAGTTAGGGCCACGACTTCAGGTAAGACCAACTCCCGTGGTGTGACGGGCGGTGTGTACAAGGCCCGGGAACGTATTCACCGGAGCGTGCTGATCTCCGATTACTAGCGATTCCAACTTCATGGAGTCGAGTTGCAGACTCCAATCCGGACTGAGATGCACTTTTTGAGATTTGCTCACTGTTGCCAGGTCGCGTCCCTTTGTATGCACCATTGTATTACGTGTGTAGCCCTAGACATAAGGGCCATGAGGACTTGACGTCATCCCCACCTTCCTCCCGGTTAGCCCGGGCAGTCTCCCTAGAGTGCCCAACTTAATGCTGGCAACTAAGGATAGGGGTTGCGCTCGTTGCGAGACTTAACCCAACATCTCACGACACGAGCTGACGACAGCCATGCAGCGCCTGTCACTGAATTCTCCGAAGAGCACTCCGATGTTTCCATCAGATTCTCAGGATTTCAAGCCTAGGTAAGGTTCTGCGCGTTGCTTCGAATTAAACCACATAATCCACCGCTTGTGCGGGCCCCCGTCAATTCCTTTGAGTTTTAGTCTTGCGACCGTACTCCCCAGGCGGTGCACTTAATGCGTTAGCTACGACACTGAAGGGGTCAAACCTCCAATATCTAGTGCACATCGTTTACGGCGTGGACTACCAGGGTATCTAATCCTGTTTGCTACCCACGCTTTCGCGCCTCAGCGTCAATACTCGTCCAGGAAGGCGCCTTCGCCTCTGGTGTTCCTTCGCATCTCTACGGATTTTACCCCTACATGCGAAATTCCCCTTCCCTCTCCGAGATTCTAGATTATCAGTTTCAGACGCAGTTTCGGGGTTGAGCCCCGAGATTTCACATCTGACTTAACAATCCGCCTGCGCGCGCTTTACGCCCAATAAATCCGAACAACGCTTGCACCCTTCGTATTACCGCGGCTGCTGGCACGAAGTTAGCCGGTGCTTCCTTTGAAGGTACCTTCAAATATAAGGCCTATTGGACCCTATACCATTATTCCCTTCTGACAGAGCTTTACAACCCGAAGGCCTTCCTCACTCACTCGGCATTGCTGCGTCAGGGTTTCCCCCATTGCGCAATATTCCCCACTGCTGCCTCCCGTAGGAGTCTGGACCGTGTCTCAGTTCCAGTGTGACTGATCATCCTCTCAGACCAGCTAAGCATCGTAGTCATGGTAAGCCATTACCTCACCATCAAACTAATGCTACGCAGGCTCATCATTTGGTAAGTGCTTCCAAGGAGAGGCACTCTTTCTACTGCTACTTTCAAAATTGCAGTACGTATGCGGTATTAGCCAGAATTTCTTCTGGTTATCCCCCGCCAAATGGTAGATCACCTACGTGTTACTCACCCGTGCGCCACTCTAATCACTTCCGAAGAAGCTTTCTCGTACGACTTGCATGTGTTAGGCATGCCGACAGCGTTCGTTCTGAGCCAGGATCAAACTCTCCAAGCAAATATGAACTGTTGTCTTCATTAAAATTTAAAAATTAAAAATTGATATACAGTGCTCTAAATCTTCCAAATAAATTTGGCTCTTGGCTTTTGGAATTCTACGTTACTAACTTCAACTGTTTACAGCATCCAAGATTTAGTTACGCCAAGACTTTAATTAGCACTTATACTATTTTTGGGATCTTCTCATCTTGATATTCAGCCGAAGCTTCATATCTTTAACTATTATTCGAATTTTAAAGAGCCGAAACTAAATCAAGAAATGGTGGAGATGACAGGAGTTGAACCTGCGACCCCTTGCGTGCAAAGCAAGTGCTCTCCCAACTGAGCTACACCCCCGTGCTTTCCAAAACTTGTTGTTTCGATGTGAGACGTAATTTATGAGTTTCCTGTTCACCTGTCAACAAAGAATTTAAATTAATTTGTGTTTTTTTGATTTTTTTTCCATAATTCTACTAGGTGATTTTGTTGACTTAAGTCTGTATTAATAAAGGCCATTAGTCGACACTACTAATCACTATAAAAAACATTTAAAAATAGCAGGTTTTATGAAATTTCGTCTTCTTTTTCCAGTTCTCCTCAGTCTTCTTTTTACTAGTTGTAGTGAAAAAGAAAAAAACATTATCCCTAATGAAATAAATG
Source organism: Halobacteriovorax sp. JY17 (assembly GCF_002753895.1). Lineage (NCBI taxonomy): Bacteria > Pseudomonadati > Bdellovibrionota > Bacteriovoracia > Bacteriovoracales > Halobacteriovoraceae > Halobacteriovorax > Halobacteriovorax sp. JY17. The sequence continues at coordinate 256,189 of NZ_NJER01000002.1, read as the reverse complement.
TATCAAAAAACATTACTTCAAAGGACCTAAAGGTCAATGATAATGGGCTTTCCCAAGAGTCTGTCATATTAAAAACAGCAAAGGGAAATATAGTTATTAAACTCTATCCACATGAAGCTCCAAACACTGTAACTCGCTTTCTACAGCTGGTTCAGGAAGGTTTTTATGATGGTTTAAAGTTTCATAGAGTGCATCCAAAATTTCTTATACAAACTGGAGATCCTACAGGAACAGGTAACGGTGGAAGCGGTGAAAAACTTAAGGCTGAATTTAATAAACTTCAACACATTAAAGGAACTGTCGCAATGGCAAGAAAGCCGGAGGATATTGATAGTGCAGATTCACAATTCTATATCTCTTTAACAACACTGAATCATCTGGACTCTAATTACACTGTCTTTGGACAAGTTGTTGATGGGCTTGAAACTTTAGATCGAATCAACTTAAACGATAAGATTATTACAATTTCAATTCAGTTATAAAAGCTAATCTCTTATAAACTCATTCTTTATAACGACTTAAATGCATAGAGAATGAGTATTCGTTTAACTGCCGCCACTTTTGTTTGACAACTCAAACCACACCTTATACAACCACTCCACACTAACAATATGGAGTTATTATGAATCAAATTTTTAAGCTATTACTCTTATCACTTCTTTTGATAAGCACTACGAATGCAGCAGCTAAATCATTAACTATTTACTCTGTTTACCCAGGTGAACAACTTGAGGCTGTCTTTAAACCTTTTACAGAGAGAACTGGAATTGAAGTTAAGTTTGTTGAAGGTAAAAGCAAAGACCTTATTAATAAAATAAAAAATGAAGGTGAAAATACGCTTGCTGATTTACACCTAGATAAAGACCTCGTTTATCATTCTCTTGCAACTCAATCTGGAATCTACAAGGCCTTTAATTCAAAAGTAGTTGAAGCAAATGTTCCAGCGAACTTTATTGAAACGAATAAGAATTGGTTTACAATTTTCTACCGATCTAGAGTCATTATGTATAACAAGAATCTTGTTTCTCCAAATGAGTTATCTACTTATGCAGATCTTGGAAATAAGAAATGGGAAAATAAGTTATGTGTGAGAACTTCTGGAAGTTCTTATAACCAAGCTCTTGTAGCCTCTATGGTTGCTCACCTTGGAGCAGATAGAGTTGTTAATATTTTAAAATCTTGGGTTACTAACTTTGCGAAAGAGCCGACGACAAGCGATCGTGATGTTATTCGTGCAATCGCCGCTGGAGATTGTCATGTTGGAGTTGTGAACTCTTACTACCTAGCTCCATTTATTGAAGCTGATGCCGACTATCCAGTAAAACCATTTTTTGCGAATCAAGGTTTTTCAAATGCTCATGTAAATGGTGTTGGAATTGGAATCGTTAAATATTCTAAGAACACAAAAGAAGCTACAATGCTTTTAGAATACCTAAGTTCAAAAGAAGTTCAAGCTCCTGTAGCAAAAGCATTCGACCAATACCCAGTCAATAGCAATGCTTCAATTAGCCCTACTCTTGAAGGTTTTGGAACATTCAATGTTGATAGAATTAATGTTGGAACTATTGGGAACTTTGTTGAAGTTGCAAAAGAAGTAATGTCTAAAGCAGAATACAAATAATTATTGCATCCTAAAAACAAAAAAGCTCCTCAAGGGGAGCTCTTTTGTTTTCTATAATTTTTCTTCTAATTCTTATCTGTACATTGACTCTACAATTAAAGCTGCCGCATAGATAAATGCAGAACAAGGAACTGCAGCAATCCACTTAAGCCACTTTGTCTCTTCATTTAAATGCATGAAAAAGTAAGCGACTAGAAATGCCTTTCCTAGTGCAAGAGAAATAACAGAAGTTGCGATTAAGTGATAAGCAAGTGCCGATTCCGCAACTAAGATCTCAACAGCTGTTAATACAGCAAGAGCAAAGAATATGATTAAGTATAATTTCTTATGGCTATGGTGGCGTACTTCAGACATGATATTTCTCCTTATTTTTTTTCATTACTATTGGCGAGCAAACCAACATCAATCATCATCTGATTAATGCTATGTTTATCTGTCTCGTAATATTTTCGAACATAACCGTTCCAATCTACAAGCACAAATTTCTCACTATGAGCGATATCTATCAAAGATACTTCCTCGCCGTCTACATTTCCAGATATTGGCTCACGCTTTCCCATCGGGACTTTAAAACCATCTATAATCGTTTTCTTAAGATCTGCTTCACTTCCAGTTAGAAACGTCCACACGTATGGATTAGCATGCCTCTTTCTTGCAAATTTAAAAAGAACGTCTGGTGTGTCGTACTCTGGATCTACAGTATAAGTAACAAGAGCAATATTTGTTCCAAGGCCTCTCACTCTTTTTTGAATTTTATCCATTTTTTCCATGAGGGCCGGGCAAGTTGTTGGGCAACTAGTAAAAGCGAATCCAGCAATATAAAGCTTACCTTCTAAGTCTTTACTTCCAAATGGCTTATTGAAGCTATTTATAAGAGTGTACTCTGGAACTTTATACAGTTTTGGAAGCGGTGGAGGTAGTTCTCTAACTACTGACTTATAAATTGGATACGAAAAAGTAAAAGCAATAAATAGAAACCAAAAAAGCTTGCTAGCAACAAGCTTTTCGAAGAATGTATTTTTTCTAACGTAACCAATAACAGTAGACATTCTTACCTATTTTCCAAATTTTTGGTTTTCAGCTTTAATGGCGTTCATTAAGTCTTTTCTAAGTTGAGTATCTTTCATATCCATCAAGCTTTTTACATAATATGAAACAGCCCAAATTTGATCATCAGTAATTGTATCTTTCCATGCTGGCATCGATGTTCCGCCAATTCCTGCGGCAATTCTGTGAGCAAGGTCGTCAACAGTTCTTGCACTTCTAACAGTATCCCAAGTAAAGTCTGGTGGAATATTTTGAAATCCCCATTCTGTCTCTTGTGGCTTTTGTTGAAAAACCGTCATATCAACTTCTCTTGGGTTTTCTTCTGTAATTTTACCTAGGGCCTCAACTCCAATATAAGCTCTGTGACAAGACTGGCAATTAGCTTCACCGTGATAAATAGCCTTACCTTTTGCTATGGCCGCAGACTGGTGCGCAAGTCCATATGGATCACTTATTAACTCAACATGCTTTCCAAGCTCTTTATCCTTACCTTCCCAAACCTTAGGTGCAAAAGTTTTAATGTATTGGACAACTGCATTTGCTTGATCTGGCTTTAAATCCCACGGAAGCATCGCTGTACCATCTAAACCTTTCTTTAAAAGTTCAAATAGATCCTCATCATGTGGCAACTCTCCGGAAAGCACATGACCAAATTTAAATATACCTTTAGTAAAGTCTCTCGGAGGTACTTTCATCCCTTTGGATGCCACACCTTTCCCATCTCCGTTCACACCATGACAAGGCATACAATACTCAGTATAAGTTTGTTTTCCTTTGTTCAAAGTCTTAGCAGTTACATACTTACCACCAGCAAAGATTTTATCTTCGCGAAAGTGACTCTCACTACAAGAAGTAAAAGCACCAAGGATAAGAAGAGTTGAAATTAGCTTAGCCATATTCTTCATGTCATTCCTCTAAAATAAAAAAATCGTTATATACATAATTAACCAAACAACACCTAAGAAGTGCCAAAATTTTCCAATGTTAAAAACTCTATTCTCAAGACTTTCAACACTGACATCTTCTTTAAGCGTCGGTACCAAATAAAATAGTAGAAGCCATGCAACTACAACGTGTGCGGCATGAGTCCATGTAAAAGAAAAAATGATCGATGGAAAAATCCCATCTTGAACATAAATTCCTTTTGTGTGCAGGTCTCTCCAAAGTAACATTTGAGTGACCATAAATGAGAGTCCTAAAAGTGTTGTAAAACCAAGCCACAACTTCTTTTCAGAATTCTCAATTAAAAAAAGTCTTTCATATTTCCAAAAAGTAAAACTACTTAGTGCAATTACAATCGTACTGATTGTAGGGAGAAAGAGATCAACTCTCTCAAACCCCATTGGTGGCCATACTTCAGAAGTTATTCTAAAGACAGTGAACCCCAAAAGTAATGAAGCAAACAACATCGAAAAAGTGACCAGGATAACAGTCATAGCGATGGAAGACGTAATTTGTCTTCCAACTCTTTCTTTATTCAATGTGGAGCTACTAAGTACTGTACTCATTTAATTATGCAAGCTCTTCTGTTTGGTATTGAAAGTCTCTTTCACCAGTTAAATTAGGATTTCCAAACTCGTGTGGTCCACACTTAACAATAGGGATTTCCTTAAAGTTATAGTGAGGAGATGGAGATGGAATAGTCCATTCAAGTGTTCCAACTTCCCATGGGTTGTCACCAGCTTTTTCTTTCTTGAAAAATACTGCATGTACAAAATTAATCACAAAAATAATCTGTGAAAGTCCCATAATGATTGCAGACCAAGTAATAAAAGTATTAATTGGCATCATTCTTTCCATAAATTCATAGACGAATGGATTGTATAGTCTTCTATGCATTCCCGCATAACCAACAACCATCATTCCCATGAAGATACCGTTAAGACCAATCATTGTGATCCAAAAATGAACCTTTGCCCAAAACTCGTTCATCATCGTTCCAAACATTTTTGGCATCCAGAAATAAGTAGCAGCAAAACCACCAAGTAAAACAGAAGCAGCCATTGTGTAATGAAAGTGACCAACAACGAAGTAAGTATCGTGAAGGTAAAGGTCAGTTGTAACTGTTGCAAGGTATAAACCAGTTAAACCACCAAGACCAAATACGAATACAACCCCTAGAGAGAAAAGCATCGGAGAATGGAAACGGATCGAACCTTTCCAAATTGTTCCAAGCCAGTTCGCAAAAAAGATTGCTGATGGAATTGAAATGGTCATCGTCAGTGTCATAAACGACTGAGTTAACAGTGGAGACATCTGAGTTGTGTACATATGGTGACCGTAAACTACAGTTGAAAGAATTGTAATTGTCGTCATCGATAATGCTGTTGCTTTTGCTCCAAACGCCGGCTTTCTAGCAAAAAATGATAGAAGGTCAGACACAATTCCCCACGCTGGAAGAATTAGGATATAAACTTCCGGGTGACCGAAGATCCAAAATACGTGTTGGAATAAAATTGGGTCCCCTGTTCCTGAAGTTGCCGCAGCCCCTGCAAGGAAGAACGCAGTTCCAAAAACTCTATCAAATACTAGAAGTAAACAACCTGCACCTAGAACAGGAAGAAAGATTGCATTTAAAATTGCAGTCAGTCCAAGTCCCCAAACAGATAGTGGCATATCGAAATATCCCATACCTGGAGCTCTAAGCGTAATGATAGTTGTAATGTAGTTAATGGCACCCATTGTAGATGAAATCCCTAGAACAAAAATCGCGAGAGTCCAAAGAGTTTGTCCAACCCCAGGAGAACCAATTAATGTTGAAAGGGTTGGATATGACGTCCATCCCCCAGCGGCTGCACCTAGAGGAGTAAATAACCCCGCAAGTAAAAGTACGCCAGAGAGAACTGCTACGTGAAAAGAGAGCAAGTTCAACAAAGGAAATGCCATATCTCTCGCCCCAATCATAAGAGGTATAAGGTAATTACCAAATGCTCCAATTAAGATCGGCGTAATTGCGTAGAAAATCATGATCGTACCGTGCATAGTAAAAAGCATCGCATACGTATCAGGAGGAACAACTCCACCTGTAGAAGGAAATAAGAAATTTCCAATTACTGGGAACGGTTGTCCAGGAAACGCTAGTGTCCAACGAATCATAAGGGCCATCATTCCCCCGATTCCTAGGAATAGGATTCCATACCAAAGAAATTGTTTTCCAATCACTTTATGGTCGTAAGAAAAAATATACTTCGACAAGAAAGTTTTTGGAGCATCATGGATATGTTGTTCGTAAAAAGCCATTGCTCTATATCTCCTTAATAACTAATTCGTTTAATTTTACCAAGTCCAAGGCCATCCCCAATATAGATCAGCATTTTCACGATCATTTTGGGCAATTGCTTTGTCTTCTGCTTCCTTCATCCATTCTTCAAAGTTATTTTGAGTATATGAAGTTAAGTAAGCTTTCATTCTGTAATGATAAGTTCCACACATTTCCGCACAGGCAATGTTGTAGTATCCATCTTTTGTTAATTCAAACCAAAGTCTTGTTATACGACCAGGAATTGCATCAACTTTTCTTCTCGTATTTGGAAAATAGAGAGAGTGAATAACGTCTTTAGAAACAACTTGGAAAATAACTTTTCTACCAACAGGTAGTCTAAGATCATTTAGTTGAACTACGTCATCTTCAGTATTAAAAACACCATCACGACCCGCATATCTAAAATGCCATGCCCACTGTTGCGCCATAACTTCTATACGAAGTGGCTTCTCATCTTCTTTCGGCCAATTTGCGAATACTTCAACGTAGTCTTGATTCGAAATTCTTGTAATGTTCATATCAATACCAAGGAATACTGATAGACCAATTACCGTTAAAACGATGATGTGAATTTTCTTATTTCCATAAGTATAGTAAGCCTTCTTGTTTCTCTTAGCGCTATACAGATAAGAAAAACCAAAAATCCCTGCACATACTAGGATGAAAAAGAATAAATTCAGGTAAGTCGTGAAGTTAAAAAGCCAGTCAATAAGATGGCCATTAACAGAAATATCCTCAGGAGTTTGCATTCTCTCCCAAAGAGTCCAAGTTTTTGCAGTATTTGCAACTGCAGCAGATAAAACAGTCATAGATAAAACCTTTCAATAAACTATGAAGTTAGAATTAGTAAATTAGAGTTCTAAGTCACTATATTCTATATATAAAAGTATGATAATTCTAGATTCTTCTACTATAGATTTCAGCTAAAGAAAATCAAAGATGATAAAAGAATTGGTAGATAGATAATTGAGGCGAGAAAATACTGCCTTGCCCAACGATCAGTCTTCAATTCCGTGTCTTTAAAAAATCCTAAAATAGAGAGAATTATAAATAATGCGCCTAAAACAAGAGATGTATTCAAGTAGCCAACGCTCGCATAGCCGATTAAATAAGGGGTCAGTGAAGTTAGTACCAATACAATAGTATAAATAAAGATATCTCGTTTAGATTTATCGAAACCTGTCTTATTTGGATAAACTTTAATATGACCCGCGTCATAATCTTTAGAGTAATAAATTGCGATAGCTAGAAAATGAGGGATCTGCCAAACAAAAAGAATTGAAAAAAGTATAATTGCCATAGCATCAATTTTGCCGGTCACTGTTGTCCAACCCATCACAGGAGGAATTGCCCCTGGTATCGCTCCAACAAAGAGGGCCAATTCACTCTTTAACTTCATAGGTGTGTAGGCAAATAAATAGAGAACTGCTGCTAACAATGAGAGAATCATTGTTGGCCAATTAACAAAAATTGCAATTAGAGGAAGAGCTATAACAATCATTCCGTAACCAATAATTAGAGAAGTCGAGGGCTTCATTCTTCCAGATGGAAGAGCTCTATTCTTTGTACGGTCCATTAATTTATCGACGTCTCTTTCAATATAACAATTTAAAGTCGTCGCCCCACAGACAACCATCGTCATCAAAATAAGCGAGAATATGGCCTTAAAGAAGTTGAGCTCACCGGGTGCCGCAAATATTCCAACAACGATTGTCACAACAACTAAAGTTCCAAGCCTAAGCTTTGTAATCTCTAGAACATCACTAACAAAAGTATGCTGGTTTTCACCTAGGGCTTCTAGCTCCGTGTACTTTAATTTATTTCTAAAATTCCAAAGGAGACAAATAAGTAATGTCCCTATCGCTAAATGTACAGTTGTAGGGATAACACTCACACTAGACTTAGCAACAAGTGAACCTGAGAATGCTTGAATTAAAATAACAGTGGTTATCAAAACAGAATGAGCTTTTAGAGAATTTTTAAATTTATTAGAAACTCCTTCCCACTTATGCCCTGAAAAGAAAACTCTTGAGCAATTCCAAACGACAGTCACAAGAGATACTATTGCAAAATACTTATGAGCAAGATTCAGCTGAACCTTAGGAATGCTAGACCAGTAAAGGATTTCATGACTTTGATGATGTACACATTGCAGAAAGAACTCTCCCGCTCCACAAATTTTTCCCGCTCCACTATGTCTAAGAACTGCTCCTAAGAAAATTTGAACCGATACGGCAAGTAGAGAGAAAAATACCCCATCCTTTAAAGTAGGATCAAAGAGATTCTTAAAACTCTTGGAATCTATCGAAAGACCTCTCTTTTGCATGCTTGATCTAAATTCACTTCTCATCGAGAGAAGGCTACAGAGAAAAACTAAGCTAATGCAAAGATGTGTCGTCGAAATTAAAGTTGGTAACTTATAAAAGAATGTCGATGCTCCTAATCCTCCCTGAAGAAGAACTAAGAAGAAGCATCCAAAAGTATATTTATAAAATTTGCTATAACTTTCTTTGTGAGCTCTTCCCATCCAAAAAATAACAAGAGTTAAAAAACCAATAGCGCTTGCTAAGAAACGATGTAATTGCTCTAAAAATGCTCCTTGTGACGAAGCTGTGGAAATGATCTTTCCATAACATAGCGGCCAATCAGGACAGCTTAGACCTGAACCAGTATTATGAACTACACCCCCTAGTATAATTAGGAGGTAAGTCAAAAAAATTGTGAGGTTAATTAAAAAGTGCATTATCTGTTCTATATACTCTGTATCGACCTACACTTCAAGGGCAGAAGATTTTGAGATTAAAGTGAATAAAAAATACTGGGCACAGGCCAACATCAACCCAAAAAGTAAGTGAACTGGCTGTACAGCAGGAGGTACTCCCCCATAGGCCAGTGCAATTCCAGAAAGAATATTCACAAAGACGATGCCACACGTAAATCTAGTCCATCCAATAATTCTAGAATGAACATTGGATAATTTAGAGACCTTTATAAATAAGAATACATGGACCACAACAATTAAAATTGAATACGAGCGGTGAATGAGATACTCAAGTCCAAGTTTAGAGATCCATAAATTTCGAACAATTCCATCTCGAGACAGGTGATCAATATCTTCTCTAACTTGGGTTCCAAGAATTATTTGTCCAAATGTAAGTAAAATTAAAAAGAGAAGAAGTTTCTTAAGTGGTGCTCCTGATTCTTTTTTCAAATGAAAAATAAAATTATTCTCATCAGATCTAACTCTTGCTTCCAATAAGAGAAATATTGTCACCACGGCTGCTAGCATATGGAGTGTGATAATGACGGGCTTTAAATTAGTAGAAACGACAATAGAGCCCAACCAACCGTTAAAACCAACAGCAAATACAGTTGCCCACGAGAGGTAAATAATAGATTTATTTTCTGACTTATAACTTGAAGAAGCTAGCGCCATTAAAAAGACAAGTATTCCAGTTGTTGCGCCAACGAGTCTATTTATATATTCAATCCAGGTCTTAACAGGATTAAAATCAGCAATTACCTTTCCAGAGACTTTAAATCTCTCTTTATAATCTAGCGGTAATTGTGAAATATCCGTAGGAGGAACATATTGTCCAAAACACTTTGGCCAATCGGGACATCCTAGCCCTGAGCCAGTACTCCTAACCAATCCTCCAACTAAAATCAGAAAGAACACTGTAAAAATACAGATACTTAAGAGCTTTCTAAATTTAGGGTGACTATGACCAGACAACATTTCTTCTCCAATTAATTACTTTAAATTAGAGTTATCAAATCTAATGCTATTGAGCAATAAAAGTTCGAAAATCTCAAGCCAAGTGAGTTTGATATCTATTTTCATTTCCTCCCAAGTTGGTTAACCTTAAAAGAAAGAATAAGGAAATATAATGTCCAGAAAACCTCACGAGCCCGTTTACTATGGCGACTATCTTCAACTAAATAAACTACTTGATACCCAGTTACCTAAATCATTAGAAATAGAAAATAATGAAGCTCATGATGAAACTTTATTTATTATTGTCCACCAAGTTTATGAACTATGGTTTAAACAAATAATTCATGAATTAAAATCTATCGTTACAATGTTTTCAGGAAAAACAGTTCATGAGAGTGACTTAACCACTGTTGTCGCAAGACTTGAAAGAATTACAAAAATTCAAGGTCTCTTAGTTGACCAATTAGGAGTTATGGAGACCATGACACCTATGGACTTTCTTGAATTTAGAGATCTTCTTGTTCCTGCATCTGGATTTCAAAGTGTCCAATTCAGAGAAATTGAAGTCTTGATGGGTCTAAAAACAAATAACAGAAAAGAAGTTGATAGAGAATACTTTCTTGGACGACTAAATGACGAAGACAAGAAGAGAATACTAGAAATTGAATCATCTGCCTCAATTTTAGAACTAGCAGAGGCCTGGCTTGAAAGAATCCCTTTCACTAAGAGTGAAAAATTCGATTTTTGGAGTGAGTACGAAAAGCAAATTAACATTATTTTGGACGATGACGAAAAAACCATTCATGAAAACCAGGCTACTCTTGATTCAAGAGGAATGGCCATGCAACTAGAGAACTTAAATGCCACTCGTGAAACTTTTGCTTCTCTTTTAGATGATAGTAGACATAAGCAACTTATAAAAATTGGTAAAAGAACCTTATCTAGAGAAGCCACTTTAAATGCTCTCTTTATCCTTCTTTATAGGGACGAGCCTATTCTTCATCTCCCATACCGATTTCTTACAACTTTAATGGACATGGATGAACTCTTTACTACATGGAGATACAGACACGCCATTATGGCGCAGAGAATGCTTGGAACTAAGATTGGAACAGGAGGATCTTCTGGTCATCACTATTTAAAGATGGCCGCTGAAAATAATAGAGTCTACTTAGACCTATTTAATCTCTCGACTTTTCTTATCCCAAGGTCAAAACTCCCAACACTTCCTGAAGACATTAAGAAAAATTTAGGATTTCACTTCAATGAATAAGTACCAAAAGCTTTTTTCAAATTTCATTAAAAAGAATCATGGAAAGATTCACTTTGCGTGCCACAGTCATCACTACTGGCCAGACTGCACCAGAGAAGCACAACTTGAGTACTGGGAAGACTCCAGTAAAATGGTAGATGATAAATGGGAATATATTTTTTCAAATAAAATCCCAAGAGCACAAGAGCTACTATCAGAAGTTTTAAACTTCACTAGATCTAGCGATATTACTTTTGCTCCTAATACCCATGAGCTTGTAAATAGAATACTCAGCTCATTTGATGGTAAAATCAAACTCTTAACGACAGACTCCGAATTCTACTCTTTCTCCAGACAGCTCAATAGACTTATTGAAGCGGGAGTTATTGAAGCCACTATTATTGCGACACTCCCATTTGAAAATTTTGAAGAAAGATTTATTCAAGAAAGTAAGTCCGGCTATGATATCGTTTTTACTTCTCATGTTTTCTTTAATAGCGGGCTGGCGATCAACAACCTTGAAGGTTTTGTTGAAGAGATTGCCGAGAATAATTCTAATATTATAATAGATGGTTACCACGCTTTTATGGCCCTCCCAATAAACCTTTCTTCCATTGGTGACAAGATTTTCTACCTAGCAGGCAGCTATAAGTACCTAGGAGCTGGAGAAGGATGTTGCTTCATGACCATACCTAAGGACTGCAAACTTAGACCAAAGAATACGGGATGGTTTGCTGAACTTTCAGCGCTTGATAACGTGAATGAAAATCAAGTTGGATTTCCAAATGATGGACTTCGGTTCGCTGGATCAACTCTAGACTTTACTTCTCTCTACCGAATGGTCTCTGTTTTAGAAATGTATGAGAGAGAAGAAATAAATTCTGAATTTATTCACAATCATGTAAAGATTTGCCAAGAAGTTTTCTTGAAAATCATTGAGGAGATGTCTCATCCACATTTAAATAGAGAAAATTTAATTCTACAAGACCTTCACCACCATGGGCACTTTCTAACCTTCAATCTTGAATCTCCAGAAATTGTAAACTCTATAAAGAAGAAGTTAGAAGAAAACGGAATTCTTACTGATTCTAGAAAGAATCGTCTGCGTTTTGGTTTTTCTATTTATCACGACAGTAATGATTATCAATTAGAGAAGTTTAACGTTTAAACAGATAACTAGAGATGATCTGTTCCAAGTCCAAATGGCATATTGACAGTGAGTCCAAGACTAATTCCACCACCTCGTTTATTTCCAACAATAAACCCAGGATCAACATCTTTATACTTTAAGAGATTAGGATAGAGGTTTAATCTCCAACTCATATCCTCACTTCCATTTATAAAGAGAGAACCATCTAGCTCTCCATTAGTCTCATGAAAGAGAGAAACAACAAATCTCCCTTTTTGTTCTAGAGGATCAGTTAATGACATTCCTCCACCTACAGAGATCACTCTCTCCTCTTTGTAAGTAAAACTTAAGCCCGCAATATTTTGCATTCCAAAATAAATGAAAGGCTTAAGCTTCCCATCATTAAACTGAAGTACCTTTGGTCTCGTGATATAATTTAATCCTGCATTAAAAAAGTCATCTGACTTAAGAGACCAGACAGGCTGAAAATGCCAGGCCTTTACTTCCATTTCATCTAAGAGAAAATTCATATAGGTCTTATTGTAAGACATAATAAAAGCAGCTAGGTCAAAGACGTAGAGATCTGCAATATGGTCATGGCTAGATATTTCATGATGGCTGGTTTCTAGAGCCTCATTCCCCATATGTGCAGCATAAGTAAAAAGAAATGACCAAACAGCAGGAGCGGGATAACCATTGTACTCAAAGTACTCCCTAAGCATTAGCGTATCGTAAGAGCCTCCAATAAAATGAAGTCCTATATTTGGAACAACTCTTGAGCTAAAGAATTCATCTTTGATTAATTTCCCGTAGCCTCCATCACGTTTAATATTCTTGTCAGGTTCTTTGATTCTATTCCAAACAACGGTCATTTTTTCAGAGTAATTCTTCTGTGAAAACCAATAAGGATTTTGAATAACATCAAAAGTTCCGTTAATAACATATGTATAAGGAGTCCATATAGAATTCTTCTTTGGATCAAATATCTGATACTCTTTTGCAAAAGCACCATTTAAAAAAAATGTAAGTACAAGTGAAAGTATAATCTTCATAAACTACCTAGTGATGAAGATTACTTCTATATTTTTAAGACTAATTTTTCAACTAAACATTGAAGTTGTTTAAGATTAAATAAATTAAAACACCAGTAATAGATATATAAACCCAGATAGGAAAAGTTATACGGGCTAACTTCTTATGCGTATCAAAATTTTCTTTATAAGCATTCCAAAGAGTTGCCAAGACAAGAGGAACGAGAGGAATTGAAAGAAGAATATGAGTAATAAGAATAGTAAAGTAGATATACTTTATTAAACCCGTCGCTAGAAATTTCGTATCTCCGTGAAAGTGGTGATAAGTAATGTAGCTAATAACAAATAAGAATGAAGAAAAAGTCGCCGCAATCATACATTTGATATGAAGCGCTCTATAGCCAGTCTTAATAAAGAATAGTCCACAACAGAGAAGAATAAATGAAATTGAATTTAAAAGAGCGTTAGTAGCAGGTAAAGTCCCTACCCAACTTGCAGACGTTTCATGGGGAGTTTTAAAATAAATAAGCCACACAAGAAAGGAGATTGTAATAGTACTTACAACTCCAATGATCGTGTATGCTTTTGTATTATTCTGCTTTTCCAGCATGATCTATGTGATTATTAAAATCTCTATGCTTAATTATAGTCTTATAGAGAAAATAAAATGGAATATAGCAAAGGATAATGAATACTGTGAGAATATAGACTAAGTACTTATCTCTTGGGTTTCCCATAGAGCCTGCGCACCCAGGACAAGCATGGGCGCTCTCAAGAAGAGTAATCAAAGAAATAAATGTAATTAGTCTAAGCTTATTCATATTATAGTAAATAGATAAAAGTAAAAACGAGAATCCATACAAGGTCTACAAAGTGCCAAAATAGTCCAGCAAGCTCTAGTAATGTATAATCGCCTTTATCAAATCTTCCCTCATAAGCAAGTTTCCACATATAGCAAAGATAGCAAACTCCTGTAAAAACATGGAGTCCGTGAAACCCTGTAATCGCAAAGAATGTTGAGGAGAAGAGGTTATTTCCGTGAGCGTATGTAGAAAAAGTCATCCCCATTGCATGGTGAAGATGGATATACTCATAAGCCTGAATCCCTAAGAAGATTGCTCCTCCAAGAATTGTGAGCCCAAGCCACATCAAAATTCCCTTTCTATCTCTTTGCTTACATGAATCAATACAGAGAACCATTGAAACAGAAGAACAAATTAGTATAAAAGTCATGAAACCAGAAAGAGCTACACCACCAAGGGCCTCAACAGGAACTGGCCAATGCCTTGTCCATCTAAGAACTGCATAAGCAATTAAAAGTCCTGAAAAGGACATTCCATCTGTTCCTAAGAATAGCCACATTCCAATCTTATTTGGACTCGCTTTTCCAAAATCTGGATCATTTGGGAAATCAATAATTCCATCGTGAGCGACAGTTTTTGTATTATGTCCGGACATATAATTCTCCTACACTCTGTAGATAGGACCTAGTCTTCACTAGATCCTTTTTATATTATTTCTGGTTTGGTGAAAATTTATCTTCACCGATTTCTTGTAAGTATTTAACTAGAGCATCTTTTTGCTTCTCAGCGTCTCCACCAAATACTTCAGAATCCATACTCTCCCCATCTTCCCAGAACGATGGCATCAGCGTACCTTCTAGAATTGCTTGAGGATTACTTAACCACTTCTTAATCCAAGATGGACGAAGACGATGCTTAGCAAACTTCAAATTCGGAGCTGTTGGCTCAGTCGTACTTCCAGGTAATCCGCCGTGACAAGTATTACAACCAAGAGACTGAATTAACTTAAGAGCACCATTTCTCTCACCTGGTAACCATTCAACTTTCGCAGGTAAGTTTTCAAATGTTTTCTGCTTAGACTTATGTTGGAACATGGCCACAAGCTTATTTCTCTCTTCATTAGAAAGATTAAACGATGGCATTCTAATCGGTGTTCCAGCGAAGTCCTTATCAAAATGTCTAATTGGATAAACATTACTTAAGAAGTAATTAAACCAATCTGCTTGAACTCTATGTCCTTGACCAACAAGTCTTGGTGGTCCTTGATTGATATCATCTTCATAAAGAGAAAGAATATCTCCAAAGTCTCCATCAATCTGATGACAACCAATACAGTTATATTTCGTTACAACTTTCATTCCTTCCGCAACAACTGCTTCATCTTTATCAAGTTGCTTAACACCTGTAACGGGAACTCTGTCTGAAACTTGTCCAAGTAGAGCAACAGTAATGTCACTCGCCTGTTTTTCAGTCATATTAAACTGAGGCATTCTAAGTAAATCTTTAAATGGCTTATCTGCACCATTGTCCCATCTTCTTGGGTTAAGTAAATGGGCTTCAATCCATTTATCTCTACTATGCTCAACTTTCTCATGACCAAAACCAAATTGAGTAAGTGGCTTAGAACCAAGCTTCGTTAACTCTGGCCCAATTGGAGCACGTCCTTCGAAACCTTCAATATTGTGACAAGAGTAACATCCGTACTTACCAACAGATCTATAACCCAGCTCCATAGTTCTTTCATGATCACTCATTTTAGCAAGTCTAGCTTTCGCTACATCTTCAGGGTCAAATGCTGCGAAGTACTCTACAAGTAATTCATCTCTTAAATCATTATCGATATTCTCAAACTTTAACTCTTCAAATTTCTTATTCTTCTTAGACATTAAGTAAGCTGTAATATCATTTGCTTCTCTATTAGAAAGTCTAAAAGATGGCATAATTGTATCTTCTTGATAGTGATCTGGTTTTAATAACCATGAAACCATCCAGTCAGAGTTCTTAACTTTTGAGCCAATTCCCGAAAGATGAGGACCAACAAAGGCATCAACTTTCTTAGACTCTACCGCAAAGTCTTCAACTCCGTGGCATCCCATACAACCAACTTCACGAACTAGCTTCTTACCTCTTTCAGTATTTCCACCAGTGTATTTAGCAAATGGCTTATATTTTTTTGATTTCTCAAATACGAACTCAGCAATTGCATTTACTTCAGTTACGTTCTTCTTAACAAATTCAGCAGAGTTGTTATTCGTCTGATTAAAGAACTGAGGCATTTTTGCATGCTTATTAAATGCTTTTGGATCCCAAACCCAATTCATAAAGAATTCTTTGCTTACCTTAGAGGCAATTTTCTCTAAACTTGGACCTGGTTTTCTATTATGCTCCCACCCTTCAATTTTGTGACAAGCATAACAACCAAACTTTCTAATATTTCTCTTACCATCATTGACGACTGTTCCCTCTGGAATATACTCAACATTATTGTGACATTTTACACAACCTGCTTCGTACTGACCCTTACGGAACTGAACGATTGGAACCTTATGTGGCTCATGCCAATTATATTTCTCTTCCCACTCTTTCTTTTGGGCATCGTCTTTTGGCATGTGAGCTGCTGCATTGAAATCATTAACTCTATGTCCTTCTCCACCGTGACAAGTTGTACACCCAAATTGTTTCATTGGGTGTTTCCCCTTAGCTCCAACCATTAGGTCTAAGTTAGGGTGAGTCTTGTATGGGTTTTCTTGAGCTTCATAACCTTCTTGATCAATGAAAACGTGACAAGTCATACAACGGTCAACTTTAGGAACATGTCTAAAGTATCTATCATCTGTAATATTATCTAGAACAACTTGATGAATTTTTACTGTTGGGTCCATGAAATCAATGAATGGTAGATTTCTAAGTACAAATACTGGATTAACATTTAGTTTATCTTTTGCACCTTGGAGTAAATTCTTCTTACCTACAATATTTTCAATACTTCTTTCAGTATCTGTAACTTCTTTGTTATAAGATCTAATTTTTCTACTTAATTCTTTTTCCTTAGCTTGAAGGATTTTCTTTCTCTCAGAAGAGTCTGCAAATTCTTTCTTCTTCACTTGAAGTTTTGCATATAGAGAATCTGCATTACTTGCGTGTTCTGCATGAGCAACACCGTACTGGAAACCAACAGCAGAAACTTGAGAGTTAGCAATACCACCAACAATTGTCTCATTTTTTAGATCTTTCTTAACAAGTCTAAGCTCTTCTTCAGCTGCGACTATATCTTTCTTTCTTGAGTCAACAGTCTTTTGAGAAGCCTCTAATTGCATATCAAGTTTTGCGAGCTCATCTTCATTAATTTCTTCTTTTGCTGCTTTAATATCTTTAGCAATTTTCTGCTTCTTTATTTCCATTCCCTTTAACTGAACAGCTTTCCACGGACGAATATAGTCATCAAGAAAAACCCAAACAACAGTTATTAAAAATGCAACAGAAAGAAATGCAAAGATCTTATTAAGTTTCTGCATGTTCCAAGCCATTCCTGGCTCTTGCTTCTTACTCATCAGTATTCCCTTTTTTCACACCCGAGGGGTTATAAGTTTAATTCCCACTCTGGTAGTGCAACAATATATTTCAAATTAATTAACCATCTTAAAACCATCTTTATTGGTAAACTCATCATAATAATGAATAAGAATATAAAGATGTAGTATCTAATAGCTCCAGACTTTTCATAAAGCTCTTTACAGTACTTTGACTTAAGAGAAACAAGAGGTAGAACAACTAAGTAACCAACAGTTGCCAGAATTCCGAAAATTTCTCTTACCAGTAAATTCTTTGGCATTGGAACATTTAAAATCTTAATCCAAATATATTCAGAAAGATTAATATTGTATTCAGCAACAACCTTATGAAAATCCCAGTACTCAAATGGTCCATAGAATGTCCAGTTAGGTCCTCGAAGAAATGTTCCTACAATAATTAGATAAATCCAAAGAACTAACCAACCAAATAAGAATGAAGTTACTGCTAACTTTCTTTCAACAAAAGTATAGTAACCATTCCCTTTAGGGTTCGTATCAATATATGGAATCGCAATTAATCCAACAACGATAACTCCAGGAAGAAGAACTCCGGCCATCCAAGGGTCAAAGTAAACAAGCATTTCTTGAAGACCAAGAAAGTACCATGGTGCTTTTGCTGGGTTTGGTGCCCATGTAACGTTTGCTGGCTCTTCAAGAGGAGCTTTGAAGATAATTGCCCAAACAACTAGAAAAATTGTTGTAGCAATTATTACAAATAGCTCTGTATATACAAGGTTTGGCCAACACCAAACTTTCTCTCTATTCTCCGGAAGTGCTTCAATTGGACACTCTCCAGCTTCAATTCTCTTATCATTTTCAGCACACTTATAAAGACTGAGCCAAGTTAAGAACGTAAGCATGATAATAATGATATTGATCGGAATATTATCCGGCCAAAGTATAATTTTAATAAAGTTAGGGTCTGCACAAAACCAAGCTACAACAGGAAGAGTTACAGCAAGCCCCCAGTAAGCAAATTTCTTAGTCCCAACAACCTTGTAATATCTAATCATCAAGAAGAACAAGATTGTAAAAATTGGAAACGATCTAATTGGATCAGCTAACCAGTTAATTAATTCTTTCATTTCATATCCTTAAAATTAAAAACTACCAACTAAAGTGGAGCCGAAATCCCACCGTCTTTTCTTACTCTCCAAAAGTGAACTGCAATCAACACACCTACAACAAGTGGGATGAATACACAGTGAAGAATATAGAATCTTAACAGTGCTGGCTCACCAACGAAACGTCCCGCTAGAAGTTGAAAACGCACGTCGTTCTTATCTGAAACCATTACAAAGTCACCAATCTGAGCAAGAGCTGCACCTGGACCACCGTGACCCATAAATGGAGTTGCTTTTGCCATATTCGCCCCAACTGTAATCGCCCAAATTGCAAGCTGATCCCAAGGAAGTAGGTAACCTGTGAATGATAAAAGTAGTGTTAATACTAAAAGGATTACACCAATACCCCAGTTGAATTCACGAGGTGGCTTATACGAACCAGTCATAAAGACTCTGAACATATGTAACCAAACCGTAATAACCATGGCGTGAGCACCCCATCTATGAATCTCTCTCATAATCCCGAGAGGAACGTGCTCTTTAAGTGCTATAATATCATTGTATGCATACTCAGCAGTAGGTCTGTAGTAGAACATTAATAAAAGTCCTGTCACAGTTAGCGCTAAGAAAATAAAGAATGTAAGTCCACCCATACACCATGTGTATCCTAGCTGAACACCAGACTTCTTTAACTTAATTGGGTGTAAATGAAGAAACACGTTACCCGCTACAACACTTGCTCTATTACGCGCATTATCTGGAGGTCCATGTCTAAAAATAGACTTCCAAACTTGTGTCTCACGAACTTTTTGTGCCAAACCTTTTTCTGACATCTTTTTCTACCTTTGTAGTTATTTCACTATCTTTTAAATTAAAAATTAAATTAAACGTTTAAAAAAGAGTCTGGATTATCCCATTGACCTTTTTCTGAACGGTAAACTTTCGTCTTATCTACTTTAATTGTTCCCTCTGCTGTGAGAGAAATTTTATATCTTTCTAATGGGCGTGGTGCTGGTCCCTCAAAGTTCACACCACTCATATAGTAACCAGAACCATGACAAGGACACTTAAATTTTAATTCAGCAGGAAGCCAGTTAGGAATACAACCAAGGTGCGTACAAATATTTGAAAGAGCTACCAGTTTACCTTCTTGCTTAACCATCCAAACACCGTAACCATTCTTCCAACGCTCATCAACACCGGCCTCATAATCACCTGGTCTACCAGCAATGAAATCCATTTCAGGATCAAAGCTCACATTCGGATAAGAAAAACGAAATGCTAAAGTTGCAAGACCTGCACATGCAGCAGAGAATGCAATCCAAGCAACAGAGAGATAACTAAAGAACTCTCTACGGTTTAAACTTTGTTTCATTTCAGTACTCATTCTCAAACCTTTAAAAAGTTTAATACCCCGAAAACCAAGCACTCCGGCTCCGTTAACAGGGTTTATTTAATATTAATTCTAAAAAATTACGTAGTTAGATTATGCCGACAATGTCTTAATTTTTCAATTCATTTAAAACTTGCTGGGCTTTTGTTGTAACTTTTGGATTATTATTCCCATCAACAACACTTTGCACAACAGTCGTCATCTTCTTCCACTTCATTTTTTCAATTGCATTCAATATATTTAGTTTTAAATTCGTCACTTGATTCACATCAAAAACCGAACTTACACCAGTTTCTAAAATTTGCTTAATTGTCTGGATCGACGCATCATTTTCATAGTAAATAAGCGCCGTTGCAGCTGAATATCTAACAGCAATACTTTCGTCTCGAAGACTTCCTACAACTGAGCCTTCCAAGGCCTTTACTTTATGCGTCCCAACTGCGAGAACAACAGCTTGTCTAATCGCATGATCTTCATCAGTAAAATATGGTTTTAATGATTCCCAATTAAAAGCCACCCCTTGAGGCATATTTCCAAGAGCTACTAAAGTATGGAAGCGAACATCTGAACTCTTGTCTTTTAAGGCCATTTCTAAAACAGGGAAAGCCAGCTCACTTCTCAGTCCACCAAGTGCCACCACAACAAAGTCTCTTGTTCTAGGGTCAGGAGAATTAGAATAAACATCGGATAAATTTTCCACTAGCCATGGAATGTCCTCATCAGGAATCTGCGAAGACCCGATTTTCTTACTTAACTCGTAAGCTGCAATCCACTTATTTCCAAAAGCCTTAGACTGAAGTTCACGGACGTGATCTTTGTATGAAGACTCTGTAGATAACATTTTTGTTACACCAAAAATAATCAAAGCTCCCACTAACACTATTGCTATTGGCACAATCAAACTTCCTACAAAAGGATTCTCAAGTAATTTCTTGTCACCTTTTAAGATTAATTTCTTTGGTTCTTTTTCAACTTCCGTCATCGAATTGAGCCTTTTCAATTGCCGCTTATTGGACTATGTTCATTTTCAGTTTAGTAGTGCTTTTAGTAGCAAATCTACACTATTATGACAATTGAATAAAAACTTATACGGACATACATAATGGCAAATTTACTTAGAACATTGATCTTAATCATGGTTGCGTCAGTCTTACTCACTGCTTCAAAGGCGCTTGGTTATGACCTTGTCGAACTTTCTCATATTCATTTAGCAATAACAGTCTTTATATATACAATTTTTGCACAAGCATTTGTGATGTTCTACTTCATAGGTGTTGCAAGACTAGTAAATAATATTGATCTAATTCTTCACTCTGAAAATAATCTTGCTGAACTTTTTGAAGAAGCTCCGGAAGATTTAGAACCGTATATTAAAAAAGTTAAGAGATTTGTTCACGAAGCTGATCTTTGTAAAAGACAAACTATCCCTTGGACAATTCTAATGCTTATCCTTGGAATGATAGGATTCTTACTCGGAGGAGCACACGACACAGGCCTTGTAGCAAAAACAACTCACTCCGGAGTAATCTACGGATTTATTGCTTCAATGGTAATTGGTTTTTTTAGACAGTGGTACTATCTAGGAAAGAGCCACGTTCTACTTCGTAAAGTAAAAGGACTCTTTGAAATTCCAGATGGACAAATGTAGAAATTAATCACACTTATTCATGGCCTTATCTAGAGGAGAACAATAACCTTTTCTCTTCTTGATTTTCTTAGTCACTTCCTCAGTTTTCTCATTAACATCCTCTTTTACAGCTTTGTTTGTACTAGAAGAACAAGAAGCAAATACGCCTACTAATAACGTTAAGCATAGAATTTTTTTCATAATCTTTTCACCCATATAAATACTTTATTTTTTCCAGGAGGGTTTCGTACCGTCCTAGTTCTACTTTCATAAATAACAGTGTCGTCGACTTCATTAACCTGGGCCATAAACTCTTTGAGCTTTGCTCTTGAAACATAGAGGTTATAATAATAGCCTCCAGGAACGGCGAGGCCTGGCTTAACGTTATCAACTTGAGTTACCTCATACTTTTTCAATAAGTCAGCAAGGTTTGTTCTAACTCTATCGGTATCGACAGACTTCATCATAACTCGGTAAACTTTAGTATTACCATACATCGAGTCTCTATAACCACGTTGTCTTAATTCTTCATATTCGGATTGTTCTAACCCTGCAATTTCAAAATCTTTTGGAAGAGAGTCCATTGACGTTAATACAACCTCTGACTCCGCTTCAAAACGAGACTCTTCAACGAGGACTTCTCCCAGCTGACTGGCTGAATCATCAACTTCTTCGATTGCGCCAATATTTAAAGGGAAAGATTTCTCCTCTACTTTCTCAGTAGACTTAAAAGTTAAATTCTTATCAAGCCATTTAAACTGTGGCTCATAAACAGAAATTTTATCTGTTAGATATTTTTCAAAGCTTTCATTTCCATATTTTAAAATATAGAAGAGACTTGTTCCAACTGCGAGAAGGACAAGAACTTCAGCTACAAATATAGCCTGCTTTCTGAGAGAGGCATTCTTTCTTATTTTTGATAAATTAAATTCTGGATGAAAAAGATCTTTCTTCATTTTTTCTAAGAAAATAGACCACTCATCATAGAGAGTAACTTCAAGAGAAGGCATTATTTCTTCATCATGACTTCCTCTAAAAATTTCTTCTAGATTATACTTTTCTTTTAAACCACTATACTTGTGATAAATATTTGGTGAAGCTTTGTTTCCAACTTGAAAAACATCGGAAAAATGGTCCTCATAGTGTGGATATACTTCTACAAAGAATACTCTAAGAGTTGAAGCGAGCTCTGAAACTCCCATATCTAATTGATTTGCTAATTCTAAAACAGAGACGTCGTTCTTAATGAAGATAAAACTTATAAATTTATCTCTCACCCATTGGAACCACGAAATAATTGGTCCTATCTTAGTATTTGAAGTTGCGTACTCAAAGCGCGCAGAAACCTGAAGAAGAGAAAGGCCATCCAAAAAAAACAGCTTCCAAAATTCTTCAAACTCATGCTGAAATCGCCCTTGCCAAGTAATTGATTCAATATTCAAACCAAGCCAAGAGCGAAACTCATCAAAATCTTCTTTATGAACTAAGATTTTTTCCATCTATTACAACTAAACCTTTTTAATTAAAACAGCGATTCCTTGTCCACCACCGATGCAAGCCGAAGCTATTCCAAATTCTCCCTTAACGGCATGTAATTGTCTAGCAAGCGTTAAAGTAATTCGAGTTCCTGAGGCTCCAAGAGGATGGCCAAGCGCAATTGCCCCTCCCCAAATATTTAACTTCGACTCATCTAACTCTAAATCCTTTACACATGAAAGAGTTTGGCCTGAAAAAGCTTCGTTAATTTCAACAAGATCAATATCTTTCAATTCCATTTTATTTGCTGCAAGTAATTTCTTAATCGCAGGACTTGGACCAATTCCCATAATTGTAGGATCAACTCCAACAACACATCCATCAACAATCTCAGCGATTGGTGTTAAATTATTTTCCTGACAGAATTTTCCTGACGCTAAAACAACAGCAACGGCACCATCAACAATTCCAGAAGCAGAACCTGGAGTTACGACCCCTCCCTCTTGAAAAGAAGCACGTAGCTTACTCATATCTTCAAGTGATGCATTTTCTCTCAAATGCTCGTCTTTCTCACAAGAGCCACGTTTAAGTTCAACAGGTGTAATTTCTCCCTGAAGGTGACCATCAGCATAGGCCTTAGTTGCTTTTTGATGGGATTGTAACGAATACTCATCGCATTGCTCTCTTGTAACATTAAATTTCTTTGAGAGCTTTTCTGCCGTTATACCCATTGGCGAATTCGTAAACTTATCAGTGAGAGAATCTAGGAGCATATCCACACTTTTAAGTGGTCCATACTTCGTTCCAAAACGGGATCCATAAGTTAAATGGGGAACGAGTGACATATTTTCAGCACCTGCTGCAAGAACACAATCGTGCTCACCAGTTTTAATCATTCTAAAACCATCAAGTATTGACTGAATACCCGACCCACAAAGTCGGTTAACATTATATCCAGGAACCTCTTCAGGGCAACCCAACTTTAAGGCCAAGTGTCTTCCTCCATAAATAGTATCAGTTGTTGAAGTTACAACATTACCTAGGATAACGTGCTGAATTTTTGAAGCAGAGAGGTTAATTTCCTCTAATGTTGCCTTCGCTGCTGTTACAGCGAGATCCACAGGAGAGATATCCTTTAATGATCCTCCGAACTTACCAAAGGGTGTTCTCTTACCGCTAACTAGATATATTTTACCTGAATCAATAGACGTCATATTTGCCTCCTTGTAACAACTGGTACTGATCTCGTAAAATTATAGTGTCGCAGAGTACGTATCTGCAAAACATTTTCTCGCGAGTCTAATTATGACAAATATTACCCATCTCAAGGCCACAAGGTTCAAAGAAGCTGAGGATAAGAGATATAATTCGGAATTAAAAAAGCTTAGAACTGAGCACGAGAATGAATTTGGTAAAGAAGTCAAAAAGAACGAAGCGCAAATATCACGACTAAGAAATGATTATGAGAAACAAATCAATGCTCTTGAGATAGAGCTTGAGCAAAAACTTACAAGTGTTCGCTCTAAGCAAAATAAGAATGTTGCAATGGAAAATGAAAGACTGAAAGAAGAACTTTCAAACTTAAAGAAAGCCCACGATGATCAAGTTAACGAAGTAAGAGAGGGCCAGGAAAGTGAAATCCAACACCTTGTTGAATCGCATAAAAATACTGTCGATAATGCCCGCCAAAGATATATGAAAGAAAAGATGAAGTGGGAAGACCAAGCCTAATAACCGGAGAATAAATCATGGACGCAAATAATAATACACCAAGTGGAGTCTTTATTAACGGTAAAGCGCAAATAATTGAAATGCTCCAAATCATGCCAGAAGAAGAGAAGGCAACTCTCTTTAGAAATATTCAAAAGAGAAATCCTCAACTCGCTGCTGAGCTCCTTGAGAAAAGTATTTCTTTCAATGATATTTATAAATTAAATGAATTTGATCTTCAGACTCTTTGTAGAAATGTTCATTCTGGTGTTTTTGGAGTCGCCATTCGCGCCTGTACACTTGAATTTCAAAAGAAAGCTCTTTCTACACTGCCAAGAGAATATGCCGAGAAATCTTATCATGCAATGAAGGCCAGATTAAATAACGAAAATGACTCTATTTCAAAAGCTAGAGAAAAAATTGTTCAAGTAATTGCGACATTAAATAGAAGACAGCAAATCAAACTAAACTAATTACTATATTTAGGAGAGATCAACTTAAAGACCTCTCCTACCTCTATATTCTTTAAGAGCTGTTCTCATATCTTTTTGTTCACCACTACTTAAATTTGCAATATCACTATCAGAAACTCTATGTTCACGCATAAGTTCATCAACATCACGTAGACGGTCCGTCAGCGTAACCATAATATTTGTTACCCATTCTGGACACTCTTTTAAAACCTTTCTGATATCTGTCTTCTTTATCATATAAACTTCTGTTTCTTCCAAAGCGATTGCAGACGCATATCTCTTCTCATCATTAAACATTGAAAGTTCACCGATAAAGTTCTTTTCTCCAATTGAGGCCAATGGATGAATTCCATTATCATCTTCTTTTATAAGTTGAATTTTTCCCTTTGCAATAATGTAGAGAAAGTTAGATTTTTCTCCTTCATGAAAGAGAACTGCACCTTTTTTAATTTTTATGACATCACTAAAGTTATCATTTTTAGATAAATCGTTCATCAACCCTTCCTTCTAGTGCGACCCCGTAACGAAGTCCATATGTAGAGATTTCAAACTGCGATATATTTAAATGCTTAGCGATCTCACTTGCCACAAGGGCTCCACCATAGATGCTGAAAGCTCTTTTCCCACATATAGGAAATTCTTCAAGAATCTCTGTAGAGGTTCTTTCTTTTAATTTTGTTAAAATATTCTCTAAGTCATCTTTAAAAAATACTTGTTCGTGAACTTTATTTTCATCGAATTTCTTCATACCCGAAAGAAGTGCAGCAAGTGTTGTCATCGTTCCTGCAACACAAACTAATTTATCAACTGAAAAATTCTCTAAATCAAATTCTTTAAAAATCTCTAACATTTTATCCTTGAATCGACCTTCAGCGAGCCAATCAGTCGCCCTAACAGAACCAACAGGAAGACTAATCGAGTTTAAAATTTTAAAATCTTTTAGCTCTACATTAATTAATTCTGTGGAAGCTCCACCAATGTCCATTATTGTGATTAGCGACGAATTACCATGAACACCTTTGGCGACGCCAAGAGCAGTGTAATAGGCCTCTCCTTCACCAGAAATTCTTTGTATTTTTAAACCAAGACTATCCTTAGCAGGATCTGCTAATTCATTAAAATTTGAAGCCACTCTTGATGCTTCAGTTGCGGTGACGATGACGTCAGGAAGATTAATTTTATAATTTGATAAAATTTCACAGTAGTCTCTAAGAGCATTTAATGTCGCATCGACTGACTCTTTTAAAAACTTCTTATTTATATCTAAATTCTTTCCCAAAGAGGTAATTCTTGAATGACTTTCTAGAGTTTTAAAAGAATGTCCTTCAACCTCTAAGACTAAGAGAAGACAACTATTAGAGCCAATATCAATACTTGCTCTTATCATTCTCTACCTGTCACCATTAATAGTTTTTCTTTACTCACAGGAGAAATCATTCCCTCTTCGCAAATAATTCCTGTTATACAATTAGCATCTGTAACATCAAAACTCGGATTTAAAGCTGTTGTTTCAAGAGGAGCTACCCTGTTACCTCTAATAGAAAGTATTTCATCTTGATCTCTCATTTCAATAGGAATCTCTATTCCTGTTTCTGCTGTAAAATCAAAAGAACTTGTGGGAGCAACAACGAAGAATGGTACTCCGTAATGCTTGGCCACGATACTAAGAGTTGAAGACCCAATTTTATTAGCGGTGTCCCCGTTTCGAACAATCCTATCAGCTCCAATAAAAATGGCATCAATTAATTTATTCTTCATAAGATAAGAAAAAGATCCTTCTACTACGATATCATGGGGGATTTCTTGCTTCTTAAGCTCATACGAAGTTAACCTAATTCCTTGCATATAAGGTCTTGTTTCAGAAGCGTAGACGTGTTCAATTCTATCATTTTCAAATAAGTGAGAAATTACGCCAAGGGCAGTTCCCATTGGACCACAGGCAAGATACCCCGTATTACAAAGAGTCATGATTCGGTACTTTCTCTTCCCTAACCTTTCTTCTAAGTCTTTCAGCGCAGTATTGGCCATAGACAGGTTATCTCTATGAATGAGCTCAAGTTGAGCATGCCCAAAATTCACAAGATCTACTTCTATTTTGTCTATGGTCTTGGCCTCAAAAGCTTCCTTAATAATTTCCATACAACGATCTAACTCATAGGCAAGATTAACTGCAGTAGGTCTAGAAGAGTTTAGATAGTCTGCTGCATTTTGAAATTCCTCAAAGCTCGCATCTTTCTTAGATCTTGCAAATAAGGCCATTCCAAAAATACCCGTAAAGCCAATAAGAGGAGCTCCCCTCACAACCATATCTTTAATTGAGTTAAAAGCATCTTCAACAGTATGATTTTCAATAATGACTTCTTCAAGAGGTAGAAGTCTTTGATCTAATAAATTTAAAACACCATTGTTCCAAGAGAGTGGTTTAATTATATTCTTCAATTAAATAATCCTTTTAATAGTTTATTAATCTTCTTCTTCCCATCTTCATTTAAAAGCTTCTTTATTTGCTTCTTCGCTTGAACTTTCACTGCTGTTTTTGAAACTTTCTTAAGAGTATATTCAATATCAGGTTTCAAAGAAAATCCCTTCCCAACAAGTTTTAATGGGACAATATTCGTTCCGATTTCTTTCGTTAATACTTTCGAAATCTTTCCCGAAAGATCTCTATAATTCACATTAAAAACACTATTCTTAGTCGGTAGAGGACTTACATTTCCATTTCCAGTAATTTCAAGATACTTCTTTGCATCTATAAACTTTGTAGATTTGATTGAGTACATCGAGTCTGTAAATCTTCCATTTAAAGAAAGGCTTGAAAACTTTCCATCTACATCAATCTCTTTACCTGCATACTTTTCCCCCAGCTTTGGAATAGAATTAAGTATTGGCTTTACATAATCTCCAATATTTATATCTTTTAATTCACCATTTACTGCCTTAACATTTGTGAGAACATCATAACTTGCCCCTTTAGCCCCTACTGTAAATTTCCCATTTGCCTTACCTGAAAAGACTCCTAGAACTGCAGAGAGAACATTCTTTGGAAGAAATGGCTTCAGAGCAATAAGATCAAAGTTTTTTAAATCAAAATCAAAAACACCTGTTGTTGCGTTCTTTCCTAAGCTTACGACTGCAGATGAAGAACCACTACCACTTGAGAAATGAAATGTCGTATCGCTTACTTCGATCTTTTTTGGAGAGAGATTTATCTTTGATTCTAATGAAAATGGTTTATTTCCAATTTTAACATTATTCATCTTAACGGTTAAATCTCCAGGAGGAATGATGATTGGTGCCGAGGCTGGAGCCGTATTCTTCACTTGCTCAGCTTCCCTACTTGAAGAATCTACTTCTGCAGCAGAAGTGCTTTGAGAACCACTATAGAGCATCTCTTGAATAAGGTTTTCAGTAAGAGAAATATTTTGAATATTTAGAAGAGTATTACTCTTTGGAAGATTTTTTTCTGTTGGCAGATTATTTAAATCAATAGTCATCACGTTTTGAAATATTATCGTTCCATCTAAAACTTTTGCTTCAGCTTTCGCCTTGAAACTCTTATTGACGAGAGAGCCTGCCAAAGTAGTTCTGGTTGTAAAGTTCTTATCTACATAAGTAAGGTTTGGGCCTAGAGAGAAATTCAGATTGGGTGTAATAGTTCCCTTCTTACTTACACTCACACTTCCAGATAATTTAATACTACTTGTTTTAGGGTCCAGGGAGCTAATACTTATTCCACTAATAGTTAATAAGTCTTTAAGAATTAACTCTGTATCAATTTTATCAACCCTAACTCTCCCACTATCAATATTGATCTTCATCGCAATTCTATTCTTATCAAGAAAAGTTATATTTGAATCTACAAGAACTTTTCCATTTTTCTCAATAGCAGTATTAATCTCTGCTTTTATTTCTGGAAGAGTATTCTTAATTCCAGGGACTTTCATATTTTTAATTTTTAGAACTGAAACTGTTTCTATTTTTTGCTTTGAAATAATTTCCGTTAAATTAAATTGTCCAATTAGAAGTGCATCTAAATTAAGTGATTCTCCTGATTTCATTTTATAATCTAACTTAGAACTTATTTCGTAAGCACTAGAGTTTTTTATACCAATCTTTTTAAAGAGAACCTTTTCTAAGGTTACACTTCCCTTACTACTATCCTTGAGTTCATAATGAAGAATCAAATTTTTAATATTTAAACTTGCGGTACTATTTAAAAGAAAAGTAGGAATACCAATTGTTGCAGCTTTTGAAATATCCTCTGTTGCTTTTTTTCCAGCATCTTTCTTTGAAGCTTTCTTAATTGGGCCCTCTAAGGCAATGCTCCAATTATTTGATTTCTCTGTTTCAATATAATGTATATTTGGAGAATTTAAAGAGATTGTTAAATCTCCTCCACCAGTTAAAATGGAGAAAATAGGAACATCAATTGTTAAATTTTCAAGTGAAGCAAGATTATACTTCGGCCCATGAATTGAGAGACTATCAACATTTACTTTTATGGAAAAACCAAAATTAATTTCCGTTTTTCCAAGTTCTATCTTTGATTTTGGAAAAGTCTTCTTAAGAAATGTTAGCGACATTTCTCTAACTTTTTCGGGTGTCACTAATGATTTTGCATAGAAATAGGCCCCAACAAAAGTTCCAAGACACAGAACACCTATAATAGAGGCTATAATGACTAGCTTTTTTGACTTCATGCTTCAATTCCTTTTGAGTATTGCTAGAAGTCATTATCACAATTTAGAGGGGTTGGGTCAAACACTAATACTAGGTGCTTGACCAAAGAAGGTGGTTACTAGGCAAGTACTAGAGGAGCAAATTTCACGAGGAACTTCTTGCGAGCTCCATCGGAAAATTTAATTGAAACTTTCTCGTCTGGACCAAATCCACTTGAATCAAGAACAGTCCCCTCACCATAGAGAGAATGAACAATTCTTACGCCTTTTGGAAATTTTGCCTTAGGTGCTCTATTCTCATCTTCGTATGAAGCGACCTGAAACACAGCTTCATCATCAAACGATTGATCTTGATTGAAATCATCGAAGTCATTTCCATCGCCCCAAGAACTTCCAGTAGTCATAGTTCCACCACTTGGCTTCTTCCATTGGTAGAATTTATCAGGAATTTCATTTAAGAATCTACTCGGTCCATTAAAGCGCAACTGACCAAAGAGCATTCGTCCTTGAGCAAAAGTTATATAAAGCTTCTCCATTGCTCTTGTCATTGCCACATAGAAGAGTCTTCTCTCTTCTTCTATAGCAGTCTCTCCATTTTCAAGACTCTTATAGCTCGGGAAGATATTTTCCTCAGCTCCTGTTACAAAGACGTAGAGAAATTCAAGTCCCTTGGCTCCGTGAATAGTCATAAGAGAAACTTCACCAGTATTTGTGACTTCGTCACTTTCACTAGTGGTATCTAAAGTAATCGTTTCGAGAAAATTTATTAGAGTCGGGGCCTTATTTGATTCTTCATACTGCACAAGTGCACTCTGAAGCTCTTCAAGATTTTCCATTCGAGCTTGTGATTCATAATCTTTACTAGACTTTAAAAACTCCCAATAACCTGATTCGTGAAGAAGCTTTTCATAAAGAGAGCTTGGAGCAACTGAATCAACAGATACCTTCACTTCATTTATAAGAGTTACCAGGTGATTGAGGGCCGACTTAACTTTAGCTGATAATCTAATATGCTTATAGTCTTCTGGATTTGAAACGACGGTATCTAACATCTCCCAGAGGGAGCAACCATTTGTAACAGCTTCATTCTCTAATTTACGAAGAGTCGTCGCACCAATACCTCTCGCTGGAACATTTATAATTCGGCTTAAGGCCAAAGAGTCCTTTTCATTAACTACAACTCTTATATAGGCGATTAGGTCTTTAATTTCTTTTCTTTCATAGAACTTTACACCACCAACAACCCTGTAAGGAATATTACTCTTTCTTAAGTAATCTTCAATAAGTCTAGATTGAGTATTCGTTCTATAAAATACTGCCATCTCTTTGTGAGGGTGCCCTTCTTTTGAAAGAGTTTTTATTTTATCTGCAATAAACTCTGCTTCTGTCTTATCGTTGAAACACTCTATAATTTCGATGTCCTCACCATGGGGATTATTCGTCCACATCTCCTTCCCTTTTCTTTGGGAATTTCTAGCGATGACATGAGTGGCTGCCTCAATAATATTCTTACTCGATCTATAGTTTTGCTCTAGCTTTAAAATTTTCGCATCAGAAAACATCTCTTCAAAGTCTAGGATATTTCTTATATCTGCTCCACGCCATGAATAGATAGATTGATCTTCATCTCCTACTACGCAGACGTTACGAGATTTTTCACTAAGCATTTTAACTAATTCAAACTGGGCCCTATTAGTATCTTGATACTCGTCTACCAATAGGTATTTAAAGCGTTCTTGATACCTCTTAAGCACATCTGGAAATTTTTCAAAGAGCTGAATAACCCCTGTAATTAAGCTTCCAAAATCTACTGCATTCGCCTTATGAAGTTCTGCTTCATACTCTTGATAGAAAGTGAAAAAAGAATCACTCTCATCTATTTCATAATCACACTCAGAAATATCTCTTCCAGGATAGTGTCCATGATTTTTTAAATCATCCATATAGTAGAGAATTTCAAATGGAGAAATCTCTTTTGTAGATATTCCGTGACGACCAAGAATTGCCTTAGCAACGGCCTTCTGTTCAGATGTATCATAAATAGTGAAGTTCTTAGAAAGTCCTAAGTAATTCGCTTCACTTCTAAGTATTCTCGCGCAAAAAGCGTGAAAGGTCGTAATTTGTAGAGAGCCAATATCTGCTTCAACCATTGTGCTAATACGCTCACGCATTTCTCTGGCGGCTTTATTAGAAAATGTGAGAGCTAAGACCTGGAATGGACTAACGTGCAACTCTTCTAAAAGATAAGCTATTCTTGTGACTAAGGTCTTCGTCTTTCCTGAGCCCGCTCCGGCCAAGATCATTACTGGACCGTCAGTTTTTAAAACTGCTTTTCTTTGTTGTTCATTTAATCCATTTAAGTCCATATTACTCAACCGTTACTGACTTCGCTAAATTCCTAGGCTTATCAATATCTGTTCCTTTATATTTTGCAATATAATAGGCCAATAATTGATTTACAATATTGATATAGATTGGAGAAAGTTCCTCAAGCCCATCAAAGTCTATTCCAAAGTAGTAGTCAGAAAGTTCTGCTAACTCTTCATGATCTTTAGGGCCAATTGTGAGAATCACTCCCTTTCTAGCTTTAATCTCTTGAATATTTGACACTGTCTTTTCAAATAACTCTGGGCCTACAAGTGCAACATTAACCATATCTTCATCAATCATCGCAATTGGACCATGCTTTAACTCACCAGCGGCGTAGCCTTCTGCATGAACGTAAGCAATTTCTTTAAGCTTAAGTGCTCCCTCTAACGCCACAGGAAAGTAAATACCTCTTCCTGTATAAAAGAAGCCTTTATGGTTATAAATAGACTCTGCAATATTTTTAATTTCTTCTGATCTTGAAATAAGATGATCAATTTTTTCAGCAAGTAGAGAAAACTTAGCAGTAAGCTTCACTCTAGATGCTTCCTCATTCATCTCTTTACTTAAGGCAAGTGATAATAGTCTTCCTGTTAACACTTGTTGGGTGAAAGCCTTTGTTGAAGCAACTCCAATTTCCATTCCTGCTCTAATTAGTAAGTTATTATCACAATTTCTAAAGAGAGTTGATCCATCAACATTTACAATTGAAAGTGTTTTAATGTTGTTCTCTGTACATAATTCTTGAGCTGCCAGAGTATCAGCAGTCTCACCTGATTGAGAGATAAAGAGACCACTCTCACCTTCTTGAAGAAGAGGCTTTCTATATCTAAATTCACTTGCAAGCTCAGGAGAACAAGGAATTCTATTATAGGCTTCTAAGAAATCTCTTATTAAAAGACCCGCGTAGTAAGCAGTTCCACAGGCAGTCATATGAAATTTACTAGGAACAAACTCACCTGCTTTTAATAAACTCTCTAACCCTTCTCCGTGAAAATAGAACTGAGTAAGAGAGCGAATAAGCTCTGGCTGTTCGTGAATTTCTTTAAGCATAAAGTGCTCAAATTCACCCTTATCTGTAGGCCCTACAGACATATCTTGTTTTTTAGACATGTAATTCTCTGTTGGATTTCCCTCAGAATCATAGAAGTTAATTAAGTTTTTATTCTTAGCGCTTAAATGGCAGAGAACATTATCAGCAGGAAAGTAAAGTCTAGAGGCCATACCAGCGAGAGCGTATGGATCAGAAGAAACAAATGCTTCTGAGTCCACAGTATTTATTCCACAAACAAGCGGCGCACCTTTTTTAATAGACATAATTTCAAAGACGTCTTTATTTAAAACAACAAAAGCAGAATTTCCTTCAACTAATGAAAAGCTATCGAGCATTGCTTGTTTAAAACTTTTTCCTGTAGCAAGCTCTCTTGTTAAAAGAGAGAGAAAGACTTCTGAATCTGTTTGTGATTGAAATTCATATCCCCCGGCCGCGAGTTCTTTTCTAAGAGCTGATGCATTTTCAATTATTCCATTATGAACAATAGAAATATGATCTTTCATATGTGGATGTGAATTTGTATCATTCACTTCCCCATGAGTGGCCCAGCGAGTGTGCCCAATACACATTCTCGCCTTAAAGTCCTTGCCTTCTAGGAGTCCTTTTAAATTATCTAGCTTTCCACTTTTCTTATATATTTGAAGTTCATCACTTTCATCAATAAAGCTGACACCGGCTGAATCATAGCCACGATACTCTAATCTTCTTAGACCTTCTAAAACAATATTAACTGAATCTTTAGGACCAATATGGCCAACAATTCCACACATATATCTTCCTTGGTACGCTACGCGCCATTAAACAAATTATAATCGAATGAAGATATCACCTTGGAGGGCTTTTTGCCAATTCAGAAGGCCTCTAAAGGTGCACAAACACCTCTTAGAAGACCATTATTTTAAATTTTCTATTTAGATTTTAAGAAGCGCTTGGCCATTCCCTCTTTTGTTGCCTGTTTTGGCCTAGAGATAGCGAAACTTCCATCCTTCATATCGTGGGTAATAGTTGAGGCGCTGGCCACAAAGCAATCATCACCTATTGTTACAGGTGCAACAGTTTGAGAGTCAGAACCAATGAAGCTTCTCTTTCCTATTATCGTCTTATGTTTTTTCGCTCCGTCATAATTACAAGTGATAAAGCCGCAACCAATATTTGTTTCTTCACCAATTTCTGCGTCACCCACATAACTTAAATGAGAGACCTTAACACCTTTTTCGAGCTTGGATTTCTTTACTTCAACAAAGTTTCCAATTTTCGCCTCTTCTCCAATATCTGCTCCGGGTCTTAACCTAGCATAAGGACCGACAACCGAGCTTTTTCTAAGAATAACTTCTTCAAGGTGTGAATAGGCTTTTACTGTAACTCCGTCTTCAATTGTCGAATTTACAATAATACAACCAGGCTCAAGTGTGACATTTTCTCCAACCCTACTTAAATTGTCGATAGAGACATTAGGATGAATAAAACTTCCTTTTCCAATATTGCTTGTATTTATATAAGTATGTCTTGAATCGACAAAGCGAACACCTGTTTCTCGTAGGGAAGAAATAATACGCTTCCTCATTGCTATTTCAGCTTTTTCAAGTTGCTCTAAATTATTCACTCCCACAAATGAGGAAGCACTTTCAAAGAGAATTGGTGAAACATTATACTCATCTTTAAATAGATCTGTGAGGTAGAACTCCCCTGCTTTATTAGATGATCCAATTGAATAGAGATGTTCTAAAATAAACGATGTCTTTAAAACATACATTCCAGAGTTTACTTCCTGAACCTGCCTTTCTACATCATTAGCATCTTTCTCTTCAACAATATGAAAACCACTATTTTTTGACCTGATGATTCTTCCATAACCTTTTGGTGTAGCAACTTTGAAAGTTGCCGCAACACCATCCAGATTCTTATCCTTAGCTTCTCTATATAAAGAGATTAATGATTCGCTTTCAATCAAAGGGGTATCTGCGCACATAACGAGCGTATACTCACACTCTTTAGCATCTTCAATTTGATCAAAGTAGCATCTTAGAGCGTGAGCCGTTCCTAACTGCTCTTTTTGGTAAGCATACGAAATTTGATGATTCCCATAATTCTTATTAACATACTCTTCAACTAACTCTTTTCCATGTCCTGTAACAAGCCCCGTAAAAGACTTTGAGTCAGCAATAGAGCTCATCATTTTAAGACTTTCACTTAGTGGGTAATCAACTAAGCTTTTCCCTAGAAAAGGCGCCAAAGGTTTTGGAAGACTTAGACTCATTCGAGTCCCCGCTCCTGCGGAAAGAATTACCGTACCAACTTCATATTTCATAAATATCCTTTATCTATAATAGAACTAGAGGGAAATGATCGCATATTTGAAACATCCGATCAATTCACAACACTACGTAGTCTAAGTAGCCAAGTTTGGGTCAATACCCGACTAAGTTACTTAAATACTTAGAAAAAAATATACCAAAAATTATAAAAAGTTTAAAGACTTAGAGGCATTTCCCCGATGATTTATGTGAAAGAAGTAAGGTTACAAGAATAGACCATCTGAAGGAGAATATATGGTTACTAACTACGAGGGTGATAACATTGAGTTCAAAGAGGAACTTCCCCTCCTACCGATCAGAGATATCGTTGTTTACCCATTTATGATCCTGCCGTTATTTGTTGGTAGAGAATCATCTATTCAAGCGGTCGAGCACGCTCTCAATAAGACGGATAGATTAATCCTTTTGGCCAGCCAAAAAGATATTACGGCCGAAGCTCCAGAGCCATCTGAAATTTATGAGCTTGGTACAGTTGCCATGATTATGAGAATGAGAAAACTCCCAGACGGAAGAATTAAAATTCTCGTTCAAGGACTTTCAAAAGCAAGAATTGTAAACTTCGATCAAACAGAGCCATTCTTTGTAACTAAAGTTGCAAAAGTTGAAGATGTAGCTGTTGAATCGGGAGCTGTTGCAGTTAATGCTTTAATGAGAAATATTAGAGAACAACTTGAAAGAGTGATTACTCTTGGAAAAGTTCTCTCTCCAGATATTCTAATGGTTCTTGAAGATATCCAAGACCCTGGTCGCCTAGCTGACCTAGTAGCTTCAAACCTCAATCTCCATGTTGGTGAAGCACAAATGATTCTAGAAGTTCTAGACCCTGTTGAAAGACTTCATAAAATTAATGATATCCTTTCAAGAGAGCTAGAGATTCTGGCCATGCAACAAAAGATTAAGCATGTTGCTAAAGATGAAATAAATAAATCACAAAAAGAATATTTTCTTAGAGAGCAAATAAAGGCGATAAAAAGTGAACTCGGAGACGAAGGATCTGATCAGCCAGAAGATGAGTTCGAAGAATTTAGAAATAAAATTTCAGATTGTAAAATGCCAGAAGAGGCCAATAAAGAAGCTCTTAAACAACTTCTAAGACTAGAGAAAATGCACCCGGATTCCTCGGAGTCTAGCATTTTAAGATCTTATCTTGAATGGTTAACAGATCTTCCTTGGTCAGCATCTTCAGATGAAATTTATGACCTTGACGAAGCACAAGCAATTCTAGACGAAGATCACTTTGACCTTGAAAAGGTTAAAGAAAGAATTCTAGAGTACCTTGCTGTTAGAAAACTCAAGGACGGTCAAATGAAAGGACCAATCCTTTGTCTATCAGGACCTCCGGGTGTTGGTAAGACTTCTCTTGGGAAATCTATCGCAAAAGCAACAGGAAGAGAGTTTGTTAGAATTTCTCTCGGTGGCGTAAAAGATGAAGCAGAGATTAGAGGACACAGAAGAACATATGTTGGTTCAATGCCAGGTAGATTTATTCAGGCGCTAAAGCAAGCAAAAACAAATAATCCAGTGATCCTACTTGATGAGGTAGATAAACTTGGCGGAGACTTTAAAGGTGATCCTTCAAGTGCTCTCTTAGAAGTACTAGATCCTGAACAGAATATGAACTTTAGAGATCACTATCTAAATGTTCCATTTGATCTTTCAAATGTAATGTTTATTGCGACAGCAAATGTTCTGGAGCAAATACCGGGACCACTCAGAGATAGAATGGAAGTACTTAATCTCTCTGGTTATACACAAGAAGAGAAAGTTGCCATTACAAAGAAGTACCTTATTCCAAAGCAAATGACGGAAAATGGTATTACAGAGGACCATATTGAGTTCACCGACGAAGGTGTGCAAACAGTTATAAAGAACTTTACTTCAGAAGCTGGACTTAGAAATCTAGAGAGAAGAATTGGTGCTCTTTGTAGAAAAGTTGCTACTAAAATCGCTAAAGGTGAAGTCACCAAAACACAAATTATACCAAATGAAGTTGAAACTCTTCTCGGTCCTCCAATTTATACAAAGGAAGACGAAAAAGAATTTGATGAAGTTGGTGTAGCAACAGGTCTTGCATGGACAGCTCATGGTGGAGAAATCCTATACATTGAGTCTACCAAAATGAAGGGTAAGGGACTAACTCTTACAGGTCAGCTTGGAGATGTCATGAAAGAGTCTGCTCAAACAGCAATTGGGTATATTAGAAGTAGAGCGGCTGAACTTGGTGTTAATGAACAAGACTTTGAAGAAAATGAAATTCATATTCACTTACCTGCTGGTGCGACACCAAAAGATGGTCCAAGTGCCGGTATCACACTGGCCACGACAATCGTATCTCTTCTAACTGATACTCCAATCAGTAAAGAAGTTGCTATGACTGGTGAGATTACTCTAACTGGAAAAGTGCTACCAATTGGTGGATTAAAAGAAAAAGCTCTTGCGGCCATGAGGATGAATATTAAGACAATTGTTATTCCGTGGAAGAACAAGAAAGATCTTATCGACATTCCTGAAGAGTATAGAAAGAAGCTTAATTTCATTCCTGTAAAAACAATTGATGAAGTACTAGAAGTAGCACTAGTTGGTTGGAAAAAGAAAGAAGAGAAGCCAAAACGAAAACAAAGTAAGAACACATTACCGCCAGTTGCGGCATAATTTTAAAGGGAGCTAATAGCTCCCTTTTTTTATTCCTCCTATTGCTAGATAAGAACCTACCTCCTTTTAACTCTCAAAAAATATGCTACAATTATTAAAAAACACATGGATGAGTAATTTATGAGCAACACAAGAAATAAAGACCTTAAAATTGTCGTAGTAGACGACTCGGACTTTTCCAGAAACTCACTTATAGAAATTCTTGAAAAAAATGGGTTCAGTGTTGTCGGACAAGCTTCTAGCGCAAATGAGGCCGTTCCTCTTCTTGGAACAGGGGCTAATCTCTTTCTAATTGATATAGTGATGCCAGAAGTAAGCGGAATTGAACTCTCAAAAATTATTTCTGAAAATTCTAAAAACACTAAAATCATAATGATGTCTTCCTTAAATATGGAAAGTATTATTATAGAATCAATTTCAAACGGAGCTGTTGATTTCCTCACTAAGCCTTTTGGAGAAAAAGATTTAATACGCTCAATTGAAAAAATTGAAATTGAAATGGAAAAGGATAGTTAAGATGTTTTTTATGTTTAAATTTTGTCTCTATTTTTCAATAAGTTTTATCATCCTCTCATTTCCACTAGCGAATAAACCTATATTTGAATATATGAATCAATTCACAAAGCCTTATACGGCCAATATATATAAAGCTGTTAAATCAAATTTTAATTCTGGTATTGAGCAGGGCTCGCAGATGGGAAAAGACCTATTCTCTAATACTTCGGCCAAAAGTGACCAAGTAAAAACGAAGTATTCTTCAGTTAAGAAATCAATGAAGCAAATTGATGATGAAATTGAAAAGAATCACGATAGTTTTACTGTCGAAGAAAAAGAACTCTTGAAAAAAGTCCTAAAAAAAGCCGAGTCATATTAACTCGGCTTTTATTATTACACATGGAAATTTATAATTACGATTCTTTGTCTGAGCTCTTTTTCTCTTGCTCAACTTGTACTTCAGCTTCTTGAACTTTCTTCTCAGCACGAGCTTGAGTTGATTGATTCTTAACACAGCTTGTAGACGACTCACCTACAGTTCCTGCGAATGAAGTTGTTGAAAATCCTGCAATAAGTGCTGTTAGTAATAGTAGCTTTTTCATAAATCCCTCCCGAGGATAATATTGTTTTACTACTATTAATGCACCTATTGTGCCAAGACAAACCATTA
Organism: Halobacteriovorax sp. JY17; assembly: GCF_002753895.1. Taxonomy (NCBI): domain Bacteria; kingdom Pseudomonadati; phylum Bdellovibrionota; class Bacteriovoracia; order Bacteriovoracales; family Halobacteriovoraceae; genus Halobacteriovorax; species Halobacteriovorax sp. JY17. The sequence goes on along the minus strand of NZ_NJER01000002.1, from coordinate 216,779 downwards.
TATTTACAGCTACTTAGGTACGTCCACCCTGTATGTTTTCCAACACCTGTCTAAACTTTAGCCAAAAAATCTCAACAACCACTTCACAAGACGGAATTTACCAAAATAAGGAGGATACTTGGCCGGCAAATCAAGAGCTGTTGAAGCATTAAAAATAGATTTTTGATGAGAGAAGAGATCAAAGGAATTTCTTCCATGGTATGCTCCCATCCCACTTTCTCCAACACCACCAAAAGGCAAATGCTCATTTGTTATATGCATAAGGGTATCGTTAATCGTAACTCCTCCTGCGCTCACTCTCTTTAAAATAGAGTCTCTAACCTTTTTTTCATTACTGAAAATATACATAGCAAGTGGCTTTTCTCTTTCAGTAACATAATCAATAGCAGATTTTAAGTTTGTCATTTTTAATACTGGAAGAATAGGTCCAAAAATTTCCTCTTCCATACAAGTATCCTCGCCCTCAACACTTACAATCGTTGGAGAAATATACTTCTCTTCAACGGAGTGCTTTCCTCCATACAAGACTTTATCCTCAGAAATAAGCTTTAATAATCTCTCAAAGTGAGAGCTATTAATAATCCTTCCATAGTCCTTACTTTTAAGGGGATCTTTCCCATAGAACTTATCAATATATATCTTCAACTTATCCACAAGTTCTTCATACTTATTCTCCTGAACAAGTACATAATCAGGAGCAATACAAGTCTGCCCTGCATTAAAAAACTTCCCGGAAACTATTCTCTTAGCGACTAAATCTAAATTGGAGTCTCCAAAGACAAATGTAGGGCTCTTTCCACCAAGTTCCAATGTTACAGGAGTAAGATTTTTCGCGGCTTTTTCCATAATAATTCTTCCGACATGCCCATTACCTGTATAGAAAATATAATCAAACCTATTGTTTAAAAGACGCGTCGTCTCCTCGACTCCTCCCTCCACACAAGTGATGAATTCAGTCTCAAAGTTTTCAGTAATTATTTTCTTAATTACCCTTGATGTATTACTAGAGATTTCACTAGGCTTTAATACGACTCTATTTCCTGCTGCGATAGCTCCAATGAGAGGAGAAAAAAGAAGTTGAAAAGGATAGTTCCAAGGAGAAATAATAAGAATACTCCCGTAAGCTTCAGGCTGAATATAGCTCTTTGCTGGAAAGTGAATGAGAGGTGTTTTAACCTTCTTCTTTCTCATCCATTTCTTTAAATTCTTTTTAATTGATCTGATCTCGTTTTGAACAAAGAGAATTTCAGATAATTGAGACTCGTAGGTTGGCTTACCAAGGTCTAATTTAAGGGCCTCTAGTATTTCCTTTTCATTGTCCTCAATAGACTCTTGAACCTTCTTTAAGAGCTCTAAACGCTTATCTAATTCGATATAAGAGTTTTCCAGGTACTTTTGTCTTTGTAATAGAACAGCATTATCAATATCTTCGAGTTTCATATAGATCCTAATTAAGAAAGAATTAGAATTATATCACTTATAGATAGACGATTAAAGGTAAACAAGGCCTATTTCAGCACTTGTTTACACCTCTTGCATTTCCCTAACTTTCGCGAGAAGTTGACTCTGCGGGCTTCTCAGACGGCTTAGAGCTTGAGTCTTGCACTGACTTAGACTTACCAGAAACTCTCGCTTGAGTAGACTGATTCTTAGAACATTCTGTTGAGCCTTCTCCAACGCTTGCAAGCGAAGAGATTGATAGAAGTGAAAGGATTGTAAAAGTCATTAATTTTTTCATAAATATCTCCCATGTGTGTTCTTATTTAAGAGCACAAAACATGCCAATATTTCTTCGAAATTATGGGAGCTTACAATGAAGAAATTTGTTAATTACATGACACTGACAAAGAATTAAACAGCTAAAAATAAAAAAGCCTAGACGCAAAGTCTAGGCTTTATTATTTTATACTTTCTTTTAGTAAGAATTATCTTTGCGTTTCTTTATTTGTTCCTTTAGGTGTTTCCTCACCAGCTGGAACATCAGCAGCCTTTGCTTCAGAACCTTGAAAGATCTCTTCACACTTAACATTATCATCTTTGTTCTCACCTACTCCATCGGCCATTGCTGGCATCGTAAAACCTAGGACAAGTAAAAGAGCTATTATTTTTTTCATGTTATTCTCCTAACTATTTCTAACTTTATTATACTCTTATTCTTAAATCTTTTCACTCAATGGGCTAACCTACTTAAAGTTCGAAAGCCCTCCCACCACAAATAGTGGGCACTATTATAAGTTAAGGTTAACACCCGCTGGCTTAACAATCGCTAAGAGAGACTGGAAAGCTTGTGTGACCTGTAAAGCCATTTTGTGACCTGCTTTAGACTCAACTTTCTTGATCTCACCATAGTTGTCATACTGAACATTGATTTTACCAATACTGTCCATTTTAATCTCAACTGGTTTCCCTTGAGCGTTATACACAAAAGAGAGTGATCTTTTCTTCTTAGTATTCTTGTCATAGTCGTGCATTTTTGTGATACGTCCCTTTCTATCGTAGATAAGAAGAACAGACTTACCAAAACTATTTTCAGCTTTAGCTAGGTTCCCACTTTTCTCATCGTACTTAAAGTTAGTCCAACCTTTCTTATTCACAACTTTAGTAATTTTGTTAAACTTCTTGTGATAAGAAAGTTCAATGTAATCACCTTTCGTTGAAGTTTTCTTAGTAAGAAGACCCTTACTATTATATTCAAAAGAAGTTACGTGATTTCCTCTTGTAATTTTAAGTGGAAGTGAACAACACTCTGAATAAATAGTTTCTGTCTTAAGATCATTAATTTGAGTTAAGATTCTATAAGTATACTGTGAACCATCAGGTCTGGCCTTGATCTCATACTCATATCTATTTGATACTGACTTTCCGTTTGGAGACTTCTTCGTCACAACTGTCCAGTAGTGAAAATCAGGATTTTTTGGATTAGAGTCATACTTATAGCTTGTTAAATCACCACTTCTACTTTTAACTGATTCAACAAACTGAGTTCTAGGAGTGTACTCTACTTCCATTTTAGAATCATCAGAATAGCTAATCGCTTTCATATTATGGTTTGCATCGTAAGAGTATTTAAAGATATTTCCTGCAACATCTTTCGACTCTACAAGGTCATCACCTTCGAACTTATACGCTGTTTTTTTATTTGCAGTAGAAGAGATGCTCTTGATTCTTCCATTTTGAAACCAATCAAAGAATAGTTGCTTTGCTTGAGAATCTTTAATTTTTAGAAGGTTTCCATTCTTGTATTCAAAAGAAATTGTATATCCATGCTTGTCTTTAATTTGAGCAAGTTTTCCATCTTTATTAAAGAATTGAACTTTACCATCATTGTAAACACGCTTAAATCCATCTTTTACTTTATGAACTTGTTGTAGTCCCCTAGTATTTGAATAGAGAACTGTTCCATTCGCAATCTGTGCCTTAACACTAAATTTTCTTGCATAGGCCTGTCTAAGTTCAGCATCATTTGTTAACTTCACTTTTAAAGACTTTGCAACTTGTTCAGTTACACTTGTTCTCTTTCTCATGGCCTCAATAATTCTTTGAGCTGCAGAAACTGGATCAACCGCTTCCTTAGGAACAAATCTTGTATTAGCACCGCTACCATTCTCATGAACAATCACAGAGCCATCAGCTGATACTGTAAGAAATGTTTCATAATCAGAACCCCAGCCAAAACCAAACCAGCCTTTTTCGGTAGATTTTGAATTGTAAGTTCTTACAACTTCAAGGTCATGACCTCCACCTGGAACGATGATGTCAGTATAAGAAATGTAGAAGTTTCCGTTCTTAAGATTAACCCCACCAAACACAGTCGCTGGAATTAAAAATAATAATAGGAGTAATTTAACAAGCTTCATGTATTAATCCTTTTTTGAGCACTATAATTCTCTCGTATATTATATCGGTAATTCAAATTTAAAACTTTAAACTATTTTTAGAAAGAAGCTAAACCTTTATTTTTACTATCTTCATAATGACAAAGCCTCCGGCAAAATCAAAGGCGAGCGCCACCAAAGTAAGTAAAATTCCAAGGGGATGGGTAAACATTGGCTTCACTGAATCAGGATCTGATACAAAGTAGATAAGTCCAATTCCATAAGGCATGAGAAAAATTGTCATTCCCTGAAACATCCCCTGAGCAGTGTAGGTATCAATCTTCTGCTTAAGCCTAACTCTTTCTCTAATCACTTCAACAATTGTGTCGAAGACCTCTGCAAGGTTACCACCTGTCTCTCTTAGGATATTTATAGAGGAGACAAACATGTCATTGTCTTCTGTAGGAACTCTCTTTGCTAAGTTATCAAAGCACTCTTCGAGGGGAACACCAATTCTATTTTGCTGAAGAATCATATTAAACTCTTGAGAAACTGGAGCTGGCATTTCGTCTACAACCATTCCAATGGCCTGAGGAACTGAGAGTCCTGCCCTAATTCCATTAGACAAGAGAGTAAGAGCATCTACCATTTGACCTGAATATTCATTAATTCGTCTCTCAACAAGATAATTTATAATGGGCTTTGGTATTTTAAATCCTATAAAACCAAATACTAACCCTAGTATAAAGCCTAGAACCCACTGACTAAATAGCCCTAGAAATAAGAACATAAAGCACCCTAGCCCTACAGAGCATCCAAGAAGTGCATAAGTAATTCTTTGTTCAGGAATTTCAATAAAGAGAAGCTCTAACTTCTCCATGATGTAGCTTCTCGTTCCAAAAGTTTGATTTTCAATCCAATCAAAAATACCTTGAGAATACTTATAACAAAGAAGAAAGAGGGCTAGGCCAATAAGCCCTATGAGCCCAGATTTACCAATGAGAGCAAGAAAGAAACTCATTAGCTAGGCCTCTTCTTTACTGGACGAGCGCCTGGAGGTCTTTGCTTTGGATTAGGTTTCCCATCTCCTCCTGTGGAACCGCCACCAGAGCTTGCAGGAGGCGTCGATCCTCCTCCTTTATTTTCATTTGTACTATTGCTAAACAATCCTCTCGGAACGTTATAGCCCTTCCTTTCCAAGACTTCGATAAACTTTGGAATAAAACCCGTCGCCTGAAATTCACCAATAATTTTCCCATTCTTGTCTATATCTCTTTGTTGAAAGAGAAAAATATCTTGAAGAGTAATTACTTCTCCCTGGATTCCACCGATTTCGGAGATGTGTGTAATTTTTCTGGAACCGTCATCTAATCTCTTTTGCTGAATAATCATATGAACAGAGTTTGCAATCATTTCTCTAATTGCTTTTGGACTTAGACCTGCTCCTGCATATTGAACAAGTGTTTCTAATCGTCCGATACACTCTCTTGGGTTATTAGAGTGAACTGTCGTCATGGAACCGTCGTGCCCGGTCCCCATTGCTTGAAGCATGTCTAAAGTTTCTCCACCACGACACTCTCCCACAACAATTCTTTCAGGACGCATTCTAAGTGTTTGCTTCACAAGACATCTAATATCAATTTCGCCCTCACCTTCAAGAGATGGAGGCCTTGTTTCTAGTCTTACCACGTGGTCTTGAGGAAAATTAAGTTCAGCCGAGTCTTCACATGTAATGATACGTTCATTGGCAGGAATAAACCCTCCAAGAATATTAATTAGTGTTGTTTTACCCGAACCCGTACCACCACTTACAACAATATTTCTATGCCCCTCAACAGCGATCCTTAAAAAATCGGCCATATTTTGAGTGAGAGATCCCCACTGAACATAGTTTTTATAAGTAAGAACTTCCTCAGGAAATTTTCTAATTGTAATACAACAACCATCAAGTGCTGATGGTGGAATAATAGCGTGAACTCTTGATCCATCTTTTAGACGAGCATCCACATACGGAGTCTTCTCATCAATTCGTCTACCAATGGGAGCCACAATTCTTTCGATAACGTTTAAAACTTGTCTATCATTAGTAAATGTAATTTCAGACTTTTTAACTTTTCCATCTTTTTCATAGAATATTTTATCAGGCCCAACTACCATGATTTCAGAACAATCTTTGTCGGCGAGTAAATCTTCGAGAGGACCAAGCCCAAGAGCCTCATCTAAGATTTCTTTTACGATTCTATTCATATCTTCTCTAGACTGAAAGATACTCTTTGTGTCTTCTTTACCAAGAAGTTCTACGACCATTTTCTTTGTCTGTTCTCTCATAATAACAGAGGCCTTAGGGTCATTATCATCTGAATTCTTTAAATCCATTTCATCCACAAGAGCTTTATGTATTCTAGATTTAAGTTCAGTCCAAGCACTCTTTGCTTTTCCATCCATTGGAGCGTTTGCATCAGTACTCGCCCCAACGTTTGTAGGTTTATTTAGCTTTGCTAGAGATTTAAGAATATTTTTTTGAATAATCTTTCTTGCACACTCAACAACCCCTTTAGCAAAGTTACTCTTCTTTGCAATAACCATGACGGGCTTCTTTTGATTTAAGGCCATAACACAGGTTTGATCATCTTTTGGAATATTTGCGAAGGGTAGTTTTCCCATCGCCTTTCCAACAACCTCAGGAGTAACAGGGTGACCTTTCTGATGTTGATTTAAAATCACTTGCATCATATCTTTTGGAAACATCATCGTAACAAGGTCTGAGTACAGCCTCTTGGTTTGATTGAGAGCAAGAATATCAGGAGTCACAACAAGAAAAATCATTGTTGAAAACTCTAACGCCTTTGCGGCGAGATCATTCATCTCACTTCCACCATCTATAATTGTAAGAGGAAAAATATTAGTTATGGCCTTAAGACTTTTCCCAAGCCCATCTGCATTGATACCATCACTTGCAGTTGGATCACTTGGCATTCCAATATAACTAACTCCCGCAGGGTGTGGTGTAATAAATTGCATAATAGATCTTGGATCTATTGCACCACTAAACTCCGAGAGATCTTTAACTGTCTTCTTTGACTTCATCCCAGTAATGAAGTTCTGATCTCCACTAGCTCTCTTATCAAAGTCTAGAAGAAGAACCTTCGCTCTCGATTCTGCAGCATAAGCAAAAGCTAAATTTGCTGCGACCTGAGACTTACCCTGTCCACCTTTTCCACCAATAATTGTAATTATATGTCCGGCCATTATCTTCTTCTACTTCTAAACTTACGTTTAATTTCTTCCGTTCCGCTTGAAGCTGACTCAATAATTTCAGGAGTCACAAAAACGACGAATTGAGATTTATTGGTTAAATAAGCTTTTGACTTAACAAAAGAGAATAATTTATTTCCGTCTTCAACATCATCTACTCCTCCAGGAGGATTTCTATCAAAGTCAGTAGAAGACTTATTGACCACGACTCCACCAACAACAGCACTTTCTTTACTCTTAACAACCAAAGCTGTTTGTATAGTATTTGAAGTAGTCTCTGGAGGGTCTCCAACATTTGCGCTAACAGTAATCCCCATACTTAAATCAATTTTTTCTTGCGGAAGTATTGTCGGTGTTATTGCTAAGTCAAATCCAGCAGAAGCCTTCTCTGTACGAACAAATTCTCCCGTACCAATTGCAAAAGGCTTCTCACTTCTTTTCACAATCTTACTTGCAATTTTATCTTTTGTTATTATAACCCCAGACTGAATAACACGCGCGTATCCTGCACTCTTAGCCGAAGCAAGTCTTGGGAATAAGTTTGAAATTGTTCCAGCAAGGGTTCCCTGAGATGAACTTGTGACTCCACCATCATTCCCCTTCCCAATATTAATTGTTCCCCCGCCTCCGGCCAGAACAGGTTCCCACTTAAATCCAAAAATTTTATTATAATCTTTTGTTAGCTCAACAAATTGAGCGGATATTTTTATAAGCTTTGGAATTGGTGCTGGTTTTTTCTTTGAATTCACACTAATGAAGTTTTGAATAATATCTTTCTCTGCTGCCTTAACAGATTCAGTTCTTCTTGCAAGGTTTTGAATCATGTCCGGAACATAGACGGCTGCAATTTGCTCGGCCCTTGTCTTATCAACATCAGCACTTACAACGCCCTCTAACATAAAGAGTCCATTGGCCACTCTTACCGTAACATCTGGCATATTACTTTTTTGAATTTCTTTTTGCATATTTCTTGCGATAACTCTCTGAGTCTGCGGAGAGAGTTCTACAAGCTGAACAACGTCGGGATATCCACCAAGAACAACAATCACCTTTCCAATATCTGAAGGAACAACAATTTCTCCTCCAACATAGACTTTGTTTCCCTTAATTCCTATTTCTAAACCTTCCACATCACCGAGAAACTCTTTAAGCTCCTGTACGACCTTTGACTGATCAGTTGCAGTTATATTCACAAGAAATTTAGCTTTTATATCTCCAACAGTATTTCTTATCATGACAGAAGTCTGTCCTGGCTTTAATCCTTTAAAAGTAATTTCTCTCTTTTGAGGAATTATCACATGATTTAAAATAGTATCATTACCTACTTGAACTTTTGTCGAGGGTGCAAAGTCCAATTTTTCAACATGATCAATTCCTAAGACAACCTCAACTTTCTTCTCAGGTACATTCTTTCCTTGCTGTCCAAAACAACTTAGAGAAATCATGAATATTAAAATTGAGCTTACTAATTTCATTAATTGCCTTGGCTTTTATATTTTTCAGAAAAGAATATTTTAGCTTCTGAAGCATCCTCTCCAAGAATATCAAATAACTTCGTTGATTTAATTCTAACAACTTCTTTATCTGTATTATTTCTAAGAGCTAAGTATGGTGGTGTACCAGAGTTATAACTCAGAATAAAAACGAGCTTTTGAACTTCATATGGATCAAGCTCTAAGGTAACAGTTCCGTAATCACTATATGTATTAAGTTTCATTTGCTTAATCACCCTTGGCGTTTTCACTCCAATGATCGGTAGGTTCCCTGATATACTCTTACCTGTTGAAAGAATAAGTACATCTTGAAGAATTGTTTTCATTTTTTGTAAGTCTTTTCTACCTCCGGCATAATCAATACCTGCAAGAATATCAACGCGATCCCCCGGCTTAATTAACTTACCAACGGAAGCTCTTTCAGAAACATCGAGCGAGATCGCTCTCTTACCAACAGCAACTTGTCTAGAGAGACCACTTCTTTCATCGGGCCAACTCACTCTAGGTTTTGTAATCTGCTCCCCTTTAAGAATGGGAACTGTTGCCACAGTATTTTGAATTTCTTTAATTGTTTTAAAGGCCTTCTCATGAACAAAGTTAGATGGCATCGAAGTTACTGTAACCTTCGAATCATCGATCAACTCGAGTTCTTTGATATCTACCTTCGCGATTACGACCGATTGCTCTTTACCATACTTCTTTATGATCTTTGTCTTTTCATCGTCGATATACGTGTAAACCATAAACATCGCAAAGACTGCGATAATCAAGGCTAATGTAAGTGCTCTAGTGTTCATTCTCTTACCTTATTAAGTGACTACCATTAATTTTAGCAAATAATTACGAGTAGTTGAGAATGGGGAAAGAAGTGTCAGTCTAAATAGTTATTTTTGAACACATTGATCGTATCCAAGCTGGTCTGCAAAGCGGCCATTCCTGAGGAAATTAGTCTGCTCTACATATCCATCATCAGATTTCATATAGGTTTCTCCGCAAACACCGTAGAACGTAAAGAGCTTCACAAAATTAGATGATACTTCGCCATCTCTAGGCTCATCACACTCTTCATCAGTTTCATTTCCAAAGAAGTTCATAAATTTATAGCAGGTTCCAAAAGATTGCGTTTGTCCTATCGACTTTCTTCTCCAGCCAACACTTACAGGTCCAACAACGTTTAAGCCACTTCCTATAAGAAAGTCTATATCTATTCTATTTGGAGTTCTTGAGTCTTGCTTTAAGAGCCTATAGAAGTAGCCTCTGGTAGCCTTCTGTTGATTGATGGATCCATTTATTGAGTTCGTTAAATTTATTAAAACTGTATAAAGAAAAATAATAAATGGAAGAAACACAACGAATTCAAATATCGCCTGACCTTTTTCATTTAGAATTTTCTTCTTTTTGTTTCTAACAGCCATTATCAAAGAAAGTTATATGAGTATTGCATTCCGCACCAATTTCTTGCATCGTTTTACATACTCTTGCGAGGCACTCCGCTCTAGTTGGCTCTCGCCCCAAGAATGACTCTGATTTATAAAAGACAGGATCTCTGCCACCTACGAGTTCACTAAAAGAAAATGGAATAGAGTAATCAACAATTGTTCCAACATAGAGCTTATTTGGGGTTGCCTCAGGATCATTAACACTCATCACACCATTAAATCCAACAATCATAACTTCCGGCTTATAGCTCTCAAATACGGCCTTTGCTCTTTCAAAGGCAAAGTTATCAGATCCTGCAATATTGGCACTATTATTTTCAACCGTCAGATATGTTCTAGACGCCATATAATTCGCGTAGTGAATATAGAATCCACTTGTTGCATCAATTGATATTTTATAGAAAAGAAGAATAAATCCAAATGAGAAAACAAATGTCATTAAGAATTCAATCGTTGATTGACCTTCCTCTCTTTTAATTATCGTGGATATTGCTTTCCTCCTGAGAAAAATCGAGTCTGTCCATCATCAATATTATAATAGGTCTCATGAGGACCACTATAATTATTATCACTTCTATCTGTTTCGTTATTTAAATAACCATGTCTATAAGCATACTCTACTTGTGATCTAAGACCAGCAAAGAATGAAGAATCTTTACCCATGAAGTTTTTGAACCTATCAGAATTGATAATAGAAAAAGTAATGACACTTATTATGGCCAAAAGCATTATGTACTCCACAGCACTCTGCCCCACTTCATTTAATAAAATATTTTTTGTCTTATTGTCCATCCAAACCACAGCCATGAAACAAGTATTACTGGAGCATAAGAAAATCTTTGTCCAAATATTGTTTTTATTAATCTTATATTTCTTGTTCTTATTGCAAGTTTAATTATATCAAATCTTTTCATTATATTAGTTAACAGAAGAGAGAGTCCGACAACAACAGTTGAGTATGCCAAGAAAATAAATGCTGATTCATGAAAAGAAACAGGAATTAATAAATAAAAAGAAAGAAGATATTTTGAATCTCCTGCTCCCATAATTTTCAAACTAAAAAGAAATACTCCCACCACAAAGAATGCAATAGGAAAAACAAACGTTGAAAAACTGAACATATATTGATTTGGAAAGAGAAAGACACTGATAATATAAAATCCTATATTAATAAGTGGCCAGAAGTTTGAAATCTTCTTATGTGCAATATCATTAGAGGCGACGAAGAAGAGTTGAACGACTAAGAAGAGATAGACTGCGATTGGCATTATCTAGTCCTATTTTGATAATCAGAATACCAACACTCTTCAGCGCATACTCCAATAGTTAACTGCTGAGTAAGTTGATAACCAATACTTCTAATAGAATTAGACATCATTCCACCCATTCCCTTGACCATATTAAGAGCAATTAGGGACATGAATGCAAATAGAATGAGATACTCAATGAGGGCCTGTCCGGCTCTACCTTTTACCATGTATCTAAATTAACAGAATTTTGAATACGAAAAGACGCTTAGGAATATAATTCCTAGCAATGAAGTGCTGTTCAACTAGAACAATAGACTAACAACCAAAACTTTAGGTAGTCTAGTCTACTATTCTATTTGATCAACAAAGCTCTCTGCTTTACCAAAAACGTCCTCAGTGATCTTATTTAATCTAGTTGAGGCAACATCTTTGAACTTGAAAACAATTAACGCTACAACCGCAACCAGAAGAATATATTCTGTTGAAGTTTGCCCACTTTCGTCTTTTAAATAGGCCAGCAAAGTTTTTTTCATAACTTACTCCTTTGAATAACTTTGTCGGTCATTATCTTGCTAAACTTAAGAAAAAATTCTCTGAGTTTAGATATTTCAATAACATACCAAATCACTCAAGCTTATACTTAATTATACACCCACCCCGTGACACACCAAAGCATTTTCAACATTTTCCCACACGTTTCCATCAACCTATTAAAATTACACAAATGTATTCTTTATTATATAAATCCTCAGAAAGAACGGTATAATGATTATGGGTCTTGTAGTTGGCAATAATAGTTTTTTCGCCCTACAATTTCTTTCACGGAGGCGGTCCCTGATTATGGTGAGCAAGCTTGCACTTTAGAGAAATCTTAAGGAGTGAGAAGCCTTAAATAATTACTTACTGCAACCACCTGTCTAATGGCGGGCGGAAGACTCCAAATTGACAGCTCCTGACCCTCTTTTCTTTTCTTTAATTCCACTAAAAATTTGACAGAAAACGAACAGTTACCGATGATTGTTATATGGATCAAATAAATCAGCAAAAAGAAGTTTCAACAAAGTGGATAGAGAGCCTAGCTCTTGAAGAGATAAATATGGAAGAGTCTGGGGTTGTAAACTTCAACGACCATCTAAACCCTCTTCATATGTTGGAAGAATCTTCTATTGATTTCATGGATGAGCTACGAGAAAAATTTGAAATCTTTGTTTCAAAGTTTAATGAATATCGTGGCTCTCAACAATCTGGTTCAGCAATCAAAATTTTTAAGATCTCAAACACTATTAACGACTTCATGCTTTTTAGAAATAGCTTAAGATTGATTGTAGCCAGAAAAGCCGCTGACCTCATTACCATTGGTTTCTTAGCAAATGGAAAAGAAGTTTTCTCTGCACGCTTGAGATCAACTGATTCTACAGGCTCTCAAGGTGTTCATGAAGTTAGGGCCCACTTAGGTCCATTCAATGATATCACTTGGCGATTCAATGGTGAAATAGTAGAGACTGAAGCGTTAGTTAGGCACTACCTTTCAGAATTTATTAGAAACTCTGCTAGATAATTAAATAAAAGTTACGTCATCACCACCGGAAGAGCTTCCTCTACCGGTTTTTGCTTTTCCCATAAATCTCTTAAAAGTAAATTCCAAAGATTCCTTAACGGATGGCATATTTATATTTAAAAATCCTTCTATATTAGAAATATCTAAATCAAAAATAATTTTATCGCCTGCTGGAACAGTCGCCGCCGATGGCAAGAATGGAAAACTCCACCTTCCTCTTTGCACCAACCCCGTTCCCTCGGAAAATACGGAACAATACTCTTTAACAAAGTCGTGAAAAGTAGAAGTATCTTTCGAGCTAATTTGAAAGAGTCTATTCTTTACACTTTTTTCAAAACAAATTTTTAAAATCATCCCAAGATAATAGATATCTAAATATCCTGTTCTGACATTGTCATCACAGGAAACATTCTTTCTATCCATAAAGTCTTTTTGGATTTTTTCAAAGAAGGTTAATCTATTTTCAAGATGTCCTCTTCCGTAAAGCTTACAGCTTCTAAAGATAATGTAATTAAGGGATGATTTCTGAATATAGAACTCTGCTGAAGCCTGACTCTTACCATAACTAGTATTTGGATCAGGAATATCCATTTCAATATACTGCTTATCCTCACCAGCAAAGACAAACCCTGAAGACAAATAACAGACCTGAGACTTATATCTCTGGCAGTACTCAACCACATTATAGAGCCCACTTGCATTTAAAGCATCTGCAAGCTCTGCGCTTCTCGAGCACTCCATTATCGATGAAAGCCCTATTGCATAAATAGTAATATCTGGCTTAAACGCATAGAGCGCTAATTGTACTTCTTCTTTATTTAAAACATCACATGGAAGAGCGAGTACTCCTGGAATAAAAATTGGATTCTTATTGTAGGTACCAACAACTCTAAAGTCCTTTTTAAAGAACTCAGCAAGGTTTGACCCCACAAAAGATGACAGACCAAAAATTAAAATTGTTTTTTCTCTTTTAGGTACGAGAGTTGTGACATTTTCCATAGAAATATCATACCACTATTTAATTTTAAGGTGAATAAACGAAAAAATGCCCGTGCTTCATTCGAAGCAAGGGCAATAAAGAACAATATTTAACCAAGTAATTTGTTAGCTATGGCCGGGAGCTGGTTAGCTTGCGATAACACAGATGTTCCCGCCTGAATTAGAATGTTGTTTTTGGCCAAATCTGCTGTTTCAGCAGCGATGTCCACATCTCTAATTCTTGACTTAGCCGCACTTAAATTCTCATCACTAATCCCCAAGTTGTTGACTGTTGACGAGAGTCTGTTTTGTAGGGCACCCATATTGGCCCTAATTCCATTGATGTGCACAAGTGCATCATCAAGTTTCTGTAGAGAAGACTGAGCTCCCTCTTTAGAGGCAACATTATCAACTGCGAGTCCAAGAGTTGCAATCGTAGCGTCCGAACCAGTTCCATCATAGACAAGTCTGTCATTGATAGGATCGTTGTGGATACCGACTTGAAACTCCATCCTTCCACCTGTTCCGTCGAGGAGTTTAACTCCATTGAATTCATTTGATTGAGATATTCTGTCAATCTCCTCTTTGAGGTTTTGAAATTCAATATCGGAAAACTTTCTTTCCTCTGGTCCAAGTGTGTCGTTGGCAGCTTGTACTGAGAGTTCTCGAAGTCTAATAACAATGTTTGAAATCTCATTTAATCCACCTTCGGCTGTTTGAATTAGAGAGATAGCATCATTTGCGTTACGCTTTGCTTGTCTCATCCCTCTAATCTGGGCCCTCAAGTTTTCGCTTATAGCGAGTCCTGCTGCATCATCTGCGGCTCTAGTTATTCTCTCACCCGAAGATAATTTTCTCAGGTTGTCATTCATATTTCTATTTGTAGTACTTAACGTTCTCTGTGCTGATAGCGAAGACACGTTAGTATTAATTCTCATTCCCATGATTAATCCCCTTCAAACATCTGCAACCTCCTGTGGCGTACTTCGAACTTCTTGTTCAAAAAAAGTTATTATTAGTTTTTTATTCTTTCTTCTTTATTCTTTATTCTTTAATTACTTGTTCTTATTCTTTGTTCTTTTGTAATCTTATTTTATAAAGCAATTGAATCTTGCAGGATAAGCAACTGCTAGATCAATTTTATCCGTTTGGTCCAAACATCTGGGCCTCCTCATACAAAGTTTAAGTTAATTCAAAATCCTAGTGACCGAAGTCACTGGATTACCCTTGAGCGGCCGATTGAATTAAGCTTAGTGCATTCTTTGTACTAGAGTTCGCCTGTGATAGAACCGATGTACCTGCTGTCATAAGTATGTTTTGCTTAGTTAGCTCTGCAGTCTCTGCAGCGATATCTGTATCTCTAACTCTTGAGTTAGCTGCAGATAAGTTTTCAACACTTACAGCAATGTTATTTATTGTTGATTGAAGTCTATTCTGAAGAGCACCGAAGTCAGCTCTAATTCCTGAAACAGAGACAATCGCCGAGTCAATTGATGATAGAGAGTTCTGTGAAGAAATCTTATCTGCAACTGAAGCAAGGTTTAATCCTAAAGCAGCCACATTAACGTCTGCGCTTGAAGCATCAAATGTTAATCTGTCACTGATAGGGTCATTTCTCGTTCCGATTTGGATATCAAATACTGCACCAGTACCATTTAGAAGTGGAACTCTGTTAAACTCTGTTGAGTTTGCGATTCTGTCCATCTCTGAAGTTAACTGCTCAAATTCAACGTTAAGAAACTTTCTCTCTGTTGAACCAATTGTATCAGAAGCTGCTTGTACTGATAGCTCTCTAAGACGGATCAAGATATTTGAAACTTCTCCAAGTGCACCTTCAGCAATTTGAACTAATGAAATACCATCTTCAGCATTTCTCTTAGCTTGTCCAAGCCCTTTGATTTGTGCTTTTAAATTTTCTGAAATTGCGAGACCGGCAGCATCGTCACCAGCTCTGTTAATTCTTTGACCAGACGATAGTTTCTCTAACGACTTGTTCATGTTGATACGTGTACCACTTAAATTTCTTTGTGCATTAAGTGATGCAACGTTTGTGTTTATTCGAAGTCCCATTTTCATCCTCCTTGATGTGAGTGTCAGTAAACTCGTTTTACTAACTAATATGTCGTCCGTGACATATCCTTCATGAGTCTCTTCGACGCATAAACTTCTTTCTTTAGAAAAAAGTGTTTAATCTTTAGACAGGCAAACCTTGCCTCATAGCCAATAAAAACGCGAGGTTAGACAGATAAAATGCTACAAACAAGGCCTTCACCCAAGACTATATGCCTAAAGAATAGGCAAAAATAAAATTATTTTTCATAAAATTAAAGTTAAAATATTAGTATGACTAAATTTATTCAAAGTACACTTGCTCAATTTCCCGACTTCTTCGAAGAAACTCTTATGTTAATTGAGAGAGAATTTAAATATCCCACTCATCACAAATTTTTAACCGACTTCTATCCTCTAATGGGCCCTTTAAATCACGAACATTGTCACATCCTTATAGATGACAATAAAGTTATTGGTCATATTGCTGTTAAAGAAAGAATATTAAGCTTTAAAAATACAAGCACTAGAGTCGCTCTTATTGGAGCCATTGCCCTAGATGAAAAATACCAACAGCAGGGAAACTTCACTCCTTTCTTTCAGAAAGTTATAGAGATCTATAGTGCAGAAAATTCACTTCTTCTTTTATGGTCAGACCTTAAGCCTCTTTATAATAGATTTAACTTCTTTGAAGCCGGCGGTGTTATTCAAACTGGAAAAAAGAAATTACTTAATGAAAACCTTCCAAACGGCTGGGCCATTCATAACTTTAAAGACCTTAATGTAAAAGAATTTGAAGAAATAAAAACTCTCTACAAAGATCAGGAACTTCTCACTCTTGAAAGAAGTGAAGGTGACTGGGATCAAATTAAAGAGATTTCCTCTGCATCATTATATATAAAAAGAAAGAATCAAAATATCGTCTCTTACTTTGTAAAAGACAAAGGAAATGATTTAAACGGCATTATTCACGAGTTTGTCACAAAGAATGCATCATACGTTGAGGCCATAGATGACTTTATCGATTATCAGCTATGGCTCCCAGAATCTTTCAACAAAGTTTTTAATAAGAAAGATATTTTCTTTGGAGCGTTTCTTAGAATTTCTAACTTTAAACTACTTTCAATTTTCCTAAGTGATCTCACAAAGAACCAACTTTCTATTTCCAAACTTGAAGGAGATAAAATAACTGTAAAATACAAAGAAGCTGAATTTGATTTTAAAGTTGAAGAATTTTTAACTGGAATCTTTGGGCCGAACCCAATTGAAGAGTTTTCAGAAATTATGCCCAACTTTTATATCGCCGGGCTTGATTCTATTTAATTATAATTTTCGCGCAAGATTAAATCCCTTCATGAGTAAAGCAAAGGCAATAACCCAAAGTATATAGGTCACAGTTGGAATATCCACAAAGTGATTTATAACACGCTCACCAAGTAGAAATACACCCGATCCAAAGAACACCGAAGCAAGAAGAGAATGACTTAAGAATAATATTGCTGTAGTCACTTGATCGAATTGCTTTTCATGCCCTTTATGAATTACCTCAAAGGCGTACCCTTTTTTAGAAAAATCTTTTAAGAACCACTTTATATGTCTTGGTAAAACTTTTGAACTTGAAAGAAAGTCTCGCCCTAACCAGACCGCTTCTTCAATAAGATCTTCTTTTTTAAAACTATCTTTTACAATATTATAGATATCATTTTCCATAAGAGAAAAGAGATCTATATCCATATTTAAGCTCTTTCCAACACCATCTAAAGTAATTAAAGCTCTAAAGACAATAAACCATTCTCTAGGGAGAAAAATTTCATGTTTTCGAAGTGTCGTTATGACTTCTCTTAAAACAACGGTGAAATTTGTTTGCTGAACAGTGAGCCCAACAAAGGGAGAGAGAGCATCTCTAATATCTGAAGTCAGTTCATCAATATCAGGAATTGATTCATATTCAGCGACATCTAAGAACTCGTAGACCAGATTTTCATAATTAAAAGTTAGAAGAGCATAAATTATGGCGATAAAGTTTTCGCGTCCCTTTTTACTTAAGTGCCCCATCAGGCCAAAATCAATCAATCCAATCTTTCCATTTTCCAAATAGAAGAAGTTTCCACCATGAAGATCAGCGTGAAAGAATCCATCAGTTAAGAATGTTTTAATAAATGTGTTTAGACCCTTTTGAAGGAGTGGTGCTATATTTTCAACCAAACCTTCAATATGTTCTGCTTCACTAAAAGGAGTTCCATCTAGAAGCTCCATGACTAAAACTTTCTCCGAACTTATTTCCTTATAAACCTTAGGAATGTAAAATAGCTCTTCAGCATCATGATTCTTTAAATTCTTTTTCAACTTTTCACTATTAAGCGCTTCGATATTAAAATTAAGCTCGTTCTGGAGAGAAATTGAAAAGTCTTTTACTATTCTAGAGATTCCCAAGAAGCGAATTTCATCACTAACTTTTTCAATCTGAGTAGAAACGAAGCTCATAATTGAAAAATCTGTTATCATCTCTTTTTTAATATTAGGTCTTTGAACTTTTAAAACAACTTTTGTTCCATCTAAGAGTTTTCCCTTATAAACAACCCCAATAGAAGCTGTCCCAATAGGGTGAGGGTTTATCTCTGTGAAAACATTCTTCCATGGCTCACCTAAACTCTCATTGATAATTTTAACTGACTCATCAAATGGAACCGGCTTTACTTGGTCGCGAAGAATTTTCATTTGAGAAATAAATGATTCATCAAATATATCTTCTCTAGACGAGAGCAGTTGGCCAAACTTTACGAAGGCCGGCCCAAGTTCCTCAAAACACTTTCTAAGCCTAAAACCAAGAAGATCCCCCCAGTCTTTATGTCCCTGCTCTTCCAGCTCCTTCTTTATGCTTTTCTTACTTCTAGGTAGTACAAAATTGGGGATTAGCTGCGTGATAGAGCCTGATATGAATTCATCAAAACCATGCCTCGCAAATATGAGAACAATTTCTCTCAAACGAGAAACATTTCGAAATGTCTTTGTAATTCCAATGCCTGTTTTAATTAAATCCATAGACTTATCTTAACTCATTACACACTACACAAATAACGGGCAAAAGCCTCCCACCGATGTCTATTTAAAAAGAAGGGAAATTAAGCTAGAATTTAAGGAACTATTTTAGGAGTAACCGATTAAAACAATCAAAGTCATATTTATATTTATTTTCACTTTTGCAAATATTTTTGCCCAAGATACGTGCTCAAGAACTGCCACCATTAATCAGCAAGAAGTTCTAATTGATTCGAACTCAACGCAAAAAGGAGAAGGCCTACGTCACTATCTTGAAAAGGATAAGGTAGCCTCAGACTTCCTAGAGAAGTATCAAGATGGTACTAAAGTGAAATGGCACAACGCTGCTCTCGGAACAATTGGTACGACAATGATTATTTCAAGCTTTTTTGTAAATTCAACAGGAAGTAATAAGAAAACATTACTAATCGGTGGAATAACTTCAATTGTTGTCAATTTTCTAATGGCGAGAACGTTTGAATCTTCTAACGAAAAGAACTTAGATAGAGCAATTCTTGAATATAACAAGAGGAACTTACCTCAGATAGAATATAACCAAACAAGTCTAGGCAATGAGAAGAGTAAAAGCTATAAAACGGTATATTTTGAGAAAAACTGGAGCTTCTAATGGTTCAAGAAAATACTATTAACTGCCATTCATGTAACAAAAGCTTAGAACTTGAACAAAACGCTAGAGTTCTCAGAAGTGAAGAGTGCCCATATTGCTATGCCAGTGTGCATTGCTGTAGAATGTGTGGATTCTATGATAAAACAGCTTATAATGAGTGCCGAGAAACTAGTGCTGACCGTATTGTAGAAAAAAATAAAGCAAACTTCTGTGACTATTTCATTTTAAAAGGAAATGGTACTGGCGGAAACGATAAAGATGATTTATTAAGTGCTGCTAATTCACTATTTAAAAATTAAGGGTTAACTATGAATAACGATACACCAATTACAAAAGAAGGATATGACAAAGTTCAAGCAGAGCTCGATCAGCTAATTAGAGTTGAAAGAGAGGAGCTCAAAGTTATCATTTCTGACGCTAGAGATTTGGGTGATTTAAAAGAAAACGCAGAATATCATGCAGCAAAAGAAAAGCAATCAGTACTTGAAGGAAGAATTATGCAACTTCAAGGGGTGATTGCAAGTGCTCAAGTTATTGATCCAAAAGAAGTTTCAACTGATAAAGTTGTATTTGGTGCTACTGTTACGTTATTAGATGTAGAAAAAGACGAAACCGTTGTTTATAAAATTGTTGGTGAAATTGAATCAAATATGAAGGAAGGAAAAATTTCATATAAGTCTCCACTAGGTAAGGCAATTATTGGTAAAGAAGAGGGTGACACTGTTATTGTTAGGGCACCCAAAGGCGACATAGAATATGAAGTCGAGTCCTTCGAATACATCTAAACTTTCCTGGAACTCAAGCCTCTTGGACCTTTCTCACAAAGGTCCATCTAAGAGCATTCAAGCATTAATTGACTCTGGCTACTCTACCCTTAACTCTCTACTTTGGTTACTCCCGCTTCGAATATTGCCAACACCAGTTATAAAGAATTTTGAACACGCTTATGAAGAATGCCTCTTTACCGGAATAGCAAAAGTTCTCTCAGTTAGATCCCTACCAAGCTTTCATGGAAAAGGAAAAAATAGAGCGCAGCTATTAAATATTACAGCTCTTGTGCAAGATCATTTATCAAAGAATATCATTGAGCTAAAATGGTTTAATGCCTACCCTTCTTTATCTCAAAATATTCAAAAACTACTCTTTATAAAGTTCACAGGAAAAGTTCAAATCTATCAAGATAGTAAACAAATTATTAATCCAGACTTTGAAAGCTACTTGGAAGAAAGCCTTCCCTCCACTGAAGAAAAGGACGAGTTACTTCCAGAATTAAAGATACAATATCCGACTACCAATGGTGTTAATTCGACAAATATCAAAAATATTATAGACAAAATTCCCGATACTCTTTGGGAAAACATTCAAGATATTCTTCCCAAAGACTTAATACAAAGTAGAAAACTCTTAAACTTAAGAGAATCATTCTTACTAATACATGGAAAGTCTCTACTGCTAAAAGAGTGGAATTTAGGACTCTATGAAGAAGCTCGTAAAAGACTTATTTACGAAGAGTTTCTAGAGGAACAATTTAAAATTCATTTACGAAGAAAAGAAAACCTAAGACCAAAAGGTCTTGAAATAAAGTGTAGCGACAGCACTCTAAAGAAGTACTCCTCTATTTACCCTTATGACCTAACAGTAGATCAAGAGAAAGTCTTAAAAGAAATTAGTATTGATTTTCAATCTGGAAAGCCAATGATGCGACTTCTACAAGGAGATGTTGGATGTGGAAAAACATCTGTCGCAATTACCGCTGGCCTTATTGCAATTGAGTCAGGCTACCAAGTTGCATTGATGTGCCCTACAGAAGCACTCTCTGTCCAACATTACCAAGAAGTAAAAAGCTACTGCGACACTATGGGGTTTGAGGTTTCTCTGCTTATTGGATCACTCACTCCTAAAAAGAAAAGTGAGGTTCTTCAAAAATGTAGTACAGGTGAATCTCAATTCATTATCGGAACCCACTCTCTTATTCAAGACTCGATTAACTTTAAAAACCTTGGTCTCGCAATAATAGATGAACAACATAAGTTTGGTGTTGAACAAAGGCTAAAATTAGTAAAGAAAGGTCTTGGCTCACACTGTTTAATAATGTCTGCGACTCCAATTCCTCGAAGTCTTAGCATGACTCAATTTGGAGACTTGAATATATCAACAATAACAACTCTTCCAAGTGGAAGAAAGGGATGTAAGACACGTATCGTACAGCCCGAAAACTTTGGAAAGTTTTTAAGCTTTGTTAAAACGCGAGTTGAAATGGGAGAGCAGGCCTATATTGTCGTCCCCGCCATCACTGATAACCCCGCACAAGATATGTTAAATCTAGAGGATGTTCTTCAAAGGTTTAAGACATTTTTTCCAAACTTTAATATTCAAGGTCTTCATGGACAACAAAAGTCTCAAGAGAAAAATGATATCATCAAATCTTTTAAAGATAGAGATATTAAGATTTTGATTGCAACTAGTGTTATCGAAGTAGGAATTAATATTATTAATTCAACGATTATGGCCATTATGAACCCAGAGAGATTTGGACTAAGTTCACTACATCAGCTTCGTGGCCGAGTGGGAAGAGGTGACAAGCCAGGATTTTGTTTTCTAGTTATTGATAGTCGTATTTCAGCAGAAAGTAATAACAGACTCAAGGTAATTGAAAATAATCTTGATGGGTTTAAAATTGCTGAAGAAGATTTAAAAATAAGAGGTGCTGGCGATATTTTTGGTAAGGATCAATCCGGAAGCTCAAACAATAAGAGAATTGCAAATATTATTACAGACTTTCCTCTTCTACAACAAGCTCGAGAAGATGCTCTCACAATACTTAAGCAAAAAAGTACAATCATCGACCAAAAGCTAGATCAATTGGCAAAAGATGCTAAGGTATTTTCTACTGTATAGCCCTTCTATTATTTGTTAAAATAGATTCATGATTAAAATAGAAGTATTAAATTCGATTAATCCCTATCTTCTAGGCCACCATAAGAACTATGGTAATATTTTCTTATTTGGAAAATCTAGTAAATATAATCTAACAGACCCCTCTTTTGATAACTTTAAACTTTCTGTTGAAAGAGATAAGTTATACATTGAAAATATTGTCGCCGGAGTTTTTTACAATATAAATGGAAAGAAAATATCCGGCAAAAAATCTCTTAACATAGGCGATGAATTAAGATGTAAGGAATTTCATTTCAAAATTTCTGCATTTGAATATAGTCATATAGACCCAATGACAGACATCGACAATCTATACAAGAAGAGAATTGAAGAATCTCCGGAAATTGAACAAATATTAATCTATATTGAGCAAGAATTTATTCATCTCGAGAAGCTAAAATATCATGAAAAATGAATTCCCTGACTACTATTACGCTCAAGACGGCACTCGAATATTCTATCTTACAAACTTTAAGAGAGAGGAGCTAGCTTTAGATGAAGAAGTTATTGTTTTTAACTACGGACTTGTTTGCAATAGAAGTCACTTCACTCCTCAAGAAAAATATTTTGACGATTTAGGATATAAGATTCTTATACATGATTACCGTGCACACTACAGCTCTTCCGGGCAAGATCAAATTGAAAGTTGTACCTTTAAGAATATAACCTCCGATCTAAAAGGTGTTCTCGACATACTTACAATAACTAAACCAATTATGATAGGTCATAGTATGGGAGTGAATGTCACTCTTGAATTTGCTAAAAATTATCCAAATGCAATTTATAAATCAATTTTAATTTCAGGGACAGTACTTCCTCCTCAGGATATTATGTTCGACTCAAATGTTGTTGATGTTGCCTCACCTTTCCTACAGAAATTTGCAAAGACTAGACCAAGAATATTTGAGTTTATATGGAAGAACTCTTATAAAAATCCAATTGCGAGAAAGATTGTTCTCGACGGTGGATTTAATACTAAGAAAGTAGAAGACTCATTTGTCCAAGTATATATGAAGAAAATAAGTGAGCTTCCAAAGGATATTTTCTTTCACCTTTTGGAACAGATGAAAGAGCACGATATTATTTCATCACTTGAGAATATCCTCACACCAACACTTATTATAGGAGGAGATTCAGACAAAGTTATTCCAAACTATTTGCAGAGGATACTTCACCAATACTTACCGAACTCTAAATTATATATTTTAAAAGATGGAAGCCATGTCCCTCAAATAGATTTTCCAGAACTGACTAACTCGCGGATAGAAGCTTTTATAAAGAGAGCCTAGGCCTCTAAATTCTTATATTTAATTAAGCTCCCAAAAACTCTCTTCATTGCCGATCGCGTTTGCGCTTTCTTGTATTCAGCATGAGAGGCTTCCCCTTCAGTGTTTTCCTTATGCGACTTGAGGTCTGCAATTTGCACTTCAAAAGGATAGAAGAACCTCACATCACGAGCGATCATAGATAAGTCTAAGTTCATTATACTCTTTGCAAGCTCACTCTCTTTATCTTCTTTAGCAGCTTTTCTCACAGCACTAAATTCTTTAAAGAAAGGATTCTTATATTTGATTAACTGCCTACAAGTAAATTGAATGGCCTTATATTTTTTAGAAGTATGTTTATTTCTATCTTGATCAATTGATGACTCACTCTCAGCAATCTCTCTTTCAATTGCATTAATAAATCTATCTTCAGCAAGATCATTACGCAGACTCATTTTAATTATATTTTGATATTTTTCTTTTAATTCTTGTAAATTAACGAGTGTGTTGATTGATCTACTTGGCTTTATATTATGTGGAATAATAATATTTTCTCTAACAAGAAAATTAACAACTCTCAAGGCGTCAAACTTTGTTTCTGTAATGAAGCGAACACCGACTCTATCAAAAAGTTCTTCTGCAACATTTTCAACTTTATGGAGGAGTTTAATAATTACACTCTCTCTAGCTTTCTTAGATTTCGTTTCAAAATCGACTAACTTTATTTTCTCAACACCATTGGAAAGATAGAGGCTATCTGCGTCCCTTGAAATATATTTATAAAATTTATCAAATATCTGTGTTTGTATGACAGAAAAATAAGTTGATCTTAAATCTTTATCAACATGAAGAATTGTGTGCATCACTTTTAGAATTATTTCTGCCCAAAGTTCATCTTCTCTCTCTATGCCTTCCTTCTGACCAGTTGCCATTGTTAGAAGCTCACCCACATCGGTGATCATGTAAAGAGAGTTTGGAATTTTTAAATCGAGGCCTTCATTATTGCCTTCTTTTAAAAAGTATCTTCTTACAAACTGCATTGCCTCTTGGAAGTTACCAAATAGCTCTGCCTTACTAACAGGATCATTAGGATCAAGCCCATATCCTTTCAAAAACTGGTTTACCTGCTCAGAGCCCATTAGTGGAGATACAAAGAACTTAGAATCGAGCGCTGATCTTCCACCAACAACTACGTCTAGGATTTCCCAATCGAACATATAATTTGATAAATAATCTGGTCTTACCATTTAATCTATTTCCTTAAAGTGTAAAATAAAATACCATGAACTCATGTCAGAAAAAAATAAGCCTAGTGTCAAAAACATAGATATTTTATTCCTCTCAGTATTTGGTTCAGGCTTTTTTCCTTGGGCCCCAGGAACATTTGGCACTCTTGTGACTATGCCTTTCCTTTACGGACTTGGAACTCTTGGCGCTCCATTCTTTATGTACATTCCATTTCTTGTTATAGCGACAGCTGGAGCATGTTTCGTAGCTGACTTCACTCAAAGAACCTACAACCTACATGATCCTTCTTGGATTGTAATTGATGAATCCCTAGGCATCGCAACAACTTGGCTTTTTCTGCAAAACCAATCGGTAGTACATTATATAGTAATTTTCGCTCTGTTTCGATTCTTTGATATTGTGAAAATATGGCCCGCAAGCTATTTCGACAAGAAAGTAAAACATGGAGCAGGGACTATTTTAGATGATATTATCAGCGGCTTTTTTGCAGGATTCAGCTACTTAGCCATTAATTCGCTCGGCATCATTTAAACTTACGCAACTTACGCATTTTGTTCTTGACTTACGCACCACTTACGCAAACAATAGAATATATAAACTGATCAATAAGTTTGGAACATATTGGAATGTGTCTGTATTAAAATCATTAATTACAAGCACTTGAATTTCAATAAAGAGAATTTTTTTGCACAAGTTTCGTCGTGCTTAACGATAATAGAAGTGATAGCGTTACGTAATCACACATTTCAATAATTAATGCAGGAGTAAGAAAAAATGGCTTCAAAAACAACAAACACACCATCAACTGATGCGAACAAGACTAAAGCGCTCGACCTGGCCCTAGCCACTATTGAAAAACAATTTGGTAAAGGTGCAATCATGAAATTAGATGCTGGAACTAAATTAGAAAAAGTACCTGCTATTTCTACTGGATGTCTTGGACTTGACCTTGCTCTAGGTGTTGGTGGAATCCCTCAAGGAAGAATTATTGAAGTATATGGTCCAGAATCTTCTGGTAAAACAACTCTTACATTACATGCGGCAGCTGAATGCCAAAAAGCTGGTGGAACAGTTGCTTTCATTGATGCTGAACATGCTTTAGATACATATTATGCCGAGAAGCTTGGGGTCGACGTTCCCAACACACTTATATCTCAACCAGACTCAGGTGAACAAGCTTTAGAAATAGCTGATATGCTTGTTCGTTCTGGAGCCGTTGACCTACTAATAGTCGACTCCGTAGCTGCTCTAACTCCAAGGGCTGAACTTGAAGGTGACATGGGAGATTCTCACATGGGTCTTCAAGCAAGACTTATGTCCCAAGCTCTAAGAAAGTTAACGGGTTCAATTTCAAGGTCAAACACAACAGTAATTTTCATTAATCAATTAAGAATGAAAATTGGTGTTATGTTTGGAAATCCTGAAACAACGACAGGTGGTAATGCACTTAAGTTCTACGCATCAGTAAGAATTGATATTAGAAGAATTGGTGCAATTAAAAATGGTGACCAAGTCGTTGGTAACAGAACAAGAGTAAAGATTGTAAAAAATAAAGTAGCTCCACCATTTAAGCAAATTGAATTTGATATTATGTATGGAGAAGGAATATCTAAGACTGGAGATGTTCTAGACCTAGCTGTTGAACATGGTGTTGTAGAAAAAGCCGGAGCTTGGTTCTCTTATAATAATGCAAAGATTGGACAAGGTAGAGAAAACTCAAAAACATACTTAAGTGAGAATGCCGAAATCTTTGAAGAAATTAAAAATAAAGTACTCGCAAAGAATGGTCTTATTGCAATGGAAGAAGAGATTATCGATGAAGCAACTGGTGAAATTCTAGAAGATGCCCCAGTTGAAAAGAAAGTAAAGAAATCAAAGAAAGCAGAAAAAGTAATTCAATAACTTCTATCACACAATCAGGGCCCAGATGAATATCTGGCCCTTGATTTTTAGACTATGAAAGATCAAGAACTCTCTACTCAAAAAACAGCCTATCTCTACGCTATAAAGCTACTCACAAAAAGAGATTATTCAAAACATAAACTTCAACTTAAATTAAAGACAAGAGGTTACGACGAGGAACATATCCAAGACGCCGTTGATGAAATTATCGAAAAAGGTTATTTAAAGGAAGAGACCTATACCACTGCAAAGGTAAAGGGATTGATACATAAAGGTCTTCATCCAAGTTTTATTCAAACAAAATTAGAAGAAGAGCATATTCAAATTACAATCGAAGAGATTAACGAGGTTTTCAAAGAATATAAAGTTACAACAAGAGATCAAATCCTAACTCTTCTCTCTAAAAAAATGCGCTCAATTGACTTTGAGAAAGACCAAGAAAGAATGGACCAGCTAAGATTTAAGCTAATACGCTATATCTTAACAAAGGGTCACGATTTAGAAGAAATAAAGTTCTTATTTGACGAGTTAATTAGTCTCAAATCAAAATGATCCACTAAACAAAGTTCACACTCAAAATTATTTATGTTAAATTTCTAATGAACCAAGGATTATTATGAATTTTGCAAAGTTACTAATACTGATATCGGCTTTATTAATTTTTTCATGTAAGAAGAAAGATGACTCTAATACTTTAAATGTCTCTATTTCTGGAGAAATCTCAACTCTAGATCCAGCTAATAGTTACGATACAATATCTGCGTCTATTGTCTATCAAGGATACGAGCAATTATTTGAATATCACTACTTAAAACGCCCTTACACTCTTCAACCACTTTTAGCTGAAAGTCTTCCCTTAGTTGAAAATAATGGGAAGAAATACACAATTAAAATAAAAAAAGGAATTAAATACCACGATGATCCTGCATTTAAAGGAAATCCACGTTTTGTTAAGGCAGAAGATTTTATAAATCAAATTAAGAGACTAGCTTTCTTACCAACAAATAGTAATGGTTGGTGGTTATTTGATCAGAAAATAAAAGGATTGAATAAATTTCGTGAAACTGTAGGAAGAGATTTTTTAAAGTTTAAGGGAACAAATATTGAAGGCTTAAAGGCTATAGACGATCAGACGTTAGTAATTGAGCTTAACGAAGCTTATCCTCAAATGCTCTATACTCTAGCAATGAGCTTTACTTCACCAATGCCTATCGAGGCCATTGAGATGTATGAAAATAATCTTAATGATAAGATTATAGGAACAGGACCTTTTAAATTAGACTCATGGGTTTCTTCAACAAAATTAAGACTAGTTAAAAATGACCAATATAGAAAGTCCTTCTACCCTGGACAAGGGGATCGAATAGCCAACAGTAGAAATCTCTTAAAAGACTCTGGAAAGGTGATTCCATTTATCGATAAGGTTGAATATAACGTCTACAAAGAAGCACAAACAAGATGGTTAAACTTTAAAGCGAAGAAGATTGATTTTCTTATTATTCCAAAAGATAACTATAGCTCCGCAGTTGATCCAAATGGGAACTTAACAAAGGAATTGCAGGAGGAAAAAATTAAATTGCAGATTTTTCCAACTCTAACATATTGGTGGCTGTCATTTAACATGCAGGACCCACTCCTAGGAAAAAATCTAAATCTCAGAAAAGCAATTGCACACGCCATTGATGTAGAGAGATATATAAAAGTATTCACGAATAATATCGGTCAAAAATCTAACTCTATCTACCCTCCGGGTATTCCTGGATATGATCCTTCATCACAGCTTCCATATGAATACAATATGGAAAAGGCAAAAGAGTTTTTAAAGAAAGCTGGCTACCCAAATGGAAAAGGACTACCAACCCTAACCTATGATGTAAGAGGAGTTAGTGCAACCAATAGACAACAAGCAGACTTCGTTAAATCAGAGCTTGGAAAAGTAGGGATTAAAGTCCAAGTTGCTCTTAATAATTTTCCTGCTTTTTTAGAAAAAGCGAGGCAGGGGAAACTTCAATTCTGGCAAGATGGTTGGGCATTAGACTATCCAGATTCGGAAAATGTTCTTCAACTTTTAATTTCAAAGAACCATGCACCAGGCCCAAACTCTACTTTCTACTCGAATGCAAAATTTGATAAATTGTTTAATAAAATGAAAGTTCTTCCAAATGGAGAAGAAAAAATTGAAATAATGAAAGAGATGGAAAGAATTATTGTTCATGATTTACCGTGGGTCATGCAGTATTATTCAAGAAACTATATTCTCTATCATGAAAGACTTAATAATTACCGCCACTCAGATCTTATATATAACAACTTTAAATACCTGAGACTGAATCAAAAGTAAGGGGCTAAGTAGCCCCTTTCACATACTAACTAGGTAAAAAACTCCACCATTCTTCCCACAATTCCATCAAAACTCCTGAGCATTTTAGTTTATGAGTTTTTCTTACGATTAGTAAGTATGACCAAGAAAACCTTGGTTAACCTGCTACTTGGGAATTGTAATGAAAAAGATAAACCTGCAAATTATCGCTATATTAATTTTTATGTTTACCGCAAGTATGGCATTTGCGCGTGATTTTATTATTTTTAGTATTGTTCAAGATTTACCTATGGGATACACGAACGAAGTCGTAAATAAGAATTTCTACGTTAATATTGGTAGTGAACAAGGACTCGATTCGGGAACAACACTCGATGTTTACAGAACGATATCAAGACTTGATCCATATGAAACAAAACAACGTTATCAATATCAAGTAAAGATTGGAGAGCTAGAAGTTCTTCATACTGAAAAAGATACAGCAATTGCGACTTTAAAAGATAGCTATGTTGGAAAAGATCTAAAAGTATATGATATTGGCGGTTTTATGATTGGAGACAAGGTTAACGTTAAAGTTAAATAGTCTTACTACTTAAAGAGTGTAGAACTCCTCTACGCTCTTTCACCAAAATAATCATCTTATTAATAGCATTAACTGATTTTTCAAGCTTATCAATAGTCTTAGGGTCCAGAGAATCAAGATCATCACTAATCTGAAGATTCCTTAAAGCAACATTACTCATTCCTTGTGCCACAACAATTTGATTACTTAATTCATGTAAGAATTTTCTTTCCCCTAAGGCCAGCTCTTCAATAGTCATTTCCATACAGACTCCCTAAACAATAATAACATAACTACTAGTTGGGAAAATTAATTTTTTTTAACTCTGTAGACTTTATTAGTTCAGTGTTTAGACAATTTGAAATGACCTTATCCACAGAAAGCAGTAAGAGATACTCTTCTCCGAGCGAAAGACTCCACTGTGTCTTTACATTTATTTTGTTGATCCTCTCTCCTCTAAAGTATCCCTTAAAGTGAAATTCATAACCAGTAGGTCTCTTTTTGTTGATGGCCTTTTCACAAATTGAAATAACTATTATTTCATCCAAAACTTTCTCCTATTTCCTTTTCCTCCTTAGATATATTAAAATTAGAAGTATAAATTAATTTGATAAGTAACTGATTTTTCTAAATAGTTTCTAGAGGACATTTAATAAATGATAATTAAAAAAAATATTCCATCACTACTCTTTAATAAGTACAAAACAAACTCTCAATCAAAGGCTATTGGATGGATAAAGAACAATAAGGTTACAACTTTAAATACACATGAATACTATGAGTATATTTCAAAGATAACTACGGCACTCGAAGAAATTGGACTTAGACCAAACGACAAAGTTTCTATTCTCGCTGACACATCCTACATTTGGAATATTTATGATCTGTCGTGCCTCTGCTTAAACGCAACAGTTGTACCGATCTATCCAACCTACACTGATGACGAAATAAGCTATATTATAAATCACTCTGAATCTTCCCTTCTCATTTTAGACAATGAAAAACAATTAAAGAAAGTCTGCGAAGTGATTGATGAATTGAGCAATATCAAGTCTCTTGTCATCCTAGAAGATATAAAGAATCAAGACTTAATTCAATTATGTAGTAAACACTTCAAAATTTATACTCATAAAGAACTCCTTGAAAAAGGCAAGCTAATCACCCTTGATAAACCAAATAGGTTAGAAGAACTAATAGATAGTGTTCAAGATAATTCTCTTGCATCAATTGTCTACACGTCAGGAACCACAGGGCAGCCTAAAGGCGCAATGATTAGGCACAATGCCTTTTGGTCCATGCTTCAAAATGTGAAATCGGCTCTCGGGCACAATATAAATGAAGCTGACCGACTCCTAACCTTTCTTCCACTCTCCCATGTTCTTGGAAGGTGCGACTCTATGCTACATCTATCCCTTGGCATCGAGAATGTTTACGCCGAAAGCATTGATAAACTCATCGACAATATTACGCTAGCACAACCAACTGTCATGATTTCAGTTCCAAGAATTTTTGAAAAAATATACGCAAAGACACAAGCAACAATTGAAGGTGAAGGAATAGTTAAAAAGAAATTATTTCAGTGGGCCGAAAATGTTTCTACAGAATACTTTGATTATCTAGATAAAGACCAATCTCCACCAAGTAAAATACTCATCGCTAGAAATTTAGCATATCAAATGGTCTTCTCTAAAATTTATAATCGCTTCGGTGGCAAAATACGCTTCTTCGTTTCTGGAGGAGCTCCGCTAGGTGTTGATATAATTAAATTTCTACGAAATGCTAATCTCACAGTTCTCGAAGGCTACGGTCTCACAGAAACCATAGCTCCCTGCTGCGTAAACCCAGTCTCTAAGCAAATGGCAGGAACAGTTGGATTACCACTTGGAGACACACAATTTAAATTCGATGATGATGGTGAAATTCTTGTTAAGTCCTCTGCTCTATTTAGTGGTTATTACAGAAATGAGGAAGAAACTAAGAAATCTTTTAATGACGGCTGGTTTAAGAGTGGAGATATCGGAAGACTTAATAGTAATGGATATCTCCAGATCACAGATAGAAAGAAAGATATCATAATTACTTCTGGTGGAAAAAATGTTGCACCACAAAAAATAGAAAATCTGCTCAAAATACGAAAGTATATTACCCACTTCATGGTTATTGGGGATAAGAGAAAGTTCCTTAGCGGAGTTGTTGGAATAGAAAAAGAGTCATTTCTTGAAATTCTTCCGGCCCTTGAGCTTACTCCAAACGTAACACTTGAAGAACTTTCAAAGAATCAAGGGGTTATTAACTTAATCAAAGAGCAAATTGAAGCTGTAAATGGTGGCCTCGCTAGCTTTGAGTCAATTAAGAAGTTCTACATTGCACCAATAGAATTTACACCTGAGAGCGGGCTTATTACTCCTTCTTTAAAATTAAAGAAGAAAGAAATATTAAAAAGGTTTGATAAAGAGATTGATGCAATGTATAACTAGAAGAGTTTTTGACATTAAGAAAAAATTATCATATTTAGAAATATTCATATATTTAATAAAACGGAGATACATATGGCCAGAATTACAATTGAAGATTGCTTGGAAAAAGTTGAAAACAGATACGAGCTCGTTCACTTGGCCGTTAAGAGAGTTAAACAACTTAGAGAAGGTTCTGAATCTCTTGTAAGAAGCAAAAACAAAGAAGTTGTTACTGCTCTTAGAGAAATCGCTGCTGGAAAAGTTAAACATGCTCCTGTAAGCGAGTACGACTCTGACGAATTCTAGAATACAAAAATTCACATATAAAAAAAGGGAGCTAGTAGCTCCCTTTTTTTATCTCTTCTTTTTAAATGCAATTTTTAATACTTCATCAAAATGTTCTACTGGATAGAACTTAAGTCCCTTTCTGTGCCTATCTGGAACTTCAATTAAATCCTTCTCACAATCTTTTGGAAGAATTATTTCTTTGATTCCCGCTCTCTTAGCCCCAAGAACTTTTTCTTTTATTCCACCAACAGGAAGAACTTTACCCGTAAGACTTAACTCTCCAGTCATTGCTAACTGTGGACGAATTTTTTGATTCGTTGCTAAACTATAAAGGGCCAAGGCCATTGTGATCCCTGCACTTGGACCATCTTTGGGAGTTGCTCCCGCAGGTAAGTGCAAATGAACCTCATGATCAGATAAGTAATCCTCAGGAGTTTCATCTTCCTCACTCTCTTTGGATCTCTTCTTTTTCTTACCGCTCTTTTTTAGCTCTTCTTCAATTTCTTGCTGAAGAAGTTTCTTTACATAGCTATAAGCAAGATTTGCTGACTCATGCATGACATCTCCAAGCTGACCAGTAAGCTTGAAGCCACCTTTTCCTACAAGTGGAAGAGTTTCTATAAAGAGAATCTCACCTCCAAATGAAGTCCATGCAAGACCAGTTACTACACCAGGCTTAACTGACTTTTGGGCAACATCACTTTGATAACGAGCTGGACCAACAAGCTTTTCTAAGTCACTCGCACCTGGAGAAAACTTCTTAGCCTTTCTCTTTGCCGAAACTTTTAACATGGCCGCTTTTCTACAAAGCTTGGCCACATATTGCTCCATAATTCTCACACCAGGCTCTCTAGCATAATCAGAAATTAATTTCTTAAGTACTGTTGCAGAAAGAGAGAAGTCCCCCTTTAAGAGTCCATGTTTCTTCAATTGCTTTGGAATTACCCACTTATTTGCAATTGAAACTTTCTCCTCAATCGTATACCCACTGAGTTCAATTACTTCCATTCTATCTAAGAGTGGTTCTGGGATATCTCCAAGATAATTTGCTGTTGCAATAAATAAAACTTTTGATAAATCAAATGGAATATCTAAGTAGTTATCAATGAAAGTTGAGTTTTGCTCTGGATCTAAAACTTCTAATAATGCTGAAGCAGGATCCCCTTGAAACGATTGCCCAAGCTTATCAATTTCATCAAGCATGATTACTGGATTATTAACTTCTACTCTCTTAAGGGCCTGTATAATACGACCAGGCATGGCACCAACATAAGTTCTTCTATGCCCTTTAATCTCAGCCTCATCTCTCATACCACCAAGACTAAATCTATAAAACTTTCTTCCAAGAGCTTCAGCAACACTTCGTCCAAGTGAAGTTTTACCAACCCCCGGAGGACCCGCAAGACAGAGAATTGTCCCGTCGTAACCAGGCTTTAATTTTCTAACAGCTAAGAACTCAAGTATTCTTTCTTTAGCTTTTTCTAATCCATAATGATCTTTTTCTAAAATCTTTGCAGCCATTGGCATATCAACTTTATCGTCTGTCGATTTATCCCAAGGTAGATCAAGCATCCAATTAATATAAGTTCTAGCAACATTATATTCTGGAGATGAATCTGGAATTACTTCCAAGCGGTCAAGCTCTTCATTAATTGACTTGACTGTATCCTCAGGAAGATCAGCTTCTTCAATTTGCTCTCTCATTTTCTTTAGATCACGAGATTTCTCATCCTCATCCATTCCGAGTTCAGATCTAATGACCTTCAACTGTTCTCGTAAGAAATATTCTCTTTGATACTTATTAACCTTATCGTTAACTTCATCAGAAATTTTCTTTTGGATATCTGCAACATCTTTTTCTCTTTTTAAATAAACGAGGAGCTTTGCAAATCTCTTTTTTACAACAAGTGTTTCTAAGAAATCTTGAGCTTCTGGAATATCTAGAGAAATTGCAAATGCTACTAAATCTGCCAGTGCTCCAGGAGATGGAGGATTCAGCATTGCAAGCTTCATCTCTTCATTAAAGTATGGATTAATCTCACTTAGTTTTTTTACCTGATTTATAACCGATCGTGTGTAAGCATCAAGCTCTTCATCAGCTTCGAGAATATCTTCAAAGACATCAATCTTGGTTAAAATAAGAGGTGCTTCTTGAGAAATACCTGAGGCCCTATACCTCTTTACTCCATGAACAAGAATATTTACAGATCCATCTGGAAGTTTTAATTTTTTAACAACCTTACAGAGCACACCAACTTTATAGATATCTTTTGATGATATATCTCTCGACTCTAAATCCAGCTCGTCTTCAGGAACGAATTCTCCAGTCTCATCTTTTAAGTCAGACTTCACAAGGTTTAATGCAATGTAACCTGTTTTTAAAAGCTGCTCATCAAGTTCTGGTGTAAATTTATCTTCAGTTAGAATAATCGGTGCGATCATTCCTGGAAAAATTGGACTATTCATTATTGGAATAATGACTACCGACTCTGGAAAAGTCGCTTCATCCATATCGCTAGGTCTGATTTCGACCTGATAATCACTTTCATGATCTGACATGACGTCTCCTTAATTATTTAATATCAAATACTAGTCTACCTGGAGAATTCAGATAGAAAATATCTACATTTACAATTTTATTAAATGTAATTTCTATAGATAGAGAATCTTTGCTGATGGGAAAGAATTTTATTTCGTCTATAAACTTACTCTTACCAAAAGATCCCATGTTAGAACCTAAGTCTGTATCAAATAAATCAATATACAACTTCTTTTCCCCGGAAGATATATTTCCATACACTCTTGGAATTTCTTTTGAAGTAAAATCAAAAACTACTCTCTCATAGCCTTTCTTATCAGTATACGAATGCCGAACGGCCTTAAGTCCTGACTTTCTCTTTGGGCCACCATTGTGAAAGATACCACTATCAAAGTAGACAGACTTTTTAGAACCGGAGACGCGCCTAATTCTTTCACCCATAAGATCTTGAGAGAAAGAGTTAAAAGTTAGAAGTAAAAATAAAATTGAAAAAATCCATTTTCTCATAATGTAATTTCCTAATGAAATCAGTCATTAACACATTAATATTATGATACTTATACTACAGGAATCCAAGTGATTTTATTAAACAAACTTAGAAGAATTGAATTTTATTGCAAAAATTGTAAACATTATGACAAAGAAGAGTGACGCAACTGGTCCATTCCCCGGAGGATTACCGTCCATATAACTAATAGATCCACACGCAAGACCTAAGGAATCATCTTTCTTAGTAGATTTTCTCAGAGTCTCAGTTGCTGTTCCAATTATATTTCCAGTAACTTTATAGGTCGAACTTCCATCAAGGCAGGATTTATTATCTGTAATTTCACCGTAATTCTTCTCACTTACACCGAAGAATTCACTCCCAACTTTTTCAACGAGACGAGTCGTTATAAAGTAGAAGTGCCTCTCTTCGTTATAATTATATCTTCCTGCGGAAAATATATCTGAAACAACCCCTGACGAGTAAAGTTGATCTATATTCTTTGGAGCAATCTTTAGAGAGTAGATATTCTTTGAACTATCTGCAAATAGAGGAATATTTAATTTAACGTCTAAATCATAATTTCCATCACTATCAACCGGGACTGGGCCTCCAAGGTTTGGATAAACTGATGGTGTTATGTAATCATCATGGTCAAGGGTTGTAACAACACGTAACGGAGAGAAGAAAGGCTGTGAGTGAACTTGAACTTCAAGAAAGAGGTTTTTACCTGGGAACGAAGAATAAAGATCATAAAGAGATAGATCGAAATTATATTCATCTTCCGTATCATCAAATTTAATAACTCCGCCATCTAGTCGAGAATTAAAAAAACCAACACTCGAACTACCAATGTAGTAGTTATTTACATCTTCGCTTACAAGAGAAAT
This sequence comes from Halobacteriovorax sp. JY17, assembly GCF_002753895.1. Lineage (NCBI taxonomy): Bacteria > Pseudomonadati > Bdellovibrionota > Bacteriovoracia > Bacteriovoracales > Halobacteriovoraceae > Halobacteriovorax > Halobacteriovorax sp. JY17. The sequence continues at coordinate 180,381 of NZ_NJER01000002.1, read as the reverse complement.
ATCATATGAACTTCCTTTCGCTCTGTTGTAATCTCCTGGGACATCTAACCCACACCTAATCGAAACTGTGCCGATATTAATATTCTTATTTGAAGAATTCACCTTTATTCCGTAAGGATTTCCCCTATCACTTCCAAAGCATCTCTGAAAGAAAGAGCCCTTGTAATCCTTATTTGAATCACAAAAATCTTTCTTACTCACACTATAGTAATTTGGAAGTGAGCTTAGATTATTTAAAGGCTCTGTATAAATAAAGTATGTATCATCAAGAGGAAGATTGCTTATCGTAAATGTTCCATCAGAATCAGACACCGCAGCAGAAATAATTTTCCCCTCTCTTAAACTAAAGGCCGATACGTGTGCGCCAAAAACAGACGTCGCATTACTACCACCAGCAACTACTCCACTAATAGTTCCAAGAGTTGATGATCCGTACAAGTAACGAATACCACTATCGTCATCTGCACTTATTGTCGCCTGTCCCTTTCTTAATTCATAAAACATAGACGAACTGATTACTTGACTATGCCCCATTCCAAGCAAGTGCCCCAACTCATGAGTAATAACATTTCCCAAGAATTTTGTGCTTGCTGAGTTAGAAGAGAAAGTATGTGCAGAATCATTTAAAACAATGTCTGCTTCCTGAATGAAAGAAGTTGTAGAATTAACAATATATTGTGTAACAGCAACGATTGAAGGGTCACTAAAGAATTCATTATCACTTTGAAAGTAAATATCATTTCTTCCAGAGACTTCTCCATCATTGCTAACAGAAATATTTATTGGGTTACTCACTCGACTTGACCACTCACCGAGTGAATCAGTTACAATACTATTTACCTCAATTGATGATAGATCTGGAGTCGATGTAGATAAGAAGAGATTAATGTTTTTAGACGAGCTCCACTTTATAATTGTTCCACTCTCTGATCTATTTATAACGTAAGCGTAACCAGAAAACTGGAAAAAAGAGAACAATAAAATCAAAGCACTCTTCATTACTTTCTTCTCTTAGTTCTTCTTATTGTGTAAACAGACATTGCTCCCAATAAAGAAAAAATTACAACTATCCATATCGGATTCCCCGATTGCTCCTCACTGTGATGATCCAAGCTCTCAGAACCAGGGTCTCTCTCGAGGCTTGCAGGAAACCTTCCTCCCCTAGCCTCCATTTCAACTTTATTCTCAACCGGAATATTCACAAATTTATCTGATTTAACTTTCTGCAAGGCAGACCCAAACCTTTTAATAAGAGCATTATCAAAAGATTTTTGAGAAATTTTTCCCAGACTTGCATGATCTGGAAAAACTGATGATTTATAATAAATAACATCATCTTTTTTATAGATATCATACTTCCCCATTCCCAGGCCCTTCACTGCATAACCCAAGGAGGTCTTCTTAAGTATTAATAATGTTTCTTCGCTCGCTCTAAAGTGAGGCGCACCAGAAACTCTATAATCCAAATCCTGCCATTTTCCTCCGGGATAAATAACTTTAAAATTATTCTTATTAATTATTTCACTTTGCTTAATCCCCACGCTTTCAATTATTCTAAACGTAGCTTCAGTAATAATTTGGTTTTCAGAAACTTTCTTATACTCAACACCTTTAAATTGCGCCCTTAGAACACCTGACGCATTCTCCATTTGTTTATCTAGTGAAATTGGAATAAAAGTGGAAGAGAGTACCGAAGTACTAAAAATAAAAGTGATGAAAAGAAGTGTTTTTCGGTGCATATTTTTGTCCTAAACTTATTACCCTATCTATATTATCGGGTATTAATGACAAAACTTTACACTTTTACTCGGGTATCAATATCCTCAACCTACTAGAAATACGTTAAACCTGAATAATTTCGTCCACAAAGCCTGAGAAATGCTCGTTTTCATCGATTAAGACAATGGTATTCCCATTATTCGTTAGATCTTGGACAAATTCTCCTATTCTATAAATTTCGTGGCGAGAAAGCCCAAAAGAAAGATCTTCAAGAATGATTAATGAGTTCTCAATACTTTTTTGAAGCTCGGATAGAAGCTTCAACCTCTGCTTCTCTCCACCAGACAAAGAGCTTAACGACCTATCTAGGCTTAGATAGTCTAAATTCAATAACTTCAAATATTCCCATATTCTCTTACCTTTTGGAGTTAATTTTAGATTTGGTAAGATTTCATTCATAGGCTTACTTAGGGTTTCATAAATAGTATGGAAGCCATCTGAAATTGTTGCAAGAAATGGTTTAAGCTTCATTCCTTTGCAGTCGTCACAAACAAATTGAACATCTTCTAAAAATTGCATATCAATGCTTTGAAGACCTCTCCCTTCGCATGTAGAACATTTTCCAAGATCTGAGTTTGAAGAAAAATGACCTTCTTTTAGGTTTAAATTTTTTGAGACTGCTAAATTTGCAAAATGCTTTCGAATGTAAGGAGTTAAACCCACCATTGTCCCTACTGTTGATCTTGAACTAAATTTATTAAATTTCGAATTTAGAACTAATACTTTTTCATACTTAAATAAATTCTTTGGCCTCCTATACTCAACATCTACATTGGATATTTTATCTAGCCCTAAAACTTCAGAGACAATATTTCCAAGAGCTTCAATATATAAATCTTTTTTTCCAGAAGTGCTCTTTCCTCTAACAAGATTAACTCCCTGAACTTTAAATTCTATTTCCTTTTGAACAAACTGGCCGATACTTATTCCTGAAATATTCGTCTTCTTAAGCTCTCTCTTTTTCCTACTTTCAACTTTTAGTTTTTTTGTTTTTTGAAACTTTCCTTGATAAGTAATTTCACCACCATTATGACCTGCCCCCGGCCCCATGATAATAACTTCATCAGAATTCTTCTGCAGGTAATCATTATGATCTACAAGAATAATTGTGTTTCCTTCCTTTTTTAGTATTTGAAGATACTTCCATAAAACCTTTACCTCATTAGCATCTAAACCTAAGCTTGCTTCATCTAAAATGAAAAGAGATCCAGACCCCACGAAAGACAGGTATTTTACAAGTAATATTTTTTGGTAGTTATTAATACTCAAAGACTTCACTTTTTCTTGTAACAGAACTCTTCCAAGTCCTAAATCAATAGCGACTTTCAAAATTCTTTCAAGACTGCCAACTATCTTCTTAACTTCTTCCCAATTCTCAATTCTCTCTCTTTGCTCCTTGATTCTTCCAATAAATGCAAAAAGCTCTTCAAAATTAAACAAGAGAATATCTCTTAATGAATACTTCTTTTCCTCTGGAACTCTAAAGCTTAAAACATCTTTCTTTAGTCTTGTTCCCTCACAAGATTCGCAAAGGACTTCAGTTTTCAATGATCGAATAAGAATTCTGACGTTCTTCTTATACCTTTTAGACTCCAAGTACTCGTAAAGCTCAAACAGTCCACAGAATTGCCCTGCACCTTCCTCTAAGAACTTCCAAACCTTTCGAGACAACTTGTGAAAAGGAATTGTTATATCAAACCCAGCCTTCTTGGCCTCCTTAAGCATTAGAGGCTCTAAATGAGAGAATCTCGAATACGTTAAGAAATTCACGGCTCCCTCTTTTAATGAAAGTCTTTCATCTTTCACTATCTTCACTCTGTCATACTTTAAATTTCTTCCATGTCCTGAACAATCTATACAGGCTCCTAATGGAGTGAAGGGAGAAAAGACAGATGGTGACGAAATATTTATTTTCTCCACTTCTCCACATTTTGGACATTGCCTATTTTTACTTATTCTAAAAAGCTTTTTTAAATTTTTATTTGGTATATAAATAAGCACCAGGCCGGAGGCATTAACTAAGCCAACATCAGCAAGCTTCTTCTCCATTGATTGTAATTTAGAAGCCCTTAATCTAAATAATTCCCAATATTCATCGCCTTCATCAAACTCATTTACTCCTTCTCCGAAGGACCTTGAGGGATAGAAACCATCTCCATGAATCTTTAAATAATCCTCAGAGTCTAAAAAGAAATGTACTACATCCTTATCAGACAAGTTCTGCTCTTCCAAAAAGGCAAGAATTCCAACTATAGATAAATTAACTTCAAGTGGAACTAAGTGAGTTGAACAATAATTTCTTCCCATGTTAAAAAGTAACTTTGAAAAAAGATCTCCTACACTCATTAAATCAATTGCTGCGGGTCTAGATCCAACAACTGGATTATGTTGTGCCAATCCCCAAACTGGTAACACAGGAGTTATTTCATCCACATCTGCAGACTGAGGAATATCCCAAAAGAACTTCACATCACTAGGAAAAGAGTTCATGAATCTTCTTTTAGACTCTGTAAGAATGGTATGAAAAGCAAGAGAAGACTTTCCCGATCCGGAAGGTCCTGCAATACAGGTAATAGAGTTTAAGGGGAAACTCACATCGATATTCTTTAAATTGTGAGTCTTTGCCCCTTTTATTCTTATATGAGTATGATTCATTTTTCTCAAATAAAAAAGGCCCACAAAGTGGGCCTTTAGTATATAAATTATAACATTTATTATCTCTTAGAGAATTGGTACTTAGCTCTTGCGCCTTTAAGACCGTATTTCTTACGTTCAACTTTTCTTGAGTCTCTTGTAAGGAATCCAGCTGCCTTAAGCTCAGCTCTAAGAGCAGGATCAACTTTTAAAATTGCTCTAGCAATTCCAAGTCTAACAGCTCCAGCCTGACCAGTAGTTCCACCACCATTAACATTTACGTTAATGTCGTATTTATCAGCAAGCTTCACTAAGTTTAAAGGTTGAGTAACAACATATCTGTTAGTCCCTTTATCAAAGTACTCTTTAAATTCTCTTTTATTTACTGTAATTTTTCCAGAACCTTCTTTTACGTAGACTCTAGCAACAGAGGTCTTTCTTCTTCCTACAGCATGCGCATCGTAAGTTTTACCTTTAGTAGCCATTGCAATTCCTCTCAATTATTTAATTTCTAAAGCTACAGGTTGTTGCGCTTCGTGAGAGTGTGCCTCACCTGCGAATAACTTAAGCTTAGTTAGTTGTTTTCTTCCTAAAGAATTCTTAGGTAGCATTCCTTTAACAGCATTCATAAGAATCTGCTCAGGCTTTCTCTCTAATTGCTCTTTAGCAGTTCTAGACTTTAATCCACCAATGTGGTTAGTGTGCCAGTGATAAACTTTCTTATCCCATTTTGCACCTGTAAACTTAACTTTCTCAGCGTTGATCACGACTACAAAGTCACCCGAATCAGTGTGAGGAGTATACTTAGGACTGTTTTTCCCTCTCAGGATATTTGCTATTTCAGTCGCAAGTCTTCCAACAACTTTATCTTGAGCATCTACAAGATGCCACTTTTTGTCTGCGTCAGCTGGCTTCAATACAAAAGACTTCTGCGTGTACATAAACTACCTTCCAAGTAAAAATATTTTACTGCAATATGTTAATTTTTAATTACTCAAAACACGAGTGTTCAACCTTATACTGGATTATTGGGCCACTAGTCAAGAACTAAAATAAAACTCTTCCTTTTTTATGGAAATAAAACCCAGATGATACAATTTACTAAAAGAATCCAATTGAGAGGTGAAATCGACCAAAACTTTCTCTACCTTGAGCACTTCTCCTAAAACGCTTTAATTTAACGCCATAGTCAAAATCCAAGGATCCCACTGGGGTTATATACTTTAAAGTTAACCCTGCAGCCGTTCTAAGCTTAAGTGGCTGTAATTGATCAACATAGACTCGTCCAGCATCGAAAAATGGCCCCATTACAAACGTATCTGTTACCGAGTATCTAGCTTCAAACTTAAGGTTTGCAAAATAGGCCTTATTTCTAATAACCGTGTCACCAATATCACTATCATTTAGAAGGATGTTAATCTCGTCCTCCGCAAAACCTCTTACAATATCTACACCATTTAATCTAAAGACCTTGATTGACGGTATATAGCCCTCTGTTTGCGTATTTCCATCTGCATCCAGAACTGGGTTACCGGCGCTATCTACTTTCAATTTATTGGCGAAGTTTTTCTGAACACCCCAACTCGCACTTAATGCAAAAACAAAATTTCCCATTGGGTAATAGAACCTATTACGAGAAACGAGCTTATAGTAATTTACCTTAATCGTATCATTATCCATTGAACCAAAGAACCTATTAGCAAACTCTACTGAAAGACTAAAGAAGCTTCCCTTCCTTGGAGTAATAGGGTCGTCTCTAAAGTCAAGAGAGATCCCTGGAGTTATACCACCAATATTAAAGTCATCATTATTGATAGCACTTGTGGCGTCATATTGATTTATTCTTTCCCACTGATATTTTAAAGAAGCTGAAAAGAAATCATTGAACTTCTTAGATAACGTAGGAGAAATCCTCAACCTATCTGCATCGAATTCATAATATCTCTTCCTTTCGATTGAAAATCCCATATCTGCTTCTAATTTTTTGCCAAAGATATCAGGTAGGAAATATGGCTCTGTCAAATTACCCCTAAAGTAAAATTCAAGCATATCTTTTTTTTCAGTTCTTCTTCTATTATCGAAGGCACGATAACTATCTCTTCGGTTTACCTGGGCCCTCAAGGAAGCAACCCTATTCATTCCATTAATATTATTATAATTTGTCCCAACAGAAAATTTATATCCTATATCTGTTCTATACCCAGGAGCAAAGAATGCTGTTCCAAAATCTTTTTCTTGTACTTGAATTAACAAATTGTAATTCTTTGTTTCTTTATCAAATAGTGGTTTAATTTCAATATTAGAGAATAGCCCCAATGAGGTGAGTCTATTCTTTAAATCCTGAACCTTTCCTGGTGTTAGAATCTCTCCCTCGGCGAACTCTATCTCTCTTTCAATAACAATTCTCTTAGTTTTAGAGTATCCTGAAATTACTGCATTATTATAAGTTACTTTATCTCCAATATTAATATCAATATTGAAAATCGCGGAGCTATAAGTAGCATCATAGGTCAATACTTCATCAGGCTTCAACTTATTGGCCACTGCAAAGAAGTACCCTTTTGACTTTAAAAACTGTACGGAAGTATCAATATCACTATCAAGCTCTAACACATTAACAGGGGAATTTTTCTTATTTTTCAAAATACTTCTTATTTCGTCTCTATAGCTTAAAGGGACTCCCGAAAAATTGATACTTGCCAGAATCGCTTTTTGCCTTTCTTTAATTCGATACTCAATATCGACTCTAGACCTTAAGTCATTATAAGAAACTCTCGGTTTAGAAATATCAACTTGAACATAACCAGCTCTTAAATACTTTTCTCTTAAGAGAGATGAGAAATTATTTACATAGTTTAAATCTAAAAAACCTCTACTCGCTAAGACACTAGCGTTATCGAAATAATGTGTCCTAATCTCTTCAATAGAAAAGTCAAAATTACCGACAAATGAGAGAGTATTAGTAATTATTTTTCCCCCTTCTCGTATGTTAAAAAAGTAATTAATAAAAGATTGTCCGTCCTTATCCGTTCCAAGATTTCTATAAACAGAAACATCTGAATTAAAGACTCCAATGTTTTCATACATTTTCACAACAAGTAAGCGAAGGTCCTCCTCTTTAAAAGTCCCTAGATTAGACTTTATATTCTCCTTAAGCTCTAAAAGAATATCTTGGTGTGTGAATATATTGTTCCCATGAAAACTGAAACTATTCTTGTCTCCTAAGTCAACTTTAACTCTTAGTTTCACAAAACTTTCAGTTCCTTTCTTCTCAATCGAAGGCTCAAGAATCGCCACAGAACTTGAAAAGTATCCTTGATTAAACAAATCAGCAGATAGTCTCTCCGCTTCAAACTTCAAATCAATTTTATTCCAAACTTTATTCTGAAACTTATTAAACCTTCTTGAAATTAACTCTATTGCCCCTTTTGGACTACTTGAAACAACTTCAATATCTTTCACTTTAGTAAAAGAACCTGTTGTTACATTAAAGAGTATCGATACTCTAAATCCCTTCTCTTTTGTCTCTATCTTAATTTTTGAGTTTGTGTACCCTCTTTCAACGAAGTAATTAAGAACCTGCTCTTTTGCTTTCTCTAATACATCTTTCTTATAAAATGATCCTTCAGTTAAACCAACAAGCCTTTCAATTGCAGAAGTATCAATATCTGTAGAATGCTGAATACGAAATGATTCAATTTTTTTATAGAAAGAAATATTGAGATTTATTTTATTTTCATTAAGCGCATAGCCTAATTTGGAAATAGAGTTATCATATAAGACCAGACCTAAATAATCTTTTACTCCGGCAAAATTAAAACCTTCTGAAATTTTACTTTTTAAGTCTTTTGAAACGTCTGAACACTTCGCTATCGTCCCTTTACAATCTAAAGAAAAGTCCTTTATCTCTTGTGCATAAACACTCGATAAAATCAAGAATGCGAGAATAAGAGTTACTCTTCTTAATAGGTCCATTGTATTTTCACATCCACACCAAACGACTTTGGTTCTTTTGATTGTTCTTCATTTGTAGAGTTTATTTCATAAACCCCCTCAAGTGAAACATTCTTTAAAATATTATAATTTACATTCATCTCTTGCTTTTGCTCTGCACTTCCACCAACGGTACTAGCAAGTGATAAATCAACATTACGACTCAATTTCTTCTCGAGTTTAATTTTGGTAGCACTCTTATATCTTCCAGACCTATTATCAGAAACTCCTGATTTCCCCTTCAACAAAGATGATTCATTTTCCTCAAATTCAGGTAAAACACTCAACTTCAATCCGAGATTAGAACTCAGCCCTTGATTCTTTAATAATTGATCAAATAAAAGAGTACCAATTCCAAGAGTTGTTGCAGATCTTCTTTCTTTCTCTTCAAGTTGATCTGAAACCTCCGACGTAAATCCTAAAGTTAAAAGACTAAAAATATCCTCTTGATTTAAAAATGGATCTGAAGAAATATTCAACTGTGGATTATTCGCCAAGCCGTAAACATCTAAGTTAACAGTATACTGATTAACAACGCTACTACTTGTAAAGTTCAATTCGGGAACAAGCCCCTTATCCTCAGTAAAAACAATCGTACCCTCTTTTAAGATAAATTCATTTCCCTTAAACAATAATTTGCTTAATCCTGGAACAACTTCGACAACACCATTAACAGTAGGTTTATAGAGTTTCCCTCTTACTCGACCATTACCAAGCAGCCTCAGATCTGTTAATAGGTTTCTAACTACAATTGGCTTATCAAAATTAACAGAGAGATCTAAATCAAAGAGATCAAACTTATTATCAAATTTATTCTCAGGAACATACTTTGTTGTAACATTTCCTGTTGAAACTCCCGAAGGTGCAAGGTCCTGAAGTTCATCATTAATTGTTCCATTTAAAATCGTAATACCTCCGTTTAATAGATAAGGAAATTCACGCCCCTCGATTTTTGCCAACCCAGACGCAAGAACACCACTTTTTTTAAAAAGTGGGATATAGCTGTTAGAAAAAGATAGGTTAAGATCAATTTCAGGATATGGAAGTAAGAATTTAATAAACCCTCTTGCTTCAACATCTCCTTTTCCAAATAGTCCATTCACCTTGTTAATCATGAGACTATTCTGCTCAAAAACAAGATCAAAGGAAACGTTTGAGAAGGAGCTAAGTACCCCAAGAATATTAAGAAAAATATCTTCTCCCCCAAAGGAGTGCTCAAAGACAAGGTCATCTATACTTCCAGAAAGACTTCCCTCTCCAAAAATTGCACCGCTAGACTTTGATATTTTTGCAGAAAGTAGCTCTAAGAAAGATGAGTCTAATTTAAACTCTTGCTTTATATTTATACCATCGGATAAATTTCCTTTCCCGAAAAATTTGAAGAAATTACCTTTATTACTTACAACATTAAAATTAACTTTTTCGACGCTACCATTCTTTAAAGAAAATCTTGCTTCATCACCATTTATTCTAAGAACTTCATCCTCTTTTTTAAAAATCAAATCTTCAAGAGTTACATCTATTGACAAATTCTCTAGTTGATATACAGAGAAACTACTTTTTAAACTTCCTTTTATTGATCCCGCAATTACCTCGTTATCCATATTGTGGTTTGAGACAACACCAACCAATTCCTTTATGTTCTCAAAATTCATAAATGCGTTCACATAAGATTTTTGAGGGTTATTTTTATCAAAATTTAGATATAAATTATAAGATGATCGATCTCCCAAGAAATTCCCACTAGAGAAGACTTCTTTGGAGTTGTTATAAATTGTAACAAGAGACTCTGGTACTTGAATATTTCCGAGAAAGCTATTCGTAAATTTCAAATGAGACCTTGTTGAAAAGTCATTTATAGTTCCCTTTCCATAGAACTCCCCACTAACCTCACTTGAATACCCTAGATTTAAGACTCGATAGGCCTCAAAATCCTCAAGCTGTCCAGTTACAAGCTTAGCATCATATTCAAAGTAATTACTTTTAGTATTTATTTTAAATTGTCCCATTAACTCAGATGAAGATTGCCGCAACTTCACCTCGTTAAAAGAAAGAACATTGTCCACGTAGTCAAAATTAAACAAGAGAGACTCTGATTTCTCTTTAAATATATTAAGATCGCGCCCATCAACAATTCCATAAATTCTAAGCTCATCACTCGAAAGCCCTCCGGAAAGCTTTACACGAGACTTGAATCCTAGAGATAGGTATTTTGACTTAAGAAAATTTAAATCTTTCGTGACTGGCTCTAAGATATGAATGGCATCTTCTAATTCCGTTTTCTTTATATCAATACCGAGGTTTATTTTATTTTTTTCAAAATCAATAAATCCACTTGAAGAATAAGAGGTACTCTTAAATTCTCCGGTCACCCCTTTTACACTTAAAACTAATTCTTTTAGATCTAACCCAAGGTGTCCTTTTAACTTTGTAATATTAAAGTCTAAGATTTTTACTTTTGACATATCAAGACCAAAGTCAAAGTTTACATCTGAACCCGCTCCTTTAATAATCATTTCAAAATCACCTACACCATAGAGAGGAAGACCTGAAATTGGGCCTATTTCTTCAAAGTCGACTTTTGACTTTTCAACCTTAAAGTCTACTTTGTCTCTATTTACTCTTCCTGTTCCAATAATTCTCGATGAGCTTCCTGTCGAAATATCAAAGTTCATATCAACAAGACCTTCTAGATCAACATTTACAGAAACTCCATTGATACTAACTTTTTCATTTTTTAGGATTGGTGTTTTTGAAGAAGACTCCAAAGTGAATTTCTCAAGACTACTGCCTTCACCTATATTAAACTTCAGCTTTTCATTTTCCCATTTACCGATTACTTCACCATTCAACCGTCCCTTTAGAATTCCGAGAGTATCTTTTAAAAAGTAAAGTAATGAATTTGTATGAAAATTATCAAAGGTAAACGCAACATCCTCTCCAATAAATTCAGACTCTTTAAGATCATAAACCTTAGTAGGGTTTTTCAAGGTTATTTTACCACCACGATCTTCGGCGACCGCCTCCTCTAAGAATATTTCAGTATCATCTATTTTAAACTTACTAAACAAGTTTTCGAGATTGGCGTACTTAGACTTTAGATTTACTAATCGTAACGAACCATCTAGCTTAAACTTATTGGAAAGATTACTTTCAATATTTGTTTTTATTTCAACCACACCCTTTGGCGATATCTCTCTATAAAAACCATATTGTTCTAAAAAGTTTAAGTTCTCTAGCATTCCCCTAAAGTAACCTGCCCCCTTAAATGAAAGTTCTTTATTAAAAAGCAAAGCTCCTTCTAACACAATATTTTGAGATTGCTTCCAAAACTCACTCTTCTTAAGTAGAAGCTTTTTCTCATTTAAATGAAACTCAATGGACAGATAATCTAGATTATTAATATTTTTATTTTTTAATATTTTTTCATTTAAACTTACTCCATAACCACTTATATTTGCCTCTACTACAGACTTGTACACGGTTACATTCATCTTCTTAAAGAATCCCTCTATGTAAGAAGAACTAATATTTGATCTCTCGAGATTTATACCTCCAATTCTAAATGGAAGGTTTTCTTGAAATAGTTCTTTAATAAAAGGAAAGTAGTCCTGCTCCTTAATTACTCCGCCCTCTTCCTTTAAGACTAGATTACTTAAATCTATATCTGCATCTACAAGGCTAATTTCTTTTATTGAAAACTTATTTCCAAAGAAATCACTTAAGCCAAATGTAAGGATCAAGCTCCCCGCCCTGATATCAAACTCATACTCTTTTCTAGAGCTTACAATAGTAACATTTTTTAACTTGGTTGCTGGTGGGAACATTTCTATTTCGATATTTGAAAAAGATAGATCAAGATCAAGCTTACTGCTTATGCTTTTGTTAATTTCATTGGCAATTATTCCTCCAAAATATTCTGACTGAACAAATTTCCACGTCGACATAATGAGTAATGCCGTTATAAATGAGAAAATAATTAAAATTTTATTTAATCTATTCAATTTCTTTTAACCTATACGAAACCATTCTATACTTCTTATTAAACCCATAAACTACTGCATATGCCTTTAGCGCATCCTTCTTTCTTCCAAGTTCTCGCAATATTTCACCCTTAAGATAGTAAAATGAAATCTTCTCACTATCTGTCATTGCTTTTTCTTCGATGCATTTTTCTACGTTATTTAATGCTCCATAATAATTTTGAGACATTCGCATAACTTCCGCACGCAAAAATTCAATTTCAATTTCCTCTTTAACATCTAAAGCACTTTCAAAAACTAATCTTTCAATAATAAGTAATGAATTATCATAAAACCCTAACGTATTATACGAGTAAACCAGTTCTCGATACTGCTCTCTCAGGTGGTTCATCGGCATCATATCTATAACTTTCTTTGTATACATTTTTAAATATGACTCTTCTTCTAAAATATCTTTCTTTCCAATTTCTGAGTAGACTGATAGCTCATTTAAAAGATCTTGCTCAACTTCTGAAATCGTTCTTAAAACCTTGGCGCTCTTTGAACCTTTAATCTTATGTTCTTTTTCTTCTAATTCTTTAATTAAGGTATGGTCCTTATCTAGAGTTTTTAACTTCTCAAGAAGTTTTGTCGCACCTTCCAAATCCCTCTCATCTTTAAGAATATTAATTTGGTTCACAAGACGTCTGATTGTTAAATCTTTAGCATCTACACCACCATCAAAAAGATCATCGGCCAAATCTATCTCTTCGAAAGAGTCTCTCGATATGGGCCTTAATTCTTTAACCGCTTTTTCTAAACGATCAGGACTATGTTCATAGTTACTTACTAATATTTTTTTAAGCTCATCAGCAAAGTCTTTATGCCCCATTTCAATAGAGTACTCAAACAGCAAGACGAAACAACTCTCTACTTCGCTCTCTCCTAAAATAAGTTCATATATAGACTTTAAAAATTCCTTTCTACTTTCAAGTGATCTATTTCCGTAGCTTCTAATAACTCTCTCTTTCATTATAAAAGTTTGCTTTCTCCAAATTGAATTATTTAAATCTATTTGGACATTGTTAAGAATAGTTTTTTCCTTCCTTAAAAGAACGCCTTCATATTTTTTTTCAAAGTAATCAATATCAACCAAACCATAATGACAAAGGGCTTCTTCCTCTCTAGAAACAACAACGTCTATTCCATACTCTTCAATATCTTCAAGCTCTTCAATCAACCGAGTATAGGACTTACTCTTTAATAGATTCTTCTTATATCTAACAAATACTTTTTCAAAATCAGAGAGCATTCCATTTTCAATAAAGTACTTTTTTGCGATTGGATAAAGGTAGAAAAAGCTTTCTTCATTAATTGTTACGAGAGTTTTCAATAGAAATTTTGATATATTGATTTTTGAATCTAGGGAGATCTTGAGAAAACTAATTATTAGAGAATCATCATCTTCTTTTAAAATCCCAAAAACTTTTTGGAATAGTTCAAAAAGTCTTTGGGATATTTCATGCTCTTGTTTTAAAAATTTTCTTATTTCTTGATGGGCCTTAGAAAGCTTATTCTCTAAAACTAATCTCTCTAAATTTTCTGCTAAGTCATTCATAAAAAATCTTGAGTTAAATGATGAAGTATTCAAATGAATACAATTACTTAACTCTTATTTTACTTCAATTTCTTAACAAGAAAGTCGGTAGCGTAATTATTGCCCCTAAAGTCTTCATCAGTAATAATCGCTAGGTGAAGAGACTTATTTGTCTTAATTCCTTCGATTACTGTTTCCTCTAAAGCTCTTTTCATTCGGTTTAAACATTCCTCTCTATCTACTCCAGAAACAATAATTTTTGCCAACATAGAGTCATAAAATGGAGAAACGGTATAGCCAGTATAAATAAAGTCATCAACTCTTACGCCAAGACCTGCTGGTCTATGATAATGGAGGATAAGGCCCGGGCATGGAGCAAAAGTTTTCGGATCTTCTGCATTAATTCTACATTCAATCGAATGGCCGATAAATTTAATATCCTTTTGCTTATACTTCACTTCTTCACCAGCAGCCGCAAGAATTTGTTGAGCGATTAAGTCAACTCCCGTCCTTTGCTCAGTCACTGGATGCTCCACCTGAATACGAGTATTCATTTCCATGAAGTAAAACTTATCTTCATCTTGATCATATAAATATTCTACTGTTCCAACTGAATCGTAATTTACATGCTTAGCAAGAGCCACTGCCGAATCACAAATTTCTTCGCGCTTTTTATCTGACAACACAGGACATGGAGACTCTTCCACTACTTTTTGAAATCTTCTTTGAACTGTACAATCTCTCTCTCCAAGATGAACAACATTTCCATGTCTATCTGCCATAATTTGAACTTCGACATGACGTGGATTTGTTACAAATTTTTCAATAAAGAGAGTATCATCACCAAAACCGGCTTTAGCTTCAGTTTTAAGTCTAGCAATTGCAACAAGAAGATCTTTCATTTCTTCTATTTTCTGCATACCTCTTCCACCTCCTCCGGCAGAAGCTTTAACTAAAACAGGAAGCCCCATCTTTTCAACATTCTCAAGAATTTCTTTATCTTCTCTACCATTGACAGCGATTGGCTTTAAAACAGGCACTCCAGCAGCTTCAGCAATTTGCTTAGAGATTATCTTATCTCCCATGCGTTCAATACAATCAACATTTGGTCCAATAAATTCAAGGCCCCACTTTGCACACATTTCAGCAAACTCTTTATTCTCAGAAAGAAAACCAAAACCTGGGTGTATTGCATCTGCCCCAGTAATTTCTGCTGCAGATAAAATACTTGGTATATTTAAATAGCTCAGCGCTGGCTTAGCTGGACCAATACAAACAGATTCGTCTGCAAGCTTTACATGCAAAGAGTTTTCGTCCGCCGTTGAATGAACAGCAACTGTTGAGATACCAAGCTCTCTACAAGTTCTTGCAATCCTGATTGCAATTTCGCCACGATTTGCAATTAGTATTTTTTTGAATTTCATAACGTACTCGTTGCTATGGTTTTACTTTAAATAAAACTTGTCCAAACTCTACGTAAGTTTCATTTTCAACACAAATTTCAACAATTTCACCAGAAACATCTGACTCAATCTCATTCATAATCTTCATTGCTTCAACAATGCAAAGAACTTGTCCCTTCGTAACTCTATCTCCAACTTTTGCGTATACAGCATCTTCAGGAGACGGACTTCTATAAAAAGTTCCAACAAATGGACATGTTACTTCTAAGGCTCCGTCATTAGTCGCAGTTCCAGCAGCGACCGTAGTAGGTGCCGCGACTGGAGCGCTCATAACTTGTGCAGTGACAGGTGTTGCTCCCGCGATAGGAAAAGAAATGCCAAACTTCTTATCTTCGTTTTGATATTTTAACTCACTTGCTCCTGCTTCTTTAGCAATTGCAATAAATTTTTCTAATTCTTTAAAGTCCATAGTTCTATCCTATTCTTTTGCTCTTTCAATATAATCACCAGTTCTGGTGTCAATTTTAATAATCTCACCTTCTTTGATAAACAATGGAACTTTCACCTGAAGACCTGTCTCCATAATAGCGACTTTTGTTCCACCCTGAGCTGTATCGCCCTTAAGACCTGGATCCGTCTCGGCAATTTTCAACACAACAAAGTTAGGTAAATCAATTGCGATTGGATTACCTTTATAAAATAAAAGATCTAATTTAATACCTTCTTGAAGGTAGCCTGCTGCTTCTCCAACTTGATCTGTCGTTACATGAATTGACTCAAAAGTTGATTGATCCATAAAATTAAAACCATCCGGATCAGAATACATATATTCTACAATCAATAGCGCCAAATCAGGCTCATATACTCCTGTACCAACTCCAGATTTAAAAGTTCTATCAAAGACTGCTCCAGTTTCTAAATTCTTAAGCTTACAAATTGTAAACGCTGAACCTTTTCCTGGATTTGTAAAATCTGCTTTCATTATTTGATAAGGCTTATCATCAAGTTCTAATCTTACGCCTTTTTTTAATTCTGTCGTTTGTAACTCACGTGCCATTCTTAATCCTCTATTTAATTAATTGTGAAAGTATTCCAAATAAGTAGGCCCTCTTTCCAAGCCCCTCCATTATGATAGTCGAGCTTTTGGCCGTCAACTTTTGCTGACGATACTCTTCGCGAAGGTGCGTATTGCTTAAATGCACCTCTACTACCGGGATATTTAACATTTTTAAAGCATCTAATATTGCAATTGAAGTGTGTGAATAAGCCGCAGGATTTATAATAAGAGATTGATAATCACTTCCTATAAGTTGCTGTATTTTCTCAACAATTTCCCCCTCGATATTTGATTGAAACCAATCAACCTCAACTTTGCCAAGAGAGAATTCACTAAGTTTTTCGCTAGTATAAAACTCAATATCTTTTAGGTTTTCAGCGCCATAAATCTCAGGTTCTCTAGAACCTAATAAATTTAAATTTGGCCCATTAATTACCATGAACTTCTTTTTCATAAATAGCCTCAACTACCTAAATTTACGAAATTGAATAATGCGTCAAAATACCAACCCAGAGGCGGGTTGTAAAGTCATATGGCGTTTTATCAGACAGATAAAACGGATTTTGCCTTTGCACAAAGTGATCTATGAAAGGCCCAAAGCTTTTCTTCAATTACTTTCACTTTTTCAGAATAGAGTGGATCTACTACTTCCTCATTTCCTTCTTCGATGAGCTCAATATCTGATTTTTCCTTATTAAATTTCTCATCAAATAAGTTCATTAAATTATTTCTTCCAGTTATCTCATCAGTATCAACAGAAGCAACATCTAATCGCTCTATTTCCTCTTCTAAGACTTCCTCTTCGTCCAAATTTTCATCTATGAAGGATTCGCCTAGAACACGATCAACCTCCTGCAATTTCAACTTTGTCTTTAAATCATTTGGATTAAGTTCCAATATTTTTTCTAATAAATCTTTAGCTTTATCTAGATAGCCTTGATTACAATAGAGATCAACTAAAGTATGAGTTATTACAGGCGTGCTAGATTTTACATTTTCTACTTTTGGTTGTTCGACCTTAAAAACTCTTTCAACTTCTTCGTTCTTTGCTTCACTTTCTTTGTCATGAAACGAAGGCCTTTCATTCATTGACCAAGAGTCTAAGTCTACTTCTTCTGATTTTTCACCAGACAAATCCAGTTTAGTCCATTCATCGATTTTCTTTTCATTATTTAAATTCGTATTTAAATCATCAACATTAAATTGAACACTTTTAGAAAGAACGTCTTCAGAACTTTTTTCTTCTAGAACATCTTGAAGATTAAATTTAATTGGTCCAAATTTCTTATTTTCATTTTCAAGAGCTTTAACACTCTCTGCTGCTTGAAGATCTTTTGGATTTACAAAAAGTAGATACTTTAATGTTTCGAGTGCTTCCTCTGATTTTTTAAGTTCTAAACACACATCAGAGAAGAGCCTTAACATTCTTAAATTATCTCGATTTGAACCGATAAGTGGTTTTAAGATATCATAAGATCTTTTCGAATCTCCGTTTTCAAAGTAGCAAAAAGCGAGGCCGAGATGACCTAGAACATAATCAGGATTATGTCTTATTCCTTGGTTAAGAGTTTCAATGGCCTGAGTTAATAATCCACTTTTTCGATAGTATTCTGCGAGCGGAGCAAAGACTCTAGACCTAGGATCTTTTTCCAGTGCAGTTAAATACTTATCTAAAATTTGACTCTTTTGTGCCATAAAACCTTAAGACTTCTCTACTATTCCAGCTTCTTCTTGATTCACAATTCTTGGAGTTAAGAAGATTAAAAGCTCTTGTTTAATTACTTCTGGAGCATATGGTGTTCTAAAAAGCCATCCTACCAATGGAATATCTTTTAGAAATGGTACTCCAGAGTGAGACTCTCTCTTCTCATAGTTATACACACCACCAATTACAATTGTCGAACCATTATCAACTAAAACATTCGTCGTAACCCTTCTTTCTTGTTTATCAGGTGGAGCCGAAGCAGATGGTCTCGTACCAAATTGTTGCTTTAAGAGATCAAGCTCCAAAGAGATAGAACCTTCATTGGTCACTTGTGGAGTAACTTCAAGGCTTAAACTTGCTTCTGCTTCTTCAAATGTAACTTCTTGAGCCGCTCCATTTGTTGATAAAGACTTAGAAAATGATGTTGTTTCTTTCGTAGATATCACTGCTTTTTTCTTATTTTGTGTAATAACTTTTGGACTCGCAACAATCTTACCTTTTGATTCTGTTTCCAGTAACTGAAGTGTAAACGATAAGTTTAAAAGTCGATTAAATCTTGAAACTGATAAGCCAAATAAAGACCTTGCCCCATCACCTGTTGATGGAGCAGAACTGAATGAGAACCCTGGACCTGCATTTGTTCCAGAGATCACATCCTGACCAATAACAGAAGGTGCTGCTCCTCCAATCTGTCCAATTGGATCGTAGCCAAAGTTCACTCCATTTTGTAAACCAATCTCTTTCTTATAACTTTCGTTTACTTCAACAATTTTTGATTCAATTAAAACTTGTGGAGTTTGTGTATCTAAGACTTCTACTATTTTTTTGATTCTCTCAATTGTATCTGCCGTATCTTTAACTATTAGAGAGTTTGTCCTTACATCTTCATTTAGACTTCCTCTCTTAGTTACATAATTTGTTAGAACAGTTATTAACTCTTTCGTTGTTGCATAAGAAATTGGAAACACCTTTGTTACTAAAGGTACCTCCTTTTCTGTTAACTTTTTCTGCGCAATTTCTTTCTGCTGTTCCTCTGCTGCTTTCTCAAAAGTTGTAACCATTAATATAACACCATTCTTTTTAGCAACTAATTTGTTGAGACCTAGAATTGTATCAAGAGCTTGATCCCAAGGGATATTAGTTAAATTTAATGAGAGAGGCGGTAACTTCTTTACTTCATCTGTAAGGATAATATTAAAACCTGAAGTATCTGCAATCATATTTAAAATATCAGAAACACCAAGGTCTTTAATGTTAAACGTTATCTTTTTTCCAATATATTTCTTTCTACCAGAAAGAGTTAAGTTCTCTAAAATATCCTCAACACTGTCAGACTTTGGAATACTTAACTTACCTACTTTCTTTACATCTTTTTCAATTTTCTCATCATAAGTTTTATTTTCGTCAATAGCTCTTTGTGAAAAAACACCAAAGCGACTCTCTACTTCTAGGATAATTTTATTTGGCTCTCTCTTTAGAATACTTCTAACATTATCTCTAAGTTGAATTGCAATTCTTAAGTCCTTCGGGCTTGAAGATTTTCGATATGCAGAAATAAAGACAATACTTCCGCTAAATTCAGATGTATCAAAGGCGCGGATAACTCGATCTGTAGCCTGTACATCTTTTAAATCAATTATTATTTGCTTATCTTCTGTTACCTGAAACTTCTTTGCTTGTGCATTATTACTGTCAAACTTTAACTCAAGCTTGGCTACTTCATCTTTTAATTTAAAGTTTATTTGTTCGAGAGTTGTAGCACTAACACTACTAGAAATAACAAATGTAATTAATACAAGTTTAAAAAGAAAACTTCTCAACTTCATCCTAACCTCTTCCTAAGGTAAATGTTTCCATATTAGAAACTATAAATCTCTTAAATTATAACACAGGAAAAATTTGCGTGTTAGTTTTTTTAATCACTTGCAACAGGAATAATCGTCTCAAGATATTCATCCTGATCATATACATTACGAATTTTCTCAACTAAAACAATCCCACCAGGAAGTATTGCTTTTATTTCCGCACCATTCTCTCCAAGCTTCATTCCCTCTTTAAGAATATAAGATTGATCACTTAATTTTCCACTTTCGTCGACAATTTTCGCAACTGCGATTCTCTCTCTTCCTATTAAAAGACCTGTAATCTTAATACGGTCTAGAGGTGTGTTATCAATTGTCTCTATATTAGAAAATACCGTCTTGGTTCCAGGGTAATCTCTCTTCCCCCTTCTTTTTCTTCTAAGCTCTCTCTTAAATGGATCTCTCAATTCAAAAGGATTTTTTATCGAAGACCCCCCTTTCAGCAGACTGGGGTCAGAACTTCTCATTATTCCCGTTTGAGCAAGCGTATTTAGAGTGAATATAAATGTAAATGCCGCAACTAGTTTCAATCTTCCCTACTTATTTTTAATTCGAGACCTTTTTGGAGCCTTTTTCACTTTCTTCTTCGCACTTAAAGATTTCTCAATATCCTCAATTCCCCTGCTTTCTTTATATCCAGTATTATACCTATACGTTTCTATAATAATATCAGCATTTATGATTTGAAAGCGCCCTCTTTGCTTTTCTTGCTGATTTTCCAAAGCGATTCTCTTAACATTTAAAATAGATTGAGCATTACCTACTTGCTCCATAAGCATTAGAAATTGAAGATAAGTCCCGGAAGCCTTCATGCTATATCTTTTAGCTATATAAAAGCCTTTAGTTATTTCCTCTAGAGGTGTTAGGTAAATACTTTTAATATTAAGCTTTTCAGCCAAACTTTTTAAAAGCGATAAGTTCTTTGTATCATCTACAGTGTCTGGAAGCTTTTTTTGAATTTTTTCAACTTCTGTCGCAACAAGTTCAATTCTCTCTTTCGCAGCCTCAACGTCTTTTAAGTATGAGCTTAGTTGCTTTTTTTCTCTCTTATTCTTATTAATCTTTGCTGTTAGAGCTGGAATCTGCCCTTCCATCTGCAGTAATTTTTCACTGTGTTCTTGAAACTTTGTGAAAACACCGAAGGCGAGGTAGAGAAAAATGAAAATATGTAAATTTGCCACTAATTTCTTCAAATTACTTTCCTACTGCGCCCAAGGGTCAAATTTATCAATCTTCCCCTTTATTGTGAAAACCTGAATTCTATAATCTCCAGCCTTTCCTTCCTCAATCGTCTTTGACTCTGTAAGACTTAAAGGCTGATCAAAAAAACCTGCGCTATTTGCAGTTGAAATAAAGTCTCCAATACTCTTGTATAGAATTCCTCCCCCTTTAATAGTTATAGATTTATCTTCATCTATAATAAAGGAGTTAAACCAAATATCTCCAGGGAGCTTTCTGGCTATTTTTTCCATAATTAAACTAGGGTTTCTTTTTTCTTTTAAGATTAAATCAACCTGAACAGATCTCTCTTGTAACTTCTCTACTTGCTTATTAAAGGCCGCAAGTTTTTCTTTTACCCCTGAGTTCTTTTTCAAATCTCTCAACAACTTTTTATTATTATTTTGCAGAACCGTTATCTGTGACCCTAAATCCTCAATCTCGCTCTGCCAACGCGGGTAAATAAAAAGATCCGGAGCAAAGCTTAGAATACTGACAATAATCATTCCTTTGATACTTAACTCTGCGAAATCAATTCCCAGAATCACAGGCATTTTAAAAGGTTTTTTCTGCTCCAGAAGGTTAACTTTAATCATCTTAAACTGACCTCATTGCAAGTCCTAGAACTCCTGCTCCACGATATGCAATTTCATTTAACTGATCTTCCTTTATTTTCTTTGGGTCATATTCTATGGCCTCAAAAGGGTTCATGATACTTACACTTATACCCAAAAGAGCTTCCAGCCCCTCAGTTAAACCAGGTATCAAACTACTACCACCAGTCAGCACACACTCCACAAAAGATTCATCAGATGTTGAGCTTATATAGAAGTCTACCGTCTTCTTTATTTCTGCAAAGAAGCTCTCTACTACACTATCTATAATTTCAAGAATTTCTTCTGGTAAATTTCCATTCTCATCACCATGATTCTTTAAATCTTCAGCTTCATAGTAATTAACGCCCATCTGCCTTTGAATTTCTTCGGTAATGATTACACCGCCAATCATGATTTCTTTGGTAAACATTATTTTATTATTTTTATAAATGATGAATTCAGTTTTCTGAGCCCCAAGATCCATTAAAATCCATGACTCATTTGGATCTTCAAGTTTCTCGCTATAAACCAACTCAAAAACATTCACGACTGCCAGAAGGCCCAAATCAAAGATTTTTGGTTTTAGACCTGCCTTCTCAAGCAGCTCTCTATATGACTCTACAACCTCACCCTTAGCGGCTGCAACAATGACATCAACTCCGCCCCCCTCATTCTCACCAACGATATGAAACGAAACTTTAGAAGTTTCCAAACTAAAAGGAATGTACTGTTCGACTTCCCAGCTTACTTGATCTTCTATTTCTTCTTCTGAACCACCTGCTAACTGCAGTTTTCTTGCTACTGTATTTGGACCTGCCAAACCAAGTACTGCGTTTACAGAAGAAATTCCAGCCTTTTCAATAGCGCTACGAATAGCCTCAATAACTTCTTCTTCTTTTTGGATATCATCTTCAATAATTGCACCTTCAGGTAAAGGCTCCGATCCATAAGCAACTAATTTAAATCCAGACTCTTCATTTCCATCGAGCTGGGCCACCTTTACAGAACTCAGTCCGACATCAATACCAATAAAGCCTGATGGGCCAATCTTCAAGACGTCCTTAATTTGAGAAATTAAATCATTAATAACTTTTTTTGAATCCAAAAAATTTCCTCGATGCTTCCGATGCCTATAAATTATAACGCATTAAAACTATTGATTTCAAGTAATTACTGCGCAGGATAAAAGTTAAATGCTCCATAGTGAGGAAAACTGTCTAAAAAGAGTCGGAAAGTAGACTTGAAACACCGCAACAATTATTATAAAAGGGCCAAATGCCAATTTCGAATTTCTAGACATTTTCCCAAGGGCCATCATTACCAAACTAAAGAGTGCTCCAAAAAAGCAACTAAGAAAGATATTATTAATAATACCAACAGGACCAAGTAAAATTCCAAGGGCCGCAAATAGCTTTATATCTCCACCTCCAAGTCCCTGCTGCCCCTTTAGATAGTAGAATGCAAGTGTTACAAGATAGGGAAATAAAAATCCGATCAGCGCTCCCAAGAAATAATAAGTCGGAGAATACTTCAAAAAAGAAATGCAAAGTAAAACGACAGCAATATAAATATTGATTGAGTCAGGAAGTATCTGGTGCTTGATATCAATAATAAAATGGCAAAAGAGTGCACAGAATAGACTAAAGTATAGAAAATAATACATTAGACTCATCGAGTTTAAGTTGTCAGGAATTAATAGAACTGCGACAACACCTATAAGAATCTCAACAGCAGGATACATAGCACTATAAGGGCTCTTGCACTTTGAGCACTTCCCTCTTAGAAAGATATAACTTAAAATTGGGATATTCTCATACCAGTAAATTAACTTTTTACAATTCGTACAATGAGAACGAGGAAAGGCAATATTTATTTTTCTTGGAAGCCTATAAATAACTGCATTTAAGAAACTTCCAATCATTGAGCCAAAAATAAAGAAAACTATATATAAAGTCATCAATCTAAATTCTTCTGGTTAAAAATTGTTACACAAAGTAAAAGTAGAAACATTATGTAAGATAACCCATAAAGAATACCATAACCTAAATTTGGCAAAGCAATAATCTTCTCATATAAAACATAATCCTTAATATTAAAGTTCGAAAGTCCTGGTAGAATATAACTTCCCACCGATAATACCTTTTTAAATAAGATATTATTTTCCACAAAAGTAGTATGACTAACTTCATAGATTGCATAACTCGAAATATAAATGACTAAGGTATTCACCACCGCTAAAACAGTGCTTGTTACAAGAGAAAATAATATTACAACTAATAAAACAATAATTGCCTCTAAAACAATAAAGAAAAACACGAACGGAATTAGATAACTCCAAGCTCCTCCCATAAGAAAATAAAGAGAGAGAGAAACACTTCCCAAAATAACTGTATTGAGGAAAACAATCCCAACTAACCCCAAGGTTTTTCCAACAATAAACTCTGCTCGAGAAATCGGTCTAGAAAGAATCATATAAAGAGTTCTATTTTCTACTTCTCGCACAATTAAGTTTGCCCCTAGAAAAATAGAAATTAAAAGAGTTGAAATACTTGCGGCACCAAATCCAAAATCCAAAGCAATCTTATTTGGAACACCATATGTGAACTCACTTGCAACATAGGTCAAAACGAATAAACCTAAGGAAAGAAAGAAAACATTGTAGAGAATTTTACTTTGAAGAAATTCCGAAAACGTATATTTTGCAATTGTAAATGACTTCATACATTCTGCCCTGTTTTATAGACAACCTCTTCAAGTGTAGGACTGTTTTTAGATAGTTTTAAAATTTCTATTTTTTTATCTAAAGCCATTTTCAGGAATTCATTCTTTTTGCTGTCTAATACACAATAAGTAGTTATGCTATTTTTCGAAAAGAATGATTCTGAAAGTTTGTCCAAACACTCCGCTTTGGAGCTAACAGAGATTAATAGGTTAGTGTTACTATTTCTCTCAATTAGTTCAGATATATTTCCTTCGTAAACAATTACTCCTTTTTCAAGAACAATTACCTTTTCACAGACCTCTTCAACATCAGATACAATATGGCTCGAAAAGAAAATCGTCTTTCCTTCATTCGATAATTCGACCAATAAATCTTTAATATCCTTTCGCCCCTGAGGATCTAATCCCGAAAGAGGTTCATCTAAAATAATTAGGCTAGGATTATGTATAAGAGTACAAAGCATCCCCAATCTCTGCAGCATTCCCTTTGAATAACCTTTAATTTTTCTATTTAATGCAAAATGAATCTTTAGTCTATGACCATACTTTTCAATGCTATTTAAGATTTCACTATGACTTAAATCGCAAAGAGCCCCCATGAGTTCTATCATTTCCTGACCAGTTAAATGTGGGTAGAAATATGGCCTCTCAGGTAAGTAGCCTACTTTTTTTGAGATTTCTTGAAAGTTCTTTTTATCAAAGAAGTAAATTGATCCACTATCCGCCTTTGAAAATTCCATCATTATTTTAATTAATGTAGTCTTTCCTGCGCCGTTTGCTCCTAAAAATCCAACGATCTGTCCCTTTTCTATAGAGAATGAAACATTAGACAAGGCCTCAAAGGATCTAGACCAAAAGTCAGATTTATAGCTCTTTTTAATATCTTTTACTTCAAACATTTAAGTTCCACGTTTAGAATAGATTCATGAAAAAAATTTTTGTCTTTTTAATAATACCCATATTCTTACTAATATCAAATACTCTCAAGGATAAAATATCCTTACCTGATATTAAAATATCTAAAGAGGAATACAGTACTAACTTTGACCAGACTCTTATTAATATTTTTTCTATAGGTCAAAAAAGACTTCTTTCTAATATTTTATGGATCCATACCATGCTAGAAGGAGATACTGAGAGAGTTAAAGATGGAAATTCATGGATGTACTATAGATTTAAATCTATTTCCTCACTTGAGCCACTATTTTATGAAAACTATGTCTATGGGGGAGTTTACTTATCTATAATCAAGGATGATGTTGAAGGTGCTGCAGATATATATAATCTAGGTCTCAAATATTATAAGAACGACTTTTGGCTAAATTACAACGGAGCTTTTAATGACTATTTTGAGCTACAGGATCAGGAGTCGGCACTAAAGAAGTACAAAGTGGCACTAAAGTCTCCCGAGGCAAAGAATCACTCGAAATATCTCCCATCATTAGTCAGTAGAATTCAAGCAGAGAGTGGTGGTTTAAAAGAAGCTTTTATTATTCTAATTAATCATTACAACAATACTCCGAAGGGAAGTTTAAGAAAAAAGTTAAAAGAAAATCTTTATGGTTTAAAAGCTGAAATTGATCTAGATTGTTTAAATAATTATATGAGTAATTGCGAGAAAGTCGATTTTAATGGTCTTCCCTATTTACTTAAAGATGGTAAATACAAAGCGCAACAAGAGTGGAAAAAGTTTAGACCAAAAAAGAGGAGGACAAAGTCCTCCTCTAAATAAATCTTCTAATTAATAACCAATAACATCGTGGACAAGGTTCTTGTTTTCGTCGATTGCCCAGATATCTGCAACGTTTGCTTTTGCTTTGTCTGAATCAATATAACCAACAGCACCGGCTACAAAACCTAGACCGTCTGCTTCCACAGAGTTTGTCGTTTGAGATAAACCCGCAGTTGTCTTAACAATTGTGAATCCCATGTTTGCATCAACTGCTTTCTTACCTGCCACAGTCTTATTCGCAGGTCCTCCAGTATTCCCAGCTCCACCAATACATGTACCACTGTTTGAAGTTACAGTTGTGATACCACCAGTATCAGCTGCTGCAAAACCTACTGCGTAATAGTTTCCCCCTTTCGGAGCAAGATAACCTGCATCCGCCAAACATGAAGCATAGGCATCAAAGTCTGACTGAAGAGCTGTCTCTGCAGAGTAAATAGAAGAAAGTTGTAACTTTGCTTCCGATGTTTTTGTTTTTGCTTGATACTTCTTAAAGTTTGGAATTGCTACCGCTGATAAAATACCAATAATCGCAACCACAACCATTAGCTCCACAAGTGTGAAACCTTCTTCGTTTTTAAAGCTTTTCATAAAGCCTCCCATTTAAGTTTTGCCGAATTGAGATCGACATTTTTACGTTACCTACTTCATTGAGAGAAGTAAGTTCAAATTGTACTTCTAAAGAGATCTTCATTTATCAGATATTGAGAATCCAATAATAAGATTTCCATAAAATTCCTACAATCCTTATTATTGATTATATCATCGAAATATATAATTTAATCTTTAGAAATTTTTTTTTCTAAATAAATTTATTACACGCAATTTCAATGCTTTAATCTGCACCTCCGGCACTCATAAACATCGGTAAATACATGGCGACTAAAATACACGCAATGATACCACCTAAGACGACAATAATAATTGGCTCTATCATCTTAGTCATACCGCCAACAAGTTCATTGACTTCCTCTTCGAAGACATCTGAGACCTTTTCTAACATTTGATCAATTTGTCCTGTTTGCTCCCCAACTTTAATCATTTGAGAAACCATGTCAGGAAAGTAATCAATCTTCATTAAGGGCTCTGTTAAAGTCTTCCCTTGTACGACCTCTTTTCTAATAACTTTTACATCTCCAGCAATAACACCATTATCAATCGTTTCAATACAAATATCTAAGGAATCAATTAAGGAAACTCCGGCACCTAACATTGTCGCAAGGGTTCGAGAAAAAGTACTCAAATTTCCTTTTATAATTATCAGCCCAAAGATGGGCATCTTCATAGTAAACTTATCGAAAAGAACTTTCCCTGAAGGTGTTTTTATAAAGCTATTTAGCAAAACACCTATTACAAAGAAACCTCCCATCATTTTCATTGAGTGTTTACCTAGAAAGTCTGACGTATCAATAACCATCTGAGTGATCCACGGAGGATCTTGTCCAGTATCTGCAAGCATTCCAACAAATTGCGGTACA
This sequence comes from Halobacteriovorax sp. JY17, assembly GCF_002753895.1. Taxonomy (NCBI): domain Bacteria; kingdom Pseudomonadati; phylum Bdellovibrionota; class Bacteriovoracia; order Bacteriovoracales; family Halobacteriovoraceae; genus Halobacteriovorax; species Halobacteriovorax sp. JY17. Next base: position 152,647 of record NZ_NJER01000002.1, on the reverse strand, counting down.
ACGAAGACCATCATCCCCCAAATAACTCCAATCCCAACAAGAGTTACAATAAAAGGATACATCATTGCTGATTTCACCTGTGCCTTTGTTCTTTCTTGTTTTTCAAGGTGAGTCGAGAGTTTATTCAAAATTGTATCTAAAATACCTCCGGCCTCACCGGCCTTAACAAGACTGCAATAAAGTTTATTAAAACCTTTTTGTTTTTCCATTGCTTCTGCAATCGTTTGCCCCTCACCTACATCTCGAGCAATATTTTTTACAGACTTTTTAAGAGTTGGTTGTTTTTCTGATTTAAAAATAATTTCTAATGCCTGCAGGATAGGGACTCCTGCATTTATCATAATAGACAACTGCTTTGTAAAATTTGCAAGTTCCTTAGCTCCAAAAGGTGCAGCAAACCCCTTTTCAACCATCCAGTCGCCAAGGTCAAACTCTAAGATCGAAGGTGGTATTATTTTTCGTGCACGAACTTTTTCGTTTCGAAGAATTCTTCGAACTTCTTTTTCAGACGTAGCAGAAACTGATCCAGTAACCCTCTTTCCATCTTTATTTAATCCTTCATACTTCCAATTGGCCATTGTAGATTACCTTTTTACTCCTAACTGTTTAGCAAGTTCTTCCGGATTCGTTGAATAACTCATCGCCGTTTCCGTATCGATTAAACCTGAATCAACATGCTTTTTAATTGTTTGATTCATTGTCATCATTCCTGACTTATCTTGCCCGATTTGCATCTGAGAATAAATCTGATGAATCTTATCTTCACGTATTAAGTTTCTAATCGCTGCAGTTGGTACAAGAACTTCCATTCCAAGACAACGTCCAGGTTCAAAAGACTTTGGTAATAACTGCTGAGATACGACCCCCTGTAAAACAAAGCTAAGTAGTGTCCTTACTTGATCTTGCCTATCTGCAGGAAAAACATTGATAATTCTGTTAATTGTTTGAACACAACTATTCGTATGGAGTGTTCCAAAAACTAAATGACCTGTTTCCGCAATGGTTAAAGCCGCTTCAATTGTTTCAGCATCCCTCATCTCCCCAACAAGAACAATATCAGGGTCCTGACGAAGTAATGACTTCATTGCATTTTTAAACGAAAGGGAATCTGTTCCAATTTCTCTTTGGTTAACAATACAGCTCTTATGAGGATGCACAAATTCCACTGGATCTTCTAATGTAATAATATGTCCTGATTCATTTTCATTTAAGCGATCAATTAATGCCGCAAGAGTAGTAGATTTACCTGAACCAGTTGGCCCAGTAACGAGGACAAGTCCATTTGTGACATCTGTCATTTCAAGTAAAACGTTTGGCAAACGAAGTGCTTTAAAGTCTGGAATAATACTTGGAATCTGTCTAAACACTGCCGCTACTCCACCTTTTGAGTAGAATACATTTGATCTAAATCTAGCCAACCCCTTAATTCCAAAAGAAAAATCTAACTCTAGATTTTTTTCAAGCTCATTCTTTTGTTCTTCGGTTAAGATTTGGTAAATCAACCTCTTTGTATCAACAGCTGTTAATGCAGGAATTTTAACTCGTACAACCTCTCCGTTAACTCTCAACCCTGGAGGAGTACCTACTGTTAAGTGAAGATCTGACCCCCCACTCTCTACCATTAACTTAAATAACTGCTGAATTTTTACGCCTTCAGCCCCAGCCTTTTTCGTTTTCGTAAACGTTTTGTCTGGTATTGTTTCATCACTACACATCTAATACTCCATCAAAACTTATCTGCACTAGAGTTATTCACGGCTTCTTCAAGAGTTGTTTCCCCCTTGGCCACTTTTGTCAATGCACACATTCTTAGTGTTTTCATTCCATCTTTTATTGCTTGTTTTTTTATTTCATCAGAAGATGCATGTTTTAGAATCAGCTCTTTCACTCTCGGTGATAGATCCATCACTTCATAGATTGCGACTCTACCTTTGTAGCCTGTTCCATTACACATGTCACAACCCTTTCCTTTGTAAATTTTTATTTTTTCAGCAGAACTAGGTGCAATACCACAGGCAACAATCTCTTCTTTAGTTACTTCTGTGTCAACTTCCTTGCACGAAGAACAAATTCTTCGACAAAGCCTCTGAGCAACAACAACATTCAGTGCTCCTGTTACAAGAAATGGTTCAATTCCCATATTCAAAAGTCTCGTTACTGTTGAAGGGGCATCATTTGTATGTAACGTTGAAAGAACCATGTGGCCTGTAAGTGCGGCTTCAACTGCAATTTCGCCTACCTCTAAGTCTCTAATTTCCCCAACCATAATTATATCGGGGTCTTGCCTAAGAAAGGCCTTAAGAGCAAATGGGAACGTAAGTCCTACTTCTTTTTTTACGTTGACCTGGTTTATTCCTTCAAGGTTAAATTCAACCGGATCTTCTGCTGTAGAAATATTGTTTCCTACAACATTTAGTTCAGCCAAAGCAGAATATAAAGTGGTTGTCTTCCCCGACCCTGTTGGGCCAGTAACTAAGCACATTCCATACGGCTGATGGATCCCCTCTTTGAAAACTTTCAACTGCTGCTCTTCAAATCCCAACTTCGTCATATCAAGCTGAAGATTTGATTGGTCTAAAAGTCTTAATACAATTTTTTCTCCAAAAAGCGTTGGCAAACTAGAAACCCTATAATCGATTGGCTTCCCTCCTACAGAGAGCTTTATTCTACCATCTTGGGGCTTTCTTTTTTCAGAGATATCCATTTGCGCCATAATTTTCATTCTAGACGTCATAGGAGCCATTAGAGTCTTTGGAGGCTTTGCAACCTCCATCAATGTTCCATCAACACGAAACCGAACTCTAAAATTATTTTCATATGGTTCTATATGAATATCTGATGCCTTTCTCACGTACGCATCGGCTAAGATTCTATTCACAAACCTTATTACGTCTTCACCAATATCTTCTTCATTAACAGAATCTTCTTTATTAGTGTCTGAAGCTTTAACTTCCTTTATTGTCTCTAGTAATTCATCAATTGATTCAGTAACTCTTTCGAATATTTTTGCCCATGACCCAACGTTTGTTAAAATAAATTCAACAGGATGCTGAAATAATGTTTGCAGCTCAGGCTTTAACTCAACAATAGAAGGATCAAAAACGGCAAGACTAACAGCTTTTGCAGTTTTCTGAATTGGTAAAACTCTATACTTCAAAACATCTGTTTTTCTAATCAGCTTTATTGTTTTATCTGGGATTTTCGCTTTCGACAGATCAATAAATGTAAGGTTGTAATTTTCTGCAACCTGCTTCGCAAATTTGATATCGTCAAAGAAAGAAAGAGAGAGAAGACCTAGCTCAGAAACTTTTGCAGGATTTTTATCGAGCAACAGAGGGCGTAAATCCTTAATAGGAATCATCCCTGTCTTGCCAATAACATCTGCAAACTCTTTCCTGAACATATAACACCGTATTTAAAAGTACTTATATATATCTTATCGGAATTATCTAAAACTTATTTAAAGAATTTTAATAGGTTAGAATTGCCACAGAGAAACACTCAACTATTTTCTCCAAAACTTCAATGCGTGCTTTGCTTGCAGCTTTAACATTTCTAGGCCGTCTATATACAAAGTAGAGGTACCCCTGAAAAATTCAACATGCGCAGGAAAAGAATAATTATAGTCCCAAAAAATACTGCCTGGACTTAATTCGTTATTGAATACAAAATTTCTGCTGCACGTGTTTACGACTAGAGTATTATCTCCAAGGAGAACTAAATTATTTAGATTTCCATCCTTTTTTCGTGAATATTGCTTATATCCTAATCCAAGGTCATTTAATACTTTCAAGGTAATCTTTGCCATTACTCCATCCCCAAGAACTATAATATCCTTAGACAAATACCTCTCTTTAAAAATCTCTTTCACGGCCAAGAAGTCAGTATTCGTTGCGAAGTAACGACCATTTTGTTTAGAAATACAGTTAATTGCTCCAAGACTCTCTACCTCAGGACTCATCTCAACAGAATCTAAGAAATGTTTCTTATATGGTGATGTAATACTTAGTCCATCAAGCCCTTCTAGAACCTCTTCTATCCGAGGGATAGCGTCAGCCTTTTCAAAATCTAACAATTCATAACGAACCTTCTCACCCAGTAGGTCTTCATACATCTGCTGTGATTTACTATGAGAAATATCCCTACCAAGTAAAGCGAGCTTTAACACGATCTTTCTTTGAAGTAGGCTTTTGTAAACTCAACATCTAGTCTTATCTGGTCCACAAGTTCATTTACACTATTAAATTTCTTTTCATCCCTTATTCTTTGTAGAAAAGAAACCTTTAGATCTTCACCATAGATATCATCATCAAAATCAAAGATATGTGTTTCAACTGTTTTTTGATTCTCTTCTGAGAAAGTAGGGTTAACACCAATATTAGTAATAGAAAAATAGGTCATTTCCCTAATTTCTACTGTCGTTATATAAACCCCAGTCTTGGGCGTTATTCTATCGGAGCTGTATGAGATATTAGCCGTTGGAAACCCTATTTGTTTTCCCCTTCCGGCCCCCTTGACGATCGTCCCCATCAAGAAGAAATTTCGACCAAGTAGATTATTGGCACGAAGAATATCCCCCTTATCAATTAGCTTTCTAATAATAGAAGAAGAGACGTTTTCTTCGTCTGGTGTAAACTCTCTAAGCTTTTCAACATGAACATCTTTACAATACTTCTTCACAAACGAGAAGTTTCCTTCTTTATTAGCTCCAAATGCAAAGTCATGCCCCATATAGATCGAATGTATATCTTTATTAATAAGAATGTACTTATCTAAGAAGTCACTTGGGGCAAGTGTACTTAGATCTCGATCAAATGGTATCTCTAGAAAGTAATCAACATTTAATGAGGAAATTAATTTCTCTTTCTCTGAATATGTATTCAACAGGAAGTTTTCCTTAGGACATAATATTCGAAGAGGATGTGGTCTAAATGTTATTAAAACAAATTTTTGATTCTTCTTTTTACACTTACTTTGTATATCTCCAAGAATTGATCTATGACCAATATGAACACCATCAAAGTTACCTATTGTTATAGCAAATTCTTCATTTTCAATTTCATTTAAACTATTAATTTTTTTCATTACTTTATAACTTGCCTAAGTTCTTTAAAATGTTTTTTATTCACTTTACCTTTACCACCCTTTTCTGTCGAATATGTCCCTCTTTCAAGGCTATCAAGCAGACTTAAGAAGTAGCTCTTTGCTCCTTCAGAGAGAGAGCTTTCTCTCACCTTCTCGCCAACATTCTTCCCTAAATCATCAGAAATTAAACTCAAAACACTATAAAGGGAGGAGAAGGATAGATTTCCTTTTAATATATCTCTTATGATTTCTTTCGAAATTTCCATATTCGTTGACAGTCTTTTCCTCACGAAAAAAAGACTAATAACTAATAATAAGAAAACCCCTGCAAAAATATAATTTATCAAATTTATTATTTTATTAGATGTTTTAACTTTTCCTAAATTTACTCCAACTATTCCTAGTGGTGACTTCTCTTCACTAGTAATAGGTAGTAGTTGTTCGGACTTCACTTTTTCAGAGTTACTATAACTACTGCTCTTGACCGCCCCTCCAGAAATTGAAATCTTTGGCACTTGAATTTCTTTCGTTACATATTCTTTTTTTACAGGATCAAAATATGCGACCTTTTCAACATGAGCTTCAATATCAAAAGATGAACGAGCAAGATAAGTATATTCAAAAGTCTTCTTCTGAATCTGATTATTAATCGGCTGAATTTCACCCTTTGTATCAAATTCTTCAAGGTCCTTGTGTTTAAATAACTTTGGGGCCTCGTAGGCCTCTAAAGCTCCTACCCCCTGGACCTCAAGTTTTGCCTCAATCGCCTCATTAACCACATACTTTGTTCGTGGAACCTGTAATGTAAAATCGTGCTCTCCAACCAGGCCACTAAAGTATGGTGGGACATTTTCTGTCGGCAAAGGAAGAACGTTTATTTCAACTTTTTCACTCTGAAAACTTCTCACCCTTACTTGACCAAGCTGTATCCCAAACCCAAAATTACTACGACTTGTTCCAGAAGAATACTGAACTTTTAATTTTAGAGGATCTATTTGAGCCTTCCCGGCCTTCTGAGCGAACAATCTTGCCGAATACTTCAAAGACCTTCGATAGAGCTCATCCTTAAATCGCACCGTTTCTATCGTTTCATTAACAAGATGAAAGCGTTTTAAAAAGTCTCCCAGTGCTGGATACTTTTCGAGTTCGCTACCCATTACATTTACTCTTTGATAGAGATAATAATTCACATCAAAGCCCTCACCAACATAAACCTCTGTCTTTGATGGTATCGCCATAACAAAAATGTCTTTTGGCTTTTGCGGTTCTCTTAGGATATTTATTCTGAGATTTTTGAGCTTCTCTGTTTTTCCTCCACCAAAGTCAACTTCGATATTTTTAATATAGAGAGTTCCACGTCTTGTCGATAGCATACTATAGACATAAGTTACTTCTTTGCTGGTAGTAAACTTTCCATTTATAATGGTTGTTTTTAGTGAAACACCTCCATTACTTCTTCCTGTTACAGAAGCTCCTCCCGGATCAAAAGAGATATATGGTTCCTCATCTCCAGTAAGTTTTATTTTAAATATTAATTCAAAAGGTTCATTTAAAACTGGCGCATTCGGCAAAATGGAGATCGAAACTTTCTCTGAACCAAAGCTTGTGAGTGTTAATAACATCAATATTAAACTAATTATTTTTTTCATTTACCAATCTCTTCTTTCACTTCTTTTATCTTTACCAATAGTTGTCTTTAAATATTTCTTTTGTAATCCCCTGTCATCATTCATAATCTGTTTCAGAGTTGCAGGAATCTTCACCATTTTTCTCTTCTTCTTAATATCACTCTCTTTTTCTTTTATTGTCTTCTTTTGTTTATTTTTTTTATCATCTTTATTGTCACTCTCTTCATTCTTTTTCTTATTATCTTCCTTATCTTCATCTTTATCATTTTTATTTTCAGAAGGTTTCTGGTCTTTTTCATTTTGATTTTGAGATCCCTTCCCTTTCTTGTCTTCCTTCTTATCTCCAGACTGATCCTTCTCACCTTTATCTTGTTTTTTCTTATCTTCGTTCTTCTTTTTCTCTTTTTCTTCCTCTTTTTTCTTATCTTCTTGTTCTTTCTTATCTTGCTTACTTTTTTGAATCGCTCTTAGCGTATTCGTTTCAATGATTTTTCTTTCTTCCTCACTAAACTCGCGCCTCTCTCTTATTTTATCAAAAAGATCTAGTGCTTCACCAATTTTCCCAGATTTCAACAAGCTTGTTCCCATGTTCAACAAAGTATTATTTGGATACTCGTCAATATTCTTAATCGTTTCTTGATAAATCGTACTCGATTCTTTTGATTTATTAAGCTTTAGCAATTCCTCAGCAATTTTAAGCTTACCTGTCTCGTCCAGATCTCCTTGCCTCATCTTCTCGAGAAGTGCTTGTGCCTTTATATCATTTGGCGAGATTTCTTTTTCTTCTGCGGCTACAGGTCTTCCCGTAGCAAGAGTGACTACAAGCAGAAGTGATAATACGGCGTAAGATCTACGTAGAGAGATAAGGTATGAAAGAAGATAAATAAAAACAGCAGGTATAACTAGGTATTTCACTAAAACCGGCCTAATGCGAGATTGCCCTTTACTAAGTTTTGATTGAAATTTCTGTCTAAAAAAGTCTAAGATCTCATCTGTAGGCAGACTATAGGAAAGAGATATCCAATATTTTGAATTCTTTGTTCTATTTACAAATTTTTTAATATTAACTTCATTCAATTTAGAGTTTATCTCTTTGCCTTCATACTTCTTATAACCTTGAAAGCTTCCACCTTTTCTTCGAAGGGGTATCGGGCCGCCATTAAGTGTTCCAATTCCAACAATTGCCAAGTTTATGTCATCTTGTAGCTTAAAGTTTTCTAAAGAGTCATGTTCTTCTCCGTCAGTAAAGACAAGAAGATTTCCACCTTTATATTCATTCTCTAGGGTAAAATAACTTGTCGCCTCTTTCATTGCCACAGACAATTCAGATCCACCAACGTTAATATCAAGATCCAATAGTCCTCCAAGAATGGAGTCTAATAAGTCAATGTCATCTGTAAATGGAACGACTCTCTTATGAGTATCTGAAAAGACAATTATAGAGACTTGATGGCCAGCGGCCTTTTTCACAAAGTGCCTTGCCATCATTACGGCCTTTTTAAAACGATTGGGTCTTACATCTTCAACCAGCATACTCGCTGATTTATCTAGAAGAATAATTGTCTTTTGATCTGGTATTGAAGTTTCTATTTTTTCCTCAGGTCCCCTAAGATCAAGAGTCGACAGGGCAAGGAGTGCCATTGCAACGAAGAAAAAAAGTCTGCTAACTTTACTTGAAATACTTCTCTTAAGAAACCAATGGTCTTCTACCCATTGAAAGAACTCCTTATCGTTTCTTCTAAAAAAATAGAAGTGAACAACTAAGAGAGGGACTGCAATAGCAAGATATTTATGGTATTCAAAGCTCATACTCCTCCCTCTCTCAAGTAATACTTTCTAAGAAATGAAGCCAATAAAATTAAAACAACACCGGGAATTAAGAACATTAAATAAAGTTCCTTATAGATTACCCTTGCGCTAGCATTTATTTCAGATTTTTCTAATTTTTCAATTTCACTTAAAACTTCTGCCAATGCTTTTTCATCTTGAGCTTCAAAACTTTTTCCTTTCGTTTTGTCAGCAATAGCCTGCAATGTCTTGAAGTCTATTGATCCCCCGGGAATGGGTTGATACCTCTGTCGACCAAATATATTCTTTCCATATGGAATTCTTGCATCTCCACGACCTCCGATTCCTATGGTATAAACCTTTATTCCTTGCTTCATTGCTTCTTCGGCTGCTTGAATGGGTGTTAAAAAGCCTACATTACTAACTCCATCAGTAAGAAGTATAATAACTTTACTCTTTGCTAACGACTGAGCCCCACGGGCCACAGCTAAACCTAAAGCATCACCAATATTTGTCCCACTTCCAAGCATTCCTCCAACATCTATTTCTCCAACCATTTGCTTGATTAGTTTTAAATCTGTACTAAGTGGCAGTAGTGTAAAGGCTCTTTCCGAAAAAATTATCAAACCAATTCTATCAGTAGGTCTTAGTCCAACAAAGTCAGCAATTTTATCTTTTGCAACCTCAAGTCTATTTGGCTTAAAGTCATCTGCAAGCATTGATCTCGAAACATCAACGACAAAGAAAATATCATTAACTTCAATTTTATTCTTGGCAAAGCCCTGAGGAACTCTTGGCTGAGTTAAAGAGTAGGCAACAAGAAGCCAACCAAGGCTGCCAACAATCCACACCAAAGATCTTTTAACTCCCCCCGTTTTCTTCATCATTCCAGACGGTAGGAGTAATTCTGGCTTTTTAAAAAAGTGATAAAATGAGAAAGTCCATACAACTAGACCAACGATTCCCCACAGAGAATTATAAAATGTTGAAAACTCAAGTTCTTGCAAAAATACCTCTTATGTCATCAAAGGCCTCAAGTACTTTATGTTCCTCGATATCATTCCACGATTGCTTATATTGAATAGCATTCAAAGTTTCAAAAAAATTTATTATCGGTGGTGTCTCTCCTCCTATAATATTGAGCCACTCACTTTTCTTCGCATAAATAATCTCAACATCAGCTCTCCTCTTTGCATTCTGAAAAAGGTTATTCCAATTTGAAATTATGGCGAGCTGCTCTTTCTTTATTCTTCTTCTAGTTTGTACCTTTCTTCCAAAATAAAAAGTTAAAACAATAAACAAGAGACCTACCAACAATAAAGAGAAGTTATACTTGCTCGAAAGGAAACCTTCTTTCTGATTAAGTATCACAAAATTCTTTCCGACATCATTTTTTTGAGGTGCCACTTCTTCAACGGCAACAGGGACGGTCAAGCTCTTATAGGTCCAAATAAAAACACTCTTAGACTCGTACGCTTTAACTAAAACTACTTTAGCATTGACGACAATAACATCTGAATTATTTTCTGAGAATCTGATATTATCAATTTTCGCTATATAAAAATAATCTAGAAATGATTTACCTTCCAAGCTTTCTTTGATTGCCTCAAGACTTTCTTCAGGCATTGGCCATATAGAAAGTTCACCATCAAAGCTCTCTCCCTCAAGTATTATCTTATCTGGACTTAAGTTTTTTAATCTACCCTCCACTTCGTAAGCAAGTGAAGAAAAATTTAAAATAAAGAGAAATAAAGTTAAGGTCAAAGATAATTTCACATCATCTCCTTTATAAACTCTTCAAGGTATCGATCCTTTACATTCAACTTCTTTATTCTCTTCCCTAGGATATCTTCAAGTTCTTCTATTTTCTTTTTATGAATCTCAGCCAAAGCACCTGAACCATCGCGACTTTTTGTATAAAGATTGTATGATTTCCTAGCGGCTTCATCTAAAGGTCCTATCACGCGAAAACAATGCACATGCTTCCTAAAGGCTAATTTCTTTAACTCTTCAGCACTTAAGAAGCTTACAAAATCAGAGAGGATCACAACTTCTTTATTTCTTCTCAAATACTTCAAAGACTTTTCTTTATCTACTGATTCAATCCCCTCATTTTCATAAGGATAGTTTATGTTCACCTTTCCACTAGAGTTTAGTACGCCTATTTCTTCTAACTTAGAAACTAAAATGGCAATTCCTTTTTCACCCGAGGCCTTTGGAAGTGATGTTATAACCTCACCAAGAATAATAACTTGAACGTAGTCGCTTGTTTCACTTGAAAGTAAGAAAAGAAGACAGCATATTTCTATTGAAGCTTGGAGTTTTGATACTCCTTTATAACCTAAGAACATTGAAGCCGATAAATCTAAAACAACTACTATTTCAACATTTCTTTCTTCTTCAAATGTTTTTACAAATGTATTCTGTGTTTTTGCCGTGAGGTTCCAGTCAATAAAACGAACATCGTCTCCATGGGAATAAACCATATGCTCTTTAAACTGCAATCCACTACCCTTGAAATGTGATTTCAACATTCCTATGGAAAACCCATTTGAGTTCTTAAAGAGAGCCCCTTTAATTCCTCCAACAATTTCTCTTACACTTTTTAAATTCATTATATTAGCTTTTCTGCGATTCTCTTTGCGATATCTGAGCCCTTCAGATTATCAATAGAGGCCTCATAAGTAAGTATTAACCTGTGACCAAGAACTCCTGAAACAATTTCCATGATATGCCCTGGAGTTACAAAGTCCTTATTATCCATGTACGCTATAAACTTACTAATTTTATATAGCCAAATACAAGCACGTGGTGATCCACCAGCGAGAATCGCGCCTTCAAATGATTTATCAAAGTGTTTATTACCAGGTCTTGTTGCATGAACAATTTTAACAATTAAATCTTTAATTTTTTCGTCAATATATATTGCCTCAACCTCTTCTTTCATTGAAAGTATATCATCTGTTGTCAGAACAGATTTAATCTCATCTAGGAAGTTTCCTTTCTGACCAAGAATATTTTTCTCTGCTTCAAAATCTGGATAATCCACATCAATCTTCATCATAAAGCGATCTAACTGAGCTTCAGGAAGTTGATATGTCCCCTCTTGATCTATAGGGTTCTGTGTTGCAAGGACGACAAAAGGACTAGAGAGCTTATGCGTATTATCTCCAATTGTGACTTGCTTTTCGGCCATTGCCTCGAGTAATGCTGCCTGAACTTTTGCTGGAGATCTATTGATCTCATCAGCCAAAAGTAATTGAGTAAATATTGGACCAAACTTTGTTGAGAACTCCTCTCTTTGCTGAGAGTAAATCATTGTTCCCACTAGATCAGAAGGTAGAAGGTCGGGCGTAAATTGAATTCTCTTATAAGACAGATCACAGAGTTTACTCATTGTTGAAACACTCATGGTTTTCCCTAAACCAGGCATTCCTTCTATAAGTAAATGGCCTTCGCAAACAAGTGCTGCCAAAATGGCATCCAGCATTTTTTCCTGACCATAAATTACTTTCTTCGCTTCGGTCAATGCTTCAATTGACTTTTCTCTAATCGCGCTCATAACAATCCTTATTCATAAACTTGATATAATAAATATTTAATATAGAATGCTTTACTTCCTAAGCTTTCAAAAGGGTGGTCCCATCCTTGAACACCAATGTCTAATAGTTGTACCCTTTTTCCTATTTTCTTAGACGCCTTCAAGACTGTTAAATCTAAATCCTCAATTGAGACTCCATGTGTGCAGCTTGCCGCAACATAGTAACCTTCATCCTTTAGCAGTCGTAGAGATTTAGTATGTAATTTCTCGTAGCCACCCAAGGCCTTTTTAAGATTCTTTTCGCTCTTACTAAACGCCGGTGGATCACTAATTATTATATCAAAACTTTCTTTAGTTTGAATACATTGGTCTAAGTAAGAGAAGACATCTTTTCTAATAAATTCTCCTCTACCTTCGAATTCATTCAAAGACAGATTTGATTTTATATTTTTATCCATTTTTGCTTGATCAACAAAGTCAACTTTTAACACTCCACCTCTCAACATATGAAGCCCCCAGCTTCCAACATATGAAAAGAGATCTAATCCTTTATCTAGTGGGGAAATCTCTTTAAGAAATCGCTCCAGCTTGAGCCTATTTTCCCTATGATCAAAGTAGTACCCTATTTTTTGAATTGTCTCCCCATCAATACTGTACTTAAGACCACTTTCTTCTATATCAACCTTGTCTACCTTTGTATTTTCATACATTGGTAACATTTCATTTTTCCTATAACTTTCATTATCAAAGAGAACAACTTTTCTTTTCGGATACTTTTCCTCTAAGAAAGATTTTATCTCTTCCCTAAAGATATCTATTCCTGCTGTGTTTATTTGAACTAAAACGTAGTTATTAAAAACATCTACTATCAAGCCCGGCAAGAAGTCTGATTCTCCATACGAAAGTCGATAATTTGAATATGCACGAAATTTTGACCTTTTTAAAAAAGCTTTTTCTAATAAGCCTAGGACAAAGTCTCTAGGCTCCACTTCCTCTTTGATTTCTTTTACAACTCTAAGAACTGGCCCTGCAATAACATGTGGATTCACAAATCCAATATATAATTGAGCCTCTCTCTTTATAACAACCCACTCACCTGGACGAAAAGACTTAATACTTGTTTCTATATCTCTTTCATAGAAGGATACGCAATATAGCGAAAGCTGCCTTGCCGCAGCTTTTGTTAATTCAACTTCTCTCAAATCAACCTCTAATTAACTATTTTCAAAAATGGAAAAAAGTCATTTGTTGTATTTATAATTGCTTGTTTGTTTTCAATTAATAACCATTCTAATGTGCTCTTAAGATTACTCTTTTGACTTAGAACGTAACCTATTCTATTAAGGTCATCATAGTTCTTATTTTCTTCACATACTTCTTTTTGTTGTGAACAAAAACTTCGTACGGTTGTGCCCTCTAGGTAGCGCCATAGAGTTTCTGATCCAACGCTTGATTCATAAGAAATTCTTAACGTATCTGACAAATCTTTTGCCCCGACGCTTTCCACATTTACAAGATATTTATATACGTTAGAAACAAGTTCATAAACAGATGAAGCCCTATTCTTTTTCACTACATTCTCCAAGAAACTTGTTATCGCTCCTCTTATGTAGAATACTTCTCTAAAAGCTGCATAACCGCTATTAAGTAAGTACCAGTACTTTTTACTTGATCCTTCATTACTCAGTTTTTCATAAATAAAGCTAACAGCATTCAATGTTGGGGGAACGATACTTCTTAAAGAGTATTCCTCTCCAAAACTTTTCTTCAACTGTTTATACTCATTCATTAATCTATTTACGATATAAAGTATTTCAAATGATGTACTACTAGAAAAATTAACATTATCACCAGTTCCAAAAACTTGCTTTTCACTACCAAGATATGTTGAGATATAGATAGACTTTGCGACAATCTCTTCAGCCATTCTAAGTTCACTATATGACAATTCATTAATCCATTCAACGAGATCGCTTAAGGCTCCTTGATCATCTGAACTAATTGTTTTAAATAATTGCTCTGCAACTTCGACAATTTCTCTTTCAGAAACTCTAGAAAGTAATAAGTCATTCACCCTTTTAAACTGAGGAGAAGCTATAAACTCTTCAAACTCCGCTCTCGTTCGCCCAACTCTATCATGAACGACACGTCCCATATTGCTAAATGCAGCGACTTCAGAGAAGTATCCCAAGGCCTTTCCATTATGTTTCTTTAATTCGTCATCATCTAAAGGAAAGAGCTTCACTTCCTGAGCTTTAAGAGCTGATGAAGCGACAAAGCTAAACATAAAGGCTTGCATATATTCACCATACTTCATTCTTGGCTCTAAATCGTTTCCATTATTTACGTCAACTAGTCCATCATAGGCCCAGAACGCATTCTTTCCCATTCGGCGCTCTTCTTTTGACATTGATTTCCCACATCTAACACCCGGAGTATTTAGACAGATTCCCATTAGTCGTTGTTTTTCTTTTACAACATCACTGTAATCATCACCCTTAACAACAGCATTAAGATATTGAACACCCAGGTAGTTATGCCCAAATGCTACATTTCTAATAACATGATCAATTCTCTCGTTGGTAGTCATGGTGTAATATTCTTTATCTCCATCAAGACTATCTCTATATTTAACCTTCTCCTTATTAACCTTTAATTCTTTATCTGAAAGATCAAAAAGGTAATTAAAGGTTTCAAGAAGTGTTAATCTTTTCTTCTTCGTCTTCTCTCCATCAAGAGGTATCATAACTCCTCCATCAGGTAATGCCGCCCTAATTATATACTCAACAGGAATCCCCTCGGATACTTCGTGACGCTTAACGAGTTGTTTTGCAAGTAAATTTATATTCTCTTTGGCCTTTTCCACGCTTGGACAAATGCTCTTTCCAACATGTGTATTTAAATATTTTTGACACGAAAATTCTTCTCTTTCCTCGTATACAGGTTGAATATATTTCTTATTCCAGGCTTCAAAATCGTTTATATAAAAAGGTAAGTTCTTGTAGAGCTCGTCTGCCCTACTCTTGTTTACAACTAATTCAGAAATCATTCCATTTCTTAAATCTCTTTCAGAATCTTCTCCAAGCCAATTAACAATAAGCTCCAGCCCTTTTTTAATTACTGAAGTCCCTTTTGCTCCTTCTTCTCCTATATCTAAAAAATACGTTTTTAATTGATCAAGAACAAAACTAATTCCTTTTCCATTTTCATTAAGATGAGACTCCATAGAAACTGCTGAGGAAATCATCCACATAGACATCTCGGGGGATAGTAATCCACCGACTTCAAAAAAATGCTCAACGACATTATTTGGATAGCTCTTTTGAAACTCACCAAGAGCTATCGATATTCCTTGCGATATATTATCTAGAGCATATGTTTCATTAATTCCTCTACAGCTTTCGGGATAAGAGTTAATTAAATCAAAGAGAGAAGCGCTTTCTGAAATACTTCTCGCACAATCAGCAACTCTTGAATTATCCCTCTCTCCTCTAGTCACCAGCTGAACAACAGGCGAAACGAGTGGAGTTTGGTTATCAATATTTCTAATAGAAAGACGCGAAAGAGCACTCTCTTTAAAGCTTCCACCTGAAGTAATCACCTTTAAAAGTTCAAGAATATGATCTCTTGAGAAAAACTTTTTATAATCTCCCAAGATTTGACTTCCGTGAAACCTAGAAAGAACAAACTTAAGTGCTTGGTAAGTCCTCTCCCTCGTGTTCTCATCTTTATTGTAATAATTTCCAAGTCTCTCCCAGTCACTAGAAACCTCTTTCAAAAAAAGAGAATAAAAAGAGAAAAGTCTCACGAAGTCAGTATTCGAATCGAGATGAATATCTATAAACTTAAACAGAAAATTCTGTTCTTGCTCATTCCAAAAGAGCCAAGACTTTGTCCATGCTCTTAAATCAGATGAGGTTGCTTTAGAGAAGAGATCATTTAGAATATAGGCCAACGAGTAATATATTTGCTCATCAGTTCTTTTTAAAATGCCTAAAGATGTTCTATAGAAGCCTTCACTATTTTCAACAACCACTTTATTTACTTCATTTACAATGTTGAAAACATCGCTCCCTAAGAAGTCTATTAGGTAGCCATGATCGTAGTCTACAAGTTCAAGTACAAATTTGGTAAGATCTATCGTAGGATTTTTAGCTAGAAGTTCTACCGAATACTTAAGAATATTCGATAGATCTATTGTGTGATTTACATTTCTTTGCCCTGAATACTCGTAATAGTTTATAACCCTATTTGCGTCTGTAAGATCTGGGCAAATTGGCCTTGCATAAACAACTGACTCATTTGCCATTAAAAGTGAATCGAAGAATCTAACAATATCATCCTTCTTTAAGTATTGAATGGTATTACCGACAAGAGACTTTATATCAATAGATAACTGAAGATTTTCGTCGCTACATGAAATATTGCTATTATAGAGCTGATTTAAAACTTTAATATCTCTTACTAATTGTGGCTGTTCTTGGACGGGAAAATGGACTATCTTAGAAAGATAGTCCTCACTTACGTCTTCTCTCTTAATCCAAGAGTTTACCCAATTTTGATTAGAATCCCCCTCTTTCGCGAGAAAGAACCCCTTCAGTAATTCAAGGTCTCCCCGCTTTAGTTCATCGAGATATTTCTGCGCAAATTTAGAGACTGTAAGTATTCGAAGTTTATTAAAGAAAGTAGTATTATTAAATTTAACAATTTCCCTTCTTAGTGGCTCAGCATCTTTACCTAAAGCAAAGTGAAACCCGTCAACAATCTTGCTTAGCTCTAAAATTAACTGAGGATCGCGATTAAGCAGAAGCATTAGGTCTTTAATTTCATCTTTACTTACTAGTTTTTCTCTATTCTCACAAACTGAATCTTCTTGATTTTCTGCACAGACAAATAATGCGTTAAGCCCATCATAGAAGTTTGTATCAGTAAGAGCTGTAATGACTCGACCAAGATCATCAAGAGCACCATCACTATCTAAATCTTGATAGTATTTTATAAAGCGATCTCTTCTTGCTCTATCCCCAAAGAACATTTCATCGATTGGGGTAACAAGGTCATTCCAATGGCGATCGCTTGTTTGGGCCAATGCTTTAAACATTTCGACAAATTTTAGATCCCAGCTTGTACAAACAAATAAATTTAAAAGATTCTTTCTATATAAGAATCCTTCATAGAAGGTTATATCTGAACATGCTTCTAGCTGCTCTAAATCCCGAGTTGTTCTCGTCTGATCAGAAACGACTTCTGGAGTATCCTGCTTAAAGCACGAAGTTAATAAAAGTGTGAATATAAAGAAGAATATTCTACAGCAGAGCTTCATTTACTTCTTAATTCCTTTCGTCATAAAGCGTACGGCTTTCCCCGTATTAACTTCATACTTGCTAAAATTGAGAGATGAACTAACAGTACGCTTATTTGGCTTGCCACCATTATTAGTTACGATTTCCTGTGTTGTTTCAATATCCACTTTTGATGGAAACCCAAACCCCGAATAAGAGTTATAATCAAATTCGTTTTCAATTGTTGTAAGCTGTACACCTTGGATAAGCTTTATTGTCATCTTGTCTACGACCCATTTATTATTACTCCATCCCTTCACACCAAGTTCAAATGTAGACGTGTTTACACCTGTAGGACTAAAGGTTTTAAACTCTTCTAGCATTCCATTAGATTTAAATTTTAATTGGATTTCAGAGACGGGTCTTGATCCAGTCCGATCTTTTCCCTTCACTCCTTTTCCATTTTTTAGATTGAAGTAACTTAATTCATAACTTCTTACTCTTGGGGCAAGCTTTAAAGGAACAACAAAGTCTAATCTATTCTTAATCATTTGTTTTAACTGATACTTTACTTCTTCAAAACCTTTTGGGAATCCATTTACTTGAATTTGATATTGACCAGGGAACATCCAATAGACTTTAAAATAAAGGTCTTCAATTTTTCCAAAGCTCTGTCTTTTATTAAGAGTTTCCACCAAATTTGAAACTCGAACTTCAAAAACAAGATCCTTAAGGCCATAGCTTTCCGGATGATAATAACGAATATCAAATTCATTTACTTCTGGAATATTTGCAGCTGAAATATTTAAAGATAAAACTAATAAAACAAATAAACTTACAACTCTCATGACTACCTCAGATTTGAGTCTTAACAAACTTATTCTATTTTACATTTTATTCTAACTTCACGAAATGATTGAAATTCTTTCCTTCCAGTCTGGATCAATATAGACATCAATTCTCTTTTCTTTTTTGAAAATTACTTTACCCGCAGATCCTTTTACCGACTTTAAGTTCTTTACTTGAGTATAAACCATAGGTACTTGCTGGCCCTCATATTGACTATAGTGAGCGAGAGCACTTCCTATTAATTGCAACAACTTAGCATCTAAAATTACTCCCGAATTATTCTTTAAAAACACATGAGAACTCTTTTCTCCATCAAGATGAAACCAAAGGTCTTCTTTTTTCGCCCAATTTTTTCTAAGCCAATCATTACTTAAGCTATCTAGACCAATACCAATCTCTACGCCTGAACTAATTCTATAAATTTTTCTATTGACACTTATTACCTGACTATTAACATCTTCTTTTGAGCTACGCCAAACAGGTTCAACGGTTTTACCAAGGCCTTTTACAATGTATACATCCCCACTCACCCATTTCTTAAACTCTTCCTTCGTTCTAAGAAGTCTGTCCTCTAAAATTGTCTCTGCTTTTCTAAAGGCTTTAATTTTTTTATAGATGACGTCACGTCTCTTGAATTCATTAAAATTTACATCAATTTTAAAAGAAATCCCTTCTAGTTCAAAACTAAATTCAGAAGATAGTTTAAACCCTGGTTGCTCTATAACTTCTTTTAAAAGTTTCCATTTCTTTACTTTAATAAAGTCTCTTTCAATATTTTGAATTTTTCTCAAGAAGAATTTCTTCTTTCTCTTAGGAAACTTATGGACATCAACATTCTTACTTAAAGCTTCAAAATATTCTTCATCCGAAAAAACCTTCTTAGAAGGTTTTTCCGCTTTATAAGAGCCCGCTCCCACTTCTTTAAATATATTCTCAATAGAGTTTCCTTCTAAGACCTCTTGCCAACCTATCCAACTGCAAAAAACTCTTTCTCCTGCGCTACTTCTTTCATGTAGAGCAAAGTATAAATCTCTTCCTTTCCAAAATAACGTAAAGTTGTAATGATCTTCTCTCTTGGTGAAGTATATGTTCACCACCCTATCTTCCAAAAGATTTTCAACTCTATGAACAATTCCCCCTTGAAGGTATTTTCGGCAAAACTCTATAAACCTGTCTCGTATTCGATACTCTGTGGGAACCGCAGATTTTCCAATAAATATGCCTTCATACTTCTGCCCTCTCCCCACATATAGGAAGATAGATTTGCCCGGAAGTCTCAATGACATTGATAGATAATGAGGTGTTGAGAATATTTTTTGAATAACTGGTGTACGAACTCTCTGGTCAATCACACATAAGCTATTGTATTCTTCTATTATATTATTTAAATCTGCAACAGTTTGAATCATGGTACTCAACTTATTAAATAATTCATCTTCTTTCTTGGAATATCTCGACTGGAACGAGTTGCTTGAAAAGCTGTGCTCATTTTCCTACTTCGATCATACGAGAGAGGAAATCCCCTCTCTTTTAAACTATAAACCGAATAGTCTTATAAATCGAGACCTATGCTTGATTGACACCTATCTTCTAGACTATGAAAACTACAATAAAAGCTTACAGGATATTTTCAACACTATCCCTAGAACAAGTCAGATTGAAAAGTATCTCTCTGCGATAGAAAAAAACATCGTTCTAGACCTTTCTGAACTGAATACGATTTGTAAGCTTCTTGAAAACTACCCGTCTATCGAAAGAATATTTGAACCATTTGAAATTGAGCACAATTACCCTGATCAATCAATCAAGAGTAAGATAAGAAATAAATTCATTAATAAGTTTAGAGTTTTGGTTTCTAAAGATGGCATTGAAAGCCTTGAAAACCATCCTCAACTTTCTCCTTTATATAAGGAGTTACGAGAGCTTGAGCTCATTCTTAGAAGATCAATCACATCATCCGCCAAGAATGATTTATTCTCCAAAGCTCTTCAGTATAATGAGCACGATATCATTAATGATAGATATGTTCTCGCCATTCGGTCAGACTCTTATAATTCCAAGCTCGGTGCAATCATTGCGAAGTCGAGTACAGGAATGACCCTCTTTGTAGAGCCGTATGAATTAAGAGACAAGAGTAACTTGAGGATACAAATTCTCGCGCAAATTGATGCTATCATAAACGAAATTTGCCGTAACTTCTGTAATACAATTCTCGAATTTGAAAGAGCTCCACTAAATGCGATTCACTTTTTTTACAAAGTGGATTTAATTAAAACAAAGGCAAACTTTTCTCAAGAATTGTCATTATCTAGGCCAACTTTAAACGAGACAAGAGAAGTATATATCAAAGACTTCTTTCATCCGCTGATCGACAATTGTGTGTTGAACAGTATAAAGCTCGATCCAAAGGCAAAAGGACTTATCATCTCAGGTCCAAACACTGGTGGAAAAACTGTTTCTTTAAAATCAATTACAATATGCTATCTAATGAGTGCAATGGGGTTATATGTACCCGCGAGAGAATGTCATATTTTTCTTCCAGAAGGAATATATTACTTCTCTCACGACCAGCAAGACCTTTCCAGTGGGTTAAGCTCTTTTGCTTCTGAGGCAAAAAACTACTTAGAACTTCTCGAAGAAATTACTCCCAACTCTTTAATAGTTGTTGATGAAATTTTCAATTCAACATCGTCTGAAGAAGCTTCTGCCCTTGCTATATCTTTTTTAGAGCAAATTCATAGTAGATCTGATGCTCTTGTTGTTATTTCAACTCATCATCAATTTTTTAAGACCTATATTCACTCTTCCAAGGATTATATTTCATCACACGTAGGCTTCGATATTGAAACAAGTAAGCCTACATATAAACTAAGCTTTGGTTCTCCTGGTAGTTCCATGGCCTTCAAGATTTTTGATATACTTGCTGAAAAATTTGGCCTCAGTAACACTATTTCATCAAAGGCCGAACATATTCTCGACAAGAAACAACTCTCTTATGAACAGCTTTTACAGGAATTGTCTCAAAAGAAATCTGAGTTAGGTAGAAAACTCTTAGAGAATAGACAATTAAACATTAGTCTAAAAAATCAGAAAAAATCTATGGATGGACTAGTTCTTTTAGAAAAAGAACGCATCACTTCTGATTATAAAAAGAAGCTTGATAAAATCATCACTGAAGCAGAATCTCTCTTAATTGAAACGAAAAAAGGAAACATTGACTCAAGGAAGCAATTTAACAAAAAAGTAATTGCTCTCACTGGGAGCATTCCTGATCCAAAGAAACAAAAGTTTACAGATCATTTAACTCAGACCGTTTCCGAAAAAAAGATTTCTATTGATAGTATTAAAGAAGGCGATTTCGTACACTCCCCAACATTTAATAGGAATCTAAAGGTTCTCGCAGTCAATATTCGCAAGAAAGAAATTCAAGTTTTAAATGGAAAAATGACACTCTGGATGAGTATTAAGAACCTTTCACCCTCTACACAGAGTAAGAGACCACCACAGTCTATTCAAGTAAACTTCACCAAATCAGTTTCAGGCAAGCTTGAAATTGATGGTCGTGGAATGCGACTAGAGGAATTTCAAAGACTCACCGATGACTCTATTCATGAGTTAATTAACGGAGACATTCCTTTCCTAAATATTGTTCATGGACACGGAGAAGGTATTCTAAAAAAATGGCTACGTGGTTACTTAAAAGGATTTAGAGAGCTAGAGTGGCAGGCAGAAGATGGAAATGACGGGGCAACAAGAGTTACCCTAATTAATTGAAGATCCTATTCTAGAAGGTCTAAATAAGAATTCTCCCTCATCATTTTCAGGAAAGCTAATTGAGAACCAAATTAGTTCTGCTCTTCCTTTTACGAAAGTAAGTGGCACTGTCCCCCAAAACCTTGAGTCATAAGAGAAGTCACGATTATCTCCCATTACAAAGATCTCCCCTTCAGGAACAATAATCTTGTCCTTATTCACGAGGAAATAGTTATCGCTATCCTGTTGAATAACATAGCCCTCTTCTTCTTTTCCAACCTTAAAAAACTTAAGCTTATGTTTTTTAAACTTAGTATCCATATCTTTTAGAAATGGTTGGGCATCTACCAATGATGCTGCTGTTTCAACATCATTTACATAAACAACCTTATCTTTTATTTCTACCGAATCTCCTGGGAGTCCAATAACTCTCTTAATGTAATTTACAGAGGGATCTTTTGGGAATTTGAAAACGATTACATCTCCCCTCTTTGGCAGTTTTTGTTCAAAAATATATTTTGGGTTTAAATTAATGTCCCCAACAGCTATGTCAGAAAAAGGAACTTTTAATCCGTATGCAAACTTATTTACAATTATGTAATCTCCAATTCGAAGAGTTGGAATCATGGAGCCCGATGGAATGCGATATGGCTCATAGAGCGACGATCTAAAGACAAGAACCGTGAATATTATAGAAATAATTAGAAAGACTTCTTTCTTTAAATTTGGAGATTTTTTTTCTACAGGATACTCTTCTTCATATTCTTCCACTATGTATCCTTATCCGACTCAGCCTCTTTTGCAGTAGAGACATTATCATTTAATGGATTCACCTCTTTGTAATAGTACTCTATTACTTTTCTGGCAAGATACGACGACTTAACATACCATTTCTCTAAATTTATATTCATTACTGCGATAGAAATTCCTTTTCCATGATTTTTATTCACAGGTACTGCAAAGGAAGTAAACCAATCTCTTTTTCCAAATGGAATTCCACCAGTAATAGACCCAGTCTTTCCACCTATTTCAAGTCCGTTTAAAAGCTTTCTATTCACACGTCTAAAAGATCCTCGCGCCGTTCCTCTTTTAACTGTTACCTCCATCAGCTCTTGAAGCTCTCTCGCAGTAGGGACTTCAAGAACCCTCTTTGTTCGTTGTTGAGGACTCCATATGACTTTCTTTGTGACGTTGTCACTGATTTCTGTGACGACTCTTGGATAGTTAAGAACACCATCATTTGCAACAACTGAAGCCATAACTGCGGCATGTATTGGAGAGATCATTGTCTTCTTATTGAAACCAGAAGCCTTCTCAGCCAACTCATAGTCAGTATCAGGCATTTCAAACACTGATTTCGACAAGCTTATCTCTTCCATTAACTTTTCATTAAATCCAAAATCTGCGGCCATATCAAACAGTCTTTCACCTGTTGTATTTTTGATTGCAGCCTTTCCAAAAATCACATTATTTGAATAAGCAAAAGCTCTTTCAAATGATTGCCTTCTTTGCCATCTCGATTTCTTATCTTTTAATTGGTACTTATAAAGAGTCGTCCCTCTACCTCTAAATTTAAACACACTATCTTTAGTTACTTCTGATTTCTCTAGTAGATCAGCAGTCGTGACAATTTTAAATAAACTCGCAGAAGGATGTGTTGAACTAAATGGAAGTGTTATATTAAATTGATTATCTTTTCTTTCATAACCTACGGCGGAGAGAATGTATCCTGTCTCATTATCAATTACGATCACTGACGAATAGTCCGATCTATATCTCTTCAGAATCTTCTTGATATAAGCCGTTAAGTCTTCATTAAAAGAATACTTAATATCGACTTGCTCTTCTTTTAAATCTACTTTCTTTGGAAATGTCTTCTTGCTAAATTTAAATGCTTCGTTAAGGTTCTCTTTTACAAGTGACCTAGTTGTTATAATTTCTTCTCTTCTTTCTTCTTTCTTCATGTTCTCCCACATTTTATGGAAGCCCAGTCCAGAAAGAAAAGTTAGAAGCGTTAGCATTAAGAATAAATTTCTTTTATTTTTTATATATTTCATAAGGTTTTATTATGCCTTATATCCGCGGCCTATGACAAAAAATTCTTTACTCACAGATCTAGTCGACTTCGGTTTAAGGAAGTCATACTCCTTAAACATATTCTTGTTTTCTTTTAAAAACTTCTGCGCTTGGTGGCTATCGAAGACTTTAATCACCATATTTCCATTTTCTTTCAGAAAAACAGGTAAAACTTCGAATACCTTCTCTACTAGGTTTAAACTTCTATCCTGATCAACCGACCTTATTCCTGTTGTATTAGGTGCCATATCAGATAGGACAACGTTGAATTTATTATCTGCCCCAAGCTGCGATGTTGTTTCGACATCAAAAATATCTTTTTCAAATAGTGTTACATTCTTTAATGTCAGAAGTTTCTTGTTTAATGGTCTTATATCAATACCTATTACTTTACCTTCTTCTTGAACTTTTCGACTTGTGTATTGCACCCATGAACCTGGATGATAACCAAAATCTACGACATAATCGCTCTTATTTATAATTTTATACTTGTTATCGATCTCTTCAAGCTTGTAAACACTTCTAGCGAGGAAATCATCTTTCTTTGCTTTTTTAAAATAGTGATCTTGAACCTTGAAACCCATAACTTCTTCCTCGACGCCTATTAGGCGACACTCTTTTCTACTCTTTCTAAACTTTGACCACTAATACCATATTTACGCAACTTTGCAATTAAGGTGGTCTTACTAATACCTAATGATTTTGAGGCCTTAGTAATACCTACCCCCTTATTTACAACCTCATTATAAAGGATTTTTTTCTCTAACTCTGCAACTTGGCTTTTAAATCTTCCACCCTCATTCTTTTCAAGCACAAACTTAGAAGGGATTTCTCCCTTTGATATCTTCATACGAGGGGATTTCAATAAAATTAACTCAATACTTGTCTTCATTTCCCTATAGTTCCCCGGCCATGAATAAGAGAGGAGCACATCGAAAGCCTCCTCACAAAAATACTTTTCTTTTAGCTCATACTTCTCTTTCGCCTCTTTAATAATTTTTCTCAGAGCGCTCACCCTTTCGCTCTCACTTTTTTCTCTGATTGGCTTTAAAGAGATCGCAGCTCCTCCCAATCTAAAGTAAAGGTCCTCTCTAAACTCACCTCTCCTAACAAGTAGCTCTAGGCTTCTATGTGTCGCAAATATAAAACGCCCAATAAACTTCTTTTTCAATGTTCCTCCCACACTATAAAACTCGCCAGAGTCTAAAAGCTGTAAAAGTTTTTTCTGCTGGGCCAAAGTGATATCTCCTATTTCATCAAAAAATAGAGTTCCTCCGTTGGCCATCTCACAAAACCCTATTTTATCAGAACATGCCCCAGTAAAAGCTCCCTTCAAATGCCCAAAGAGTTCACTTTCAAAAAGACCATCCGAGAGACCTGCTAGGTTACAATGGATATAATCTTTATTTTGAAATTGTGAGCGATAATGGATTTCTTTGGCTAAGTTTGTTTTACCTGTTCCCGTTTCACCTTGAATTAAAATTGGATAAGTAGAATTGAAAAGTGCTTGCATTAGTCCCCCTATTTTATGGAAACCTAACATGGCGACTCTTGTTTTTATTAAACTATACTTTAATTTCTTTCATTTTTTCACTAATGAATTTGTCAAAAAATAAATGTCTTTTTCACGACACCAGATAAGCTCTCCGCTAATTTTCACCTCTTCTAGAGCAACTATTTCATTCCCCTCTTGATAAAGCTTCATTCCTCTCTCCCAGCAAAGAAGTGTTCCTGCAGCAATATCCCAGATATTCTTCGGCGTTTTGGAATAGACAAAGTCACACGCACCACTTGCCAATAAGCCAAGCTTAAAGGCGATACTCCCTTTTGCAGAAATTACCAATTCATCACTAGCAAAAACATGATCTAATAATCCTCTCTTCTTATCCCCTTTTGAGACGTAACCAAACAGCTTTTCAGTATTGAATGTCACCGGATTTACATAGGGAGAGAGCGAACTTATTTCGAAACCTGTAAAGGGATTAAATAGCCAAGCAAAACCAGAGCTAGGTGTTTCCATTACGGCCAATGAGACCACGCACTCACCAAGGCCCATTGCCAATTCTCTTGTCCCATCAATTGGATCTAAGATAATTGATGGAAAACCAAAACTTTGCTGATCTTCCTCACTATAAAAATGATAACTACCCTCATTAATTAAGTGACTGAACTTCTTATGCACAAGATCAGACACCTCCTGATCTACAAGAGTCACGATTGAAAAATCTGACTTCTTAGAAATTCCTAGTGACTCCTTTAATGAAGAGCTATCTACTCGGTTTTTTACAATTTCTAACACTTCAGTTCGAAGCAATTTTAAAAAATCTTCATTTAACACATCTGATTCCCATTTTTTTCATAAGTCTGACATTATACACCATAGAACCTTAACCTTAACAAGAACCTAAAAAAAGTAATTTTTAAATAATATTTTGATTGACATGATGTTTTTACTCACAAAATCAGACAAGTTATCCACAATGTCACAGTACTCCTGTCAATTATTTGAAGTGATTAAGTCCCTCTTTAGAAAGTCCTATTTTCGGGAGCTTAACATAGAGATATTAACACTCTGAAACATTCTTACATTACGCACCAAAAGGTATTCACAAAATTTCAAAAGTTATCCACAAATTGGTACTTTATGTACTTTACTTTCTCAAAATATATGTCATCTAGTTATCCACATTTCTTAGTCGAAATATTAGGGAAAACTAACATTTTATTTAATTCTAAAGTGAAAGGAATAGTATCAAAGTGACTCTGACTTTGTAGGCTATTCGTTTAAACAAACGAATAATTTCTCCTCGACCTATTCTCCCGTTGAGAGAATTTCCAGCTCACCGTGAGAGGCCACAGAATTGGCTATGACATCTCCAACAGAATTCGAAGTCATACTTGTCACAAGTCTGATTTCTCCGTACAGAGGGTCAACAAATACAAATGGTGAGGAATGAATTTTTGAATTAGTTAATTCAAAATGGTCTAAGAAGTCTGCATATAGCTTTTTTGTAAGGTTCGATTTAAACAAAGAAACTCCTTTTCCTATGCTGTACCGTACTCTTATATCAATTCTATCATAGATTTAACTTTTAACTATTAAATAGTTTAAGGAATATTTTAACCCTTCCTTCAAAATGAGAGTCTAATAGACAAATCAAAATATAAATAAGGTAAATCATATTCCTACTAGAACGTAATCTACTAATATGTAAAAAGATTAGCTCTAAAGGAATAAGACTAAAGAGAGTAATCATCCAAAGTAGAGAAAATTTACTTACTGCTGAAATATTTACAAAGGTACCAAAGAGAAGAATCACAACTAAACCAATAGTGAGTTCCTCCATCTTAACCGATCCAAACTTTAACACTTGTATCGATTTAATTCTTGGAACAAAACTTCTTAAAAACAGAATCAAAACTCCAAAGACAGAGAGAATGAAAAAAGCTTTTCTATCTATTAGAGTAGCTAAATTATCGAAGATTATCATTCCACCTGGATTAAATATATTTGAAAGGTCGAAACTTAGAACAAACGTAACTAAAGTCAGACCCAAACCAAAGGAGACGTACTTAAATGTTTGCTTCTTAAACCAGGGCGTCTTGTCTCTTAAGAAAAATACTAAAAGAAGAGCGATCTGAATCACTGAGATAAGCGCATAAGACTGGTTTACAATCGTTCCAAAGAAACCTAGCAAACCAATGAATAGTCCAGTTCTATATGTAGAACTTTTTGTCACCCAAAGCAGACCCCAAAGCCATGCTAGGGTATAGGTATCAACCAAAGTTGTTCCCAAATTATTTCCAATTATTTTAGAAAAACTCCAAGAGGAGATTAATGCAAATACTCCCAATAAAGATAAGCGTCTCGATATAAAGAATCTTAAAAAAGCATAAAAGGTAAGGAGGTACATCGAAATATTTACTGTATAAAAGTAAGTGGCCCAGCCGATCTTAAAAAGGCTAGGGTAGCTTTTAAAGGGATAGAACGTTACCGTTAGAAAATTCCAGAATAGTTCATTTATTTGATGAGCTGGATCTAAGAAGAAAATCAATGCATCTCTCTGGGCCAAAGATGGCATCTCGGGAACAGAGAATAGTATTAAGCTGACGATTAGAAAAACTAGCGTTTTCTCAAAACTATCGAGATATCTGAATTCTGAGAAATTTGTCGTAACAGATTCTTGAATGATCTTTCCTCTTGTTGGCCACGAATAAAATAATCCAAGAGAACCCCATATAATCCAAAATGAATTATAAACCCATTTTGAAGGTAATAAATAGAGTAAGTTAAAAATCAGAATGAAGAAGAACATTCCAAGAAAGAGCCTATAAACAACACGATCGATTGATGAATTCACTCTAAAGTAGATTTTTAAGCGATGATCAATTTCTTTTCCAAGAAAAAACCACTGACTCATTATAAATGAACAGTAAAGAATCATTGAGATGAAGAGATAGATAGGCTTCAAAGTTAACGATTTCTGAACATAGACAGGAATTAGCAAGAAAGAAAAGTACATAACTATTCGATATAAAAAGAACTTTGACTTTAAATACAATATTCCTGACTTTTTTTCTAAAGTATTATCCATAATAACCGATCATATTAGTACAACATTTGAGAGTCTTCATTGATTCCAAATGTCCATTACTCGCTCGAAACGGCCGGATCCCCAATCCGGCCATTTTTATTTTAGGCCATTAATTAACTTACCGAAAGTCATTTTAAGTATTTATAAAAATTTCTTTTTATACACCCCTAAATCCCTCACAGAAAATACTGCCCCATGCTCCGTTCGATTGCGTCGAATACCCCATATGCTATTATTTAAAGGCGTATACCGACTTCTCTTAGGATGAGAGGAGAAACTTCAGGAGGAAGATTTGGGTATTTCTTTTGGCTCCATTGCAACAGGGCTTCCAAAAGATATTGTTAAGCAGATTATCGCTGCTGAAAAAATTCCTGTTAAAAATATGGAAACTCGTAAAGAGAAAGTTGGCGATAAGAAAGCACTCGTTGGTGAGCTTATAAAGCTTATGGAAGGTGTGCGTGGAAATGTTTTACAAAACGCAAGTGCAAGATCACTCCGAGAATTAAAAGTTCAAACAAATGAAGATATCTTAGGTGTTAATGCAGATAAGAACATTGCCCAACCCGGAACATATCAAATAGAGGTATCTCAACTAGCACAAAAATCATCAGCAATGTCATCTGGATTTGAAAGTCCTGATGATAGTTATGTTGGTGTTGGTTTTATTCAATATTTTCTACCTGATGGTGAGAGTAAAGAAATTTATATTGATTCTGATAATTCTAGTTTAAACGCTGTCGCTAAACTCATAAATAAAGATAGTGGTAATGGTCTTCGAGCCTCTGTTGTCAATGACGGAAGCGGAAGTGATCAACCATGGCGAATGATCATGTCTCTTGAAGAAACGGGGGATGAAAAGCGTGCGGAGTTTCCTTACTTTTATTTTGTAGATGGAGATAATGATCTTTATTTAGAATTTGAAAGAGAAGCACACGATGCCAAAATTAAGCTAGATGGATTTGAGATCGAACTTCCAGAAAATAAATCTTCCGAATTAATTCCTGGAGTGAGTTTAGACTTAAAGAAAGCACGCCCAGGAGAGGAATTTACTTTAAAAATTGATGAAGATACACAAGCTGTTACTGCAAAAGTTGAAGGACTTGTAGAAAGTATCAACTCTGTTCTAGGTTTTATTAAACAACAGAACAATATGGATGAAACAACAGATACATCGAGAACTCTTGGTGGAGATATCCTACTCCAATCACTCGAAGGACGTCTTAGATCGACCATCTTCAAGGATATCAAGACAGAATTTGGATTTAAGAGATTTAGTGATTTAGGAATTAAATTTCAAAGAGATGGTCTTTTAAAAGTTGAAACGGAAACACTTAATAATAATTTAGCTTCAAACTATAAATTAGTGACTCAGATTTTAACGGGACACTTCACTGAAGAAGGTAAAAGTCCAGGTTTCATAGATCACCTAGGAGACACCGTAAAGGCATCTCTTCAGTTTCCTAACGGATTATTACAAACAAGAAAGAATTCTCTTCAGTCTAATATTGACCAAATAGATAGAAGAATAAGTAATAAAGAAAGAATGATTGAACAAAAAGAAAAGAATTTAAAAGATAAATTTGCAAGATTAGAAGGAACAATTTCGAGAATGAAGAGTCAAGGTTCAGGAATAGCAGCGCTTGGTGCTGGTGGTTCAGATCCTGTGACTCAACTCGGTTAACCATTGGAGGTGGTTATGAGTTATGGTTTAGGTGCTTATAAGAAAACATCAATTCACACTGCAAGTAAGGAACAAATCTTACTAATGCTCTATCAAGCGGCAATTAAAAGTTGCAAGAAAGCAATAGAGGCCATTGGCGAGAAAAACATTCCGGCCAAAGGTGAACACATTGGAAAGCTTCAGGACATCGTCATTGAGCTAAATAATAGTTTAGACTTTGAAGTCGGTGGAGATATAGCAAAAGAGCTATCATCACTTTATGACTTTATTCTCTTCTCTAGTACTCAGGCAAATATTAAGATAGATGCTGAGCCACTAAATGGATGTCTAAACGTTTTAAATACTCTCTATGAAGGTTGGGGTGAAGCTATTAAGACCCTTAGAAAAGAAAATGCTCAAAAAGAGCAACAGGGGGCTTAATGATTAATCGTATCTACAATCTATTAATGAGGCACACCGCTCTTTTAGACAGTGGTCTCAAAATTACCCATAGTATCTATTTGGCAACTTCAAGGGGAGATATCAACCTAGTAAACTTTGAAGCCGATAATAGAGAAAGAATTGTAAATGTTTTAGAGAAATTTCAAACTGAAGTAGAGGAAATGGTCGCAACACTAAAGGCCGACGAAGTTACTCCAGAAATAATTGAAATTCTAAAAGCCTGGCAAGGTGATCTATATAACTGGTCATGTGAAGTTCAAGCTATAGACTTAAAATCCTCAGAACTCCTTGAAGATCAAAAACTTGAAACAACCAAGGAAATTGCTACGATATTTACGTCAAGACAGCAATTCAAGGGCTACAACCTTAACAGTACCAAAAAATAACCTTAATTTTTCCTGAACTCATAACAAATCAAGTCGTTATGAGTTCAGTGTTAATCGGCTATTTTTTATAATCTCATTGACAAAAATACGCAGACATGAGGAAATATAGGAGCGAGAACTAGGATTCGTTCTCCTTCTAAATTCACAGTTTAACCTTAAGGAAGAGGTAGCAAGCGTGTCTGATCATTCAAATACAGAAAATTCACAATCATATAACACTCAGGATAAATCCATGGAAGAGCTATCTTTATATAGGTATGAAGTTAAAGTTTCTAAAACAGAACACAAAGTTCCTGTTGTTAATGATGTTCACCTCCACTCAATTTATAACCCTATAAAAGAGGCAGCTGGCCTTATGGTCAAGAATACTTCTTTATTGAAAGTGAAGAACGAGCTTCTTATTCTTGGACTTGGATTCGGATACCATATAGCTGAAGCCATACTGCTCCTTGAAAAAGAATGGGGACAAGAATATAGAATTGTCGTTATCGAACCAAATGAGAAAGTATATTCAGACTATAAGAAGTATTCTTTTATAGACAATCCAAATATACAAATCTATTCCGCCGAAGAGATTTCCGAACTTTATAAGAAGAAAGAGTTTGTGAACTATCTACTTAATAAGCCAGGAATAATAAGTCATCCAGCAAGCTTCAATCTGTATGAAAACTACTTTAAAAATTTACTTTCATACAAAGCACCAAGAACAGTTGGAAGTTTTTCTGACTACCTTAGCACCGAAGATGTTAAGGAAAGCATAAAAAATCTAAACCCTAACCTCGACTTAATGTCCGCAATCGACGAGAGTCTTTATCCCAAAGAAGCTCCCGTCAATAATAACGATCACTTTTTAATGGCATTTAAAGAAATGGTTAAAGGATCACTTGAATTAGAAGGTAGAGAGTAAAATGAAGAAAGTACTACTAGTAAATTTAAGACGTTTTGGAGATATCTATAGCTCTACTCACCTTATCAACTCAATGATTAAAAGTGGTGAGTACGAAGTATCTCTTCTTATCTACAAAGAGTTTGAAAAAGTTGCTCTAAATATTGAGGGTCTCTCAAATATTTTCACAATTGATAGAAAGAGAATAATTACAGTTTGTAAAAGTGATATATTTAACAATGCTTACTCATTAGAGGAATTTAGCAAAGATCTGCAACCTGTCACGAGTAAAGAATGGGACCAAGTCATTAACTACTCAAACGATAGGGTCTCTACTCACATTACATCTCTTATGAAGACAGAGAAGAGAGTTGGGCTAAGCTTCACCCAAGAAATGAAAAACTCATATAATTCTGAATGGGGAATGCTTCTAAACGATGTCGTCACAGAGCTCGAGTTCTCACCTATCCACTTTAACGATATCTATCACAATATGCTCGGAGTTACTCCTGTTAAAGATGGTATCAAATTAAAAACTAGTACTAACCATAATGAGAATGCATCTAAAAATATAAACTTTTTAAGAAGAGCAGAAGAAGGAAAGAATAAGAAAGTAGTGGGTATTCAGCTCTTCACATCTGAAGAGTCAAAGAATATTCCAGAGAGTGTGATTATTGAAGTCATTGAAAAGCTACATCAGAGAGATGTTGTAACAATGCTTTTAGTCGCTCCTACAGATGAAGAAAAAGAAAAGGCTGCACATATAAATGATCACTTTGAAGGAAGACTTGTTTCTGTCGAGTCCGACTTTCATGCCTTAACGAGTGTTGTTGTAAATCTCGATTGTCTAATTACTCCAGATACGGCTATTAAGCACCTAAGTGATTTAGTTCAAACCCCTTGTGTAGAAGTAAGTTTAGGCGCTTCTCCGTTTCTTAAGCAAGGCTCTATAAATGAGCAATCAATTATTCTTTCAAAAAATATTGAAGATAGACACTTCTCAAAAAATGACACGACATCTGACTTAAAATCCGACGATATAGTTAATTCAACTCTACTTCTACTCGGACTAAAGTCCTTCAAGAATACAGAGATAAGCGAAGGCTATACTCTCTATAGACCTTACAAAGATAATCTAGGTACTTCCTACTTTGCAGTTAAGGGAGAAGTAAATTCAGAAATAGAGGCCCAGAGAATTGCCTCTCGCATGTATCTTTCAAAAACTCTTCTTGCAAAGGATGATCATTCATATTGCGAAATGATTCTAGAGCTAAAAGGGGAAAACTTTAAGAGATGGATTGCAAATGAAAAAGAAGCTGTAACAAATATTACAAAAGATCTTCTCGGTGCGATTCGCTCATTAATCCAAATTGGAGAAGGTGCCAATCAGTCCAAGAGTTTTATAAACTCATTAGGTCACCTACTGTCACACAGTGAAGATTCTACAATGACGGCGATCCCAAGCCTTTTCTTAAGAGCAAGACTTGAAGGGATTGCTTCTAACAGACTAGAAGATTCAGTTAAAGAAGTAGAGGGTCACTTATATAAGATGAAGAATGAACTTCAAAAAGTTTATGAAGTTCTTAGAACGATTGAAGAAAACTCTAGAGAGCATGAAGCTAACTCGGCAATTGAAAATAAAGCGTCGAATAGAGTTAACCAAGCAAGTTTATAATATTTATGCCAAGGAAGGTGTATGAGTAATTTCGCAACAGAGGTTGTAGCTAAAATCGAAGAGATAAAGAAAAGTACTCAAGCGGGTACTGCTCTAACTCAAGATGACCTCGAAGTACTATTCCTGGCCTCATTATTAGAAGAGGAAGGACATGGAAACAGCTAAGAAAGACAGTGTAGACATACCTCCACAAGAAGCTCAAAAGACAATCGCGATTGTTCAGATTCTCCGTCTAGGAGATATAATACAGACAATTCAAATGGCTAAGTCCCTAAGGGCTGAGTATGGTGATAAATACAAGCTACTTCTTATTGCGAGAAAGCAGTTTGCGAACCACCTCACCGAGCAAATTAAAGAAGTATTCGACGAATGTATTACCATTGATCTAAAAGATTTAGTTTTAAAAAGTCCTGTAGTTAATCTTGAAAACTCTTTAAAGAATATAAAAGAACTGAAAGATAGAATTTCCTCTCATAATATTGATGTTTGTATAAATTTATCTTACTCAAAAACGGCCAATTATCTAATGAGCCTAATTAAGGCCAATCATAAAGTCGGTCCTGTTTATGATACAGATGCCTCTATTAAGATTAAAGATAAATGGTCACAATACCTCTATGCCAATGTTCTAGAAACAAGCTTTAATTCATTTAACTTAGTAGACCTCTACAAGCTTATTGTTGGCGTGGCTCCTAAGAAAGATGAAAACAACACTGTAAATTCTGGACCAAAGAATAAAGTTTTTATTCATCCGTTCGCTTCTGACAAGAAAAAGGTATGGAGTGACACGAAGTGGGTTGAAGTTATCTTTAAATTTTTAAAAGACAATGAATCAAAGAAAGTCTTTATTGTTGGTGCCAAGTCAGACAGAGAGGCTTGCCAAAAAATAACATCGAGCCCTCTACTAAGTTCGTTCTCTAATAGAATTGTAGACCTTACAGGCAAGCATAATATAACAGAGCTTAAGAACTTATTTGATGACGACTCTATGTTTATTGGTCACGATTCAATGGTTAGTCACTTAGCTTCTTTAAAGAAGATTCCTATTATTACAATTTCACTTGGTCCAGTAAGAACAAGAGAAACAATACCCTATATCGATGGCGCCTATAGCTTGTCACCGCAGACAAAATGCTTTCCATGTAAGCCAGACACTTCATGTGACTTCTATCAATGTCATGCAGACATTCCCTACCAGGCCGTGAATGAAGTTCTTTCGTTGGTATCTAAAGGTGAAGAAGTTACTAAAGAGTTACTTAATAAGAACCTTTCTCACTTTCACTTAAACTCTATCAATATCTCTAGATCTAAGTACAACAACCTCGGTTTACTTAGCTTACAATCAGTACTCGGTAACGAAGTAACATATACTGAAACAATTCAAAAATTCTTTATGATTACTTGGAGCTATATTATCAATGAAGTCGAAGCTCATAGTGACTTCCCAGAAATAAGCGATAAAACACACCAGAGGATTCTTCAAGATATGCAGGGTTTACAGCAATTGTTTGAATTAAGTGAGTTTGGTAAAAAGTATTCAAGGTACATTCTTGAAGAAATTTCATCGAATACTCCAAATATCAATCAAATTAAAGATTACTCTAAGAAGGTTGATGAAATAGAACGCTTATCAGATATTGTCTCAGAAACATATCCACAGCTAAGCCCAATAATAAACTTTGGAAAAGTCTCTAGAGCAAATCTTCATGGAGAAAATTTAGTAGAATTAACTGAAAGCTCATTTTACTCTTTTCATGATCAAGCAAATGTAACAAGTGTAATGTACGAACTATGTGAAAAGACACTTACTCAGAATCAAAGAAATAAAAATATTAAACCTCAAGCAACAATAAGGTAGGAACCAGGATGGTCTCAGTAACTGTTAACAACAAAACAATTAATAAACCAGAGCATGATGCCAGCGTGAATGACTTAATGAACTTTGTTTTAAATGAAGTTCTTCACGATGATGAAGTGATTACTTCCATTGATATTGATGGCGTTCAACTTTCATATGAAGAAGAGCAATCTTCCCTTACTCTGCCAGTAGAAAGATATAAGGACATCAACTTTTCAACAACAAGTAGCTATGAGCTTGCATTTGATGCACTAAACGATTGCTCATCTTATATTGATACTATTGTCCAGAAGATTAGTCTTTACTCTGAATTTCAAAGTGAGAACAAGAAACACGAAGCCAATATGATGTTCGGTGAAGTTGTTGAAATCATGGATCTATATGTACAATTAATGGCTAAAATCTATAAGACAGTGAGAAGAAGACACCAAGAGCAATTGAAGAATACAAATACGTTTCAAACTCTAGAAATTCACCTTCTCTCTATTATGAAAGCGCTTATCCCTGCGAAAGAGAAAAACGACATAATTATGTTGAACGACTTGCTAGAGTATGAACTTATAGATAACCTGACTCAGTGGAAAATAAAGGCCATACCAGAGCTAAAAAAACTAAGAGATCTTTAAAGTTATACCTATCTGAAAGTATAGGAGGCGGTGTATTTGCAGCGTCTCCAAATATTGAATTCACTAAGTCTCAAATTCATTCTGATTATTCTATTTACCTAAATGATAACCTCTACGATATTCATAGAGGCGGCTCAATTATTGGTGAACCTGTTCTCAAAATTTCCTCTAAGACATCTCCTAAGGCCATCTACCAGCTCTTAAATGCTAGATATGATGGTAAAAACTATAAGAAGAGAAAATACTCTTCACTTACAACTTCTAATATTTCTAAAAATTCTTCCTCGGATCTAAAATTATTCATTGAAATTTTAGAATTTAAAAACTTTATTTTAAATCAATCTTTGAAAATTAAGGACACAAGCGAATTACCTGAATATATCTTACAATCAAAATTATTCAAGGCCTATCAATCGTGCCAAATAATAATTCACGAGAAGGGTAGTCCCATCATAGAAACATTCTTCTATGATACAAATCTAGGTCATAGTAAGAAAGAAATTGCTGTAACAACTTTCAGTAAAATCTTTAATCTTGTTAAAAAAAGTAAGAACAAACTTTTTAATCAATCTCAAATTCTAGAATCAGACATTGGTGTTGTAGGAACCTTTCTTGCAAAAGACATTGAATTATCTAAGCATTCAATTCTAGTTATCGTTTCAAGGAATGACTTTCTCCCTCCATCAGATATGGAGATTAATATTTTTAATTCTTCAGTAAGTTTTATTTCTGACGTAATTCAAAGTATTCTCATTGCTTCATTAAATAAGCTTAGAACAGAAGTGTACAAGTCTTTATTAGAGACTTATCCCAATCCTCTCTTTTTAGACAATACACCCCTTAATGATGCCGCGAGGTTCACCGACATTCAAGATTTAGATGAATTAAACTCTGTAGAGAATTTATCTGGAAAGAAATTTTTTGAAATTGGTATTGATAATGAGTCTAATACTTCTGACATCTATCATCATCAAAGGGTTTCACTCCTGGGTGAACTACTCAACACTTTAAAGCACGAACTCAGCAATCCTCTATTTGGGCTTAGTATGGCCTCTGATCTTTTATTACTTGAAGATTTCGATGAAGAGATGTCCTCAATAATTAAAGATATCTCTATCAACAGTAAAAGGTGTCAAACAATTATTGATAATTTCTCAAAGCTCTACCGAGAGGAAGATCACTATGATAAATTCAATATAAGAGATGTTATAAATGAAACAATTTTGCTCACCAAAAGTGAAAGCAAACAAATCCCAAAAGATTTAAATTTCTATAATTTCCAGAGTGAAGAAGATTTTATTATAAATTCAAACTCAACGTGGGTTTCTCAGATTTTATTTAATCTAGTTATTAACAGTTCTCAAGCCATTAAAAGTGCGCACACTGAATTTAGAAATCAGAAAATAGAAATCACAATTATAAAGAAACTTGAGGGAATAGAAATTAATGTTTCGGACACTGGTCCTGGAATTCCGGCCAAATTAAGAGAGCAAATCTTTAAACCTTTCATAACCACTAAAGAGAAGGGAACTGGCCTAGGGCTTAGTATCTGTTCAAACCTTATTAAAAAACTAAATGGCACAATCGAAATCACTCAAAAGGACGATATTGGTACTAGTGTATCTTTCACACTACCAATCACATAAGTAATGAATATTTTAGTAATAGAAGACGAGTTATTAATTCAAAAGTCATTAAAACGCCTGCTTGAAAAGAAAGGCGCTGAAGTTGACGTTTCCTCAACAGGTAAAGAGGCCATTGAAAAAATTCTAAGTAATCAATATGATCGCGTCATCTGTGACTTGATGCTTCAAGATATTACAGGATTTGATATTATCGAAGAGTCGAAAAAGAAGTACAATATTGAAGAAATTGGTAAGGTATTTGTAATCATTACGGCCTACAGCTCTCCACAAATACTAGAGAAAGCTAATTCATATGGATGTAAAGTTCTTGGAAAACCATTTGAGGATATTGAAGATGCCCTAATGGTATTTTTAAAAAGTGAGTAAAGTTTGAATTCAAAAGTAATTAAAAACATTGGTATTCTCCTAAAGCCAAGAAATGTATCAGAGTTTTCAACAACGATACCAAACTTAACTGAATGGCTAATAAGAAGAAAAAAGAATGTATCTTTCCTTGTAAAAGAACAATCACGAATTGAAACAATTTTTCAAAAAATTCCAAAGAACGTCAACTTCATTGAAGAAGAAGAAATTAACGGATTAGATCTCATTATAACCTTAGGTGGTGATGGTACAATAATTGGAGTAAGCCGAAAGTGTACAAAGAATTCACCTCCAATTTTTGGGGTGAATATGGGTAGACTTGGATTCATTACAGAATTTTCAAAAATTGAATACTTTGACGAACTCGCAAATACACTCAAAGGAACATTCAATATTGCCAAACTTCAACTTTATAGAGTTACTGTAACAAGAAGAGGGAAGGATATTTATAAAGGAAATTTTATTAATGATGTTGTTATTAATAAAAATAATATTTCTAGAATGTTCACATTAACAGTAGAGTGTGACTCAGAGTTAATATTTAATGTTTCTGGAGACGGACTTATTATAAGCTCTCCGATAGGGTCCACAGCCTACTCATTAGCTGCAGGAGGGCCAATCACTCATCCTGAAGTTAATGCCTTACTTCTAACCCCTATTTGTCCACATAGTCTTAACCATAGACCGCTAGTTATACCTGATACCAAAGAAATCGAAGTTAAATTTCCTGTTAAAGAAAGTCACTTAAGCCTAACTCTTGATGGTCAGGAAGCTGTAGATATAGAAAAAGGATGTATCGTAAAAATTTCAAAAGTGAAAAATAGCTACGCCAAAATAATTAAAAACAATGACAGAACATACTTCCAAACTTTAAAAGAAAAGCTTACACACGGACAGCGAGAAAGTAGATGAGAAAAGAAAAATTAATCCTAAAATCTCTTACAATGAATAATTTTGCAACCTTCGTTAATCAAGAGATTAACTTTTCCGAAGGATTTAATGTTATTGTCGGAGAAACAGGTTCAGGAAAGAGCTTAATTCTAGACGCCCTTCAATTAATTTTTGGAACAAGGGCAGATAAGAAGATAATAAGAAAAAACGAAGAGTTCGCAACTGTTGAGGCCGTTTTCATGTGTTCACACCCTGAAATCAAAGCTTACTTCAATGACCTTGGTCATCCTTTTTCTGAAGACGAAATTCTAATCAAAAGAATCATCACAAGTGAAGGCTCATCAAAGGCCTACTTAAACTTTCAACAATGTTCTTTGCAGACACTTACCACAATCTCTAAGAGATACGTGGATCTTGTCGGTCAGTTTGATAATCAAAAACTTCTTAGTGAGGACTATCAAATGGCGCTCTTAGATGACTACAGCGAAAAATCACAAGAGACTTTAGAGTTTCAAACTCTCTACAAAAATCTTTCACTACTTGAGAGTCAACTAATAGAACTTGTTGAAATGAATAAAACAAAGTCACAAAGAAAAGACTACCTTGAATTTCAAATATCAGAACTTGAAAAAGTTAATCCTAGTGCTCAAGAAGAAGAATCTCTTATCGCCAAGAAAAGCCAAATACTAGATCATCAAAAAAAGGCAGAATCATTCACTGAGGCCAACTATATTTTAAGTGAATCAAACAATAGTATACTTACTCTTATAAATAAATTTGATCTCCAAACTAGTCGCTATGATCTCTTATCTAATGAGGAATCTGAACTATTGGCCGACGCGAAAGAGTTATTATCAGATCTATCTTTTTCGATTTCAAAAAAATTGGACTTCGAACATGATGACGAAGAGCTACAAGAAATCATTGAAAAACTTGATTCCTATCAAAAACTTAAAAGAAAGTTTAATGTGGAAACCCAAGAACTTGAGTCTATCTACAACAATTTTAAAGAAGAACACTTATTGCTTGAAAATTCTGATATTGAAGTTAAGAAACTGACTGAGAAAATAAATTCAGTTAAAGAGCTCTGCTGGACAAAGGCGAATGCACTCCATTCAAGTAGAAAAGAGTTTTCAAAGAAACTCTCTATTGAACTAACAAAGAAGGTTAGAAAACTTCGAATGAGTGGTGCCACAATAAAAGTTGAATTAGAGGAAACAAAAACTCTTTCCAAGAACGGTATTTCTAAAATCTCTTTCAACGCAGAAACAAACTCTGGAGAAGGATTCTTTAAAGTGAAAGAGATCGCCTCAGGTGGTGAACTTTCCCGAATTCTTCTTTCTCTAAGACAAATTTTGTCTAAAGCTGATACTGTTTCCGTTTTTCTATTCGATGAAATTGACACTGGAATAGGGGGAGAGACTGCAATCTCTATAGGAAAAGCTCTTGAAGAAGTATCAACGGCTTCACAAGTAATTGCTATTACCCACCTGCCACAAATTGCTAAATTTTCAAAAACTTTAATTGATGTATCCAAGAAAGAAGAGAAAAATAGAACTTACTCTTATACATCAGAGGTCGATACTAGAGAAAGAGAACAGTATATTAGAGATATGGCGCAATTATAAATCTACAAACTTTGCTCCACTCTCACTAACGAAAATAAACGTTTTTGAGGACGGAGCAAATCCGTTATTTATATAAAATCGAT
Source organism: Halobacteriovorax sp. JY17 (assembly GCF_002753895.1). Lineage (NCBI taxonomy): Bacteria > Pseudomonadati > Bdellovibrionota > Bacteriovoracia > Bacteriovoracales > Halobacteriovoraceae > Halobacteriovorax > Halobacteriovorax sp. JY17. Next base: position 111,886 of record NZ_NJER01000002.1, on the reverse strand, counting down.
CATCACTTAGTTCATAAAAATCTTTGCAATGACTATGTCCACAGACAAGACCCGTTACCTCTTGGTGATTTTTCAAATACACTTCCGACGATCTTCTAAACTTATTTTTGACAAACTCTTGTCCCTCTGGACTCAGCTCATATTTATGTAGATTATTATTTCGAGACTTACTCGAGGCCCTATGACCTATCCACTCTATCAAATGAAAAGGGACAATATAATCTCCAAGAAATTTCATAATTTTATTATTAATTGTTCTTTTATACTTTCTATACTTTTCATTCTCTATTTCAACGTCATCACCATGTGTAAATCTCACGACTTTATTATCCACGGAAATGTCATAGAAAGTTTTTACGTGAACAAACATCGACTTATCTAGCTTGAGTTTCTTTATTGATTTTCGGATAAGTCTTTCAATGTGAAAGTCATGATTCCCCTCGATATAGACGACTTTTGTCCCTCTTTCTACTGCGGACCTTATCAAGTGAAAGAACTCATTGTACTTCTTAAGATATTGTGTTTTCCCTCCAATTAATATGTCGAAGATATCCCCATTTAAGATAATAAAGTTGGATGCTTTCACGCTCTCGTGTTCGAAGAATTTTTTTAATAATGAAAAATTAGTGTCTGAGGATTCCTTTACGTGCACATCAGAAATAGAAGTAATGATCATTAACTATCAATATCACAGACTAGTTTTTTTTGTCCATTTATCAATCTTAGAATTTCTTTTTTGACGAGTGTTGTATTACCCTCAAACGTTAGAGACAAGCGAGAGCCCCCATATGGATTTTTTTCATCTTGATAAGGATTTAGCTTAACAAGTCCTGCCACTTTTACCTTTAATGTTAATGTTTTAAGTGGAAATGAGACGTCTACATCCTCTATCATTTCTCCAATATCAAACTTCTTCATTTCATTCTTGGTCAAAATAACGGAAAAACCACCAACGCCAATATCATTACAAGACTTCTTAAAAGTTAGTCCTTTATGTTTGATATTTATATTCATCGGAATGAATGGGTCAACTCTCTCTGATTTACGTCTATCATAGAACTTATGAAACTTTGGAAAAGAAACTATTAGGTCATCATCATAACCCATAAATTCAGTTTCAAACAAAAGTGACATTTGCGGTACAGCGATATTAATTTTTCCACTGCCACCAAGAAGATCTTCTAGGTATGATCTACTCATTGCTGTTGGAGATAAAATAATTCTTTTTTGATTGAATTTGATTGATTTGAATTGAAGATCTGCCTTAACGATGTGACCACCAAACGAACCCCAAGCGTAAACAGAATACTTGCTCTTAAAGGCTTCAAGTATTTCATTCTTTATAATTTCTTGGTCTTCAATTTTTAGTAGCTTACTCATCTTATTTCCTTTCCTTCCCTAAGACCCACCCTTACCGTAGCAAGAGTGGGTTGGGCTTAAGTGGAACTTTCGTTCCTTAGGGCTTAGGAAGTGTGGGTGACTAGCACCCACATTTTTTAATTATCCAATTAATCTTAATGCTGAGTTCGGTATTTGGTTAGCTTGAGCTAGTGAAGCAACTGCCGCACTTTTTACAACATTAGCTGATGCCATGCTTGCAGTTTCTGCTGCCACATCCACATCTTCAATAACCGATCTTGCACTTTCTTGATTGATCGTTTGCGTCTCTAGGTTTGCAACCGTTGACTGTAGTCTCGATTGAATTGAACCTAAGTTTGCTCTATGACCTGATACTGCTTTAATTGCACCATCTATATTTTCGATCGCATCTAAGGCATCACCTTTATCAGCGATTGAAGTTCCACCAATTCCAATTTCATCTGCAGTTGCATTAGCAGCATCGGAATCGAATCCAATTCTATTTTGTTCTCCAGAGTAAGTTCCTACTTGAATATCAAGTACTCCTCCACCTTCGCCATTTAAAAGATTAGTTCCGTTAAATGTCGTTGACTCTGCAATTCTATCTACTTCTGTTGATAGTTGTTGATACTCTAGGTCTAGAAAACCTCTCTCGTCTTCACCAACTGTATCTGAAGCGGCTTGGATCGTTAGTTCTCTTAGACGTACTAAGATGTTTGAAACTTCGTTTAAACCACCTTCTGCAGTCTGAACCATTGAAACACCGTCGTTCGCATTTCTCGTAGCCTGTCTAAGGCCTTGTGTTTGAGCTTTTAGGTTAGTCGCAATCGCTAAACCTGCTGCATCGTCAGATGCCTTGTTAACTCTTTTACCAGATGAAAGTTTTTCTAAACTTTCTTGACTCTTGTTTGACACTTCACTTAAATTTTTCTGAACTGACTGTGATGCCATATTCGTTGCAATTCTTAAACCCATGATATTCCTCCTAAGAATATTTATTTTTTTCCCTAAGCCGTCCGACCTTTTTTGTCAGACAATAACTTTATCGCCCACTCACGAAAATACTTTAGCCATTCGCTCGGTTAATCTCTAAAAAAATGATAAATTTTAATATTATTAGTGACTTATGAAGAAACTTTTTTGGTACGGTATTTGCTATTAATGTAATTACTCAATATTGGCATGAAAAAAATGGCACTTAATTATGGCAAATGTATTGAAAATAAAAAAGGCCCCTCTATATAAGAGGGGCCTTCTGACTTTAATTGAATTTTTAATGTACTAACTATTAACCAACTAACTTTAGAGCTGCATTTTGTGAGCTATTCGCTTGTGCTAGAACCGAAGTTGAAGCAGAAGTTAGAATATTCGCTTTAGTTAACTCAGATGATGTTTGCGCAATATCTGTGTCTCTAATTCTAGAATTGGCTGCACTTAAGTTTTCATTCTTTACATCTAGATTAGAAATCGTTGATTGAAGTCTATTCTGTAAAGCACCTAAGTTTGCTCTATTCCCGTTAATTTTATTTAACGCTGAATCGATACTCTCTAAGTTTTCCTGAGCACCTTCTTTAGAACCTACGCTTAAACCAGCGATACCAATTGCATCTGCCGAAGCAGCTGAATCTTGTGGTCTATAAGAGATTCTATCATTGAAATCATCATTCATAATTCCAACTTGAAAGTCTGCCGTCTCACCTTCACCAGTTAATAGATCACGTCCGTTAAACTTAGTTGATCCAGCAATTCTATCAACCTCTTGTACAAGGTTTTGGAATTCTAAATCAGAGAACGATCTTTCTTGGTCACCAATAGTATCAGAAGCTGCTTGTACTGAAAGTTCTCTCAGTCTTACCAAAATATTTGATACTTCGTTTAGTCCACCTTCAGCCGTTTGAATCATAGAGATACCGTCTCCAGCATTTCTCTTCGCTTGTTGCGACCCTCTGATATTTGCTTTTAGTTTCTCACTAATCGCTAGACCTGCGGCATCGTCACTTGCTTTATTAATTCTACTACCTGAAGCCATCTTTTCAAGATTTGCGCCTTGCTCTTCTTTTACGATTCCTAAACTTCTCTGTGCTGCTAATGATTGTACATTTGTGTTAATTCTTAAACCCATTTTAATCTCCTCGAAACATATTTTACCTCCGTGAAAAGTTGAATCAAACAGCCGTGTCTGATCTTTAAAAGGCTCACCCCACATGAGCCAGGTAATAACCTAAACGGTTACTCGGAAATATACTTGAGTAAAAAGTGGAAAAATTTGCCGTAAAAACAATGGGTTATAGTGGACTGCTTTACTCGGCTACTTGCAAGTCTCTAAAAAGATTCGTCATTCTACTAAAACTAAAAAGCTCATCACAATATTTAATTTTAAATATTTTTGAGCGAATCGATAAATTCACGAATATATAATTTTGATCAAAGAAGAAGTGTTTATTGGTATTGATATAGAGTGAATCCAAATTCAGCCCTTCTATAGAACTTATAATAAAAACTGATCGCTTTCTCTTTAAAGAATTACTTAAAGCTTTTAAGAAGAGAGTTTGAGTTAATTTACTGGGAAGAGAAATGTAATTATGCGAAGGCCTTTCGTTAAGTAGTATGTAATCGTATTCATCATTAAACTTAGCACTTATTATTTTACTGCCATTTGAAATAATCACGTAGGATTACTCCCTACCCTGAACAGATGAAATAATTCCCGTTGTTGAATATCCATCCACAAAAATAAGGCTTTTAACTTCTCCTCCCTTTGCTGTAACAATATCATGACCTACGATATCTGAAATTTTCCAATCTCCACCCTTAACAAGAACATCTGGCTGAACTGCTTCTATCAGTTCATAAGGAGTATCTTCCTCAAAGGCCTCAACAAAGTCGACACAACGAAGATTTTCGAGAATATATTTTCTATCTTTTTCTTTATTTATAGGACGTGATTCACCTTTAAGTCTCTTAATACTTGCATCTGAATTCAATCCCATAAAAAGTAGATCACCTTGCTTCTTTGCTTCATTTAAATAAACAACGTGCCCTGAATGAAGAATATCAAAGCAACCATTGGTAAATACAATTTTCTTCTCTTTATTATCTTCTAGGAATTTCTTTGCTTCTGCGGATAGATTAAACATTTTCAATAATTTTTGTATCTGTTAATTTACCTTGAAAATCAATGAGACAAGGTAATCCTAAAGTTACAAATGAAAGAATTGTTATAAATGCTCTAAGAAAACTGTCTTTTAGCAAAGTAGATTTACCATCTTCTCTGGCCAACTTTAACTTTAGTAAAGCTTTTCCTGGTGTTGCCTGTAAATCTAAAATAGAAAAATAACTAAGATAGAAAATTGAAAAAGATACGCTTCCAAAAATAGCTAAATCATTTGCACCTATAATTTCATAAAACTTAGAAAAAGATAATCCCGACACAAGAACAAAGAGCGACATTAGACCTGCACTAATTGCTGCGACAATAACCACATCAATTAACCAAGCAGAAAATTGTAATATCGGAGCCGCTGACTTTACTTTCTTTTTCTTTGTTGCAAAGTCAGAAGCTTTCAACTTTGGAGCCTCTTCAACAACTTGAGACTCAGAATAGAAAGCTGAAAGAGAATTCATAGACTCTAAACCATTTCTCGTGATTCCCTCATTACTAACACCTAGGTTTGTAGTCCTCGATGCGGATGAAGTATCTCTTGAAACTGAAATATGTTGATTTCTCTTATTTGATTGTGGAAGAATTCCATTCTTTCTTTCTTCATGGTGAAACCCTAGACCTTCATTTAAAGGCTTAAAGTCGAAATCATCAAAATTAAACTCACTATTAAAAACAACTTCTTTTACTTCTTTGTTTTCACTTGAATTTAAATTTCCCATTAACTCACCCATGAATTTTGTTTAAGTGTCTTTTTATAGGTTCTCATAAAAGACATAAAGCATCAATCAAAAACTCTTTAATATATAGCCACTTGCAACGGCAAAAGCCGTTGGCGCCCTCATTATATTTGTATCAAGATTTATCGTAGTAACATTTGCATATCCATTAATAGTCTTCTCTTCTTCACCCGAGAAACCTGCTTCAGGTCCAATGATCATCAAGACCTCTCCTTCAAATACTTTTGAATTAGAGTTAGTTGCTGAAAATGTTGAAAAATGCACGATATTTAGATATTTTTCAAAAACCTCTTCAAATGAAGAAACCTCAAGAAAGTTAATTTTAAAAGGATTATTGGATTGTACGATTGCACTTTCTTCGAGTCTTTCAACTCTCTCTCCAATTTCAATGGTCTGCTGGGAATACTCACTTCTAAATAAGTAGAGATTCTTAATCCCTATTTCTGCTGCCATCTTAACAATTGATTCAAAAGCTTCTTTCTTTGGAAGACCTAGAAATAAACTAAGCTTCCTCTCATCGACAACCTCTTCAACAGTGATTACATTAAAAGTTAATGATTTTCTATCGATGTGTTTAATCTCGACTTCACACTTACTACCAAGTCCATTTAAAATTAGAACTTTTTCAAATTTCTTTATTCTAATAACTTTAATTAAGTGGCGAGCACTATCCCCTTCAAGCAATAGATCTTTTCCAATATCATCAATTGTAAATTTTCTTTCTAAAAGTACTGCTCTCATAACTTCTTTAAGAGAATTGCTGACCAATCATCTTTACTTAGAACTGAAATCATTTCAAGATCATTGTATTCTTTTATAATTCCCTCGACCTGATGATTTAATAAGCCCGAAATAATAAGAAATCCTCCACTCTCTAGAGAGTCTAATAAAACTTCTTTTTCTAATAGAAGAACATTTTCTAAAATATTTGCAAACACCAATTTATGTTTTCTATCAGTTACAAACTTTGTTCTGCTAACAAGACTAGTTCCTGTTAGATCTCTACCTTCAAAATTGAGCTCTAAGTTTTGCAAACAATTATTTAAAGCAAGAGGATCGATATCACAAAAGATAACAGGTAGATTTAGCTTCTTTATAGCTGCTATTCCTAATATTCCAGAACCACAGCCAAAATCTAAACACGAGTCCTCTTTAGTTAAACTTGAAAGAGTATCCATAAAAAGCTTCAAGCAAAGATACGTTGTCTGGTGTTCACCAGTTCCAAACCCCATTCCTGGATAGATAAATACACATTCACTATCTTTTCTTGTCGTCTTTTCCTTTTCCCACTCAGGAATAACGACAAGTTGATCATGAACATTTATTTCTGCGTAGTGTTTTCTCCACTCTTGATTCCAGTCATCCCAAGGCTTCTCGTTAAGCTCAACTAGAGAAGTTATCTCCTTCTCTTTCACAAAACTTAAGAACGTCTCAGCATTCTCTTTAATATTTTCTGACTCATAGAAATAATATACAAGACTTAAATATTCATCGCTTGCTACACCATCAACTTCATCAATAACGGACTCTGGAATATCTCCCCCAGAATAGGCCCTCTCACCGAGTATTCTATCAACTGTTGGCTCATCAATGCTGAACTCTTGAACGCCATCACAATCGAACTCATTCATCGCCTGAAAGTTTAACTCTTCTAATTTCTCTGGAGTTACTTTTTGAAATACCACTCTTACTTCATAAAATTTCTTATCATTCACAATCATTAACCATATCTAAAAGCGGAAGGAAGCTCCCATTTGGTTGTATATCAATATTCTTAATACAACTTCTTCCTATCCATATAATATTTGGGTGCCAGAGGTTTATATAAGAATATTCACGGTTTGAAATCTCTAAAGCCTGTTTATAGTAATTATTTCTCTTCTCTTCATTCTGCTCTACAGTCGCCTTATCTATATAATTATCGAACTCTTTATTTACGAAAAATCCACGATTTGCACCATCAGGAGGTATTGAACCACTATGAAATACGAATCGCATGATTGCTGGACCTGTAAATCCCACCCATTGGCCAATGACTAAATCGAAGTTTCCTTGCTTCAGGTTACGATAGAATGTTCCCCACTCTTGCACAGAGACAGTTACAAAAACTCCCCCTTTTTTAAGATAATCCTTCATTGTTTCAACAGTCTCAATTGTATTCTTATTATTTGAAACTCTAAAAGTAAGAGCTAATTCCTTACCATTCTTGGCCCATATTCCTCTTTCATTCTTAGCAAATCCTGCTTCCTTAAAAAGTTTCGCACTTTCTTTTTCACTATAGTCATCAACTCCATTCTCAATATACATAGCCGTGAAAGCTTTCGAGAAAAAACTAGATGCCGGGCTCGCCGTCCCTTTTAGTTTATATTTAATTATTTTCTTTCTCGGAATAAGTAGTGAGATTGCTTTTCTTACCTTTAACTCTTTTAGAAATTCATTCTTATGATTTATTCCCATATAGATTAGATTTGTTCCTTCTACATTATGGAAATCAATCCCTTCTACATTTTCTTTTAACCAGAAGAGTTTTCGAGGAGAAATTGTTGCTAAAGAAAGATCAATCTCTTTGTTAATCAGTTTTAGTGCCAAAGTCGTTTCATCCTTAACAACTTTAAACACAAGCGTGTCTCTCCCCTTTACTAAAGGCTCTAGAGTAACTTCTAGTTCAGATTCGATCTTTATTTTATATGGTCCAGCGCCAACAATACTTTTATAAGAAATATTTGGCTTAATATCTTCTTTCTTTATTTTAATAATTTTAAGTAGCGCCAAATCTGAAAGATTATCAGGGTTAAAACTATCGTAAATAAGCTCCAGCTCAAACTCGTTAATTATTTTCACATCAACAATTCGTTTAAGGCCATACTCAAACTTAGATTTTATAATTTCTTTATCTGTAAAATATTTCCACGAGTTATACACATCTTTTGCACTTACAACTTCCCCATCCCAAAACTTAATATTCTTTTTAAGCTTAAAGTTTATTATATGTTTTTTTCCTTCCATTCTTTCTTTGTATGATTCGCAAAATCTACAAACAAAACTCATCTCCTTACTAAAATCAGTAAGTGTTATATGAACAAGGCGATTTATATTTTGTGAATTAGCATCAGTCGCATAAAAGGGACTTAAGTTAGAAGGTGCTGATGAAATGGCCATTTTTATTGATTTTGCCTCTATTATCCCAATAGACGGCAAAAGCCCTAGGCTTAAAATTAGTAAAGATCTTCTAAGTCGCTTAAATTGCATTAACTTTCCCTGTTTTGCAACGAGTAAATTTTATCCTCATCATTGTTATAAGTGCATATTATTATTATGTTAGCTTAAGTCGATTTTTACAACTTCATTGGAGAAAAATTGTGTATCTAATAGGTATCTCTGGGGGCTCTGGCTCTGGAAAGACGACATTTGCAAACAAGCTTATCGATATGGTCTCTGAAGATATATCTATTCTCCATATGGACTCTTATTATCTTCATGAGCAACCAGAAATTCACTACACCGCAAAAGGGAATCCAAACTATGATCATCCTGCTGCATTTGACTGGGAACTACTAAGAACTCATCTAACTGAATTAAAAAAGGGTAATTCGATTGAAGTTCCAGTATATGATTTTGTTTCATCATCACGCTTAGAGAAAACAAAAACATTAAAGCCTACAGATGTTATTGTTTTTGAAGGAATTTTTTCTATCTTTGATAAAGAACTCCGAGAACTCTTAGACATACGTTGCTTCTTACACGTTGATGCAGACATTAGAATTGCAAGACGTATTAATAGAGACGTAAATGAGAGAGGACGATCTCTACAATCTGTCATTGCCCAATACTATGAAACAGTAAGACCAATGTATAACAAGTTTCTAGCGCCTCAGAAAGATTATGCTGACTTCATCATTGGAGAAGAAACTGATATTGCAGCTTCAATTCTCTCAGCAAAAGTTAATGAACTCTATCAAGTTGGAAAGTATTGTTTAACTGAAACAAAACTTAACAGGGCAGGGCTTGACCTTGATAATCACCAGGTAAATATTAATCATGAGTAAGAGTATATTAGAGATTCAACCTGTCGGTGGTGTTGGCCAAATTGGTTCAAACATGACGAGATTTATAGGGGAGAATACTAATATTATAGTCGATGCAGGAATTCTCTTTCCTAGTGAAGACTTCTTTGACATTAATTATCTAATTCCTGATTTATCAGAGCTTGCTCAAGATCCTCCAACTGACCTTGTTATAACTCACGGTCACGAAGATCATATTGGTGCGATCATTCACGTGATAGATCGTTTTCCCGATATCACTATTCATGCGCCAAGATTTGCAGCATTACTTATTAGAAAAAAACTCGATTATGCAAAAATGTCTAAGAAGATATTTGAATATCAGTCTGAGTCTATTTTAGAGTTTAGAGATTTTAATATATACCCAATACATGTTAATCACTCCATCCCTGATACTTTTGGACTCTTAATTAAAGATAAGAAGAACAGACAATGTACACTTATGGTTTCAGATTTTAAGGTCGACTCACAATCACCATACGAAAGGGAATTTGATTTTAAAAAACTTATCAATCTCTCTAAAGATTGTTTAACAAGAATTATCCTTGCTGATAGTACGAATATTATTTCTACTAACTTAAATACGCCTTCAGAAGGAATGATTCTCCCAAACTTCAAAAAGATTTTTAAAGAAGACTACGATAATATTTATCTTACATGCTTTAGCTCAAACGTTCATAGAGTTATGTCTGTTATTGAAGCCGCAAAAGAGTCGGGGAGACGAGTACTTCTCTATGGAAGATCAATGATTAGTTACGCTCAGTCTGCTGTTGAACGAGGACTCATGATTGATTCCGATTTTTATACTGATCAAGCGTCTCTCCCCAACAAGAAAAAGCTTGTTGTTCTTCTTAGTGGGTGTCAGGGTGATTTCAGAGGAACATTTAGAAGAGTTGCAAAAGGTGAGGATACGCATTTTAAACCAACGGCGAAAGACCTCTTTGTTTTAAGCTCAAAATCTATTCCTGGAAATGAGAAGAAAATATCTCTTCTAGAAAATGAAATAACGGAGAAGGGGATAGATATAATTTCTGCCAGAGATGAATTAATTCATGTATCAGGACATCCGGGAAGAAATGACCTTCTCACTGTTTATAATCATTTTCAGCCAGATTATATAGTTCCTATTCATGGCGAATCTCTATTTATTAAGAAGCATATTGAATTTATTAAAAAAGAGTTTCCAAAGGCCCATCCGATTCAACTTTCAAACTTTGATCAACTAAGTATTAGTTCAAAGCTAGAAGTAACTCTTAAAGAATGCAGCCCTCTACAACCAATTCTTATTCATGGAAAAGGAATAGAAATTGAAAGAGAGAATATCTCAAGGAGAAGAAAGCTCGCGACCACAGGCTCTATTTTTATTTCAATTAAAACTGATAGTTTGCTAAAGAGAAAAGTACAATTTGAATATAGTTTTGATGGACTACCAAATTCATTTAATTCAAATAGAGAAGACTTTAACACTCTTTTAAGTAATGAATTGGTTGGAAGAAAAATTAAACTCCTTGAAAAAACTGCGGATGAAATAAGGATTGCAGTTAGACGTTACGCGCAAAACCTTCTTGGCTACAAACCTATTACCATTGTCCACTTCGTATAGTTCCGTTATAATTAATCCATGAATCAACCCTTAGATATTACCTTGATGGTTATCATCATTCTTCTTCTCGTTCTTATTATTGTTTTAGCGATAATTGCAGGATTAGTTTTTATAAATTACCTAAAAGGGCAAAACACAAAAGCAGAAAAACAAACGATAGAAAAAACTATCGACCCTGTGAGTGCTCCAGGGACTGGTATTTGTAAAAATCATGAAAATCAACACTCCGTCGGTATTTGCGCTATCTGTGAAGAAGAATTTTGTGTTAATTGTTTAAAGCAAATCGATAAGGTTAATCTCTGCCCAGAACATTTCAATACCTTTGCTGATAATATTTGGCACCCAATAACAAATCAAAGAACTACTCCCGATGAACCTGAGCATGGTGTTTATATTTATAAATTTAAGCAACACCTATGGAAGGACAAAGGTGTTCCAAGCTACATTATTAATGAATATAAAATCCAAGTTGAAAATGACCATATTGAAACTTACGTTCAACTACATGTAAAAGAAGGTGATCGTGACACTCTCACCAAACAAATCGAAGAATTTAAAGGAAATCTAAGAGATGACAAATGATAACCTAAAGAATGCCATTGACGAGATAATGAATAAGAATAAAGTCAATGCCCCAAAGAGATCCTTTGATGATAAGAAAATTCTTCAGTATGAAGCTGATCTTCTAAGTGCGAATGTAAAGATTGATCACGTAGTATCAATTGCAGAACTAATCCCCGGAGAGGAATCCACTCCCTTTGGAAGCGGAGATTTCACAAGGGCAGACTACGCGCTTAGTTGGCAGAATTGGCAAGAGAAGGGACACCGTTTCGTACTTACAAATATCAAACATAGTAATTCGAAGCTTCTCATTGAGTGTCCCGAAAAATTTAAAAAAGATACGATTATTATTCTACCTGACTTTATTGAAAACCTAGCATCTAGAGCTTCTGAAATTTTAAAGGGATAGTTTTTAAAGACGCCTATAACGAATTATAGACGTCTTAATATTATTGAGTTGGGGGGCAACTCAATTAGTATTCTGCGTTCTTGTGTGAGTTTCCTTCATCTTTTCTTAGAAATGATGGAGTATCTAGCTCATCTTCATCAAAATTAATGAATCCAAGTTTTTCAGCAATAGACTTTGCTCTATTTGTTGATGCTGCTTCTTGGTGACTTCTTTGTTGAGCCGCTTGTTGTGGCTGTTCAACCTTTGTTGTCTCATATCTTGCTGCTGCATCTTTAATTGACTGTGCAAGAGTACCTTGTTGAGTTTCTTCACTTGCTCTATGTGTAGGCTCTTCATTCCAAGATTTTTCCTCTCTCCAAGTTTGCACTTCTTCAACAGGAGTTGATTTTACAAATTCTCTTGTATCAACATGTTGAGTGGGTTGTGTCCAGCTTTGTTCTTGAGTTTGTCTCGGAACTTCTGCAACAACTTCTTCTCTCGCCACTTGAGCTACCTCTTCTTGTCTCCAAGAATTTGGTGTCTCTTGTGGTCTTTGAGCTGGCCTTAACTTTTCGACCATTTGTTCTGTTCTATTCTGCGGAAGTGCTGCGACTTTTTCTAGACCACCAAGCCCTGTTGCAACAACAGTAATCTTGATATTATCTTCCATAGTATCATCGATAACTGTACCAAAAATGATTTCAGCATCATCATCAGCTGCTTCCATAATAAGTGTTACCGCTTCATTTGTTTCGTGCATTGTAAGTGAAGCATTACCAGTAATGTTGATAATAATTCCAGTTGCACCATTAATTGAGATGTCTTCAAGTAAAGGAGAACTAATTGCTTCAGTTGCTGCCTTGATCGCTCTATCTGGACCTGAACATAGCCCAGTACCCATTAGTGCAAGACCTTTGTTTGCCATAACTGTTTTAACGTCGGCAAAGTCAGCATTAATATGACCTGTTGTATTGATTAGATCTGAAATACCTCTAACAGCATTCAAAAGAACTTCATCGGCCTTCTTAAAAGTATCTACTAGAGATAGACTCTCTCCTGCCATATAGAGAAGTCTTTGATTAGGAATTGTTATTAGTGAATCTACATTCTCTTCTAATACTTGAATACCTGCGTCTGCTTGACGAAATCTCTTCTTACCTTCGAAGAGAAATGGCTTCGTTACAACTCCAACAGTTAGCGCTCCTAGCTCTTTTGCTAATTTTGCAATTACAGGAGCAGCTCCCGTACCTGTTCCACCACCCATTCCAGCAGTGATGAAAACCATGTCAGAGTCTTGAAGAATCTCACTTAGTTTTTCGTACTCATCCATTGCAGCTTTGCGACCTACTTCTGGGTTCGCACCTGCTCCAAGACCTTTAGTAATTTCAGCACCAAGCTGAATTTTTGTTGGAGCTAAGTTAGCATTTAATGCTTGTTGATCAGTATTTGCTACAATGTATTCAACACCAGTAAGACCGGCCTTAATCATTGTATTAACAGCGTTACATCCGCCGCCACCAACACCAACTACTCTAATTTTTGCACCATCAGTTACGATTGTTTTTTCTTCTGTCATCTCAAACATGAGAGCCCCCTAATTAAAAAATTTCTTTAAAAACGGACTTTAGGGAATCACTAAATTTCCCAATCAAATCCATTTGATTGTTATTATCATTATCAACTGCAACACCCTGATCCTTTCTATTTGACTCAATCAAAAGACCGAGAACAGTAGAAAATTTTGGATTTTGCATTATATTTGTCATTCCGCCAAAAGGTGCTGGATATCCAATCTTAGTTGGACGCTCAATGATATACTCACCAAGTTCTGCAACACCTTTAATAAGAGCTCCACCACCAGTTAGAACAATTCCACCAGTGATCTCATTACCTAAATTCTTGTCAGCAATAATATTTCTTATGATTTGAAATAACTCTTCTGCTCTTGCTCCAAGAACATCAGCTATTAAACTCAACTGAACTTCTCTTGGTTTGGTTCCACTTAAACCTTGAGCTGTAATATGGGCCGACTGATTTAATTGCTCCGCTAAAACACATCCGTGATTTATTTTAATTCTCTCTGCTTCCGCATGAGGAATCTTAAGTGCAATTGCCAAGTCATTTGTAAAATGATTTCCACCGACAGGAATAATTTGAGAATGAATTAAACTTCCCTCTTTCCAAATAGCGATATCAGTTGTTCCTCCACCGATATCAACTAGAATTACCCCCATCTCTCTTTCTTCAAGAGAGAGAACAGATTCTGAAGAAGCAATTGGTTGAAGTGTTACCCTATTGGCAATAACTCCTGCTTGCTCAACACACTTAACTAAGTTTTGAATAAGCGGAATAGAACCAGTAACAATATGAACGTGAACTTCAAGACGAACTCCACACATCCCAACAGGATCTTTAATCCCATTAGTATTATCAACTCTAAACTCTTGAGGAATAACGTGAAGAACTTCTCTATCAGAAGGAATAACTACGGCCTTAGCCGCTTCTAGTACTCTATCAACATCAGCGGGAGTAATTTCTTTTCCCTTAATTGCAACAACACCAGAACTATTGAAGCTATAAATATGACTTCCAGCAATTCCAATTGTTGCGCTACTGATATTTACACCGGCCATGAGCTTTGCTTCTTCAAGCGAACTGTGAATAGAGCGGACTGTCTTATCAATATTAACGACAGAGCCTTTCTTCAACCCGTGACTAGGATGAGTACCAATTCCAATAATTTCTAATTCTGAATCAGGACCTTGCACACCGACAATGGTGCAAACTTTTGTTGTGCCAACATCTAGGCCGACTATGATATTTTTTTCGTTCATGAGATTCCTTTCTCACTGGTTTTTCAATCAATCCGTTGATTAAGCCTGTTTTTTAAAACAGGGTGTTATGAAAATTTTAGAATTTGTCGTTAAACTTGACAACAACTTTTTTTGAATTTGTAAGATTTATAATTGCAGGAATTTTCTTCTTTAATTCCATGTAGTTAACTATCTTGGCCAACTTAGTCATTTTTAAGGCCCATTCGTCAGGTCCCATGAAAACGCTTGAAGGATGATTATTTAGAGAAAGAATTATTGTAAGCTCTTTATCATCATTGATAATGACCTCTGCGAGTTTTTTTCTAAAACTAAGAGGCATGCCTGCAACAAGTGTTGTAATGTCTTTTTGAATTTTCTCATCCATATCTCCAACCGGGAGGGCCAAGAAAGGAAGATCGTAATTTAATTTATCTTCTGTTCTGAGTAGAACTTCATAAGTTGGATCAAATAATTTTCCATTATCAACAAGAATCGCTTCGTATGACTCAAGCCCACCTTCTTTATAGATTTGAACCTTCATCAAAGGCTCAGGACACTCATAGGTAAAATGAAGGTATTTCTTTAAAGGATCATACTTAATTTTATAAGAAGAAATGAAATGTTTTTCATCTAGCTTATCTTTAACAATTTTAGTTTTAACATCTTTTAAAGATTTGTTTTTTTCAAATGATTTTATTAATTGAAGAGTTAAAGTTCCCGCCGCTCTAGAAGGACAACGGCCAAAGGATGTTCTATATTTAACTTCTTGACGTTTATCAACCCCTAAAGACGTAACACCTTCTTCAACCATGAACACAAGCAGTAGTATTACAGGAGTGATGAGAAGAAATCTTAATTTAGTTGAACTCTTAATCATTTATTGCCCTAAAGTTTTACTTCTGTTTCAAATTCTACACCGTATTGAAGCAAAAGCTCATCCTTGATTATATTTATTAGAGCTACGACATCTTTATGAGAAGAAGAATCTGTGTTTTCCATAAAGTTGGCATGCTTTGGACTTATCCTCATTCCATTATAAGTAAGTCCCTTTAGACCCATTATATCAATAAATTTTCCGGCCAGGCAAGTTCTCTTATTTTTGTTATTTTTAAAAACACAACCGCAAGTCCACTCTTTAAGGGGCTGAGTGCGGTTTCGAAGTTCTAAGTACTCTTTAATTTGTTTAGAAACACTTTCATCTACCCCAAAGTGCTTCATTTCAATCTGATAAATAAAATCTCCGTCATTTAAAAAATTTTGCTTTCTATAGCTAAATGACCCCTCATCCATAGTGACAATTCTCTCTTCGCCATTCTTATCAATAAGAAAAACTCTTTTGATTAAAGGACCAATTTCACCTAGGTTTGTTCCCGCATTCATAAAAACAGCACCACCAAGTGTGGCAGGAATTCCTGTAAAAGACTCCCATCCTCTTAGGCCATTTTTAACAGCATGAGAGGAAAGAACACTTAATGTCACTGATGCTGGAAGTATATAAAGGTCGCGAACTTCTTGAAGATAAGACTTATCAAAAGGTAGCGCCAATTTAATATATGGAATGTCACTCGTTTCAGAAAGAAGCTGATTTGCTCCCATTCCGAGAACTCTATATTTTATCGAATTCCTAGTCAATGCCACTAGGGTAGATCTAAGAGCATCAACACTTCTCACAGTAATGAGATCACCTCTACACTTGAGCCTCATTGTACTAAACTTTGTCAGATCTTTATTAGACTCGTATTCAGCACCATCAATATTAGAAATTTTCTCTTCAATATTCATTAGTTATTAGTTTTCTCTCTAATAATTCGACCAATTGATCCCGCACCTAAAGTGACGAAAGTTACATTTTCTTTTCTATACTTTTCAATTATAGAACTTATGTTCTCAACAGAATCTAACTTTTGTACCAACTCTGGATGAAGTTTATTAATATCTGCAATGAGACGATCACTTTCAATTCCAGTAATTGGTTTCTCACTCGCTGGATATATAGGCGAGATATAAACTGTGTCTGCTGAGTTAAAACAATGCAAGAAGGAATCCCAACAGTCTCTAGTTCTACTATATCTATGAGGCTCAAAAACAACGACAATTTTCTTATCAGGTCTTGTTTCTTTCATCGCTTTCAAAGTGACATCTATCTCTGTTGGGTGGTGGGCATAGTCATCTATAATTTCAAAGTTATCTTCTTTTAAAAGCGTTTGAAACCTTCTTCCTACACCATCAAATTTTATAATTGAACTGGCAATATCTTTAAACGGAACTCCCATATTATAGGCGAGAGCAATTGCTCCTAGAGAATTTAAAATATTATGTTTACCTGGAATTGTGATTTTTATTTCTATCTGTTTTTTTCCGTCATAGAAGAGATCATATGTTGCAAAGTTTCCGTCATAACAAATATTTCTCGCTTCAAAGTCGGCCTTTATTTCAACACCAAAAGTTACCCAAGGCTTCTTAACATCTTTTGTAAGTGCCATTAACCTTTCGTCATGGGCATTTAGAGCCGTTAGTCCATAGAATGGAACTTTATTAATAAACTCTGTAAAAGATTCTAGTAGTGTTGCTTCGTCACCGTAGTGATCCATGTGATCGTTATCGATATTTGTGACAACAGACATAATTGGGTTTAACAAGAGAAAAGACCCATCCGATTCATCTGCTTCGGCCACAAGGAATTCACCTTTACCAACCTTAGCGTGTCCATCTAGATTTTTTACAATTCCACCTATGATATACGTTGGATCATATTTGCTTTCTTGTAGAATTGTTGCAAGAAAACTTGTTGTCGTTGTTTTTCCATGAGTTCCAGCAATTGCGAGACCTTTCTTAAGCCTCATAAGCTCTGCTAGCATTTCAGCTCTTCTCATTATTGGTAAGCGTTTCGCTTTTGCCGTTATTACTTCTGGATTAGTATCATCAATAGCAGATGAGTAAACCATCACAGTTGCATCTGTTACATTCTCAGACTTATGACCAATAAAAACTTCAGCACCTAAGCCTCTGAGTTTTGCAACAGTTGCAGATTCAGAAATATCAGAACCAGAAACTTTATAGCCAAGAGACAGGAGAACCTCGGCAATTCCACTCATGCCGATACCACCAATTCCAATAAAATGAACTTTAATATCCTTTAAAGGATTAAACATAATTTCTCCAACTTTAACTCTTCACGAGGTATGTTAGATCATGCCTGATTTCTTAGGTTTTGAAAACTAGATGTGTTTGTTGAATG
The DNA here is from genome assembly GCF_002753895.1 of Halobacteriovorax sp. JY17. Classification (NCBI taxonomy): domain Bacteria; kingdom Pseudomonadati; phylum Bdellovibrionota; class Bacteriovoracia; order Bacteriovoracales; family Halobacteriovoraceae; genus Halobacteriovorax; species Halobacteriovorax sp. JY17. The sequence goes on along the minus strand of NZ_NJER01000002.1, from coordinate 93,960 downwards.
TGAATTTGTACCTGCACTAGAAGCTACTCCTCCAGTATGTTCACGGTAAGAACGCAACACAGCAAAAAATAGACCTATACCAAAGAGATTACTCATCAAAGACGAGCCACCATAACTAATAAATGGAAGATTTAATCCCTTTGTTGGTAGAAGACCAAGAACAACTCCCATATTTAGAGCACTTTGAATTCCTACTACAAATATTACAGAGGCCATGAGAAGAGATCCTTCTCTTAACTTAACTTTCATTGCGAGAGAAAAACCAAAGAAGATAATACTTATAAAAAGTAGTGCCAGTGCTGTAACCCCAACAAAACCAAATTCTTCACCTATAACTGAAAAAATAAAATCGTTGTGCGCTTCTGGTAAGTAGAATAATTTCTCAATACTATTACCTGGACCTGTTCCAAAGAACCCACCATTTGCAAAACCAATCCAAGATTGAATAATCTGAAACCCAGACCCCTGAGCATTCTCCCAAGGATTTAAAAAGGCCATCAACCTCTTTACTCTATATGGGGCAGAGATAAGTACAGCTCCTCCCATAACAAGACCTACAACAAAGGCTGAATAGAAGTATTTACGAGGGAAAGAAGATAAGAAACACACAAAGCTCATAGCGAAGAAACAAATTGAGAATGTCCCAAAGTCTGGTTGTAAAATGAGAAGAACAAAGGGAAGTCCCATACAAACGCTATAATTTATCTTTTTATTTCTATCGAATTCTTGAAATTTTTCAAAGAACACAATTGAAACCAGAATAATTGTATACTTTACAAATTCACCAGGCTGTAAAGTAAAACCACCAACACGAAGCCATCTATTCGCTCCCTTTACGACTGTTTTAAAACCTGGAATAAATGTTAATGTTAGCAAGAAACAGGCTGCATAATTTATATGTAAGGCAAACTTTAGCCAGAATTTATACTTTGTTTTTGAAACAACAAAAGCAATTCCTAAAGAGAACGCAACAAACATTAATTGTTTTATAAAGAAATAACCTGAGTTACCAAATTTCTCTTTGGCGTACATATAACTTGCCGAGTAGACCATGATCACACCAATAACAATTAGTGTACCAAGTGAGAATTTTAAATATTTGGAAAGCTTATCTATCCGTGACAAGTCAATGTTCATATATTTATTTTAAAGGGGTTCTGTATTCGGTGCAAGGATAATAAAAAAAAAGGGAGCCGAAGCTCCCTAATTTCTATAATTGATATACTAATTTTTTAAAGTAACTTCCACGCTCTTCATAGTCTCTGAAGAAATCAGACGCTTCATTCCCAGGAGATAGTAGTATAACATCTCCCGTTCTTGATTTTTGATAAGCAAGAAGAATTGATTCCTCAAAAGATCCGACAATAAAAGTTTGCGTATGCTCTTGAAGTGCCCTATTCATTCTTTCTTTACTCTCACCAACTAGAACAACAACTCTAGTGTGCTCAATAATATCTGAAGCGTATGGCTCGAAGTCAAAGTCTTCGACATCTTTACCACCTGCGATTAGGATAACCTGCTTCTTAAATGCTTTAATTGAAGTACAAAGGTCCTTCATATTTTCAGCTTTTGAATCATTATAAAAATCAACACCGTTCTTTTCCATTAAGAATTCAAGTCTATGAGGGATCCCTGGAAATTTTGTAATACAAGTTTGAATAGATTTGTCTGAAACTTCTAGGGCCTTACAAGCAGTGATTGCCGCAAGTAAGTTCTCTCTATTATTTTGACCAACAATTCTCATTTGATTTACTTTAAACTCAGAATGATAATTTATATTTGAGTGAATTCTTCTATCGTGAAAATGTGTACCTTGAATCTCATTAATCACACCCATCGTTACGAATGACTTTCTTGAATACCAATAAGTCTGGCAATTCGCATTTCTAAAGAAAGTGTTATTTGCAAGCTGATCAAAGTTAACAACAAGAGTATCATCTGGTGATAGAGTTTTAATAATACTTAGCTTCGTCTCAATATACTCACCAACAGAATTAAAATGTTTTTCTGGATAGTTTTCTGAAATATTAGTGAATACAACTAGTCGTGGGTGAAAGTTTGTAAGCTTTCTCATCTGAATAGAAGATACCTCTACTACTACGTAATCAATTTCATCTTTATTTGGAAGCATTGAATACTCAATGAATGAACTTTCAGAAGTTCCACCAATAAAGACATTCTTTCCATCTAGCTTAAGCGTATAACCAATCATATGCGCAACAGTTGTTCTACCTTGGCTTCCACAGACTGCAATAATTGGCTTTCTACAAAGAATATTTCCAAGTGCAAACTCAGAGTAAACTTCTTTTCCGTTTTGACGAGCAAGCTCAAGTTGAGGAAGCTCAGGGTTTACTGCTGAACAATAAACAATAACATCCGCTTCTAAGAAGTCGTCCTCTCTATGCTCTCCAAAAGTCATTTGAGGAGCTGGTTGAATTTTCTTAAGTTTTTTAACTGCTTTATTTAAATCAAAGATTGGCTTTATGTCTGTAACTTTAATGTCACATCCAACTTTGTTGAAAAAATGAATAAGCGTAAAGCCTGTTTTTCCAATGCCAACAATGAGGATCTTTTTACCTTGAAAACGTTCCATCTATTTACCTCATCTTCAATGTTGCTATTGCAAACATTGCTAGAAAAATACTAATAATCCAAAATCTTACTATCACTTTTGGTTCCGGCCATCCCTTTAATTCAAAGTGATGATGTATTGGAGCCATTTTAAAAATTCTCTTCTTCCTCATTTTGTATGAAGCTACTTGTAAGATTACAGAGACTGCTTCGATGACAAAAATTCCACCAATTATTACGAATAAGACTTCACTCTTCGTTAGAACCGCAACGATTCCTAGGGTTCCCCCAAGACTCAACGAACCAACATCACCCATAAAAATTTGCGCTGGATAAGAGTTGTACCATAGAAAGCCTACACCGGCACCTATTATGGCCGCAGAAATAACCATCAATTCGCCAATATCTTCAACGTAGGGAATATAGAGATATCCTGCAATTTCTCTGTGACCTGCCGCATAAGCAATAATCCCCAAACTAGCAGCACTGGTGATTATTGGACCAATTGCTAGGCCATCTAATCCATCTGTTAGATTCACGGCGTTGCTCGAACCAACTACGACAACACCAATAAAGAGAATATAGTACCAACCGAGGTCTAATACCGGCCCCTTCACAAAAGGAAGATAAAGACTTGTATCAATCACTCCTCTAGAAATTAAGAAGTAACCAGCGATCAAAGCTGTTGCAAATTGCCACAAGAGCTTTCCTTTGGCAGAAATTCCATCAGAGTTCTTTTTCATTACTTTTAAATAATCATCAAAAAAACCAAGAACAAAATAGGATAGTGTTACGCTAAGAGTCGTTAAGACTGGGATCGACATGAAGTTAGCACAAAAGGCCATCGACAACATAATAGTTCCAATAATTAGAACTCCACCCATTGTAGGTGTTCCAGCTTTCTTTAAATGACTCTGCGGGCCATCATCTCGAACAACTTGTCCAAACTGCTTGCGCTTCATAAAATTAATGAAGAATCGCCCCCAAATAATTGAAACAATTGTCGCAATTAAAAAAGCCGCAAATGTACGAAACGTAATATATCTAAAGATATTAAAAGCTGAAATATCCTGACTCAGAGGATATAAAAAATGATAGAGCATAAGTCTTCCATGAAAAGGTGAGTCTAAACTATGTTATATCTATTAGTGACTCAAGTTGTAAAGACCGACTGGCCTTAATAAATATTGCGTAACACTTTTTTGACAAATTTGGCCACGATTCTTCAAGTAAGCTCTTCTCAGGATAAACTTCTCCATCTGAGAATCCCTCTTGATAAAACTCAGAGAACCTTCCAACAAAAGCGACTTGACTAGCCCCTGCTTTTTTCAACATTGTCCCAATTCTCTTATGTTCGACCTCTGTATAGTCGCCAAGCTCATTCATATCTCCAAGAATAAATAAAGATTTCTCGAGAGCTATATTCTTCCTAGAAAGGTTTTCAATAAAAGAGTTTAGCGCAGCTTCCATTGATGTAGGATTTGCATTATAGGCATCCAAAAAGATTAATTTACCATTTTTTTGAATCCACTCGGATCTATTTAAGGCTGGAATTGTATATTCATTTGCCGCACCTAAAAAGTCTTCTGTTTGATTTGGAAATATATTCACACAAAGAAGAAGCGCACTTATTAAATTATTCAAATTATACTTTTCTTGTATATTCTTATTTCTAAGAGTTAGTGAATCTCCTACTCTTACTTCTTCTTTTAAAAATTGTGTTTTAACTTCTCCATTTGTCCCAAATTTAATTAGTTTCTGATTTGAAGGAATTCTAGAGAGATTTTGGTCATCACTATTAATTACAAATTTTGATCTATCAGTTTCATTTTTCAAAACAAAATCATACAAAGATTTCTTTTCATTAAAAATATTTTCAATACTACCAAATAATCCAATATGAGCTGCACCAACGCTTGAAATTATTCCAAACTCAGGTTCAGCAATTTTGCATAGAGTTCCTATTTCACCTAAATGATTAGAACCCATTTCTACAACCATATACTTACAGTTTTCAGGCGCGGCTAAAATCGTTAAAGGAACTCCAATATGATTGTTAAAGTTTCCTTTTGTCGCATGAACTTCATCTCCAAAGGTAGCCGTAAGTAAGTTTGTAAGCATTTCTTTAGTTGTTGTTTTTCCATTTGATCCAGTAATTCCAAAAACAAATCCATCATTACTTTTAAACTCTTTAATTCTTGCATTCGCCAATTCTTGTAACGATAAGAGAGGGGAGTCTACGCCAATAAAAACTATATCATCATAACGTTCTGACATTTCTTCCATTTTGAATAGGTTTTCTTCTGAATTTTTAAAGACTATAACTTCACAACCTTTTCCAAGAATAGGCTCCACAAAATTAAATCCATCAAAGCTTTCACCACTTAAACAGAAGAAGACTTCTTCACCAGAGTAACTTCTTGAGTCGGTAGACAACTTTACACTTTTTGAAGAGAGAGACATTTCATCATCAAATATATTTAATAACTTTAAATCAAACATTTTCTCTCTCACTGATAAACTTTAAGACTTCTTCTCTATCTGAAAAATGATGTTTCTCACCCTTCACGTCTTGATACTCTTCATGCCCTTTACCTGCAATAAGAACAACTGTTTTACTCGCTAAATCCGATAGCGAAAGACCTATGGCCTTTCTTCTATCATCTTCTCTTTTAAATTCAACGCTAATTCCTGGGACAATATTATCAATAATTTCACTAGGCACTTCACTTCGAGGATTATCAGAAGTTACGATGATACTGTCTGCATACTTTGAAACCGCTTGTCCCATCAGAGGACGTTTAAGTCTATCCCTATCCCCACCACAACCAAAGACAACTCTTAAGTTAAAGTCAGAGAAGTCAGTTTTAATTGTACTGCAAATATTATCTAGGGCATCTGGAGTATGTGCGTAATCAATAATAATAATATGATCTCCATATGAAATGGATTCAAATCTTCCAGCAGGAAGAGTCAGCTTTCTAAGAATATTTTCACTTACTTTTTTATTCGTGATTCTTTCTACAAGTCTCTTTGCAACCGCTAAATTTGCTTGATTATAGCTGGCCCTAAATCCAATATCAATGCTTTCATCAAAGAGAGGTGATACTAAGTCAACAACAACCCCTGCGTCTGCTAACTTCTCTCGCAAGTCTACCTCTGTTGAGGGGATAGTAATCTCTTTATTCTTTGTGCTATCAAGAATCTTCAATTTCGCATTAAAGTAATCTTGATAATTCTTATGGTAATCAAGATGATCCTGAGAAAAGCTAGTCCACGCTGAAAACTCCAACTCTATACTTGAAAGTCTTTTTTGTGCTAATGCATGAGAGCTCACTTCCATAAATATATACTTGTACGTATCTTGATACTTATGAATAATTTTTCTAAGTTCAAGATAACTTGGAGTTGTGCTTAGTATATCTTCTTCTAAAGTTTTTTCTAAAGATCTGATTCCAATTGTTCCAATTGAAATAGCGGGACTTCCCAGTAAACTTGACATCTGCATCGCGAGAAAGCTAACCGTTGTCTTTCCGTTAGTTCCTGTAATACCGGCAATCTTTATTTTATTCTCATTAGGGAAGAGATGATTTGCAATTTCTTCTTGTGCACTTAAAAAATTTTCATGACCGATAACCCAAATATTCGCGTCTTCAACTTCTATATTCTTAGAAAGAATTAAGTTTCTACATTTTGTTTTCTTTAATCTTTCGAGAAAGAGTGTCTTAGCATCAGAAGTATCTCCTATATGATAGAAGCATATAGAATCATCTGAGGCCGACTGTAAATTTGTTGTCGCATCTATGATTGTAGATTCAAGAGAAATGATTTCATTTTCTAAGAAAGGTTTTAAAAGGTTACTTATATCTAAATTATTCATAGCTCGGTGGTTTGTAATAAAGTCTTACTAAAGTTTCACCTTCAACTTTTACACCTACATCTGGGATTTGAGAAGATACCACTCCAATACCATTATGAATAATTCTCAGACCTAACTTCTTCGCCAATCGACTTGCTGACTTCTTATCTAGGCCTTCAAAGTTTGGAACTCCACCTTTAATGATACGAGTTGAAGAGTGTTTAATACGAACAGTATCAAAAGAGCTTGTTGTATTAAATTTCTTTTTAACTGTTAAGTTTCCGAGGTTTCTATCTTTATAAAGGATATACTGTGCAATTTTCTTAAAAACAGGTCCAGCAACTGTTCCACCGTAATAAGACTTTCCCTTCTCCGGCTTATCTACATAGACGTAAACTGTAAACTTATCCTTTGTCCCAATCGGAAAACCTAGAAAGCCTGGAATATAACCACTATATCCACCTTGTTGATCAGACCTTTGAGCTGTAGATGTTTTACCTGCAATAGTAAAGTATGGAATTCTAGCTCTTCCGCCTGTTCCATCTTCAACTGCTTGAACTAGCATTTCTTTTAATTCTCTAGACGTTTGGAAGTCTATTATTTGCGTCTTATCTTCTTCAGAAATTTCAGATTTCTCTCTTTTTAAGATTGTTGGTTTTATATAATAACCACCGTTACTAATTGCAGAGTATGCAGAAAGCATTTGAATACCTGTCGTTGCAACACCTTGACCAAAACTAATATTACTCAAACTTAAAGGTGATACATTTTCTTCATCATTGAAAATTCCTCTCGACTCACCGGCAAGTTCAATTCCCGTTTTTTCTCCAATCTTAAACTTCTTTAAAGTTTCTTTTAATTTTGGATACGTTAAGTCAAAGGCAATTTTAGTTGTTCCCACATTTGAAGAATGTTGAAGAATTTCAGTCACAGAAAGCCATTCAAACTTCTTCTTCGCTTCCGCTTCACTTATTGTATGCCCCTCAACTCTAAGCTTTCCTTGCTCGCAGTAGTAATTCGTATCTGGTCTTGCAACTTTATGTTCTAGAGCAGAAGCAATTGTTAAGGCCTTAAATGTTGAACCTGGCTCAAATGGATCAGTAATAAAAGCGAGTTTCTTATTCTTTGAAGGTGATTTATGTGGAATATTTGGATCAAAGTTTGGGTAATTACCCATTGCAAGAACTTCACCAGTCTCCGCATTCATAACTCCAAAACCACCCCTAATCGCTCCAAATTCTTCAACTGCATCTTTTAATGCTTTTTCTGCTATAGATTGAAGGTCCTTATCAATTGAAAGAACTATATCTTTAGCTCCACTACCAACTTGCGTACTTTCAAATTTTATTGGACGCCCTTTTCTATCGATTACATATTTTGTAATTTTTGGCTTTCCTCTTAATTGCTCATCAAAAGCATATTCAATTCCAGAAAGCCCTACGTTATCAATACCTACAAACCCAATTGTCTGACTCGAAAGTTCATGGTTTGGATAATATCTTTTGGCAACGGCCTCAATGTGAACACCTTTAAGTTCTTTTAGCTCTTGAACTTGATCAGATGATAATTCGATTTTTCTCGCTAAGAATGTAAACTTTTTTCTCTTTTTAATTATTGAAAGAATTTTGTCATAGGTAAGGCTAGGTACTATTTTTGAGACTTTCTTATAGGTCGAATAATCACCTTTTAAATTCTTTGGTATTGTAAAAATACTATAGGTTTGAACGTTGATCGCTAATGGATTTCCATTACGATCTAAGATATTTCCTCTTTTAGGATAAGTGGTTCTCTCCCTAAAGAATTGCTTCTTGGCTTTTGAGAGTAGCAGATCCTTGTCTACCACTTGGACAATAAATGCTTTTACAAGAATTGCTGAAAACAACCCTAGAAAAACAAAGAAAGAAATTTTAATTTTCGTTTTACTACTTTCCATAATTAAGGAATTACTATCACCTGATTTTGTTTCGGTTGTTTAAGTTCATACTTATGTGCAATTGATCTTAAATTTTTAACAGAGAGAAGACGTGCTTTCTTTGCTCTTAGCTCTTTACTTTCAAGTGCTACTTTTTCTATATCTTTATTCATATTTGTAATTTTATAATTTAGCTCAATACCTTTCATTCTAAAAAGGACAAATAGCACACCAAGAACCGACAATGTCAGCATGATAGGTAAACCTTGTGAACTTAGAAATACTTTTTTGAAAGAATCTGAAACAGAGTTCTTAATACTGTTCTTAGATCTTGATTTAGATTTTCTTTTTTTAGCAGCCATCTGCTGTCTCCTAAGCTTCCTGCTTAATAAAACAACTATTATATTTCTGGAGCATCATGCCCCTCTATCTATTTTCACCTATTTTTGAAAATTGTGCATACTTATTCTTTGATTTTTTCTCTTTTATTTTACAAATCACTCTTAGCTTTGCACTTCTAGAGCGAGGATTTTCCTCTAACTCCCCATGAGATGGGACGATCGGCTTCTTATTGTATAACTCATAAGGAATATCTCCCTGCAGAGCGTCTTTAAAGAGATTTTTTACAATTCTATCTTCTAACGAGTGAAATGTGATTATTGCCAAGCGACCATTTTCATCAAGTAAATTTATAAGACCGGGAATTACTCTCTCTAAAACATCTAATTCTTTATTAACTTTAATTCTTAAGGCCTGAAAACATTTTGTTGCTGGATTAGTTTTTCCAAATTGTAACTTCTTTGGATAGCAATCTATTATCAACTGCTCTAGTTGTTTAGTGGTTTCTATAGGGGCAATTTCTCTTTTCTCTAAAATGCTCTTAACAATTCGATGTGTAAATTTCTCTTCTCCATAACGAAAAAATATATTTTCTAAGTCTTCTTTCGAATAATTGTTAATTATATAAGCAGCTGTCTCTACTTCATCGTTATCAGAGTCCATGCGCATATCGAGAGGAGCATCAAACCTAAAAGAGAATCCTCTTTCACCTTCATCAAAATGATGACTAGAAACTCCAAGGTCTGCAATAATTCCATTGAATTTTAAGTCTGGGTGCTTATCTTTAATAAATTCTGGAAACTCTTCAAAGTTCATATCGTTTAAAAAAACATATTCTTTTAGATTTAACTCTTCAATATTTTTCAGACCATTTTTGAGAGCATCGGGATCTTGATCAACACTATAGACACGACACTTATTAACCTCAGTTGCGAGTGCGAACGTGTGCCCTCCAGCTCCAAAAGTCATGTCTGCAAAGTTTATATTTTCAAGTTGTTCACAGTTTTCACTGAGAATATCCACAACTTCTTTATTCAATACTGAGTAGTGCTTTTTATACGTCATTACGCCTTAAGTACTTTGCAAATTTCTTTTTGCTTAGAGTTCATCGCATCATCAGGGGTCATTATTGCAAAAGTATTTTCTTTTACAAAATCAAATCTATTCTCATCTAATCTCTTAAGTGCTGATTTGATAATTTTCTGCGCCGTCTGATTATTTGTTTTCATAACTTTTAAAATTTCTTCAACAGAGCAGTGCTCCTCTTCTCTCCAGCAATCATAATCCGTAACCATAGCTAATGTGGCATAGGCCATACCAGCTTCTTTAGCCAGGTAAGCCTCTGGAACGTTTGTCATACCAATAACCGTTGCTCCAAAGCTTCTATAAATATTAGATTCCGCCTTTGATGAAAACTGAGGTCCCTCGATACAAATATAGCTTCCTCCAACTTTATGATCAGCGCCTGCTTCTTTACAAGAGTCTGCTAATAATTTTTGTAAGTTAGTTTCAATCGGGCAGGCTGTCGACACATGGCCTACAATGCCTTCCCCAAAGAACGTTCTTCTTCTTCCACCTTTAGTCCAATCAATAAATTGATCAGGAAGAACCATCATTGTCGGAGGGCACTCCTCTTTCAACGATCCAACTGCAGAGACAGAAATTAAATACTCAACGCCCATAGTTTTTAGCGCATAGACATTGGCGCAATAATTAACTTCATGAGGGAGAACGTGATGATTCCGCCCGTGACGCGGTAAAAAATAAAATAATATTCCATCAATTTTAGCTTCAATTATTCTATCCGAAGGCTCTCCGAAAGGTGTTTCAATATAATGCTCTTGTATAATTTCAATACCTTCAATATTGTAAACTCCACTTCCACCAATGATTCCAATTGCTTTACTGGCCATTATTCCTCCGCGTCAAAAATATTTGACTACTCAAATTGGTTAATGACACAATTCTACTCGAGGCACATTCAATTTGGAAGTGGATTTAAACTATGTCACCAGCATTAGCTACGAAAGATACATGTATGAAATACTTTAAACAGTATCAATCATACAAAAAGCACACCAAGAACTTCTTGGAAAGTGCCACTCGTACGTCAATTCGTGATTCTATTGAAGCCGTAGAAATTTTTATAAGAGAGCCAAATATAAACACAATGGGGCAGTTGGTTAAAACACTAACAAACTCTGGAACTTGGATTTCTCACTCAACTCTTAGACATCTTCATTCACATATCGATTTCTTTAATAGAAGAAATAACTTTATCTACGATGAAGGCTTTCAAGAAATTATTAAGGCCATTGCCAATAACGATACGAGTATCTTTTCTAAGTACGATGAAGAAGCTGTTTTTGAAGCAATTTACTTAGAGCTAGATTACACTCATAAAATTTCAGAGCACAAAGCTAGATTTAATATTCCTAAGATTGACTCAACTTTAGTTTTAATTTCCGGTGTTTTTAACGAAATATTTTCTACACCAGCATTTGAAAGGGGTGCCCAACATCTCTTTAAGACAAAAGGAATTAAATACGTTGCTGCCAATGTTAACGGATCTAAATCCTCTAAACACAACTCTAAACTCTTAGCTGAACAGCTTAAGAGATATAAAGATGAAAATCCTACCGAAAAACTGTGGTTGCTATGTTTTTCAAAAGGTGGTCTTGATACTCTTCATTTCTTGAAAAATGAGAGAGAATGGGCCGAAGAAAATATTGTTGGAGTAAGCACAATTGCCTCACCAATTCTTGGCTCTGATCATTTGAAGAAGAAAATATTTAAGATGATTAATAGCGTTCACTTCTTTGAAAACACAAAGCTTTATCAATTCATCGATAAGAAAAGAGATATTATGATGAAGGAATTTCAAAAATCTCTTTCTAGTGATTACCAGTCAAGCTGGTTTCAGCGAAATCACAATGATCTTCCAAAACTTAAATTCTTTTCTGCGATTGGACTTGAGGCTGAGTGGTATGAGAGTCATATATGGATGGTTCTAACTAAGTTAATTTTTCAAAGTAGTGAAAGTAATGATGGAGTTGTAGATACGAAGAACTCTCAGTTTCCTAACTATTTCAAAGGAATAAATCTTGGAATTCTTAGAGGACATCACTTAATTGGAACAAGATCAAGCTTCTATAATCAAGAAGCTCTTCTTGAGTCTCATCTCGTAATGCTCGATTTTCTAGAAAAGAGCGGAAAGATCTAAATTACTCAACACCGCTTTTCAAATTCATAAGAACTAATTTACTAATATGTTTTAAAGATTCAAAGACGCCTGTCCCTTGAGTTGCTACTCCTTCAAACTCTTGAAGATTCCATTTATTTAATTTCTCTGACAAGTCTTCTGCACTCATAACATTTGGAAGGTCGCGTTTATTCCACTGCATGATGATTGGAATTTGAGACATATCATAACCTTGCTCTAATAGATTACTTTCAAGACTTTTTAAACTTTCAATATTTGCGTCTAATCTTTCAACTTGAGAATCTGCAACAAAGACAACCCCATCAACACCTCGAAGAATTAACTTTCGACTTGCTTCATAGAAAACTTGTCCCGGAACAGTGTAAAGATGAAATCTCGTTTTAAACCCACGAATTTCACCAAGATCTAATGGAAGGAAATCGAAGAAGAGAGTTCTTTCATTTTCATTATTTAATGAAATGATTTTTCCTTTCGAGTCCCCAGAAGTTTTTTGATAAACGTGTTGTATATTTGTTGTTTTTCCACCAAGGCCTGGACCATAGTAAACAATTTTACAGTTAATTTCTTTTGAATGATAATTCACAAAAGACATATTGAGTCCTCAACTATTGAAGTGTTGATGCAAAGAGATTATCCATCTCTTCATCAGTAATATTATTAAATAGAGTTGAATCCTGAACTTCTTCTTTAAAGTTTACAAGACTCCAGAACTCAGAAAATCTCCAACTAATTTCTCTAAGTTTAGCCTTCACCATTCCAGGGTTAATTTCTTTAAAGTAAATTAGACCAAGGTAAACTTCTTCTCCACCAAGGTTTATTGGAACAATATAAATTCCCTTATCTGATGTATCAAAGCTTAGTCTGTATTCTTCTTCAAGACTTGAGTTTGGAATAAAGGAGGCCATCGCTCTCGCGGCCTGCCAAACACCACCAAGTAACGCTCCTACAGAGGCGTCGTCAAATTCTGAATTTAATTCATTCTTTACATAGAGAGGAACTCCATCCGAACGACAGAGGAATAAACTACTATTCGTTAACTGGGATAGATCAGCAACTTCTGAAAAGAATTCATCTGCTAACTTTGGTAAATTTCCTAGGTTAAACAAAACCACTCCCTGGTCTACATTTTCTTTTTATTTTCAAGTGCCTTAGCAATAGTCATTGTATCCAAGTATTCTAAGCTTCCACCCATTGGAATACCAAATCCAATTCTATCAACTTCTATATTCTCAGGTAAGACCTGCTTAATATAAGAGCATGTTGCATCCCCCTCTACAGAAGGATTAACAGCTAGAATAACACTTTCAACCTCTAAACTCTTTGCTCTTTTTACAAAGTTATCAATCTTGAGTTCTTCTGGGCCAATTCCCATAAGAGGATTCAATACTCCTCCTAAGATATGATAGAGGCCATCATAGTTTCCGCTTCGCTCAATAGCTAAGCAATCTGTTACATTTTCAACGACACAAATAGAGCGCCCCTCTTTTCTTCCAGCGTCCGCACAAATCTCACAAAGGTCATTATCCGAATACATTCCACAGTCCACACATGACTTTAGATGCGCCAAATTTTTCATGGCATCTCCAAAAGCATTTAGATCCTGTGAAGACCACTTCGCCAAAATAAGAGTCTGCCTTGTTGCAGTCTTATCACCAACTCCAGGAATCTTACTGAGCTGATCAATGACATTTAAGAGGGTTTCTGGAAGCTCAACCATCTTCTAGAAAAGTCCTGGAATATTTAATCCACCAGTCACTTTACTCATAGCACTACTAACCATATCCTGCGATTCTTTAACCGCTTGATTAACTGCAGTTTGAACTAACTCTTCAAGAGTTTCTACATCAGAAGGATCAACACACTCTGGATTAATCTTCATTTCAAGTATTTCTTGCTTTCCATTAATTTTAATCTTTACCATTCCACCGCCAGCAGAAATCTCCAACTCTCTCGACTCTAACTCTTTTTGAAGAGTAGACATCTTCTGTTGCATAACTTGTGCTTGCTTCATTAAATGATTTAAATTCTTTGCCATAAAAAGCTCCTAATTATTTTTCTCTTTTGAGATTACTATTTTATCTATTTTTGAATTAAAAATTGTTTCTGCCTGACGAATGAAAGGATTACTTCTAATCTTTTCTTTTTTAGCTTCTTCGACTTCCTCTTCTTCTATTTGCTTTATCTGTGCTTTTGATTTGAACTCAGAGTCAATGACTTGTTCCTGATTCACCATTTCAAGCTGGAGATTAACCTTACTTAATTCAACACTAAAGAAGTTCGCAACAAGCTCTTTCAACTTATCAAAAGATTCTTGCTCTTTTAAATAATCTAAAAAAACACGACTTGATTCTGGAAAGCCTATTTCAATTGAAACTGATGTGTCTGATTTGGATAATGGGGAGAGAATATTTCCCTGTTCAAGGTTTGCCGCTGATGCTGGAGAGACCTTAAAAAGATAGGCGAGAAAACCATCCCAATCTCTAGGCAGCTCTTCAACTGACTTCTCTTTAAGGATTTCTTCTTTTTTAGAGCTATCAGCAACTTCTTCAACAGGTGCTTCAGTAATAATTTTTTCAGAATCCTCTAGAGCCGTACTCATCTTAGAAAACTCTTCGCTCGCATCAATTTCTTCCTGAACTGGTTCAGGTTCGGTCACCACAGGAGTAGAGGCTTGCTCCTCCTCAACAATTGGAGCTTCTTCTTTAACTTCTTCTTTAAGTTTTAAAGTTTCAGAATTATTTACTTTTTTTTTAACCACTTCACCTTTTTCGAAGAAGGTATTTCTAAGTGTAACTTTCTGAAGAGCTATTTCTGTACAATTCTCAGGCGACAGTGACGACAAAGTCCAACTCACGTCCTTAGATATACTTTCATATATCCAAAAAACTTCTCCGGACTGCAACAGTGCTGAATCAACACTTGGCCATCTCTTCTTTAAGTTTTCACTATTATCTATCTGAGAAATAAAGAGATAGAACTCATCTAAAAGTGAGTGGCAGATATTTTTTACTGATACATTTTCATTTAATAAACTCTTATAAAGAGTTACGACTTCATCTCTATCGCCATTAATAATATTTGAAACGAGTTCAATAATGACTGATGTCTTAGCAAGCCCAAGTGCAAAGCTCACACTTTGCTCAGTAATCACACCATTTTCAGAGAAGCTTAAAACCTGATCAAGTAGAGAAAGTGTATCTCTAACAGAACCCTTCCCCTGTATAGAGATTTGCTTAATGATTGATTCATCTTCAAATTGAATATTTTCAACTTCACATATTTTCTTTAAGTGGGCCACAAGATCAACAACAGCGGCATTTCTAAAATCGAATCTTTGGCATCTTGATAGAACTGTTCCCAAAAGTTTTTCAGGTTCTGTTGTTGCTAGAATAAAAATAGCGTGAGCTGGTGGCTCTTCGAGAGTTTTCAAAAGCGCATTAAAAGCGCTCGTTGAAAGCATATGAACTTCATCGATTATATAGATTTTATACTTTCCACTTGTCGGCAGGTATTGAATATTTCCAATCAAGTCTCTAATGTCATCGACACTATTATTTGAAGCCCCATCAATTTCAACGACATTCATTGAGCTTGTGCTATCAAAATCCTGACAGCTCTCACAAACTCCACAAGAATTTGAGTCCTCTAATTTATTCTCGCATCTAATGGCCTTAGCAAAAATTCTTGCTACAGAAGTTTTTCCAATGCCTCGCGTTCCGGTGAGAATATAGGCGTGCCCCAGCTTGTCTCTCGACAAAGCATTCTGAAGAGATTTTGTTATATGCCCCTGGCCTATAACGTCTTGAAATCTCTTTGGTCTCCATTTTCTTGCTAGAACTTGATAAGACATTAAAACTATCCACTTCGATTAATTAATTCGTACTTCAAAGGTAATGAAATTAATAGATTTAGGCAATGAAAAAGGGGGGATTGTACAATCGAAGTGGCAGCCTAACTCAACGACACATCATACCAAAAGTTACCGTTGCTTCGTTCCCGACCTGGCGGAGTTCACCATGAATACAATTGCCGTGAGTCAGACTACCGACGTCATCTTATTTTCTTAAATCTATGATGTCAATCAGCAGATTTTTTATAGTGTATTTGCTTTAAAGCTGCGTATAATTGAGTAATGAAAAAAAATATTCTAATAATAGATGATGAGCCGCTGATTAGAGACTTAATTGAGGATTCAATTCAAAGGTTTTTCACGCAAGTAAACATAACTACTGCAAACGATGGACTCGAAGCATATCTAAACACTTCCCGTTTTAATTTTGACCTTATAATTACAGACCATAAGATGCCATTTTGCACAGGCCTAGACTTTATTAAGAAAATTAGAACAACAGATAATCTCAATTCAAGTACACCAATTATTGTTATTTCAGGATACATCCCTGAAATAGAAAATGAAGTTATAGTTTTAGAGAATCTATTCTACCTAGATAAACCATTTAAGACAGACAGACTAATTAAATACTGCAAGATCACCCTAGGTGCTTCTGGGTAGATCCTAATATTGTAATTATTTTTCAAATAAATACTTTATTATTACCGTTTTCAATTACTACTTCACGAGAAGCTACTATAAAATCTAATGGTAGTATAATTTCTAAATGGCGGAGAACATGAGATTCGAACTCACGAAGCGTTGCCGCTTACACGCTTTCCAAGCTGTTATTTTAATCTAATAATCCCAATATTTTCAATAGTTAACGCACTTAAAATTTTCTGCACACAGAATTTTGGTACCAAAGAAATCAAATAGTTACCAAAACTTTCACCCTTCAGTGCGTGCAGTTTGCGTGCAATTTCTTTCTTCAGAGGTTTGCGTGCACGACGGAGAAGAAGTTTTATTAGCTTTCTCTAATTCAGCTTCTTGTTGCCACTTACTAAGTAACTTAAAGACATCAGCAGCTCTTTTAATTTCTTCTTCTGTGTATTCTTCTTCAATCATTATCCCACCAAGGCCCACGTCTATTATCTAGCAACATTTTTCTCAATTCTTCTTTTAAATATCTATTTGATCTACCCAATTTATAGAAGGGGACATAACCATTGCTTGTCATATTTCTAAGGCGACCTACAGAAATGCGAAGATAGTCAGCTGCTTCTTCTGTTGTGAGCCATTCTTGATTTTCAAAATTTTTCGAATCAACATCTTCCATTTTCATAATCTTTTTAAAAATCACCCCAGTCACACTGTAGGCATACCAATCCCAGATCTCGCCACATTGAAACAACTTTCTTTCTGTCATCTACCACAAATAGCGGTGAATGCTTTCCCTGTATATGCCTCTCAAATAGCTCTTTTTTAACTATTGCATCATCACGGTAATCTTTTTCGCTTCTAAAAAATATTGAATCAAAGTGAACATCATGACCCTTTAGCCACTTTAAGGTAACATCTTTGTGAATTTCCTCTCTTCCAGTTAGAAGAATAATTTGATATTCATTTTTAAACTTATCAACTATCGCCTTACACCAAGTGTTCAGCGAGTCGTTCTCCATACTGGAATTAAATCTTTTCCAGTCGTTACCCTCCTCAAGATAGCCTCTTCTGTGGTCTATATTAGCTAAAGTTCCATCTACATCAATTATTATGCATTTATTTTTTTTCATATTTAATCTACAACAGTTGCCACAGGAGGTTTATCTACAATCTCTTTACGCTTCTTAATAAGGTCGTCTTTTTTCTTATTTATATCTTTAACAAACTGACTAATTGTACTTATGTCTGTTTTAATTTCATCTACCTTGGGTCGATCATCTGAAAGAGAAAGACTCTTATCATGGCCAATCATATATTTTGAGCATTTTGACATTTCAAAGCTAATTTTTGAAAAATCAGCATCATCAACTGTCACACCATTTAATCGTTGGGTTTGAATACCTTGCCCGAATCGAGTAACAACTTCATTAAAGAGAACTTCCTCAACTGCTCTTTCCCAAGTTTCTCTGATTCGACCATAAATAATGCCTGCTTCATGATTATAATCATCACCGTTAAGGTTTTTACTCTTTAGTGTATCAACATCATCACTTAAGGTTTTGATTCTTGCTTTAACATTCTGAGCGTGCCACGGATTTGTATTAAAAATAATTCCTGATTTTTTCCCGTCTTTTCTTATATTTTGTAGATGTGTTGGTACATTCAATTCTTTTGCGAAAAACTCGAGATCAAACAAGAAAGCAATATCGTGGGTAAATATGACGACTTGTCTTTCTTTAGCTTCTTGTACCAATCTCTTGGCGATATTCTTTCTGTATTGATGGTCTAAAGAAGTAACTGGGTCATCTAATATAAGTCCATTTTGGTGCTTCGCCGTATCCAGTTCAGCAAGTAGACCAGCAAGAGATGCAATTTTTTGCTCACCTTCACTTAATATCAAATCAATTTTACTCCTTGGAGGCATATTTGCTCCTTTTAGGCTCAATTGAAATGTTGGCTTACCATCCTTTGTAGATGAATCAATAAATAGGGGTATTTTCTCACCACCAAGTTTTGATAATTCGAGGGTTAAAGCTTTTAAAAATGTATCTTTTAAAGAGTTTGTTATGATCGAGCTTCCCTTTCTTGATATACTGGTATGGTCGAGAGCTTTTATCATTGTGTTATATTGGTCCAGAGCTTTTAAATAATTGATGTAGTCAACGAAGTCACTTTTCTTACTACTTGCTATTTTAAGAGAGTCTAATTCACTCTTTTCGTTTTTAGTTTTTTTCAGTTCTTCTGGATTAATACTCTTCTGAATTTCTTCTTTAGTCGCCTTAGTCTTTACAATTACTTGTTCAAAAATGGATATTTTGCTGTCATTTGATGTGTCACTGATTAATAACTTATCATCTTCTTTATTAATAGCATCTATAAACGCTAGACGATATGAGTTTAGTGAGTCGAGTTTCTCTTTCAATATTTTTACATTGTCTTCTGATAAACATATAAAATTCTGATCTAAGATTTTCTTTGCTTCTATGATCTTTGAATCATGTCCCTCTAAAAAGACTTTTACTTTATCTGTTTTTACAACGATATCATCAAAGTTCTTTTTTATCTTGCCCTCTGCAAAGCTCTTGAATGTTTCCAAGCGTTTTTTTGCATCAGGCTCAAGGTCTTGCTGACAAAAAACACATTTAGCTGTTTCATCAGGAAATGCACTATCTGGGTATGCGGTCTTTTCCGAAAACTCTTTTGCGGCATCATAAAGTACTCGCCACAACTCATTGCCAGTCCCAGAAATCATTCCATCAGTACTCATGCTTTGTGATAATTCATCTAAAGCTTTTTTACTATCGAGTTTGTTGTTTATTATTACTGAGAGGTTTTTTAGTTTTTCTTCAGAATACGACTTCTCCAATAGATCAAAGTCAGACTGCAGACTAGTAAGATTTGTAATTTCCTTATCTAACGCTGTTACCTTTTTCTTTACTTCAGCCTCATTGGCATCAACTATTTTTTTACTCAATGACACTAAATCACTTTCATTTTTCACTGACCATTCTAGCTTCTTTAATAATTCTTCACTATCAGTATCTTTTGTTATTTTTGATACATATTTATATATGGACGAGCTAAGATCAACTTTATCAAGGTTAATTTTAACTTCTTTAGGTTTTTCATTAGATAGTATATTTTTCACTTCCGAAATACAGTCTATAATTTTCTTAAAGATATCAGTACCACTCGGTAAATATATTAATTCATTTTTATCGGTAACCTGAATTTTCCCACACTTATTATCATAAACGACAATTTGTTGAAGAAATTCATTTCCTTCTGCATTGTTTGACCATTCATATTGAATGACATTCTCATTCTCAGAGAACTCTAATTTTACAGACGCTTGCGTTGTAGACTGCTCATCAAATACATTTGGAAGTACACTATCCACACTTCGAGCTTTACAACAACTCTTCAACAGTCTGCTATATCCTGATTTCCCGACACCGTTTTCACCATAAATAATAGTTAAGCCGTCTAATGCAAACTGCAGTTTTGAATCAGAGGTAAGGGCATTTACATTTGTTGGTGCTTCTAATTTCCTTAAGACAACTTTGCTACTTGATGCTCTTTCTATACTAGTAAAATCTGATCTATTTATTGGAGTGGCTTCTATAGATGAACTCTTACAATATCCATTCTGAGCAAGAACAATCTCTGCGACTTCTTTAACATCTTTGTTAGTATATTCACCAAACGAAAGTATCCTTCGGACAATATCTTGTTTCCAATCTTCCTGAGCTGTAGCCCAATCTAAAATTTCACTTAATATTGTCATTCCAACTCCTATTTGGGCTTCGTTCAAAACCTAATTTTTCTTATTAATTTTTTAAGATTATTTCTGGAGAATACTTCTCTACAATGGCCCTAACAATTTTTTTATGAACAGAAGTACACCTTGAACCAAATATAATTTCCTTAACGCTTATCTTAACAAATTGATCTGTCGAAATAACTCTATGCTCTCTTTCATAATTCCAAGCTTTTAATTTTTTCATCAAAACTTCTTGAGGTGTAGAGTGATACTGCAAAGTAGGTAAGTCATCTAAATATGTAACTGGGCCAGAATGAATAATGTCGAGACTATCTTCAACCGTCACACCAATACAAACACCTCTGTGACTATTTGCATAGTGAGACCACATAAGCATATTGTTATCATCCTTAGACAATGAACAAATGCGATGTTTTTGCTTTTGGTTAAAAAAGTCTTTAACCCACTTATCTATATTTTTCTCATTATCTTCATTCATAGAGTAATAATAATGTCCTTCCATTGGATCATTTAAAGTTTGAAATTGAGCTGCATACAATCTTTTATTAAGTATAATGTCTGCAAAAAACTCAAAATTATCTAATCCTCTATACTTATAGAAAACTTCCTCTCTCATTCATCTTCCTAGACTCTGGTCACGTTGTTTAAACCATCTTTTTAAGGCTTAAATTTTTTTATACTTCTAAATCATCATTAACTTCTTCAATTGAAATCACAAAAGTTTTTTGAATTGTATGAGTTCCACCCATGTTATCGCCATATTCATTAACAGCACTTGGGCCCTCTTCTTCTAACTCGATAGTATCTGCATCTATTTTTGTTAGAACTCCATAGTCATCCATTACCTGATGCAAGTTTCGAACCTTAACTTTTACATATTTTCCTAAAAACTTATCAAAATCAATCATTACCGACCTCTTCTTGAATCATGTAACCAAACTTCTCTTCAATTAGAACTTTTCTTGCTTCTATAAAGTCTTCAAATCTTTCCATTTTCCATAAATCTTTATCTTTAGGGATAAGATGCATATCTAGATAACTGTCATCCTTATCAGCAAACCAAACTTCAGGTAACGTGTCTGATTTACCACCAGCACCATTCTCTCCTGCACTCAAAAGCATACAATTTGCTATCTGATCTCTGAATTCAACCTTATATTTTCTAATGTTTCGTTTACCAGTTGTGGGATTAACTTCCTTGACCTTTTTAAGATGAGCTTGTGGAAATATGTGATCAACTTGCGGCAAGTTATTCTTATAGGCTGGTCTATAGTTAAAATCTTTATAAAGTAAGTTGAAAATCATATGGATTTGCTTGGAACCATAAGTTGCACCTAGGATAGTATTTTTGGTTATATCTAGATTCCTACCATCAGCTTTTATCACGCCAAATATAATGTCTGTGTCAAAGTCACTTAATTCAGTTATTTTTTTGGTACATTTATCAATCAAGTTATCTGGTGTTCCACTAAAAGATCCTGCTATCAAAGTTCTTAAGAAATATGTATCAAGACCTTTGGCCTTCTTCCATTTATCAGGATAGTGATATCTGAAGTAAATTACAGGAATTAGACCCAAATACGATGGCATTGCCTTATCTGTTCTTATATATGTTTGTGTTGCAATAAAATCCCTAACATCCAATATCGAATTGGATATATTCGTCCAGTCGTTGATTATCTGCTCTTTAGTTTTACCATCTCTAAATTTTTCAACCTTATAGCTTGCTCCTTTATTTAAAAGAGACAAGCAGGTTTTTAAAATAAAGTCCCTTGAAAAATTAAACTCAGATCCATTTAAATTCTCTAGCAGGTCTTCCATGTTTTCATCTGCGTCATCCCAAGATGATGTTAACAATGAAAATAATAAGTCTGATTTTCCAAGACGTGTTCCACCAGAGTTGGCCCTAATAAAAATTTCTACAACATCATCGTCATTATAATTCTCAGGGTTATCCACAGAATCAATTTCCTGATAGGTAATAACTTCAGATGTCGCAAAAATTGTATGTGCATTCATTAGATTGTCTTCGATTATCTCTGATTGCTCATCTGTTATATCATCAAATTTCGACAAGATATCTTTTGCCATTTGTCTTGGTTTATTTGAAAACACAACATCTTTAAATCTTACCCATGGCAATGTAACATTCTTCTTATCTATAAATTTAAATTCATATCGAATGTCATCAGGTGGAGCCTGTTTTCCACTGAGCACATTGAAGTAAAGTTCTTTTTTTTCATATGAACCCTGTAAGCCTATAAAAAAACTCTGTAATCTTTGCTGCCCATCTAAGACTAAAAGCTTTTGTTCCTCATTTGGGATTTCATTATAGTCTGACAGCTTAGTGTTTGATCTATACTTCTCAATAAAACGTCTAGTCTTGATTTCAGATTTTGTCTTCCAAACCAGAAATGTACTAATAGGGTATTCTCGTAAAACTGAATCAAATAATCTTTGAATTTGATCTTCACTCCACACAAAAGGACGCTGGATATTTGGTAACCAAAATCCACCTTCTTTTTCTGGGTTGTTTAGATAATTTACAATCTTCCTAATTGATTCTGTTTTGTTCTTCATTTTTAAAATTCCTATTTATAAACCCAACTAAACTCCAAGAGGTAACTCTGCTTGAGAAACAACTTCTTTGATTTCATCAGGCATAGATATTTGAGCAATACTTTCAATTTTCTTTCTTAAATTAAACAATCTTGCATTTGCCTGACGCAAAACATTTTCGTATGTTTTGGGAACAATTTTTATTTTTAAATCATCTAGTTTAGCTTCAACAGCAAATCGATCTTTTGTTGATCCTAAAACAAAACATTCCACAAATGTACTATCATCAATCGCACTAGAACGTTTAAGCTCTAATGCATAATCTCTAGCTTGATCAATTTCCTTTTGCTTTATATCAAATCCACCTTTTTTAAGTTCAACAATCAATACTTTGTCAGCACCAATGATTTCACCATCTTCACCATATCTACTTGATTCCCAAGCACCAACAGGGCTAGTTAAAAGATCTGGGCGTCTTTTAGCAGCCTGAAGCTTTGTTGAGTCTCCAGCTAAGAAATTATCAACAATATTTTTTAAGGTTCTATTTGACTGATACTCTATAGATTCATATTGAGGCCCAAATATCCAAAGTCCTTTTTCAAATAACGGCTGTAGCTCATGCAATTCATCAGTTTTTTTATCATGTACTAGTTTTTCCATTTCGTTAATTAGCTTAATTCTAGAGTCTAATTCATCTAATACAATCTCTGCCCAACGTGAATCCCATTTAGAAATAATTGTATTCCATCGATCAAGTTCATTAACAGAACACTGTGACAACTGTCTTAAGAGGTCGTAACCATGGCGTGATTTTTCAAGATTTGCAAAAATCTTTGAGGCATTGATTAAATCATCCTGTTTCATTGAAGGACAATCTGCTTGGAGTTGCTTAATAAAATCAACAACTCTTACTTGTGATACTAATCCTAACTCAGTGATTACACTTTTATTTGAAGATATTATTTCTTTTCTTGCATCCTCTCTAGTCGTGAAAAGAAGTTCATCGATTTTATTTGTAATATAATCATCAACTGCTTTTCCAACTATACGTGTAGCTTCAGTATCCTGAAATCCTTGCCAATCTGACTCAACTTGCTCATCAAGAAAGTTGGCCTTAATAACAAATCCATATTTTTTTGCAGACTTACTACGTCCATCCAGGTGGTTTTTTCCAGTTATTAGGTTTGTCCAAGAGGGATCCGAAACCATTCTGTTGTGTACCCACCATACAAGACCCCTTAAGCGTGAACTTCTTTCTGATAATGTTGAATCAATGAATATGACTTCCAATGTACCAAGATCAGGAATATCAATCTTATCAGAGTGAAATGTACTCAGGTCATCAAATATAATCTTTTCATTATTAATAAAAATATCAAAACTTGGATCCATTAGAAATTTGGAGCCAATAATATCTTTTAGATCTTCTATGCTTATAATTCCCTTTTCAGCAACAAGCTCTATTGTCGTACCATGTCCATCTGTTTTGATGTTCTTTTGTACATTTTGAATATCGAATGGCCTCTCAGAAGTCCCACTTTTCTTGACTATAAATTCGTTTAAAAGTCCATTCTTCTTAGTAATAACCTTGTAGCTCTCCGCAAAACAAAATGATGAATGCCTCCCTTTCCCCGACTTTCCAAATAATTTTCTTATTGGGTGAGGAGACGGTATATCTTCTGGAAAGATCACATCATTTCCCAAATTTTTTCTTCGTTTATAAGATAATGTTTCCCATCTCTCTTCAAACTCTTCAAAGGTTAATCCAATTCCATTGTCCTCAATCTTTAAAAGTTCTTTCTCTTTTTCTGGCCAAGTAATTTTAACAACGAGAGCTCCAGCATCAGAAGAATTTGCAATCAATTCCATCATTGCAACTTTTGGATTAGTAACCATATTCTTTGCATGATCTAATAAAAAATCTTCTCCAAACAGCATATATTGTCCTCTATATTACCTTGTAAACGCTTTACTATATTGTCTTTAAGCCTAGTTCTTTTAAAAAGGTATTGTGTTTCTCTCTAGCTTCTTCACTTCGCTTATTAATTTCGACAAGTTCGCTATGAACTAATTCCAAATCAATTTCTTCTTCTGGTTCTTGGGTTGTTATATATCTAGAAATGTTTAAATTAAAATCATGTTTTTTTTCTATTTCATCCAGAGTTACTCGTTTTGAATATAGAGGCTCTTCCTGACGATTCGTATATGTATCTACAATTTTTTTAATATGTTTAGGTAATAAATGATTTTGTCTTTTACCTTTCTCGAAATGCTCACTGGCATTTATAAATAATACATCATCAAATTTCTTGCATTTTTTTAAAACTAATATACATACAGGAATTCCTGTTGAATAAAACAAATTCGCAGGTAGTCCAATAACTGTATCGATATTGTTATCTCTTAATAGTTTTGCTCGAATTTCTTGCTCCGCTCCACCTCGAAACAACACTCCATGAGGTAATATAATTGCCATTGTTCCTTCATTAGATAAAAAGTGAAATCCATGAAGAAGAAATGCAAAGTCAGCTGCTGACTTCGGGGCTAGTCCATAGTTTTTAAACCTAAAATCATCCGCAAGTGTATCCGTTGGCTCCCATCTTAAACTAAATGGCGGATTGGCCACAATAGCATCACATTCCAATTTTTTTGATGGATTCATCTCATTTAATAAATCCCAATCGTTAAACAGAGAATCACCGTGATGAATTTCAAACTCAGTATCTTTAAGACCATGAAGGAGCATATTCATACGTGCTAAGTTATATGTTGTAATGTTCTTTTCTTGACCGTAGATCTTCCCAATACTTCCCTTATTATCACCAACACGCCTACGTACATTTAAAAGTAGAGATCCTGACCCACAAGCAAAGTCTAAAACTTTATCCAGTTTTTTCTTTGGTCCTTTTGACGGGTCTTGTGCGTCAAGCGATACAATTTCAGATAAGATTGTAGACATCGCTTGAGGTGTATAAAATTCGCCTGCCTTTTTCCCTGATCCCGCAGCAAATTGCCCTATCAAATACTCGTAAGCATCACCAAGTGTGTCACTGTCCGCAGAGAACTGTGCAATCCCTTCTGCAATTTTCTGAACAATATTACACAGCTTTTTATTTCTATCAGTATACTTTTTTCCTAGCTTTTCAGAATCAAGATTAATTTCTGAAAACAGACCTTGAAATGTACTCTCAAAAGATTCGTTCTCAATATACTTAAATCCTTTTTGTAAAACATGAAGTAGATCTTCGTTTTGAGTACGTGCCAATTCAGCGATATTAGTCCATAAATATTCAGGCTTAATTACATAATGAACCTTCCTACGCATCTGTTTTTCAAATGCGTTAACATCTTTTCCATTCTGCTTGTACCAGATCGATATAGGTGCAGTTTTGTTATCGTTACTTAACTTAGGGTAATCTTTACCAAGCTCCTTTTTAGCTGCTAATTCATAATTATCAGACAAATATCGGAGAAACAAAAATGAAAGCATGTAATCACGAAAATCATCAGCATTCATTGCTCCACGTAGATCATTTGCGATTGCCCATAATGTTTTACCTAATTGATTTAATTGTTCTTTTGTCATTTATTTTTACTCCGTTCGCAAAACAAACTGATATTTATCTTTTAGTTTCTCAAGAATATTATTAAATAGTAATTCGTTATCAGGATTCATCTTTTCTGTTTGATATCTATAGACTTTTTCATGTGCAAGAACGTTAAGAATATTCGACACCTCGTCTTCATTCTCAATGCCTATTTGGTTCAAAACATATGAAAATTGGCCAACCCCCAAAAATGAAGCGATATTTTCCAAGACTTGTCTTAACAAAGCAAAATGAAATGTAACCAAGCTATTTTCTGAATTTGCCTTGTCTAAAGTTTGCAGCAAGTGAAGGTGATATAGAAAAATACTTTTCCGAATTGGTTCAAGTTGCAGGCCTTCTTCTTTTCGATTGACAATTAATTGTTTAGTGTTTTTTTTGTATTTATCAGCTTTTTCACCCTTTGTTAACCAATTAGACAATATCGAATAAATTCCAATATGATGGGTAGTTATAATAATTTTTCTATGCTCAAAATGTTTTTCAATTAACGCATACAAAGTTGTAGCAGTTATGAATATATTATGATCATCAAGACTTGAAACGGGATCATCAATAAAAAAATGAGCATTTTGTTCATCGGCCCATCCTTCAACTTCAAACATCGCAAGAAATAAACACCAGACAAAGATTCGCTCTTCGCCTCTAGAAATTTTTATTTGCTCTTGATCTTCTTCGCTTTGACCTACAATGAACCTAATTCCCTCTATACCTTTTTCCATATCATCATCAATATAATCAAAGAAAAAATTATATTTCGGTTTATATAACTCCAATTTTTTCATAACATCTTCTTCTGTGAAAAGAGAATGGAATTTGTTAAGACTACTTTTTTTAATCATTAATCGTATGTTGCTCTCATCATTCTCAATATCATTATCCCATGAGAATAAATCTTCACTAAAGGCGTTATAATAAACACCTGTATGCCTACTTTCGCTTTTGGTTGCATTTTTATATGCTATCGACAGTCTTGTTTTCCCAGTTGTGTTAAAGGCATAAATTAAAACAATTTTTTCTTTCAATTTATATATTTCATCTGCAATTTCTACTATGGACATTAATGATCTCCTTCTAGCTGAGGAAACAATTGTTGAAGAAGTCCTGTTTGATGCTGAGTGAGATTTTCAAGCCACGAACAAGCATTAGTAATGATCAAATCTAGAGATGATAAAACTTTTGCTATTTTTTCTTGCTCATCTCGCTCTGGGATATAAATATTAATTTTTTCAATATGTTTAGATGATAAATTAGGAGGCTCTGCTCCTGCGATGTTTTTTTCTATTTTCTCTACAATATTTGATTTTTGTAATAAAAAATATATAAATGATTGGTCATTTGAAGTAACTATTTTGGCAACCCGCTGGTTTAACAACGCACCGTCATACTCATCATCTACTTGAGCTATTTTCAATTCTCCACTTAAAATTGGACGAGTTAATGCCATTACATAGTCACCTTTATTTACAATGGATTTTTCAAATTTATTTTTATGTTCTTCAGGCAAAAAGGAAGGTGACTTGGGTGTCATTTTCTGCAAGCCTACATCTGCAATTTTTAACCACCTTACACCATTACTTACACTATCCTTACTAGAGAATGCATAACCTTGTTCCAGAGAAAATACGTCCTTCATTGGTTTCTCATCCCACTTTTTCCGATTTGCAAATTCGGAAAATCTGATACTAGGTACAGCCTTACCATTATGTGGAAATAGTTGTTGTAAAAGTGCATTTTTATATCTTTTTAAACTTTTGATTTTTTCATTTTGTGTTAAAATTAAGTCATCAAGAGACAAGAGGCAGTCCGCTATCTTCTTCTGCTCTTTGGGTGAGGTAATACCAATAGGCAGAGGCTCAAGCTCTTTGTAATATAAATTTTTAACGTTTTGTCCCTCTACGACTTTTGCAAACTGACGATACATACTCTTAAAATAATATGTATAAAATAGTGGATTTTCTTTAGTTTCAAATACACTAATCATTTCTCCAATTGCAACACCTTCCAGAGGAAGATAGCAACAACACTTCCCAAAATCCTCTGGTTTTTCTCCAACCCTTGGTACCAATATTTCTCCACCTTTACTAAAGCGTAACTTTTCAGGCTCGATATTAGTCCTTGAGTATACCTCCCTTATAACGGGACCAAATTTTGTATACAACTCCCCATATCTAACACATGGAGTTTTAGCATCTTCTGACAAAGACCACTTTGGGGCACTTTTTCCATAATAAAAACTTCCCAAACTCCCTATTATCGTATTTCCCCATTCCCCATTGCTTTCAAACTCAGAAAAACGTAAAGCTGGAATCATCTTTTTTCTTCTATTATTCATATGCAGCTAACCCCGATATCTCTCTTCCATTCGCTAACTTTTTAAATAAAGGCAATAGATCTGCCATTAATTCTTCTTCTTTAGAAGTTCGCTCTTTCCATCCAAGATCAAATGGCTCCATTAAATCACTTAACTTTTCTCCATCAAAAATCATGCGATCCATTATATTTTCAACAAATTTAAATAAAACAGATGAATCAAGACCATGTTTAGTAGCAATATTTGAAATATCTTTTTGCACTTTTTGATCTTTAAAATTTTTATAACCATCTCTGATTTGATCTTCTGTTAAGCCTTCACCAATCTTGAGAGTATTGATATAAGCAACTATATCATCTCGATCATCCAAAAAGTTTGAATTTGCAGCGAGTAATCCAATTAGCTGATCTCTAGACATTTTTCGTTTTGATGTGCCCTGAGTATATTGAGCAATAAGCTTCATGATATAGTCATAGTCAATTATGGCAGATGAGAATAAAACAAATTCAAAGTCTAGTTGAGCAATATCGCTATCTGGATCAGCTTTTACTTGCTGCTCTTTAAACACCTTTGCAATTTCTAAGTAGGCTCCCCTGAAGCCTCGTAAATCTTCTTCAGGAATACTTTCATCAATTTGCTCTTTTTGCTCAGTTGTTAGATCAGTATATTGATCAAGCTGAGTTTTAAGACGTTGAACTTCTTTAAACTTATTTAAGAATCCAGCTCTAGCCTCGTCGCCTTTAAGCTTATGGGCAGAATCTGGGGAACAAGGAAGATCATGTTCTTTCAAAAAGCCTTCTAAGTCTTTTACTGCTTCCTCTAACTTATCAATGACTACTGGAGCAGGTTCAACAAGCCATATCTCTTTTGGTTGATCTACTTTCTCTCCAGAAAACAATTTAATTGCATCATCAACTGCATCTTGCTGACTTCTAAAATCTAAAATATTTCCGTATGGCTTTGTGTCATTTAACACACGATTAGTTCTTGAGAAGGCCTGAATCAAACCGTGATATTTTAGGTTTTTATCAACATAGAGTGTGTTTAGATATTTTGAATCGAAACCAGTAAGAAGCATATCTACGACAATTACAATATCTATCTTATTTTTATGTGCATAATCAGCATTTGAAAATTTCTGATCTTTGATTCTTTTCTGTACATCTTGATAGTAAAGATCAAACTCATTAACAGTATGATTTGTTCCATATAAGGCGTTGTAATCATCCATAATGATGGCCAGAGCTTCTTTTTTCTTATCAGGATCAAATTGATTATCAAATCTTTCTTGATGTAGATCTTCTTGAAGTTGTTTTACATCTTGGTTTCCTTCCGCTGGAGGAGAAAAAACGCAAGCAATATTTAGGGGAATAAATGAATCATCGCTTTTGTATCTTTCATTTTGATAATCAGTAAACAAATAATAATAGTCAATAGCATCACTAATTGACGAAGTAGCCAAGACTGCATTAAACCTGCGATCGTTTGTAGCTTTATCATGCTTATCTAGGATTGTACGAATTACTGCTTCTTTAGATACTGCTTCCCCAGGCTTAATTTTTTGCTTCTTCTCGCTATCTAATTCTGATTTAAAATAATCAATATGAAAGCGTAGGACGTTTCGATCATCAATCGCATTTGTTATCGTATAAGAATGAAGCTCTTTCTCAAAAACATCAGTAGTTGTTTTATATGTAGCTTCATTACCATCAACTTGCTTATAAGTAGCATTGTCATCAAAGATTGGAGTCCCTGTAAAACCAAATAGCTGGGCCTTAGGAAAAAACTCTTTTATAGCTTTATGGTTATCTCCAAACTGAGATCTGTGACACTCATCAAAAATAATCGCAACACGCTTTGAGCTAAGTGATTCAAGCTTATCTTTCCATTTACCTTCACCCAGAGCAATTCCTAGCTTTTGAATAGTGGTTACAATAACTTTATCTGCATGATCATCAGATAAAAGTCTTTTAACTAATGCTCCAGTATTTGTATTCTGCTCAACACAGCCTTCCTGAAACTTATTAAACTCTTCACGTGTTTGGCGATCTAGATCTTTTCTATCAACAACAAATAAACATTTATGAATATCGTTGTTTTCTTTTAGAAGCGTTGAAGCTTTAAAAGAGGTTAACGTCTTTCCTGACCCCGTTGTATGCCAGATATATCCATTTCCACGATTATCTTTAATACACTCTACAATAGCTTTTACTGCATATATTTGATATGGCCTCATGATCATCAGCTTTTGTTCACTTACCACGAGAACCATATAACGGCTGATTAGTTCTCCAAGCTTACATTTTGATAAAAACTTTTCCGAGAAGTCATGAAGGTGAGTAATTTTATTATTTTTTTCATCTGCCATTTGATAAATCGGAAGAAACCTTTCATCGGCATTAAAAGAGAAGTGTTGCTTATGATTGTTTGCAAAATAATATGTATTGTTTTTATTACTAACAATAAAAAGTTGGATAAAGCAAAGAAGTGTATTCGTATAACCGTTCCCAGCATCATTTTTGTAATCAACAATTTGCTCCATAGCTCGTCGTGGATTAATTTCAAGAGTCTTTAACTCTATCTGGGTAACAGGAACACCATTTATGAGCAAAAGAACATCATATCGATGATGGCTGTTAGCTGTGTTCATTCTTAGCTGGTTAATTACTTCAAACTCGTTTTTACACCAGTCTTTAATGTTTACAAGAGTATATTGTAGAGGTGTTCCATCTTCACGAATGAAGGTATTTCTCTCTCTTAATGTTTTGGCTGCTTTAAAGACATCATTGCTTACAATTTCATCTTTAAGCCTTTCAAATTCCGAATTTGTAAGATTAACCTGATTTAATGCTTCGAACTTTTTACGAAAGTTACTTTCAAGAGCATCACGATCTCTAATATCAGGTCGATAGGTATATTTAAGATCTTTAAGCTTCTCAATAAATGCTTCTTCAATTTTAGCTTCATTTAAAGTCATTCTTTTTCCTATTTATTTTTCTTTTGTTTTAATTTTGAATAACCTTTTTTGATATCTGCGATTCCACGCCTCATGGCCTCTACAAATATCTTGTTCTTCCTTATTGCTTTCTCATCTTCACTTTTATTCATATTAATGATTTCAACTAGTTCCTCTAGTTGTTGCATGATTTCATCTTTTTCCTCTTGGCTAACCCTAAAGGCTACGAGAGGATAATCATTGGAATCTTTCTTTTTTTCTAATTCGATTGTCATAAAACTCAGCTTGTGTTTTCAATAACTTATTTAATGATATATTATTATATCAAATATTGTCTAATTTAATATTGTTAATTTTTTATTGTTAAACAATAAATCATTGCACAAAATAACGCTACGTGATATAATCTCTCTATGACAAAGAAACTTATAACCAAAACATTGATTAAATCTTATATAGACTGCCAAAAGGGTTTATATCTAGAGCTTAATAATCCAGAGTTAAAAAATCTTAAGGATGATCCATTTCTGTCATATTTAGCTAGTGAGGGTTATAAATTTGAGGATATTGTTATTTCGCTTTTTCCTAATGCGAATCTCCAAGCGACATTTACTAGTAATGGCGTACTTGTTCGTACAGATATATTAACTGATGATTCACTAATTGAAGTAAAGTCATCCACAAGCGTTAGAAACGAAGACATTTTAGATATTGCAATACAAGCATGTATTCTAAAAGAGACGGGCAATGATCCTGGTGTATACAAGTTGGCCTTTGTTGATAACACTTATTCATTAGCTTCTAGCCTTGATATTAATCGCTTAGTTCGATTTGAGGACGTGACTGCTTTGGTAGATGAAATCCATCCAGAAGTTGAAGATCTTATAAAAATTGCTAGAAAGACAGCTAATGCGAAGAGGTCTCCTGAAAGGGAAGTTGGCCGTCACTGTTTATCATGCCAATTTATTGAAAGCTGTTCTCCAGAACTATTGGATTATTCAATATTCCATCTTAGAAGGGGTGGGAAGAAGATTGATGAACTCTTAAACGATGGTGTTAATCATCTAAAAGATATTCCGTCTTCTACTAAGCTTTCAGGCTATCAAGAGCTTCAAGTAAAGGCATCTGGTAGTGGTGATATTATTAACAGGGATAGCATTAATGCTACTTTGAATACTTTGAGATATCCCATATATTATTTGGATTTTGAAGCAGCTCCAATCTTAATTCCTAGATATAAGGGTTCTTCTCCTTATGAACAGATAACTTTTCAAGTATCAATTCATATTGAGGAATCAGCAGGAGCTAAACTTAAGCATATTGAGTTTTTGCACGATCAAGATACAGATCCTCGCCGTGGCCTTGCTCAGTTTCTAGATCAAAAGATAAACGAACAGGGATCTATTGTTGTTTATCATGCCAGTTATGAAAAAGGGCGACTAAAAGAAATCTCTGATAGATATCCTGAATATTCAATCAAGATGAATGGTCTTATAAGTCGCTTATGGGATCTTGAAACTATTTTTACAAAGGGCCACTACCTTTCATCTAAATTTAATGGCAGTACAAGTATTAAAAAAGTACTTCCTGTTCTTGTTCCAGCATTAAGCTATCAAGATCTTAATATATCAAATGGGGCTGATGCTTTTATAAGTTATCTTCAAATGATTGATGATAAAACAACCTCAAGGAAGAAACGAGAAATCTATAACTCGCTTCTGCAATACTGCAAAATGGACACGTATGCGATGTATGCAATCGTGGAAGCTCTGCGGGAGGTTTGCCATGAATAGATCTAGATAAATTTCTCACTTATTAACAATTTATGACCGACACAATGCTCTGTTTATGAGTAAGTGGACAACTTTAACTTTTTTCATACGAGGTAAAAATGAAAAAACTATTTATTTCTGATCTCGAACGAGAAACAGGAGTTTCGAGAAGAAATATTTATAAATACATTAGGAATAATGCTTTCTATAAAAAGTTTAGAATCAAAACGATGTCTGAGCTTCCAAACGGCGTTTCAAAAGGCTCCCCAGCCAAGGTTTTAAGCCAAGAACAGTATGATTACTTGAAGGAGAAAATTGAAAGTGACCCTAATTTTGAAAATAATGATGATCCAATGGATGGCAAAGATTGTGTCTATGTCGTCGACCTTTGTCCAAATGGCTTTACTGTAATCAATGGTCAAAAACAGAAACGCTTCAAGATTGGTTACACTTCAAGGTCTCCAAAAAAAAGAGAAAAAGATTATAGAGTGAGTAACCCTGAGGCTGCCATCGTCATGACAATGGAGCTTGGTATTTCTGAAGAACAAGTCCTTTTAAAATACATCAATGGAAAGTTCTGCAAAAGAATCGGTAACACCGAACTCTTTAATGTTGAGAACGTTAATGAGTTTTTAAATAAAATCCAAGAGTTTTGTGAAAATCTAAAATAATTTATTAATAAATAGGAGAATATTATGTTTGATCAATGCCAAGACCCAACTATTAAAAATATCGATGTACCTGTTAAGCAAATCAAGGGAATTATAGAAAGCCCTAATGGTAATACTATATTAATATCAAATAATGCTATGGCCATTACTATAGACCTTGATGGAAATATTCTTAATTCTGTCTTGCTTCTCCCAAGCACTGAAATCTTAAGCTTTGTAGAGTATGAAGAAGAGTTCTGGTTTACAACAACTGATAAGCATATCTATGTTATCAATCCACAGCTTCAAATTGCACAATCATTCTCACTAGATCATGTGGCCACCTCCGTTGCCCCACTAGAGGATAGGTCTGCTTTGGTTATTTCTTACTTTGATCAGCAAACGAATCAATCTTTCTTTGAGTATCGTTCACTGCCAGAGTTAAATATTCTAGCAACTGGTTTCTATGGGCCAAAGACCCCAATTATTAGCTCAGTTGCATTTAAACATGATGGCCATGTATTTCTAGCCTGTTGCTCAAAATCAGGACTTTCTCTTTTAAAAGTTGAGGGGCAGGAATTAATTAATATTCAGAACTATTCTGAAGAAAGTGAAGGTAGGGAGTTAAACTATTCTCAATTACTGGCTGAGTCAAAGAGGTTTTTAATCGATAACATGACAGGAAGAGTAAAAGCTGATCTTGAACCTTCTAGGTACATGGAGAAACTTTGCTTTTTTAGAAATGAAGAAGCAACTCATGGGGCGATTGCTAAAAGAGGTAGCTGGATTGCTTTTCTTAACCCAACTCAACTTAAAATGGTTAATTATGATACAAAGGAGAGCTATAAGTTTCAAACTAAGCTAGATAATCCAAACATCGTAAAAGTGCTCAAATACCACGTAATCTGCGTCTACGACAATGTTTTAAGCATTTATGACTTTAGGAAGCAATCACTGAAGTTCATCATGGATTGATAATCTACTAATACGAGGGAATTAGTATCAAAGGAGATTATTATGCTTAGAATTTATTACTCAACACTTTTAAACGAGTTTGTTTCAAAAGAGATCACAGAAGACAAAAGAGATGCTTTGGGCCCTGTATACTCTTCGATTCTTAATCAGTATCTGGATTATTATGGGCTATCTCAAGCATCACCAGTGGGTGAAGAACTCTATGACATTGAAAAACTTGGTATGTACTTTGAATCTCTAGAAGGAAAGTACAGTGGTTCTACAACTCCAGGAATAAAGTCCAAAC
Organism: Halobacteriovorax sp. JY17; assembly: GCF_002753895.1. NCBI lineage: Bacteria > Pseudomonadati > Bdellovibrionota > Bacteriovoracia > Bacteriovoracales > Halobacteriovoraceae > Halobacteriovorax > Halobacteriovorax sp. JY17. The sequence goes on along the minus strand of NZ_NJER01000002.1, from coordinate 58,660 downwards.
TAAGAAAGATTAGAGATTTTGGCATTAAGCTCAGTTGTAATCATGATATTGTAAAACTGCAATTTGGAGATTCTCTTTCACATATCATGAAGATCAAAAAAATTAGTGGAAGAAAACTAGCTCAACAACTAAACCTAAGGCCACAAACTGTTACAGAGTGGATGTCTGGTAAAAACCTACCTTCTTATAAACATCTTCGGGTTATTGGCAAAATTGAAGATATTCTTGAAGTTCCTAGAGGCATTCTCAAAAGTAAACTTGGTCGAGTCGTACATGGGCAAAAAGGAAAGCTAATTGCTGAAAGGGAGAGAACTCCTCATGGTGTTAAAAACCAAGAATTAAGTACCATTCCATACAAAATTTCATTAAATGAAATGCCACAAAAGTTACAAGATGATATCGCAACCATGATTGCTTTTTTTACATCTGATTTTCCACAACTGGTACACCCTAAATTCAAAAGAGCAAAGAAACAATTTTGGAAAACCAAAGCACATAAAAATGAAAGCGGGAAAGCAAAGATGGTTATTAAGGATCTTGAGCAATTTCTTGGTTTTCTTTCTTTGTCACCAAATAATAAAAATCCCCTTCAACGAGGACTAGGAATCCCAGTTGAAAAACTATCTTTATCGTTACTAATGAATCCTCAGTTTATTGGAAAATATGTGAAGTTCAGAATGGATCGAAAAGAATGTCTTACGACAGGAGTTAAAAGAATCTTAGATCAGTTTAAAGTATTTTGTCGTAAAAAGTATGGTTATATAAGGCAACATACTAAGCTAGGACAAGAATATTTCTTCATTCAAAATGGACAATATATTTATCCATACAGATCTTGTGAACCATCAGATTGGAATGACCTGTGGGATCAAATATGTGAAAACACTCATGAATATCTTGATGAAACAGTTGAGTCTTCTAACTTTAGATCTGATGTTGATACATTTAAATCCATTGAAAATATTGTTGAAACCAATATTATGCCTCAAATAAAAGATATCTTAGACTGGGTCAAGTTAGATGCATCTTTAAAAGGACTAGGACCTGTAACCACTGCCAATAAGAAAAGAGACTCTCTACTTTCTATGTTAATCTTTTTATTTGAATTAAGAATCGATCATTATGCCACTATGGAATTTGGTAAGCATATATTTGAAAAAGATGGTGAGTTAAAGTTTAGAATATTTAGAGATGAACTTAAGCGTCCTGAAGTTCTGAAGTCTCCTTATGTTACATTAACGATACCAAAGGATGTTGCTGCACAAATAACAGAGTACAAAAACATCCATCGACCACATCTTTATGGTGCCAAAGAAAGTAATAAGGTTTTCCTTTCAAATCCTTCTGGAAGAAAAACTCCTGAATCAGTTAATGGTGTACAGTCAAGGTCCTTATCCTACGCCTTTAAAGGTTTAATGACTCTCTATTCAAATAGCTCTACAGGGTTTGGCCCACATGCTGTAAGAAAAATTATTACATCAGTTCTCGATAGAAAGCGTGACATCGCAGACTTTGATAATGCTGCAACCCTGGCCATGCATACACCAGAAGTTAGTAGAACCTCTTATGCTGCCAATGAAATTGAAGCTGCATTTGAGCATTATGTTGCTCGTCTTCAACATGCAGGAATTTTATCTATGCCAGAAGGGGAAAGAAGGAAGATACAGGTTGATGAAATTGATTATCACGATCTTCTTATTAAAAATAAAGAGCTTGAAAAAATGCTTATTGAAGCTCAAGAGAAACTTGTTAAAGTAGGAGATAAAAGTTTATCTCTTGTAAGTTAAGAAATTTTCTTATCTGCAAGCCAGTCATTAATTTCTGTTACGACTGACTCTAAGGTAGCAGGTATTGATAATTGGCTTGCTACCTTTCCAAGCTTTCTTAAGTGAGCTGCCCAAAGCGTCTGCATTGCTGCAAATTCATCTTCCTCAAAGGACACAGGAAGCTCTTTATTCGTATTACGTGTTGTAAAAGTAGTATCAATACTGTTTTGTAGTTTGGCTATATCTAGAAGACTATTCTCTCTGCTGAGCAAAAGAAGATCATGAAAATCCTTCATTCTGCTGTTAGCAGCTCCTTTTGATACTACAGTTTCAAGCTTCTCTGCAAAAATTGTCTCAACTGGATATATTTGAAGTGTTATTGCTCCCTCAAAGATTGGCTTTCCTTTGTATTCATACAATTCTAATGACTCAAGCTTTGGATCAACAAGATCTCCAACTCCAATATCTACTTGGATCTTATCCTTCATCTTTTGACCGAATGTCAGATCAATATTTAATCTATATCCAGGATAATTCATATGAGGTTGTTCAAGAGGGACAACTTCAGCAAACTTAAAACTAAATCCATCTTCAATTTGTACACTACAAATTTCAATAAATGATTTTTCTATATTTGGGACATCAGCATTAATTTTATTTGCAAGAAAATCTACATCCTTTGTTTCTCTACCAATATCAATATAATGGGAAAGAAGTAGACCACCTTTAAATATAAATTGATCCCTATATTCAGAGCCTGAAATTCTTGCAAGAAACCTTTCTAGCACTAAAGAACGCCACACTTCACCAAAGTCTTTACCTTCATCCTTAGCAATGCTTTTAATTCTCTCTTTAAGTGCCTGCTCATTCATGTTGTGACCGCCATAATATAAGGAGCTATTTTAACTCTTAGCTCTTTTGCATATTTTTGAAGCTTTTTAAGATCAAGCTTATCTTTTCCACTTCTGGCCAGTGCAGCCTTAAGGGCCTTAACTCCTATCTCAACTCCAAGATATCTAAAAGAATCGAGAATTGTACGTTCTACGTCAAAAATTTGAACCTTTTCACTTCCAAGAGTAAGTTCCGTTTTACCTAGATCGATATTTCTCATTCTAACTATTCTGGCCCCACTTCTTCTTGGTGCTCTTGAGCTATGTGAAACAGCAATCCAGTGAGCACGTGGAATTTCATCTGTTAGCTCATAAAGGGTGAGAGCAGAAATAAGACAGATCACACCATCAGGTATACTTTTTGATACAAGAACAAGATCTTCATAACGAAAATCAACATCAAGGTCTTGATTAGAACTTCTGTATACACCTCTATCAACACGCTCAATCATTCCTTTTTTGATATAATAATTTATCAGGCTCGGGCTTATACCTAGCTCTCTGGCCTCACTTGCTCTAAAGACTGTTTTCTTTAGTAGTGGTTTAAGTTTCTGAAATTGCGTATTATTGTTCATAATTTATTTTAACATATGTACCCAGTTTAAACAAGTGGGTGCATATATTAAGTTTTAAATCGAGCATGGTAATTTCTCAGTGATATCAGAAACTTAGATCCAGCTATAGGGTAAAGATACATGGCCAGAGCTAGAAAAGCTCCCCAAATTACCAACTCTTTTATCAGGTAGTTCATGTAACTCAGATACTAGTATTGTGGAAAAAACCTTTTGTTTTCAATAGCTTAGATTGTAATTCGAATAATTATGGTAATGAATTTTTGCTCTTTTATTACCATGTGATCATTCTTTAATAATATCAATCACTTAGGTCATTTCTAGAGCAATTCCAAATTACCATGATAATTCATTAATTTGTAGATCCTTATGTGAGCTTAAACAATTTATATAAGGAGATTATTAATGAGTTCTATTTATGTAGACACTATCGTTTCAAGATTAATGAAAATTTACGAGATGGAGTTTGGTGGAAAACCTAACGGCAGATTTAAAATCTGCTACCAAAGAATGCAGCAGGTAACTGGAAAAACAATAATCAACCCCACATTCTTATTTCAACTACAAGAGTGTGCTTTTAACTCTGGTCTTACCATTATCAATTTAGGAAGTGAGTTTGCCGTGATTGAAACAGGAATTCTTACTGGTTATCGTAACGTTCCCCAAGGCAGTATTGATAAAATTTTGAAGGAGTAAAGTTATGATGCGAGATAAGATTGATAAAATTAAAAATGTAGATATATCATCAATACTTGGGCACTTTATACACCTAAAAGTACATCAAAATAAATATAGGGGACTATGCCCTTTTTGTCACAATCGAAAAGAGACACTCTTTGTAGATGATCATAAATCCATCTACTACTGTAGTGAAGATGGTGGTGGTGGTGATGCCATTAGCTTTGTTATGAACTTTAAAGATATCACCTTTGATGAAAGCCTTGATCTCATCTCATCACTGATCGACAATCAAGCGTAAATTAGGTGCTTGGGCGATTGATGATTTTCCCGATGGCCCAGTGGATTCATCATTGTTAATCATTTTTTCTCTAAAGGCTGCGTGAGCTGTTCTAGCACGCAGCTCTTTTCTCTTATCAGCGTTCATATAGTTTTTCTCATTAACTTCCTTGCTGTGACCCAAGATATAAGCTCTATCCTCTGCTGATATGCCCTTATCTCCCATTTCTTCATTCAACGTATTTCTAAAATCATGAACCTGATAATCTTTTCCTCTATAGGGAAGACCAAAGTGTTTGCTAGCTTCATCAACTAGCTCTTGAATACCTTTTAAGAAATCATCACAGCGTTGCCATTTACCATGTCTATAAATTGGGAATAGGAAACGATACTTTTTGTAAGAGGTCGTTCCACCCTTTGGGGTTATTCTTCCATATATTTCATGATTTCTATGTTTTATTTGCTGAGATTTTATATAGGCAATACATCTTTCATCCAAAGGAATAATTCTTTTATGCCTATTATGAGTTTTAACCTGAAACCCCATTTCAATATTAGTCGGGCAATCAGGCTTATCCATTAAAATGATGCTGTCAAAATTGTACTTATCGGGGTAGAGGTTTTCTTCACTAAGAGTAGACATCTCTCCCTTAGCAATACCTGTTGTTCTATAAAGATAAATCATCTCTTTTCTATCTGGATAATTGTACGGGGTTTCAAAAGGATACTTATCAACTGCTGACAATAATTCTTCAGGATAGGTTACAGTTCTTGTTCCAACTGTCTCATTTTCATGACCATTAGTTTCTGGAGTAGAGCTAATAACTGCTGGATTCATATTAAGGCCAAGTTTTTTTGCCAGACAATTAAAATAGGCTTTTAATAATCTTTTGTAAGATGCTGCCGTTACAATATTAATAGGCTTCCCATTTTCAGCACACCACTTTTGAAGATTATCTTCTATTTGTTGTAGGTCATTTGTATCGACCTCTTCTAAGTATCGCTTACCTGTACGTTTACTAACAGTTTTCAAAAGATATTTTAAAGTTGGCTCTTGCCTTGCGATATTGCTATCTCTTTTACGGTGCCTTCCCTTATTAAAATCTGTGTAATACAAAATCATTCCATCTAAAAATAGAGTTTGGCCTTTTTTGGACTTTACTTCGAACTTTTCAAGCTTTGGTATTGATTTAAGAGGAAAACATCCATTTCTAACAAGTGATTCAAACTCCCGTACCGTCTTGTTTCTAGTAGCTTCTGTCTTGCAGCTATCAGTCATAAGCCCATAATAATGCTCTCTTTTGCCAGTGGTTAAATAAAAAGTGATTCTGTATCCATTACGATATTTCTCAATCTTAGGGTTAGGAGAAACAATTCCACTGTACTTAAAGTTGGTTTTCTTAAAATCACTCCCATTTAGATATAAACAATTTAACATTTGGCCTCCGTCTAAAAATCTTGATGAAATCGAGATTTTCTCTCTAGAAATTCATCAAGATCCTTTTGAGTATAGATTTTATCTTTACCGATAAGCTTCCATGTTATTTTCTTTTTCTTGGCATAATTCTTTAGTGTTTGAAGTTCAACCCTCAAATAATCTGCAGCTTCTTCTTCTGTAAATATCGATTTGGGGACTTTCAACGACTCAGCTAATTGATACATAAGCTTAAACTGAGAGTAGTCATATACAACTACTGGAGAATTCTTGTTCGCCTTTTCGAATATCCCTTTATTCTTTTTCATGACGCAATGTTAACACAACACTCCACTGTACGCAACACTTTTTCATTGCGTTTAATTATTAAGACTTTTTTATTGCTAAGCGTTTAAAATTAGGTAAATATATTATTAATATGAAAAGTTCTAAATTTATAAATGATATTCTTAAAGACTTTGATGCCAGTATTAGTGGGCTCGCAACCTTAATAGAGGTAAATCCAGCAACTATTCATCGTTGGATCAATGATGAAATGGAGATCTCACAAGACAATATTGACAGGATCAATGAGATTTCCTCTATCATCAAAAAAATTTCAGCTAGTGCCCACTGCCATACTAGTGAAATCATTAAAACACTAGTTACTCTTAAAAAGTCTCCTCTCTGGAAAGGATGGGATCACACTATTCAAATGCTTAGTGGAGCAGAGATCTCCCTTCAAAATGAAGATTATCTAAAAAAGCATCTTCTCCAAAATCCTCATCTGATTGAAGATGGATTAAGGCCACTTAAAAGAATTCCTTCAGCCTTAGATATCGATGCCTTATTTAAAGATAAAAGTGGTAATCATATAGCTGTTAAATATTATAAAAAGACTGTTGCCACAGATGAATACGGGAAAGTTAAAATTCTCCTATCAACTCTCTCTGACAAGCTTGGCAAAAAGAACAAACTGATTCTGGTTGCACCACGTTTTATAAATTCTTTTGTTGAAGTTTCGGCAAATGAGAAAAGCCTGAGGCTTTTCCAAATAAATATCGATATTAAACCTATTCAACCGATAGGGCTTTTTTGATGAGTGAAGTTAAAAAGCAGCATTATGTACCACAGTGCTATTTGAGAAACTTTACTTTTGATAAGGATCAGACCTATCTCTGTTGCAAGGATTTAGTTTCTGGAAGTGTATTTAAGCCTAATATCGAAAACATTGCTCAACAAAAATATTTTTATGATTTCCCAGATCAAGATGATTCTAATTTTCAAGTCATAGAAAAAACATTTTCAAAGATTGAAGGTAATTATGCCACTTATCTCAAAAGGCTTATAAATAACGTTCAGAGTGGTTATTTATTATCACCAAATAAGGATGCAAGGATTATAACTAAGGATTTAAAAGATGCATTCTCTCTCTATCTGTCTGTGCAATATTTTAGAACTCCAACGCATAGACGTGCTATTCAAGACATGATGATAGGGACAGTAAACTGGATGCTGCCTCACTTTCTAGAGCACCATGCACCGCCACCACCAGAAGGTCTAAATGTTGATGATATATATGCAGAATATAATGAAGAATATGCTCCCATTCATCATGCTGAGTTTATGTTTAAGGATGAAACCATAGAACGGTTTTCTGACCTATTTTACAACAAGGTGTGGGTCATTGGTTATTGCACTTCAGAATCACTTCTTTATACTTCTGACAATCCTGTTGTTAAACACTCCCAGTTTAAATCACCTGTAAGAGGATATGGTCTTGGATCACCCAATATTGAAATATATTTTCCTATCTCATCTAGGATTGTCTTGATGTTATTTGAAGAGGGACTATATAGGACTCAAGTACGTTCAGAGATCAAGGAAGATTGTATTTATGAGCTTCCTGATGAGTACATTAGATACATTAACAGCATGCAGGTTTATCAAGCCCAAAGACAAGTCTACTGTGAAATAGATGACTTTAATCTTGTTGATGAGATGATTAAAACAAATCCTGAAATCACTTCTAAAGACAAACCTCAGATCGTCATGAATTAGCTTCCGCTTACACGCCAAAATGAGCTATTCGAAAATTTTTAAAAATAAAAGTTTGCGTGCAATTTGCGTGCATTAAAAAGCCTCTTCGAAAAGAGGCTTTTTAGTACTTGAAATGGCGGAGAACAAGGGATTCGAACCCTCGAAGGAGTTGCCCCCTTACACGCTTTCCAAGCGTGCGCCTTCGACCACTCGGCCAATTCTCCGCATTTAAATGATAAACTTGAGAGCCTCGTCTCCGCCCATGCGTTGCAGGCGCTAACGCTACTGCAACTCATTACGGTAAAGCGATAATTAAAATACTTTGTATTTTCTCTCATCGCACGGCCAATTCTCCGCATTTATTGAGCTATATATTTATCAATTAAGACGAGAAGTGTCTATTTAGTAGAATGATATTTATCCCACTGATCTTCCCTGCACTTAGTCACAAACGAAAGTTCTGGCCACTTACTTATGTAAGCCAATAACTCTCTTCTGTTACCAGGAAGCTTATAAGACTTCTCCAAATGATCCCAAATGGCATTGAACCACTCTTGCTTAAAGACTTCTTTTGCTTCACTTAAGTTGAGATCTCTTCCTCTGATGAAAATATATTTCACCTTCACCTTCTTCTTAAATTCATCTCTATCGATTTCATCAAAGATTTGCAATTTAGAAAATTCTTCACGAGACTGTTCTCCAATTACTTCTTTTAAGTTGTTTCCAAGAAAGCAGCGACTCTGATATTGATTAATTCCATTTTGTAGAAGAATATTTTCTGCCTCTATAAACATTCTTTCAATAATATCTGTCCTATAATATCCATAGAGTTCATGAACTGCATCCCAGGACTTCGTCTTTGGAAAGTTTCTCTTAAACCAAGGAGCCACTTCAAATTTTAAAACTTCATAGAGCTTTCTTTCTTCATATTCTCTAGACTCTTCAATAATTGTATCTAACTCTGCATGACCGAACTCATGAAAGATTGTTGCAAGAGAAACTTGATAAGCATATGGGCTCTCGGCTTTTAACTCTTCTATTGTTTGTAATCTCTTTGTAACTTTAGACTGTAATGACTTATTAAGTTTAATTGTATTAAAAAGAGGATTGTAAGAAGCTGCGGCCGTAGAGCCTCTAGGGAATGTTCCAAACTTTACTCTTATATTCTTAGCAACCATTTCAATTCTTGAACGACTTATGCCTATTGTTTTCTCTAAAGAAGATGCAAATTCAGAAATAGCAAAAGTTGTAGCTAGAACAAAAAAGCAGATTAGAACCTTAAATAAATTTCTCATTTTTCTCCCTAAAATATTTCATTAAGGCTAACGTGAGAAAAGTTATCTAGCTAGGGAGTGTAAGTAAAAGTCACAATATATGTTACTTCTTATAAGAAGCGCGTTTTTCTCTAAAGAAACGTGAAAGGATTTTAGAAGATTCAAAGTGTCCTACACCTCCGACCACACTAAAGTTATGATTTAGTCTCTTGTCTTTATACAAATTGTAATTGAGGCTTATTGCTCCCCCTTTAGGGTCGTAGGCAGCAAAAACAAGTTTATCTACTCGTGATTGAATAAGTGCACTAAGACACATTGGACAAGGCTCCAAAGTCACAAATATTGTGCAACCCGTGAGCCTCCAGCTTCCTTTTTTCTTACATGCTTCTCTTATTGCAAGAATTTCTGCGTGACCGCAAGGATCGTTATTATGTTCTTTTTCATTATGAGATTGGCTTAAAATATTTCCTGACTCATCAACAATGGCAGCTCCAATTGGAACTTCATCAATGGAGTAGGCTTTATAGGCCTCATCCATTGCCACACTCATAAGCCATTTATATTCTTCAAAGTTATGCATTCTCGCCTTGCTTTTTAAATCTGGTCTTATTCTTAAATACTTTCTCATTTATCCAGTAATTATGGAATTCTTCATGCTCAGACTCTGGAAAATCATCATTGAAAATAAACCTCACTCCATGAGTAGAAGGTCTACCAAGTGAGTATCTTCTCTTACTCATTATTTCCACTAAGAAGTTAAATTCACGAACTCCATTTGAAGCAAGAACCTCCACTTTATCGCCAACAACAATTTCTTCAAAAGAAGCTAGGCAACCAGCATTTCGCCTAAGATCCGTCAGCCTTGCTTCGTGCTTCTTATCTTCGTAACGAAATTTTACTTTTAAGTCATCCCTAAATCTAAAATCATACTCCCACCAAGAAACTCTAGGGTAGTAAATAGGGGATAATAAGATATAGGTTTCAATTGTTAGAATAATTCCAGCGATTAAATATAAATAGAAGAGCTGAAGATCACTTTGAGACATAATAATATGATAGAGCTTATAAACAATCAGACACGCTGTTGCGAAAGAGAAAGTCCAGAATGAGTAATAAAGATCACTTAGAGTTTTAAAGTAAAGTTTATAGAAAACCATTAATCCTAATAGACTAAAGATTGTCCAAAAGATTTTAACGTTAAAAAAACCTTCAACAATAAAGGCCAGAGATAAAATCGAGAAATGTCCCCATTGCAATAAATGGACCCTATCAATATCCTGTCTTATCTTTAAATTTGAAATATCAATCATTTCATTTTCCTTGCGGTGATAAGGTAATATTATCTTAATTTTTACCTCTTTTACCAAGTATACGACTAATTTTCCGATATAATACTATTAGGAGATATCTATGTTCTTACTACAATACCCTATTAAAATAGTCCTCGTTGATGATGATCCTGATTCATTAAGTCTAATGAGCAATTACCTCAAAGGTAACGAGTCATTTGCCGTCAGCTCATTTACCTCCCCAAAAGAGGCCTTAAGCTTTATGACAGAGAATGAAACTCAAATTGCGATCATCGATATTAATATGAAAGAGATGTATGGGGATAGGTTACTCGATCATATCATCAAGCTTGAACAGGGAACCGAATTGATAGTTATTACAGCTTCAGATAACCTTCTTAATTTCACGGCCTGTTATAAACTTCGCGCAAATGGTTTTATATTCAAGCCATTTGATAAAGATTCTTTTCTAACAACTGTGGAGAACTCTCACAAGAATCTCATCAACTGGAATAATGTCTTCACTCAAATGATGATGAGAAAGCACGGAGAATAAATTAGACCTGCAACTCTCTATCAATTGGCGTTTCCAGACAAATAAAAGATTCTGTCGATCTAATCTCTTCGATGGCCTGTAACTTCTTAACTAAGAAGTTATGAAAGTGATCAATATCCTTCGTTACAATTTTAACAAAGAGGGCATAATTTCCAGTTGTATATAAAGACTGAACAACTTCTGGAAATTTCTCTAGCTTCTTTACAACTTTAGAAACGACTTTTGCATTTACAAGGTGAATACCAAGAAGAACCTCAACGCCATATCCTAATTTCTTATGATTTATAGTTATTTTACTACCTGTGATAATCCCTCTTTCCCGAAGTTTTTCAATTCTCTGATGAATCGTTCCTCCAGCAACTTGGCACTTTCTAGCAATATCAAGAAAAGGTTTCCTAGCATCTTTTTGAAGTTCTTCAATTATTCGCCTATCGAGACTATCAATTTGATAATTATTCATTACTTTCTCCATACTTTTCTATCATTTTATCACATAAAAACGTTATTTATTAAATAATTATCACCAAAGACCAAACTCTATTGATAATTTCTCATATAATTATACCATATACCGATGAATTGCTAACGACAGGAGTCCGTATGTGTGGTTTTTTAGCATTTAGAAGTAAAGAGATTTCAAAAGTAGAAAGAGATAGCTTTGATAAAATTCTCTACCGAGGTCCAGATCAATCAAGGCTTCTAAAGCTCGAAGAAGACGTCGTACTCGGATTCCACAGACTTTCAATCATGGATCTCTCCACTGATGGAATGCAACCTTTTCAAAATTCATCTAAAGATGCCCTTATTTGTAACGGAGAAATTTATAACTACCAACAAATTAAGGACACACTACTATCTAAAGAAGAGTTCATCTCAAAGTCAGACTGCGAAGTTATTCTTCCCCTTTATAAGAAATTTGGACTAGAAAAGCTTTGTAAGAATCTTGATGGAGAATTTGCCTTTGTTATTTGGGACTCAGAGAAACAAACCTTTCAAGCGGCTAGAGATCAGTTTGGAATTAGACCTCTCTTTTATGGATATAAACGTGAGGATTCCTCGATTGCATTCGCTTCAGAGGTTAAGGCCCTACAAGACTTCTGCGATGACATTAAGCCTTTTCTTCCTGGCCACTACTTTGATGGAAGAGGTTTCTATGAATTTGATTCAATCCATAAGGTTGAAGTTAACGAAGAGATCACCAAAGAAGATGCTCTTCATGGAATAAAACAATTGCTAGAACAAGCAGTAATTAAGAGAATGGATTCCGATGCCAAAGTTGGCTATCTTCTAAGTGGTGGTCTAGATAGCAGTCTTGTCTGCGCTATCGCAGCGAGAGAGAGTAAAGAGCCTATTAAAACTTTTGCTGTTGGAATTAATGAAGACCCAATCGATGCAAAGTACGCAAAGATCGTTGCTGACCATATCGGGTCAGACCATACAGAATACCTATTTTCCAAGTCAGACTTACTTGAAACTTTAGATGACCTCATTTATAGACTTGAGAGCTTTGATATAACAACAATCAGAGCTTCCCTTGGAATGGATCTCATCTGTAGACACATCAAAGATACAACAGATATTAAAGTTCTTATGACTGGCGAGTGTAGTGATGAAATGTTTGGTTATAAGTACACAGACTTCGCACCATCTCCAAATGAGTTTCAAAAAGAAGCCTCTAAAAGAGTAGAAGAACTTTATATTTATGATGTTCTTAGAGCTGATAGATGTATTAGCTCAAATTCACTTGAAGCCAGAGTTCCTTTTAGTGACAAGTCTTTTGCAAAGTTTGTCATGAGTATTCCACCAGAACTAAAGATGAATACAACAGGGCATGGAAAGTATCTTCTTAGGGCCGCTTTCGATCTTGAAGACTATCTTCCCCAAGACATACTCTTTAGACAGAAAGCTGCTTTTAGCGATGCCGTTGGACATTCAAGTGTGGACTTTTTAAAGACATTGGCCGAGATCACAATTACTGAAGACGAGCTTGCTGCGGCTAAAGAACTTTTTCCTCACTGCACACCAACAACAAAGGAGTCTTTCCTTTATAGAAGAATTTTTGAAAAACACTATCCTAGTCAATCACACTTAATAAAAGCCATTTGGCTTCCAAATCAAGAGTGGGAAAACTGTAAGGTAAGTGATCCAAGTGCTAGGGCGCTTCCGAATTATGGCAAAAGTGGATTGTAAGAAGAAAAATGGCGCACCCTGAGAGATTCGAACTCCCGACCTTCTGATTCGTAGTCAGATGCTCTATCCAGCTGAGCCAAGGGTGCACATTGAGTGCTTAAATTAGCGGTTAGGCGAGCTACTGTCAAGTTAGCAAAAGTAACAACTTCATACCATTATGGCTTTTACTCCCTAAATTCAAGTCTCCCAATAATCCCAATTTAGTTTATAATAAAGTCTAAGTATTCCGTAAAATCAGATATTTAAGTCAGTAAAAAAGAATGAACTTTTTGGCCAGCTCAAACGTCTAAGCAGTATATAGCAACAGAAGCTATCAACATGGAGATATATATGAAGTCATTATTTAGCCTTACATTAATCACTCTTTTATTCACTTCCCCAACTTATGCCAAAAAAGAAATGAACTTTGCTGCTAGAAAAACGGCCTGCGCTGAAAAAGCAGTAGGTGACACATGCTCTTTTCAAACCAAGAAAGGAGAAAAGAAAGGAACCTGCAAAGAAGGAAAGAAGAATAAAGAAGTTCTCATGTGCTTTGGAGAAAGAAAGGGTAAGCACGGAATGTTAAAAGAGCTCAATCTTTCAAAGGAACAATTCGCAAAACTCAAAGTTTATAGAGAAGCAGAAAAAGCAAAGAAAGATGAGAGAAAACCTTTGAAAGAAAAAATTAAATCTCTTAGGGAAGATATAAAGAAGGGCTTTATCAGTAATATTTCAGACGAAAAAATGCTGGAAATTCATAGAGAAATTTCTGCCAATAGAGCAAAGCTCGAAGAAATTCGATTCTCTAAAATGATCACCATGAAAAATGTTTTAAATGAAGAACAAAGAAAGAAGTTCATGGAACTAGAAGAGAGTCGAAAAGAGAAGTTTAAAAAAAGAAATGGAAAACACAAGAAGAATAAGAAAGACAAGAAATAGGAAATAGACTTGCTTAAGATACTAAAAGATATTTTCACCCCTCTTTCAGATTCTTCACTTGAAGAGAAGAAAGAGGGGTTTAATAAACTCTACATAGATCATGCAGAGTTTATTAGATCTAGTATCTACTGGATGGTTCGTGATCAAAACATTGATGATATTGTTCAAGATAGTTTTCTAAAGGCATGGAAGAGTTTTGATCAATTCAATAATAAATCAAACTTTAGAACGTGGCTTTATAGAATTGCAATGAATACAACCTATGACTATCTAAGAAAGAATAAAATAAGAGTTGAAAGTGAAGTGGAAACTCAAGCTCCTTACGAGGATAAGGCCTTGAAGGATTTAATATCTCAAGGAATTTTATCGCTAAATCTAAAGCACAGAGAAGCCTTTATTTTATTCTATAAATTTGAATATGGGCAAAAAGAAATTGCTGAAATTTTATCCATCTCAGAAGGAACGGCGAAATCGAGAATTTACTATGCTAAAGAAAAGTTTACACTTTTTCTAAAAAACAATGGAGTAGAAAATGAATGATCTAGACTTAAAAAAGCTACTCAAGAAAGATGATAGTGTTCCAAAGGCTCCCTCAAGCGAGCTTAATCAAATTCACCAAAGAATTGCGAGTGAGACATTTGATCTGAGCACATTTTTTAATATTAAATCTCTTGCTCTCGCTTGCTGCTTAGTAATTGTTATATCAGGAGTTAAATTTAGTATTAATAGTTTTTCTACTCCCGTACTTACAGAGGCAGAACAACAAGAGTTAATTGAATATATGCTTGAGGATGCTTATTTAAATAACGGTGAGAGCTCTTACGCTTGGGTAGAGGTAGACAATTAAAAGCCTAACTCGCCCTTCAAGTCTTCCATGAATCTTTCAAGAATCATCACTCTTTTTCTTGCCTCGATCCTACCACCACGAGTATTCATCGTTTCTGAAATTCTATAGAGCTTTACCTTGAAATGATCAATAGCAAAGCTTCTATCGTCCAAATCTCTACTTAATGCAAAGGGATCATCTTCATGAAAAAGAGAACTACCCATTCTTCCAGCAACATAGAACGTGCGAGCGAGACCAATCGCTCCTAGGGATTCCATCCTATCTGCATCTTGCAATATTTCAGCCTCCAGTGTTTGCGGCCTTATTTCTGCAGAAAATGAATGGGACTCAATACAATGTTTTACATTTTCAATTAACTCTTCTGGAAAACTTCAAACAAAGCTTCCAAACTCTTTTGAAGTGATTTATGTCATGACTTTTATCATCTATGCTTTTTTCATAAAGATGTTGATGAAACTGCTCTTCCCAAAACAATAAGTCAGAATTATTCATATACCGTGAACCTAGTAGTTAAAATTTAAATGTAAGTGCGATGTAACAGAGATTCTAAAATGGCGGAGACATAGAGATTCGAACTCTAGGAACCGTCAAACGGTTCGACACCTTAGCAAGGTGCTCCCTTCGGCCACTCGGGCATGTCTCCGCAATTGAATTTCAAAGACTCCAAATAATAATGGCGGAGGACACAGGATTCGAACCTGCGGACCCTTGCGGGTCAATGGTTTTCAAAACCACCGCTTTCGACCACTCAGCCAATCCTCCGCTTATTAGGAAACATCATATTACGAAATTGTTGGCAAAATAGCAATACGGTAAAAAGAAGAAAGTTAAAAAAAGAAGAGTACGAGACGTGCGTCAAAACAAATCTACCTTAAACTCTTCATTAAATTTTGAATTTGTGCTCTATCTTTCGCCGCTGGTGTTAGATCAAGATAAACTCTAAAAGAGTCAATAGCTAAAGTACTCTGACCAATCTCTTTGTAGATATAACCAAGCGCTCTATGGATTTCACCATTATTCTGATTTTCTTTAAGGGCCTTTAAATAATATTCTCTAGCACGATCAAGATAGCCTTGCTTCCACTTTATCCAACCCATCCCCATTAAGGCCTCAACATAGCGGCCATTTCTTGAGATCGACTTCTTGAAGTTTAATTCTGCTTCTCTATATTTTTTTTGAATTCGAAAAACTTCCCCTAAAATAAAATAACCAAACTCTAGTGTCGGATTATTTGCCACTTCCTTATCTGCCATTTCCTTGGCCTTCTTAATATCTTTTAATTTTATATATGTTTTAGCAAGATAGTAGTTCGCTCTTGGAAAAGAAGCTAAACGAGCAAGGATTGACTCGAACATAGCAAGAGCTTCTTTATAAAGTCCCTTGTCATAAAGGCTTTTTCCAAGTTTTATTTGTACGTCTAAATCACCTGGGTTAATTTTAATTAACTCTTTTCCGTATTTAATAACATCATCATCACGATCATCTAACTCGGCAGAATAAATTAAAAATTCATAGAAACTAGCGTCGGTACTTGCAAGTTTTTCAATTCTTTTCTTATACTCTTGAAACTCTAGATTCTCTCCATTCTTATAGTAGTAGATTGCAATGTCACCGAGAATTTTTGGATTATCTCTATTTTGCTTTAATAAGTTTCTAAGATAACCAATTGCTGTTTCAGCTCCCTCTAGCTCGTAGAGAATATTTGCGTAGGCTGTGTGATACTCAACGTTAACAGGATCAAGAGCAATAGATCTCGTTAGCATATTCTTTGCGGCCTTGAACTTTCTAAACTTAAGATAGATTTTAGCAAGCTGAAAGTAATCATCATCATTTACTGGATTTCTCTTTATACTTTCTTTAAATTTAGAAATAGCATTCTCATAAAATTCTCTTCTTAAATAGTACTTAGCTTGAAGAGAGTAAAAAATATAACTATCACTTAATTTAGACTGAGAGATTGTCCTAAGCTCAATTTCTGCCTTATTCAATTTGAATGCTTTGATATAGGCCTCAACAAGATAGACATTTATCTTCTTATTAAGTGGGTATTCTTTTTTCATTCTGTTGAATGTACCTATGGCATCCTCATAATATCCTCGCTTAACCTGAATATTTCCGAGAAGAAGTTGTGAGGGAATATAAGAGCTGTCCAAATCTGAAGCCTTAATTGCATTAATAAAAGCTGTCTCCCACTTTCTTTCTTTTACTGCATTTTTCGCTTTTTTCATTAGCTCAACAATCTTACTTTCGAGAATAATCTTCTCGACGTTAGTTGACCCACCAAGCTCTAAAAGAGAAAGTTTAGACCTCAATTCATCAGATTCATGAATCCTAAGAGCTAGCTTAAAAAGTTTCGCTGCTTGGTTGTTATCTTTTTTAATTGCCGCAAGTATACCCGTATATTCAAGAAATTTTGCGTAGTATCTGGGTGATCTACCAGAGTTTAGAGTCTTAATAACTTTTAATACTGCCTCATACTTCTTGTAATCTCCAATATCGAATTGGTACTTGGCATATTTAAGAAGAAGAGGAATTGACTTTGGATAAGAGTTTCTCGCCTCAGTAAGAAGTTCACTTACTTTATCTTGTAAGTCATTTTCTTCATAGAAATTGATAAGGCTTAAGTATGTTGCCTCTCTCTTCTTTTTAACTTTTAAAAGAAGATCAAAAACTTTCCTTGCTTCTATATAGTTACCCACTTCAATGAGGACATCTAGATAAATCGTTAGGACACTTACTGTAGGTTTATTAATTCTAATAAAATTTTCAAGAATTCTATTTGCACTCTGAGCTTTGCCTATCTTTTTATAGAAAAGTGCACTTCCTGCAGCGACGTTAGCATCTGACAAAAGTTTACTACGAGCAATTTCAATTAATTTAAAAAGAGTTCTGACCGCTTTATTTTCATCACTAGAATTTTCAAAAACTTCAGCATAAGAAAGTATCAAATAACCTAATGCTTTGTTGTTTTTGAATTGATGATGTAAAGATTTACTAAATTCTAAGGAGGCCTTTATTTTGGATAAGTATGTTCCCTGAGAGTAGTATTCAAGTCCTTTATTTAAAGCTTCAACACTTTTGACACTATCTAAGAATTCGGCCTGTATTGGAAATTGGATTTTAACTCTAACTGGATCTAGACTTTTAACTTCTTTTTCAGGAAAAAGTAATACCCAAAGAATAACAATAAAGGCAAGTGCCACAATAGGAGTTGTCTTCTTTCTCTTAGCTTTCTTTACCTCTTCAACTTCTTCTTCTTTTTTATTAACAGGCTCTTCGTCATCTAAGGCTTCTTCTCGAACTTTATCTTCAAATTCTTTCTCTGCAACACTTACAACTTGTTTTAAATCTGGTAACAACTCTCTTACATTTATAAACTCTGTTGCTTCACTTGTGTTTAGAACTTCTTCTTTTTTCTCTTCCTCTTTATCGTCTTCTTCTGAATTACTCTCTACTTCTAACGGATTTTCAACTTCCTCTATTTTTTCTAGAAAAGGATTGGGGTTTACAATGACTGTTTTATCAACATCAACATTATTCAATGCACTTCGATTGATAATTCTTGTTTTTTCAATTCCGTCATCATTCTCCGATTTTTCCTCTTCCTTTACGTGCCCAAGTTCTTCCTCAATGGACTCTAAATCTTTTACATCTTCTTGATACTTTTCTTCTAACGCTCCATAATCTACACGACTTAAATCTTCTTTCTTATATTGAAATTCTTGAAAGTTTTTATCTTTCACTGGATTTTTATTACTATCATTTTTAGGCTTATTTATTCTTGCGAAAGTTTGAGTTCTGTCTCCAGAATTTTCAACAGATAAATTCCCCTCTTGAGTAACTTTTAGGAGCATTGCTTTAATTTCTGCAAAGTCTTTTAAACTCTGCCAATCGCCGACAGGAAAAATTTGGCACCTCTCATCCCCTAAAAGGTGACCCTTAGCGAATAACTCACCGATTTGCTCCGTAACAAAAGGACCAACCACACGATCATTTAATAATTTAACTCTGTATTTCTTACCCATCAAAGCCTATTAAAATAAATACTTATACTAAGTAATTATATCGCATAATAGCGCTAAGTGTTTAATGAGGAGTGTGGAAAGAATTTCCTATTATTTCAAATGCTTAAGCTTCACGCTCATTAAGACAAAGCATGAAAAGCTTCTTTGAAATAAGTGCCAATGTTAAAGTGCTAATTGTTATTCCTAAGAAGAACAGTTCCTGACTACCATTATCAACTAAGCTTTTAAAAATCTTAAAAAGATGTCCAAAGGGACTCACTCCTGAGAGTAAACAAAGAAGAACGAAGACAAGTAATGACTTAAATCTTCCACTCTTAGCAAAACTTACAACTAGATCAAAGAAGAGAAGTGTCGTGACTAATAATACTGAAAAAGCTATATAATCCTCCCAAAATACATTCTCTCCTATCACAAGAAGAGGAAATAGAGATATGATAACAAGGCCACGTATCATTGATTTTAACTTTTCTATACTTTCGCTTTTATAAAACTTAATACATAGAACACTTCCCAAAACAATATAGAGAAGAATAAGTACATCAATTACACCGTGATGCCTTGGAAGAATCGAATCCATTAAGCCAGAAGAGATATGAATAGACTTCAGGCTAAATACAAAAACAGTAAATATTTCATAACCAACAACTTCGTTGATGCTTTCTTTTATATGATCACTTCTTAAAAAGAAGTAAATTATTTTAATAAACACAATGCTCAATAGCAAAACAACAATAAACGTTAGCTCAAGCCCCGTATTCTTTGGAACCGCATTAAAAGTAAAGGTGTTAAAGGAGTAGTAATAACAAAATAGAAGTATAACCCAAAACACATAACGAACATTTTCAAAGAATTTATTATCATACTGCTTAAATCTATTTCTAAATAAGATATTTGAAAGATTAAAAATAATCTCCGAAAAAAATATAAATGCTATTAAATTATCTGAATTAAAAATAGAAATGCCCAAACAGAAACAAAAGGGTAAAGAAACAAGGGCTTCATCATACTTTTTAAATCTCTTATGAAACACTATCGAAACCACTATTCCTATAATAAGAAAAATTTGTGATGTCATCTGCCAATCATATTTATTAATAAATTCATTCATAGCTCTTCTCCTTCAATCATTCTTCTATTTATAAAAAGACAGAATGTAAAAATTGCGAGAGAGGCCATCGCAGAAGTAAGAGAAGCCCTTGCTAAAGGAATGGTAATTATTAGAGAAACAATATAAATGAATAAATCTTCTTTTTTTCTAAAGAGTCCTATTTTAAATACCTCTAAAAGAGAAATCAATAGTAATAGAAAAATAGCAAGAAGTAAGAAATAAACATTAATAGAGAATGTAAATACTCCTAGCCAAAGTATTGTCATGATAAAAATTGACTCCGATGAGAATTTTCTACACTTATTTACTATTAGAAAAATTAACAAGAAAGCCATTGCAATGAGAAAAACATCCACAGCAACTGGAGAAGTGATAAACTCTCTTGCCTTCATCAATGATATAATATTAAACTGAATGAAAGGATACTTTACCTTACTATCAGCCAGAAAATTAGATGAGAGGGCAACTATCGTTGATAGAACGACATACATGAATAATATTTCTTGTTTAAAAATACCGCCAAATATAAAGACTAAGGAAAGAAAAAAGAACCCCAAAAACTTAAGTTGAAAGAACCTCTCAAGTCTTATTCCAAAAAGAAGAATAATCACAAATGATGTTATTTCGTATGTAGCAAGTAGATAATATTCATTATCTAAGTAAATATAGAATAAGAATGAAATCCAAGAAATAATACTTACAATAAGAAAAGGAATTGATTCTTGTATGCTTCTCGATTCTCTTAAGCGAAGAAAAATTGTGAATATTGTAAAAATTAAAAAAATTAGTATCATTTAAAACTCAATTATCGCTAAACTAACAATCAAAAATAAAATTAGTATATAGAATGAAATTTGAAAGCTTGAAGTCTGCCCCTCTGTAGAAAAGTTCACCTTATTAAGTGTATCTTTTTCTTTAGATATCTTTAATGTATTTATAACCTCAATTCTTGAAGGTGTTACACTTTTAACGGCTTCATTAAGAACGAATGCTCCACGCCATGCTTTTCGCTCATCTATTACTTTGAGAAAATATCCTACAACAACAAACAAAAGAATATAGATTATAAAATTCAGGTTATAACTTAAAAGGCCTACCTCTGCGACTTTTTCTTTAGTATGAAATAATACTTGCATCAACTTATAACCATTCTTCTCACTGCTTACAAATAAAGATAGATTAAAGAATATAATTAATATTGTTAGGATAAAAGCTAATCCAGTAGTAAGCTTCACTTCAAACGTTGATTCAAGTACGTTTATAAAAAGTTCATCAGAGTGTTTTCGTATTACAAAACCGAAGATTATCCACGAGACTAAAGCTCCTACTAACAAAGAAATTGTTACAACAAAATTTCCACTAAGACTTATCAGATCAATAAAGAGAAGACCTGAATAACTAAGAGGAATTGCGGCCAAGTTAATTAGCGTAAAATAAGTTATGATTATTCTCTCATTTCTTTCCACCATCTTTTTCATAACTGAATAAATAGTCAAAATTAAGAGAAGAACTAGACTTGAAACAATTGCCAACTCATACTTGGCAAATAATACATAAGTAAAACTCGCCATTAAGGATGTTTGAAATAATATATTAATTGCGTAAGATATCGTTTTTTTCTTAAATAGCTTGCAACATTCACCAAGTATTGGAAGCAGGAATAAAGGAAGAAGAAAGAGTGCTACTTGAGTATCAATATTATTTGCTAACTTTAGTTTATAAATAAGAAACAATGGAGTTACGACAAGAAGTGTACTTATTCTTCTTAGATTTCCCCAGAGCCTCATGTACTCTATAAAACAAAAAGCAATTAAAAGAGGGAAGAATAAATACTCAGACGTTGGTGTCAAATAAAGATAATAGCTATCTTTTAGAGTTAATATTGTTGTCGAAAGTTCAGCATAGTAAATCAAAGAAATAAGACTAAAAATAAATATTGAAATATAATCAATTAAATAAGCCCTGCGTGTAGTGAGATAAATTAATAAAATTAAGAATATAGTGATAAGAATTGTTGAAATTTGATCAGACAAGAGTAAGGCATTAGAACATAGAAATAATATTTCTCTTATTTTTATATCTTTAAGATTTATATCAAGATCAAAAGAAATTAGAGCTATCGTAAAGATATAAATAAGTGAAGAGGTTTCTTCAAATCCTAGAAGGTTTGCACCAAGGCCCAATTTACCTGAACTTAGACAGTAAATGGAAATTACCATCTGAAGTAATCTTCCAAAAATTGGCACATACTTATTTGTAATCTTTTTAGACATTACAACAAGGGCCATAGAAATAAGTATAATTAATTCAAACATCTTATCCTTCTATATTACTATTACCTTTGTCTTGATAATACTTAAATCTTATTATCACAGCAGAAGGAATCGCCACTGAGAAGATAACTCCAAAAATAGTTATTAAAGACCCTTCAAATGATACTTTATGCACTAATTCTATATAGTAAGTAACAAGTATGAATAGTGTAAATATATGGGTGAGACCCAAGAAATAGTCAATTGCATTTTGTCTTGCAAACATCATATAAATTGAAACTATAGATGTGATCAAAATTAAAGAGATGAGTAGTATATATGTCATTATTCTCTCACTCTTTTCATCAGGAATATAAAGAGTACAGTGAAACTAATTCCTGCAACAAACATTATATTCACATCATGAAAGTAATCCTGACTCGTCTCTCTTAACGAAAGAATATCTCTTTCTAGAATTTCATCACTAACTCCATTCAAAAGAATTAATACTAAAAGTGTTGAAACAAGTGAGCTTACGATTGGCATCATATTATTTGTTTTATTATTACGTTTTGAGGGTAACACGCGGATGCGTCCCGTTTGAGAAAATTTCACATAACTAAGCGCCATAAAATTCATTAGTGTAATAAAATTCAGATAAAGATCTGCATATTCATATTTCAAGTTATTTAAAAATATAAAGACAATCAAACTTACTAAAAAACTAAATAAAATTTTAAAGTTAGATTTATTTGAAATTATCATTGAGAAGTTTGCAATAATAAAAACGATGACAATTAAGAAAGTAATCATAAGCTTCCTTTCGCAAAATGCACGAGAAGTATATTAAATAAAATCAGAACTGCTAATGGGAGCAAGTTCTTTTTCCTTACGTCCACAATAGATGGTAAAAATCTTATTAGCAGTCTTGTCCCAACTGTTATTACTCCAAACTTAATTAGAAACGATAGAAAAGAGTTTAAAAAAGCTAATTCTTTAAATCCTATTAAGTTTATATCAATGACTCCCCCCATAACTGACCTAAGAAAGAAGCAGGCCATATAAATATAGAGCAAATTATTACTTAAAAAATCAAATAAACGGTCAAGGGTATTATATCTTAAAGCGACAGATGATTTTATTATTCTTGTATAAAGAGCAATCAGAATATAGAACATAGGAATTAAGATCAAAGGAAACTCTAATATTGTCCAATTACTTAAGTAAAGGCCACTCGGTAGCCAGAATATATTTTTTTCAAGTATGAGGTTTGAACTTAATTTTAAAGCTCCAATTAAAGAAAGAGTAA
Organism: Halobacteriovorax sp. JY17; assembly: GCF_002753895.1. NCBI lineage: Bacteria > Pseudomonadati > Bdellovibrionota > Bacteriovoracia > Bacteriovoracales > Halobacteriovoraceae > Halobacteriovorax > Halobacteriovorax sp. JY17. The sequence continues at coordinate 35,253 of NZ_NJER01000002.1, read as the reverse complement.
TCACTATTACTAGTGGAAGTGTAGAGACTTCATTTATCTCATTCTTTTTCTTGGTTTTTAAAAAAAATAAAAACTCGCAGACTATTACGAAAGTGATTATGTAAGTTAAATCAAAAAGAAAAATATCACTCCCATAAAGCATATTTCCAATCGTTTTAATTGAAAGGTAAAAAAGTATATTAAATCTTATTAAAGAAAGTGTGAGAGAGAAAATAGAAGTGTTTAAGAAGCTTATCTTAAAGGTCCTAACTATTCTAAAGTTCCTTAGCGATTCCTTATAAGTATCCAAAGCCTCGTGTCTAAGAGCTTTATCAATAAATCCTATCATCACAGTAAACAATAAGATCATAAATGTTGTGGCCACAACAGGAGCGAACCCATTACTTATACTATCCAAACTAGCTCTTCCGTGACAGTGGTTCCATTAGTAAAACTACAACTAATGATAGAATAAAAGGTACTATTAATAAAAGGTTTTCCCTTGTAAAAAGCTCGCCCAACTCCCAACCTCTTATGATCAGAGTTAAAATAAAAATTGATAAAATACTAAGTGAGATTTGCAAGGTTGTTCTGAGGTTTAAAACAGAGCTGGTTACGAATTGCTTCGCGCTATCTGTTTGAAAGTCTTTTTTCTGTGTTTTAATAAAAAAGGCCCAAACAATTAAGAAAATGCTTAGACCTGATGAAATAATTATAAATATATTGAAGTTTAGACCTTCCATTATTGGATAAAGATCTTAGCTCCATTAGCAACATGAATGATACTTTCCCAGAATACACCGAGTAAGACGACTGGAACAGTTAGTACTGCAATAGCGACTTGATTAGAAAAAACAAATCCTCCAATCTTCTCATCACTCTCGCTCTGCTTAAATACCATTAATCTTACAATCTTAAGATAGTAGTATAGAGCTACAACAGAATTTAATCCCGCTATGATTGCTAAAACATAGAAGTTCTTATCAATTAAAGCATTAAAAATATTAAACTTTGCTACGAATCCACTAAATGGAGGAATTCCAGCAAGTGAGAACATTGTGATAATCATAAAAATGGCCATTAATGGGTGCTTAAAAATAAGGCCATTAAATCTTTCAAAATGATCATTTCCATATTCGTCTTGAACAAAAGATGTAATAAAGAAAGCAACAAGAGTCATAAATAGGTAAGTGATACCGTAGAACAGAATTCCTGTAACTCCAATTTCAGTCAAGCAAACGACACCCATCATCATCATACCTGCATGACTAATTGATGAGTAAGCTAACATTCTTTTAACTGATCTTTGCCCAATTGCTGAAACATTTCCAACTGTCATTGTTAGAGCTGCGATTACACTTAAAGTTCCCACCCAAGTCATCTGAAGAGCTGTTGTCTCCCCACCAAAGAACGCCATAGTAACTCTAACTAATACTGCAATTCCTGCAATCTTAGGCACTATGGAGAAGAAAGTTGTGACAGGAAGAGGCGAACCTTCGTAGACATCTGGAGCCCACATATGAAATGGAACACAAGCAATCTTGTATCCGATACCTGCGAAGAACATTAAGAACGACGGCATTAGGATAGCTATTTGCATTGTATCTAAGGTCTGTAACTTAGCAATCATACCTGTAAATTGGATTGTTCCAACAACACCAAAGATATGACTTAAACCAAAGAGCATAATCCCTGCTGAAATTCCGCCATATAGTGAATATTTAAGTCCTGCTTCAGATGATCTATCATCGTTCTTTTTTAAAGATGCAAGAACATAAGAAAGAATTGAAAGAGTTTCAATTCCTATATACAGCATAAGCATATTATTAGCAGAAGCTAAGAGCATTCCACCAATTAAAACACCAATTGATATAATAACAAATTCACCTTTTAGCTCGCTGTAAATATCACTTGATCTACGACTTAGATAAGTTGCTCCAGCTGTTCCGATCACCATAATGATTTTAGCTAGAGTACTAAAAGGATCAATAGTCAGAGAATTTGTAAATATTCCACCTGGAGCATCTCCAAGAGAACCAACAAGTTGAGCCAACGAAAGGATTAAACCTATATAGGCTGTAGCATAAAGGTAGCCTTTCTTGCTTCCTTTATCATTTTCGCCATAAGTAGACTCAACAAACAGAAGGCCAATCATTGTTACAACCAGAACAATCTCTGGGATAAATCGACCTATACTTGCTAAATAATTTAAAAGCATTTCTTCACCTTTTTACTGATAATTCGCCAATAAAGTAACTAGAGAATTAACTGAAGCTTTCATGATGTCCAAAATTGGTGATGGCCAAATTCCAAAAAGAATTACAGCAATACAAAGTGGCAGCATATAGAAAATTTCTCTCGCATTCATATCTGTATATGATTTACATTCTTCAACAACTTCTCCAAAGAACATTCTCTTGAACATCCACAGTAGGTAAGCTGCACCAATAAGAAGACCTAGAAGTGCTAGAACAGTCATTGTTGTAAATTTCTGATAAATTCCAAAGAAGATTAATGCTTCTGAAATAAATCCTGACAATCCTGGAAGACCCATGGCCGCGAACATTCCGATAATAAATACAATCGAAAATGTTGGCATCTGAGTATAAAGACCACCAAAACCTTTAGATCCATCTGGTCTAACAATCCATCTATGGTGAGATCTTTCATAAAGAACACCAATTAGAAGGAACATCATTGCTGCAGAAGTACCGTGGTTAAACATCTGAAGAACTGCACCGTTAAGACCCTGAGAAGTCATTGCGGCCATACCAATCATCACAAATCCCATGTGAGATACTGAAGAGTATGCGATAAGCTTCTTAACATCTGTTTGTGCCATTGCACAGAAAGCACCATAGATAATATTTATTAATCCAAGAATTGCTATGAAGTTAGAAAAGTAAACTGCTGCACCTGGAAAAATAGGGAAGGCAATTCTTAAGAAACCGTATGTACCCATTTTAAGTAGAACACCTGCCAGAATTACTGAAATTGCTGTTGGTGCCTGAACGTGAGCATGTGGTAGCCACGTGTGGAATGGAAATACTGGAACCTTAATTGCAAAACCAATGAACATAAACATGAAGAATAGTTTATCAAATGCTACTTCTGTTCCAAATAGGCTTACTTTCATTTTAATAAATTCATCAGCACTGGCCTTAAGAGCAAGTAGATCAAATGAGTCTACTCCTTTTCCAGTTGCGTGATAAAGAGCAACCATACCAACAAGCATTAGGATTGAACCAAAGAATGTATAAAGAAAAAACTTAACAGCGGCATACTCTCTGTTCTCTCCACCCCAAATACCGATTAAGAAGAACATTGGAATTAGCATTACTTCCCAGTAAACATAGAATAAGAAAAAATCTAAGGAGAAGAACACTCCGTAAATAGTACTTTGTAAGAAGAGAATTAAAGCAAAGTATCCTTTAATTTGTTTCTTAACTGTCCATGAACTTAGAATACAAATAAATAGTATAACTGAAGTTAGAAGTATCATTGGAAGTGAAATTCCATCTACACCGAGGTGATAGAAAATATTGAATTGCTTAATCCAAGGAATTTTTACTGTAAATGCTTCTTGCATACCTGCGATAGAATTATCAAATCCCATCCAAAGCTTAGCAGTAAGAACCATTGTTATAGCAGTATTTGCTAGGGCCCAAAATCTAATCGCGTTTTCTTTTGCTTTAGGAATAAGTAATACACCTAGAGCACCAAGCATCGGCATCCAAAGAATCCAGTTTAATAAATTCGACGTTCCACTCACCGTCAACTCCTCTTTATATAGAAAATAATTTTTATAATGCTAATATGTAACCAGCTAAAACAACAATAATCATAATGAAATAGAACTGAATCTTTCCAGATTGTAATGTTCTTAAAACAACATTAAACAATCTTACACTCGCTCCTGTTCCATCAACCGCAATCGTATCAACCCAAAGGTCATCAAACCATTTCGAAAATGTGTAAAGGCCTCTATTTACAGTTACCCATCCATCAACGATGAAACGGTCATAAATCCCCATATCTAACCAAGCTAGGAAGTTATTCAAAGGTAGTAACCCTTTCTGAATAATTCCTTTAATATAAAGGTCATCCATATAGTATTTATTTTGAAGTGCTCTGTACCAACCAGAAAAAGTTGATACCCACCAACCTGGATTCCAAGACTTTCTGATATACATCATATACGCAATGAATACACCACTAAAAGCAATGATGATTGATACTATCGCGCCTATATGATGTATATGATGAACATGATGTGCTTCCTCTTCAGTCATTCCATGATCTGGATCATAATGAGAATGAGTAGGAGCAACTTTTTCACGAGTATCAGTACTTGCCCATGCTTCTCTCTTATAAGCTGAAAACTTCGATACATCTGGCTTCGCAACAAGAGTTGAGAACCATTCTAATTTCCCTTCAGGAGAAGCCACTTTGATTAATTTTTGACCTGTTAAAGATCCTGAAAACCAAACACCCAATGTAAATACAGCAAGTATTAAAAGTGGAAGGTTTCTATTCCATGAGAATTTCTCTTCATGAGTATGATCATACAGATCCTTATCTCTTGGTTCTCCGTGAAATGCTAAGAACATCATTCTACACATATAAAATGCTGTTAGAAGTGCTCCACCAAAACCTAGAAGAGCTGGAACAATCATTGCCTTATTTTCAAGGGCCATAATTAGAGCATCACCTAAAATTCTATCTTTTGATACAAATCCTGAGAAGAAAGGGATCCCTGCAATCGCAAGAGTACAACACCACATAGCAAACCAAGTAAATTTCATCTTATGTCTAAGACCACCCATTCTTGGCATTTCTTGAACATGCTCATGAGTATGGTGATCGTGTAATGAATGAATTACTGAACCTGCGCTTAGGAATAAACATGCCTTAAAGATAGCGTGAGTAATCAAGTGCATGAAAGCTGCATTATAAGATCCAACACCAACACCAAGAACCATATACCCAAGTTGAGAAATTGTTGAATATGCAAGTACTGCCTTAAAATCTGTTTGAACGAGTGCAATTGTCGCCGCACCAAAAGCTGTAATCCCACCGATATAAGCAACTAAAGTAGTAAGCCCACCCAAGTCTAATATTGGATAAATTCTAAGTGATAAGTAAACACCACCAGCAACCATTGTTGCCGCGTGAATTAGAGCAGAACAAGGAGTAGGCCCATTCATCGCGTCTGGAAGCCAAACTTGAAGTGGGAACTGAGCTGATTTACCGATTGTTCCCATGAAAATTGCAAGACCTGCAAACGTAGCCAATGGAATACCAAGGGCTGTATGAGTTGCAAATGATCCGTCAGCTATAGAAGCATAAATATCTACGAATCCCACAGAACCAATATTTGTCCAGATAGCTAGAATACCGAGTAAGAAAAATACATCCCCAACCCTTGTTGTCATGAAAGCTTTTACATTTGCGTCTCCAGCTTTTTCTTTTTCATAATAGTGACCAATTAAGCTATATGAGCAAAATCCCATTAATTCCCAAAAGATAAATACTGAAAAGAGGTTGTCCGAAAGAACTAGCCCTAGCATTGCTGAAGTAAAAAGAGACATATACGTAAAGAACCTTCCGTTTCTTCCGTAGTTCATGTCATCTTTCATATAATAAGTAGAAAAAATATGAATGAGTGTTGCAACAACAGTTACCATTAAAAGCATAACAGCTGTCATATTATCTATATAGACACCCATATCTACATTAAATTTTAAACCTGCTCCATTCAGATCAAACCAAGTAAATACTTTATGTACATAGTGATCGGTGGAGTAATTACCAAAAATAAAGTCTTTAAAAATTCTAATTGCCCAAATCGACGATAAAGCAATTGCAGCACAACTAATGAATACTGCGACTTTTGTTGCTTTACGCGCTATGAATGCATTGATAGCAAACGCGATGAACGGAAATAAGACAATCGGTGCAATAGTTGAAATAGTATAATCCATTTAATCAACCTTCCTAATTAGCTTTGTAATTGAGTAGCATCATCAATATGGATACTTTCTCTAATTTGATAGAATCTAATAACAATTGCTAATCCAACAGCTGCTTCAGCCGCTGCAATAACAATGATGAACAATGACATAATGTGACCATCAAGATTGTTATTTATAAATCTTGTATAGGCCGCAAAATTTAATGCTGCAGCATTAAGAATCAATTCAATACCTAGTAAAATTGCAATCACGTTCTTTCTTGCAATCATCACTGTAATACCAGCGAGAAAGAGAATTAGTGAAACAACTAAGAATGATGGAAGTGATACCATTATTGTTTCCTTGGTCTAGAAATTACCGCAGCTCCAACAAGAGCACCAAGCAGTAATACTGATGAAATTTCAAATGCTAAAATATGATCTGTTAAAAGTAGAACTCCAATCTTCTCAACTGAAGATGTAAAAGCAGGAAGCTCCCCTTGAACATGCTTAGTCATTCCTGCAATGATTTTAAAAGTTGCAGAACCTAAAACTAGAGCAGATAGAGTACCTATAATGAAAGTTCTAACTGTTCCCATAGAAGGAATTTTATTTATTCCGAACTTATTAACTGCTTCGCTATGTCCACCTGTTAGCATTACTGCGAAAAGCATTAAGATAACAACTCCACCAGCATAAACAACCATCTGAGTTGCAGCTAAGAAATCCGCTCCAAGAGTTGCGTATAAACCAGCTACACCAAAAAGACTTGCTAATAAATATACACAAGCGTGCATAATGTTTTTACTTGCTACCACACCATATGCTCCAGCAAGAGCTAATAGGGCAGATAGAATGAACATGATATTAATAAACATGCTAAAGTCCTCTTTAATATTTTAGTGACCACCGCCAGCACTCAAGGAGTGAAGCCATGTAGTAAATAATTCGTATACAGATTGACCTTCAAAAGCCCACATCCAAGTAGCAATTGCAATTAAGTTAAAAATACAAATTGGTGTTAAGTACTTCCAACAAAGTGCTACTAGCTGATCGATTCTAAGTCTTGGTAATGTCCATCTAACCCAGATAACAACGTAGTAAAGAGCAAATGTCTTTGTAAAAAATGAACCAATTTGAAGCATTTGACCAATACCGTTGCTTACAATTTTAGGCGCCCCAGTAATTTCAGAAATTAAAACCCCATTGCCTAAATCAAATGGAACCTTGTAACCACCAAGGTAAAGAGCTGCTGCAACACCGCAAACAACGAATACTTCTACATATTCTGCTAATGCGAAAAACGAGAAGGCCATACCTGAATATTCTGTATGATAACCAGAAACAAGCTCTGATTCCGCTTCGGGTAAATCAAAAGGAGCTCTATTTGTTTCAGCTAAGATACCAATAAAGAAAATGAAGAACCCAATAAAAGTAAAAGGGTTATGAAAAATATACCATTGGTGTGGAAGTCCGCCTTGACCTTCAACTAACGTTGTCATTGAAAGACCACCGGCCATTACAACGATAGAAAGAATACAAAGAGTTACTGGAACTTCGTAAGAAATAATTTGAGCTGCACCTCTCATTCCACCAAGCATTGCCCACTTAGAATTTGAAGAATAACCACCAAGAAAAATTCCAACTCCTACAAGCGATGAAACACCAAGAATGTAGAAGATACCAATATTTAAATCTGAAAGAATAAATCCACTAGAGAACGGAACTACTGCCAGAGTTGCAAATACTCCAACCATACAAAGTAGAGGTGCAATCAAGAAGAGAAATCTATCTGATTGTGTTGGAATAATAACTTCTTTAAGCACAAGCTTTACACCATCCGCAAGAAACTGAAGAATCCCAAATGGTCCAACTCTATTTGGTCCATGTCTCATTTGAAGATCCGCTGAAATTTTTCTTTCTGCGTATGTTCCTAAACCACCAATTACAGCGCAAACATTTACAACTATAAAACAAGCAAAACCATAAATTAGAAATGCATAAAATGACGTCGCCTCAAAGCCTAAATTATCTGCAAAAAAACTAACGATACTGCTATTCATTTAGTTAACCTCTTTCTTTTCTGCTTCAGGTGTTTGATAACTTCTTACCCAGTCCAGATCGCCTTTTTTCCAGCAATAAACAACACCTTCAATTAAGATAGAAATGAATAATAGTAAACTGGCCAGAACCACTGTTCCTTCACCCATTTCATTAAACTTCTTAAAGACAACAGCGACTGGAAACATAAGTGCACCTTCAACATCAAAGATGATAAAGATAAGTGCGATTACATAGAATCGAATGTTAAAGTTGGACCAAGCAGTTCCTACGGCCTCTTCACCACATTCATATGCGGATAACTTGAGATCATTAGGATTGTTAGGTCTTACTAAAATACCTACTACTAAAACTCCGACTACCATAATGACGGCAAAGGCCACGAGGATTAGTACAGGCATGTAGACGTCTAGATTGAATGACGACATTCATTGCTCCATTTTAAATACTTTTTCGGTCCTAAAAGAATACATGATACTTAACATGTTGGAAACATTTTGAAATCTTTTTTTTACGCACTTACCTTCTACTTTATCGTCACCCTAAAAAACATAGCTGCGCGTAAAAACTAAAATCATCGAGGCTTCATCATCAAAACTTGGAACTTTTTCGGCCCTGTGTTATTAAAGATGGCTTAACAAGGCGAATAATATGATTTTTGAATCGGTCATCACAAAAATTAACTCTTGGCACAATTCTAATACGGATAATCTACACATAACAGGATTAAACAGTGCGCAATTTTCATTCATAATTAATGAATGTGAAAAAGACATGGATTTTGTAAAGAAAAATAGTTTTGTCTTTATTTGTGACTCAATCGATCAAGCTGAGAATCTACATGAAAGCTTCAAGGCCTCAAGGATTACTAAGAAATTACTTTTCTTTCCTGGCCATGATTTGAGTCCGTACTCAGAAGCTGTAAGCTCACAACGTGCTCTTTTTGAAAGGTTTAAAGTTTTAAGTTTTTTAACTTCCATTAAAGAAAATGAAACCTTTATTCTAATTTCAACGTTCGAATCTTTCTCTCTTCGTATTCCTCCTAGAGAGTTCTTTAAAGAACAAAATTTTAAAATAGAAGTTTCCGACATCATTCCCCCAAGCGAACTTGCGGCTAAGCTCGTCTCTCTTGGCTATAGTTCTTCACCAAGTATTGAAGAGCCAGGAACCTTTTCCTCCAAGGGAGAAATTTTTGATATCTATACTGTTGATTCAACACCTTTAAGAATTCATTACTTTGACGATATGATTGAAGAGATTTTTCTAATTGATCTAGAGACTCAAAAGTCAAAGAAAGAAAGTAAGCTAGAATTTATAAATATAACTCCAACTCCTCAAATATTTGGAATGCAAGACTCTTTTGCTCACAAGCTCAGAGAAAATATTCCTATGCCAAGTACCGCGCAAAAGAACCGCTTTAGCAAGAGAAAGGAAATTTTTTCTTCACTATCAGATAACTACTTATTTGATAATTACGCTGCCTTTGCTCCACTTTTCTTTGAAGAGAGCGAAGTTCTTCTCGATTATCTTCCTACCAATTCTATCAAAGTTCTTTTTAATGACGTTGAGTTTTCGAGGGCCTATAGCGAATTCTTTGAGCAACTAAGAATTGAATTTGAACTTGAATGGCAAAACCTAGATAATGATAATTTACTTCCAGAGCCAATCAAACTTTATGACACATTATTAGAGAAGACTCTGGAGAAAACTCCACATATTTCTATAGACGATTTAAATTTTGCCAATGTAATTCGTGACGATTTAAAGAATACAATTGAGCTCAAAGTTCTTCCATCTACAGGATATCTCAATCAGTCAATTAACCCCTCTTTGAATAAGCCTGAATACACAAAAGCTATGTTTGAGTTCTTGATTAATGAATTTAGATCAAGTGGTGAAATTTATTTTTCATATGAACATGATAATTCTAAGAATGAATTCTTTCACTTAATGGAAGTATTCAAACTCGATCCAAATTTAAAAAAGAGATTTCATTTTACGAAATCAAAACTATCGCAAGGCTTTTTCTACGAAAGAGAGAAAACTCTTATTCTATCTGAAGCTGATATTTTCAGTACGAAGCTTAGAAAGACAAAGACAATTAAGAAAGTTAGTGTTGACGTTTTTGCAGAACAGTTAGCAACCCTTAAAAAGGGTGATTATGTCATACATAATGAACATGGTGTCGGAGTTTATGAAGGTTTAGAATCACTTGATATTGGTGGCTCGATGTCTGACTATATTGTTTTAATTTATAAAGGTAACGATAAGGTTTACGTTCCTGTTTATAAAATGAATCAGATTCAAAAACACGCTGATGGAAATGCTACCGTCACAACAGATAGTCTTCGAACAAATAAATTTGCTACTTTAAAATCAAAAGCGAGAAATTCAGCAAAGAAGCTTGCTTTTGATTTATTAAAGCTTCAGGCCGAAAGACAATCCTCAGCAGGCTATGCTTTTAGCCCTCCAGAACAGGAGTACAGAGACTTTGAGATGGCCTTTCCATTTCAAGAAACTCCTGATCAGTCAAATGCGATTAATGAAGTTATTGAATCGATGCAAAAACCAATTGCCATGGATCATCTAGTATGTGGCGATGTTGGTTTTGGAAAAACGGAAGTTGCAATGAGAGCTGCCTTTAAAGCAGTTCTAGATAGAAAACAGGTTTGTATACTTGTTCCAACAACCGTTCTAGCTCTTCAACATTATAATTCTTTTGTAAAAAGGTTTAATAAATTTCCTGTCGAGATTGAATTTCTTTCTCGCTTCAAATCTCCTAAACAAACTAAAGAAGTATTGGAAAAGCTACAAGATGGTAAAATTGATATCTTAATTGGTACTCATAAATTACTAAGCTCAACTGTAAAATATAAGGATCTAGGACTAGTCATTGTTGATGAAGAACAACGCTTTGGAGTTGGACATAAAGAAAAGTTAAAACTTTTAAAAGCGAACGTAGACTTTCTAACTCTGACTGCGACACCAATTCCTAGAACTCTTCAATTATCTTTTCTTGGAATTAGGGAAATGTCACTTATTCAAACGGCTCCACCAAGAAGACAAAGTATTAAGTCTTATCTCATTAAGGAAGATGACCTCACTCTACAAACAGCGATTAAGAAAGAGCTAAATAGGGGAGGGCAAGTTTTCATTGTTCACAATAAAGTAAGCGATATAGATCATTTTTCAAATTATATTCAAGAACTCGTTCCCGAAGCAAAGATTGTATATGCTCACGGACAAATGTCTGAAAAAGAACTCGAGCAAAAAATGAGTGCTTTCTATAATGGTACTTATCAAATACTAATTTCTACAACAATCATTGAATCAGGAATTGATATTCCCAATGCAAATACAATGATTATTGATAGGGCCGATAATTATGGACTTGCTCAACTTCATCAACTAAGAGGAAGAATTGGAAGATCAGACAAGAAGGCCTACGCTTATTTTGTTATTCCAAAGCATAAGCCAATATCAGAAATTGCTCAGAGAAGATTGAAGGCACTGCAAACATACGCTGATATGGGATCGGGGTTTAATATTGCCACTTGCGATTTAGAAATTAGAGGCGCTGGAGATATTCTAGGGGCAGAGCAATCTGGTCAAATCGATAATGTTGGTCTTGAGCTTTATATGCAACTTCTTAAAGAGGCCATTCAAGAGCTTCGTGGTGAAAAGAAATTAATTAAACAAGATGTCGAAGTTAAAACTCCTTTTCCAAGTTATATTCCTGCTAATTATATTAAAGATTCAAGCGAGAGACTTAAGCAATACAAGAGGCTTTCAAACTGCGATGAACTTGAAACCCTCTTTGATATAAAAGATGAATTTGTAGATGTTTACGGAGCAATACCTGAGGAATTAGAGAATCTATTCACTACATTAGAAGTTAGAATGACTCTCATTGATGCATCTCTAAAAACAATACAAGTTGGCGGAAGATTGGCCACCCTAAGTTTTGATAAAAAGTATGTTGAGGAAAATACTGAGCTTAGAAATCGTATGCTCGACTTCTTCTTATCAAGGCCTAGAACTTATCAGCTAACACCAGACTTTAAAGTCATTTACACGCATAAAAGCGAACTAACTCAGAGTGATTTCCTCAAGTTTTCTAAAGAATTAGCTGAGAAAATTCTTCCCCGTTGATGTTTTTTCCACAGTTTATCTTTTTTTTTGATAAACTATTAAGGAATAATAACCATTTAGGGAATTGCGATATGCTAAGAAAAACACTCGCTTTAACTTCTGTACTATTACTATCAACTGCAACACTAGGTGCGAAAGACCCAATTGTGGCAACAGTTGATGGGGTCGGTATTAAGAAATCAGAACTTGAAAAAACTTACCAAGAAAACTTAATGTTTGTTTCAGACAAGAGAGTTACAAGGGAAAAAGTTTTAAACGATATTATAAATCGTAATCTTGGAATCAAAAGAGCTAAGAAAGGTAATCTTGATAAAGATCCAATCGTTAAGCAAAAGATGGAAGATATTATGTACCATGCTCAAATCTCAAAGGATTTAGAGCCAAGACTCAAGAAAATTGTTGTAACTGACACTGATGTGGATAAGTACTATAAAGATCACCAAGAATATAGAACAGCTCATATTCTTTTTAGAGTTAGAACAAATCCAGAAAAAGAAGAAAATGAAGCGGCCCTTAACCAGGCCCTTAAGGTTTATAATACTTTAAAAACTAAGCCTGACCTCTTTTCTGAACTTGCCAATAAATTTTCTCAAAGTAGTACTGCTCCAAATGGGGGAGATATGGGATTCCAGCCAGCGATTAGATTGGCTCCCGAATACTTTAATGCTATTAAAGGAAAGAGCGACAATTTCATCACTCCTCCAGTAAAAACTCAATTTGGTTACCACATTATTAAGGTAATGGCGGTTAAGAGCGTAAAAAGTATAAATAATGCCCTTTATAAGAAAATTGTCTATGACCAAAAGCGTGACGCTATACTAGATAATTACTTCAGAGAGTTGCGCGCAAAATCAAATGTTAAAATAAACGAAGAATACCTTAAATAACTTGAATAATGCTTCTTGTTAATCTATTTTTAAATATCAAAAATGATAAAAAATGGATTAACAATGAAGCAACTAATACTCGCATTTATATTTCTCACTTTTTCACAAACCCACGCAAAGTTATTAGACAAAACAATCGCAATATTTAACGATTCAGTTATTACTTTAAGCCAAGTAAAAAGAGTTCAAAATAATATCGCTAGTCGAAAGAATATATCTCCTCTGATTTATAAGAAAACAAATTACACACAAGAAGAAATTCTTGAATTAATGATTGAGAGACTTCTGATTAGAGAAAAGTTAAGTGAAGTTGGTTACGTTAGAAATGATGAGCAAGTTGAAAGTGAGATTAATAATATTGAAAAGAGGCTAGGGCTGTCTCGAACTCAACTACTAAGTTTTCTTAAATCAAATAATATGAGCTTTGATGAATACTTTGAAATTATACGTGAAACAATTGAGTTTAATATTTTCAATGGAAGAATAATTAGACCTCTTATTTCAGTTACAGATCAAGAAGTTAAAAATTACTTCTACAAGACTTCAAAAGATAAAACTCTTGCGTTTAAATATACAATCGTAGATTTCTCTCTTGAAGATTCTAAAATGAAAAAAGGAATGCTTAATACATTTCCAACTATTTTAGAAAAGTTTCAAGTAAATGGAATACTTCCAAAGAATTTTGAAGATGTTCAAACAAATGTTCTTGGAGATATTACAGAGGATGGACTTACTAAAGATTTAAAAGTCTTACTAAAGAGTACTGACGAAGGAAAATTTACTAAGTCTATAAAGCTTGGTGATACTTATCATGTATTTTTTGTAAAAAAGAAAGATCTAGTTGAGTCAGATATCTACCTAAGATCAAAAGATCAAATACGTGGTCAATTAATGGGCGTCCAGGCCGGTGAAGTGACTGACCTATGGTATAAGAGAGAAAGAAGTAAACACTATATTAAAACATTTGTTAAATAATGATTTATATAACTCAGGGCCATGAATTAGGAATTGGTATTGAGGTTTTTTTAAAATCATTTTCTCTTTTAAATTCCACTCAGCAAAAATCGTTCACACTTATTGCGAGTAAAGAAACTGTTGAAAATAACCTCCAGACACTTTCTTTTGATTATCAAATTCATGGCGATCGAATTGTCTATAATTCAAATTTACTTCACTTTATAGATTTCCCAAAGTCAGAAATACCAGAGAGCACGTCTTCTTTAAATATCGCTCTTAATAAAATTCAATCTACAGATATACTTTTAACTTTACCAACCTCCAAAGATCAACTTATCGATAATGGTGAACTTAAAAAAGGCTATACCGAATTTCTAAGACATCGCTATATGAAAGCTAACCTCTGCATGGTTTTCAAAGCTTTCCAAGATACTACTCTTCTTATTACTGACCATATTCCTTTATCAGAAGTTGGTAAGGTTATTACATCTCAAATGATAAAAGAGAAGATTGAGATAACTCTTAAAGGCCTTAGTGAGTATTTTCATTCAGTCTCTGAAGTTATCGTTTCAGGAATAAATCCTCACTGCGGTGAAGGTGGGTTACTTGGGACAGAAGATCAAGTCATTGCACCTGCCTTAAAAAAAATTCATAACGTAAGGATAGTTGGACCGATTAGTGGAGATACTCTACATTTTCATACAGATTCAAATAAAGCTCAGTTAAAGGTTTATATGTATCATGATCAAGGTCTTCCTCAATTTAAAGATAAGTACAGAACAATTGGTTTAAATATAACCCTAGGATTACCATTCTTAAGAATGAGCGTTGATCACGGAACTGCTTTTGATCTTTTTGGGAAAAATATTGCCGACTTTAGTGGATGTTTTTATATGCTAAAAGAAGCAATCAAAGTGCATAGGAAAATTACACATGAATAATAAGTTTATCGATATTTATAAAGCCAAAGTTCATAACCTTAAAGAGGTTTCTCTAAAGATTCCAAAAAATACAATTACTGTTATAACTGGCCCTTCAGGTTCTGGTAAAAGTTCTCTAGCTTTTGATACAATATATGTTGAGGGACAAAGAAGATATATTGAAAGTCTTTCGAGTTATGCAAGACAATTTCTAGGTCAGTATCAACCTCCAGAAGTTGAGTCTATTACCGGACTTTCACCTGCTATTGCTATCGATCAAAAGTCTAGTAGTAGAAATCCTCGTTCAACAGTTGGAACAATTACCGAAATTTATGATTACATGAGAGTTCTCTATGCAAGAGTTGGAACTTTATATGATCCTGATTCAGGAAAAGAAATAAAGAGATATACTCCGACACAAATAGTTAGAGAATTACAGAATCTTCCAGAAAAAACAAAGCTTCATATAATGTCACCAATACTTAGTGGTAATAAAGTGAACTTAAAATCAGAAGTCACAAAGTACCTCACGATGGGATTTGTAAGGGCCTATATTGATGGAGAAGTTGTTCAACTAGATGATGCACCAAAAACTGCAAATCAATTTGATATCGTCATTGATAGAGTTCTTATAAAAGAGGGGATTGAAAAAAGGATCACTGATTCTGTTGAGCACGCACTTAAACTTAGTAATGGAATTGTAAATATTTTAGTTGGTGAAGATAAGCTTCTTACTTTTAGTGAGAGAAATATTTCTCCAGTAACAGGGGAAGTTTTCCCAGATCTAGAACCAAGACTCTTCTCTTTTAATTCTCCATTAGGTGCGTGTGAGACCTGTAATGGTATTGGTCAAATGAAAGATTTTGACTTAAATCTTATGATTACAGATGAGAATATTTCAATTCTTGATGGTGCAATCAAACCACTAAGCAAGAAAAATTCTTTCCTCTATAAAATGATTTTAAGTATTGCAGATAAAGAAAAGGTTGATCTTTCTATTCCTCTTAAAAAACTACCTAAGACCTTCACTAATATTCTTTATAAAGGAAGTGATAAAGTCTATAAGTATAAATTTTCTTCCGATAGCTCTTACTATGAATTTTCAAAAGAATTTCCAGGAATTACTTCTTGGTTTGAAAAAAAATATTCTGAATCTGGTTCAGAAAAAGTAAGAAAAGAACTAGAAGAGTATATGCACATAAATACATGCTCTTCTTGCAAGGGACATAGACTTAAGGCCATTGCTCTTAGTACTAAGCTTGCTAAAAAGAACATAATGGATATATCAGAAATGGATATTAAAGCTGCTTATGATTTTATCAAATCTATAAAGCTAAGCGGTGAGAAGAAACTTATTGCTGAAAAACTCCTTAAAGAAATTGAAAACAGGCTTGAGTTCTTAATAAATGTTGGTCTTGACTACCTTACAATAAATAGAAGTGCTGCAACACTTTCCGGCGGTGAAAGCCAGAGAATTAGGCTAGCTACTCAAATTGGTTCTGCCCTTTCGGGTGTTCTCTATGTTCTAGACGAGCCTAGTATAGGGCTTCATCAAAGAGATAATGATCGATTGATTGAAACCTTAAAATCTTTAAGAGACCTAGGTAATACTGTTCTCGTCGTAGAACATGATGAAGATACAATGAGAGAAGCCGACCATATTGTGGATATAGGACCTGGGGCAGGTATTCACGGTGGAACAATTGTTGCGGAAGGTACTCTTGATCAAATTCTTAAGAATAAAAAATCTCTGACTGCAAAATATTTAAGTGGCGCAATTAAAATAGATATTCCAGAGAGTAGGAAAGAGTTTAAAAATTATATTCAACTAAAGAAGGCTAAACATAACAATCTAAAAGAGGTGACGCTAAAACTTCCTCTTGGAGGACTTATCTGTGTCACTGGTGTTAGTGGTTCTGGTAAGTCATCCCTTGTACATGAAGTACTTGTTCCTGCAATTAAAACAAATATCCTTCGAGCAAACAGAAATCTTTATCGACGCTCAAATTATCACTCTATCGTTGGAACAGATATTTTAAAGTCAATTATAGAGTTAGATCAAAGCCCAATAGGTAGAACTCCAAACTCAAATCCCGCCACTTACTCAGGTCTATTTGATGAAGTGAGAAAGCTCTTTGCAAAGACCTCTGAGTCTCAAGTTAGAGGATATAAGCAGGGGAGATTTAGTTTTAATGTAAAGGGTGGGCGCTGCGAAGAATGTGAAGGTAATGGTGTTAAGAAAATTGAAATGCACTTTCTTCCTGATGTCTTTATAACCTGTAGCGAGTGCCATGGCTCAAGATATAATAATGAAACTTTATCTGTCTTATATCGTGGTAAGAATATTGCCGATGTCTTAGCTATGAGTATTGAAGAGGCCTCAGCTTTTTTTGAAAATCATAAGAAAATGCACAGAATTCTAAGTACAATGGTCTCTGTAGGACTTGGTTATATAAAACTAGGTCAATCAGCCACAACTCTCTCTGGAGGAGAAGCTCAAAGACTTAAACTATCAAAAGAGCTTTCAAAGATGACTAAAGGTCACTGCCTCTATGTCTTAGATGAGCCGACAACAGGACTACATTTTCAAGATATTAAAATTCTCCTAGATGCAGTTCATACCCTTGTCGACCAAGGTCATTCCGTTTTAATTATTGAACATAATTTAGATGTTATTAAAACTGCTGACTATGTAATTGATTTAGGGCCTGAAGGGGGGAAGAATGGTGGTGAAATTATCGCAGAGGGAACCCCTGAAGAGGTTGCTAAGACAAAAGGTTCTTACACTGGTAAATACCTAAAAAGGTTCCTTAAGTGAAGATAATAGAAGTTCAAACAGTTGAAGATCCAAATATTAAAGAGTTTCTCTCTCTTAAAGACAAATCATTAAGTATAAATAAACAGATCATTGTTGAATCTGAAAAAGTTATCTTAAAACTTTTAAATTCTAATACTAAAGTTCAAAAAATATTTGCCCATAGAGAGTTTATAGAAAAATATTCAACAATTCTTGAGACAAAGAATACTGAAATTTATACTGCTCCCAAAGAAGTGATGGAAGATATCGTAGGGCATAAGCTTCATCATGGAGTGATGGCGCTTGCGAAGAGACCATCCTATATTTCAATTGATGAGTTAGAAGATAAAGTTCTTGTATTGAATGGTCTTACTTCTCCCGAAAATATTGGAACTATTATACGAAATAGTGCTGCCTTTAATATTAATTCAATAATTATAGATTCCAGAACATGCTCTCCTTATGCCAGAAGATGTATCCGAGTATCTATGGGGAATATTTTTAAAGTAAAGATCTATAAAAGCGATGATTTATTAAGAGACTTAAATCTCCTTCAGCAGAGAAAATACCGTGTGATAAGTACAGCGAATCAGCCCGGTGCCATCAATCTTCCCACATATAAATTTTCTAATAAGGCCTGTGTAATTATCGGGAGTGAAGGACATGGAATTCAAAGTGAAGTTCTAGATATAAGTGATGATATTATTAGAATTCCAATTAATGATGAAGTTGCCCATTTAAATGCAGCTTGCTCAAGTTCAATTGTTCTCTATCAATTTTCTCTTTAAATTTTTATAAGGTCTTCGAAAAAGGCCCCGAATTTTTCTTCTGGATGAGTAATCAAAATTTCTAATACCCAAAGGTTACCATTTGGAATAATTTCTGTTTCTGCTAGGTTAGATCTTGTAAAAATAGCGTGTGGAAAATCTCCGAGCCTATGACCTTTCATTTTATCGTTAAACTTATACCCCAGCTTTTTAGCGTGGGCCTCTGCAAAGTCATAGAGAGCCGGTCCAGTGAGTTTTTCTCTTTCCGCTACTTCAGCTGAAACTTTAAAGATTTCCTCACTCGCCAATTTAATCTCAGTAAATTCTTTAGATTCACCAAGAACAAAAGTCTCTCCATAATCACCTTCGTGACCATAGAAAACTGGTCCAATATCTATAAAGAAAATATCGTTTTCTTTTAAAACTAATGTAGGGTCTGATTTTTCTTTAAAAGATTTGAGTGTATTTTTACCTATTCTAAACTTACTTGGATGCCATTTCTTCTCACATCCTAAGCTTTCAAGGGTTTCATCTATTATTTTATGACCATTAGCTTCTGTCATACCTGGCTTAATTTGCTCAGCTATTAACTTCACAGCTTCAATAGTCTTTATTCTACATTTTAGAAAAAGCTCTTCACTAAATGAAGAGCCTACTCCTTCAATATTTGCGTCTAAACTCATTAATTAAATTGAGCCATTAGGCTGGCCATTTCAATTCCAGACATAGCAGCATCCCAGCCTTTATTTCCGGCCTTAGTTCCCGCTCTTTCAATTGCCTGCTCAATAGAATCAGTAGTGATGACTCCAAAAATTACTGGAACTTCTGTATCTAATGAGATTTTTGAAACACCTTTTGCTACTTCAGAACATACATAATCAAAATGTGGAGTCGTTCCTCTAATAACTGCGCCAAGACAAATAACTGCATCATACTTATTTGTCTTTGCTAGTTTTTGCGCCATTAAACTAATTTCAAATGCACCTGGTACCCAAGCAACATCAATATCGTTTTCAGAAGCTTGGTGTCTTTTCAAACAATCGATTGCACCATTTACTAATTTCCCTGTAATGAATTCATTAAAACGAGCAGAGATTATTGCAAACTTCTTACCTTCAGCCGATAGGTTTCCCTCAATTAAATTGGCCATAGATTTCTCCTAATTTATTGAATCAAACAAATGATTCATTCTATTTTTCTTAGTTCTTAAATAATTTATATTAATATCATTAGCCAGCGTTTCAATTGGATGTCTATTAACAATTTCAAAGTTTGCTTCAGAAAGAGAAGTAAACTTGAGTGGATTATTGGTAAGAAGTTCAACCTTGCTAACCCCAATATCTTCTAACATTGCAATTGCCGCATCATAAGTTCTTAAGTCATCTGCAAATCCCAATGCTCTATTGGCGTCTACAGTATCAAGGCCTGTATCTTGAAGAGAGTAGGCTTTGATTTTATTTGGAAGGCCAATCCCTCTTCCTTCTTGTCTCATATAGAGGATGACTCCTGATCCAGCCTCTTCTATTTTCTTCATTGAATTTTCTAATTGCTCACCACAGTCACATCTCATTGAGCCAAATATATCGCCAGTGAAACACTCTGAATGTATGCGAACTAAAGTAGGGGAGTTCTTTGAAATTTTCCCTTTTACTAAAGCAATGTGGTGCTCTCCTGAATCTTCAACTTCATACATTCTAAGCTTGAAGTTTCCAAACTTATTTGGAAAATCAATTTCTGAAGTCATCTGAATACTTTTAGAATTCAATTTATTTCTATAATTAACAAGGTCTTTAATTGTAACAAACTTTAAACCATGCTTATCTGCAACTTTTTTTAAGTCTTCAGTTCTGGCCATTGTTCCGTCTTCATTCATGATCTCACAAATCACCCCTGATGGATGACAGCCCGCAAGTCTCGCAAAATCAACTGCTGCTTCCGTATGACCATTTCTCTCTAAAACTCCACCATCTCTAGCAATAAGAGGGAAAATATGACCCGGTCTAACAAAATCTGAGGCCTTTGTTGAGTTTTCAGTTAGAGCTAGAGTTGTAAGAGATCTATCTTCACATGAAATCCCTGTACCACCATTATTTAAATCGATTGATACCGTAAAGGCCGTATTATTCACGCAGCCACTCGACTTAACCATAATATCTAATTCAAGCTCGTTGGCCCTATCTTCTGTTATAGGAGTACAAATTAACCCTCTCCCATAAGTGGCCATAAAATTAATCGCTTCTGGTGTAACTTTATCTGCTGCCATAATGAAGTCACCTTCATTCTCTCTATCTTCATCATCAATTACGATAATAATTTTTCCGAGCTTAATATCCTCAATGGCACTTTCAATACTATCAAACATTTAAAAACCTTTAGACCTTAGCCATTCCTCACTCATCTGTGATTCTGACGTTTTATGACTTCCCTTATAAAAAAGCAAGTTTTCAACATACTTGCCTAAGATATCTACTTCTATATTTATTATTGAACCTATTTTTCTATTTCTAAGAACTGTATTTAGCCATGTGTGAGGGATAACCGATACTGTAAATGTATTTTGGTCTCTATCAATGGCTGCAACAGTCAATGAAATTCCGTCAATAGTAATTGATCCCTCAGAAACTATATACTTCATCTGATCTCTATTTATTTTTGATTTAACAGTATAGTTCTTTCCCTTATTTTGAATATCAACAATAGTGGCCATAGAATTCACATGACCTTGAACTAGGTGACCACCCAGTCTGTCACTTAATTGTAGAGCTAACTCTAAGTTTACCTCTTCTCCAACTCTTAAACTCCCAAGTGTTGTTTTATCTAAACTCGTATGAACAGTTTGAACACAAAAATGATCGTCTGAAACTCTCGTAGCAGTCTGGCAAGCTCCATTAATAGAAATAGAATCATCAATAGAAATTTCTTTAATTAAAGACTTTGAATAAATGACAAGCTCTTTCCCTTCTTGATTACCATTTATAGATTTTACAATACCAATCTCTTTAACTAATCCTGTAAACATTTATGTCCTCCAGAATACGTATGATAAATAATTTGCCCGTCTAGGTTTTCAATTTGAGAATTTGTAAATTCAATCGCTTCTTTCATATTTTGTTTTTTATCATTTCTATAATATGAAATCCCATTACCTATTATTTTTGGACATATAAATAAACTCAACTTGTCGTATTGTCTCTGATCAATGAAAGAGGTGATTACACTTTGCCCACCTTCAACTAATACAGAAGTAATTTTAAGTGCTCCTAGTTTCTGAAGGAGGTCATCTAAATCTAAGCTTTCATCTATTTCTTTGATAAGAAGGATTTTAACCTTTCTTTCTTCTAGTATTGTAAGCTTTTCTTGCTGGCAATTTTCATAAGACTCCTTAGTTGTAGCGATTATCGTCTTATGAGAATTCTCATCTTGGAATAATTTAAATTCAAGATTAATTTTTTCTATTGATCCGATAACAACTCGATAAGGAATTTTTCCATTACCCTCGACTCCCATTCTAATATTCAAGGTAGGATCATCTTTCTCTAGAGTATTTCTTCCAATTAAGATCGCATCGTATTTTTTTCTCCACTCGTGAACTCTAACTCTTGCAGAGTCGCTGCTAATCCACTTTGAATCACCTGTGCTTGTAGCAATTTTTCCATCTAATGTTTGAGCGAGCTTTATATGAACAAACGGTTTTTCTGATTGAATATATTTAAAGAAGACTTCATTTAGCTCTCTACCTTCTTCTTCAAGAACACCAACAGTCACAGCAATTCCTGCTTCTCTTAACTTTTTAACACCCTTTCCTGCAACGAGAGGATTGGGGTCTAGGTTTGAAATGACCACTCTTTTAATTTTACTTTCAATTATTTTACTTGTGCACGGTGGAGTTTGTTTATTTGTATGACAGCAAGGCTCAAGATTACAGTAAAGGGTAGCACCTTCCACTGATTCAATAGCATTATTAATCGCATTTGGTTCAGCATGAGGGCCCCCATAAAATTCATGAAACCCTCTACCAATTATAATATTATCCTGAACAATAACAGAGCCCACTAATGGGTTTGGGGATACTTCTCCCAATCCATTTCTTGCAAGTGTAAAACACATCTTTATATATTGTTCATCGACTTTTATATCCATGGGGTGCTTATAGCATATAATCTACATCTTTCAGATAGTTATGGTCTTTTTTTCATAGCAGATAATGTGTATAAGTATCCGTTTTTATTGAATATATTTTAAGTATGTCTAATACTTGTACACCCTGTGAAAAGGTTTCAAGCCTCAACATTTCTATTCCTTAAAGTTTTATAATTTAATTATTCAACATTGAAAGGAGAAACCATGAAAACTTTAAAGTGCGCCATTTTACTTTTAACAATTTTTGCTAGTACTAATAATTTTGCAAAGAGCCCACACGAGTCAGAGTCACTGGTTAATAGTGAAATTATGGCCGGAAAAATTATTGCTGCTGAAACAGATTTTTTAAATAGAGAAGTAGCAAGACTTGGTAAGAAATTAGAAAATACCTTAGATTCGCTACCAATGGATATTGATCATAATGAAGGAAAAATTATAGCAGTTATTGCAAATCAAGTTGAAAGAGACTTAGAAAGCGTAAAAAAAGATATCGATTCACTAACTTACCAAAGATCATTTGACATGATTTACACAAAGCTTGATCAGATTGAAAAAGATATTGAAATGATTTAGTACTTTAACGGTAGATACAAATAAAAAGGCCACTCAAAGAGTGGCCTCATTAAGATCTTGTTTTAAACTATCTTAATTACCCTACTAGGAAAACTGAGATAAGAGTAAAGATAACAAGTGATTCCATAAGAGCAAGAGCAAGAATCATTGGTGTTTGAATCTTGTCAGCAGCAGATGGGTTTCTTGCGATACCTTCTAGAGCTACAGAAGCAGCATTTGATTGAGCAGCTGTTCCACCAAAAGCAGCGATTGCCATTGCGAAGAAGTAAGCTAAGTACTTAACAGATTGAGTATCCATTCCACCTTCTGCACCAAATGCTTTCCAAGTGAATAAAAGTGGTACTGCTACTGCGAAACCTAAAACGATATTTCTCATTTTGAACTCCAAAAATCTCGGCATCTCTCTACCGAGGAAAAAATTATTAGTTTATATTCTCTTAGTGGTGCTCAGCATGATCGTGATGTGCAGTCGCTAAACTAATATAAACCATTGATAACATTGTAAAAACATATGCTTGGATAAAACAAACTAGTAAACCAAGTAAGTAGAAAGGTACTGCTCCAAATAACCAAGCAATATTAAATCCCATAACTTCTAGATTTAAGAACGTTGTTAAAACCTTGTGATCACCCATCATGTTACCATTTAGACGAAGTGCTAATGAAACTGGACGAATACAAGTTGATAAAATTTCAATTGGAAAAATTAGCACTGCCATATACCAAAGAGGTCCAGCAAAATGCTTTAAATAGTTTATTGTTCCTAATTCTTTACAACCTTTAGCATTGAAGTAAATAAATGAAAAACATCCCAAAGCTAGAGTTGTAGACAAGTATTCAGTAGGTGGTAAGAATCCAGGAATTAGTCCAATAAGGTTTGAAGCAAAAATCAAAATGAAAGTAGTTGCAACAAATTTAAAATAAACTGGAGCATCTTTTTCACCTAGGACAGCATTACATTGCGTATAGATAAATTTTCCGTAAGCTTCTACGATATTTCTAAAAGTAAAACCTTTATCTGGAATTACAGGATTAGTAACAGTTGAAACCTTCATTCTATAAATCACACCTACCACAGCTAGCAGTATTCCGATCAAAACGAACGTGATTACATGCGATGGGTAGTGAGTATGAAGTGCTTCTTGAGCAGCACCAATCCAAGTGAATCCACCTGCAGCAAGTACATTTGAAGAAGTAAGTAGTGTTAAAAGCGCTAAAAAATTTCTCATGTTTACTCTCGACCTTTAGATCTAATACTAAAAGTTAATATAAATATCTGAATTACGTAATTTATCACAGGTATAATTATCCTATTTCCCATAATCTGTCGACTAATTACTAGGCTTAAAATTAGAATCAGTAATTTTCCTGCGAATAAATACATGATCTTATCTTTCACATTATGGATATGCCCTTCAGAAACTTGGCTTTTAACGAGTTCAAATACAGCTTCTGCAAGCATGCCAAGATGCAGCACTGTGGCGACATAAACAATTAAAATTCCTATTATGTCATTCCATCCTCTTGAAAAGAGGAGAAATAATATCGTTGTTGATATTGAGAGCAGGAAGAATTTTTTAAGATTTATTTTTGTTTTTAAAAGCATAGTAGACCATCAAGTATATTGTATTGAAGATGATGGCCAGAAAAATCAACACCCCTGCAGTTTTGCTAAGGTAATCTTTTTCTACTAAAATTTTCATCGCCCAAGCAGAAACTAAAATTGTTGAGGGAAAACTCAAGGCAAGGCCAGTGACTTGAACCCATTTCTTATCTAGCACTAACGTTTCCTTGAAACACGGCGGTGAAAAATTGAATTTAATCTATTTTGTAAAACTTCTGTATTTGGGTATTCTCCCAGAATTGAATAATAGAGGTTGTAGGCCTTCTTGAGCTCTTCCATTGTTTCATAAGCATTGGCCATTAAAAACTTAGTTTGAACAAGATTCTCTTTTCTAGTTTCTCTTTTTAAGTACTCTTTCCAATCTTCAACAGCTTCTTTCCAGTTCTTTTTTTGAAAATTTAAAAGCCCCATCTGATAAAAAGATTCTACGTAGAACTTATGGTTTGTACTTACTTGAATTTTTAAAAACTCACCATAAGCTTGCTCATATTCATTTGCTCGTAGAAAGTTTTGTGCCAATCTAAATTGATAGAAATCAAATCTCTCAAGCCTTGGAGTAAAGTCTACAAGAAGTTTATAACTCTTCTCACTCAACTTATAGTCTTTAAGATAGGTAAAAGAAATTTCTCCAATTCTTTCTTCCGACTTTACTAACCAAATCGGTGAATCAGTAAAATTCTTAATTTCTCTATAATAATTAATGGCCTTTCTATTTTCACCAAGATTAATAGAATAGAGTTCTCCAAGTTGATAATAAATTTTTACTTTAATATCATTAGGAGGATTATCTTTTAAAATTAATTCATACTGGGAAATAGCTTTTCTATATTGCTGAAGACGAATATATTCTTGAGCCCCTAAAATTTTCTTATGGAGCCGCGGAGTAAAATCGCAAGAAAGAAAAAAGGCGCTGATCAGAATCAGCGCCAATATTTTAATCTTCTGAGTTTGTATCATCGATATCATCATCAGGTTCTACAATTTTTTCTACTGAAACAACTGCTTCTCCCTCTTTAAGTTTGATGATTCTTACACCTTGAGTAGCTCGACCCATAAGTGAAATTCCAGAAATTTTAGTTCTAACAACCTGTCCTTTATCAGTGATAACCATTAGATCATCTTTATCTGTTACAGGTTTAATTTGCTTAATCTCACCATTTTTCTCTGTAAGTCTCATGGCCAAGATACCTTTTCCACCACGAGTTTGTTTACGATACTGGCTAGCTGCCGTTCTCTTACCGTAACCATTTTCAGTGATAGATAAAATTTCTACGCTATCGTCAATGAGCTCCATACCAATGATTCTTTCATTATCATCGATATTGATTCCCTTAACACCTTGAGAAACTCTACCCATTGGTCTGGCATCACTTTCGTCAAATCTAATAA
Organism: Halobacteriovorax sp. JY17; assembly: GCF_002753895.1. Classification (NCBI taxonomy): domain Bacteria; kingdom Pseudomonadati; phylum Bdellovibrionota; class Bacteriovoracia; order Bacteriovoracales; family Halobacteriovoraceae; genus Halobacteriovorax; species Halobacteriovorax sp. JY17. The sequence goes on along the minus strand of NZ_NJER01000002.1, from coordinate 9,054 downwards.
TTTTTCCAGAAGTAGAACAAAGTAAAACATCTTTAGATCCATCACTTACTCTTACGCTACAAACAGAATCTCCATCTTGAACTTTAATAGCTCTAAGACCTGATTGCTTAATATTATTGTAATCAGTAAGAGCAGATTTTTTTACAAGACCTTTTTCCGTTGCGAACATTAGGAATTTACCTTCTCTTTCTTCTTCTGGCGGAATACACATAATCTCTTTAATTTTATCACCTGGAGGAACTGGAATAAGGTTAGCGATATTTCTACCTTTAGCCGTTCTTGTACCTTCTGGAATATTATAAACTTTCTTAGAGAATACAGAGCCTCTATTTGTGAAGAATAGAATTGTAGAGTGCGTATTTGCTGTAAAGATATCTGTGTAGAAATCCTCATCAGTATTATTAGCACCTTTAACACCTTTACCTCCTCTTTTTTGAGTACGGTAAGTGTCCATTGTCATTCTCTTTAAATAACCTTTATGAGTGATTGTTACTAGAACATCTTCATTCTTTACTAGGTCTTCAATTTGAATTTCATCAGCTTTTGCAACAATTGAAGTTCTTCTTTCATCACCGTAGTTTTCAACGATGTCTTCGAATTCGCCCTTAATGATTCCTTTAATCAGATCTTCTGAACCTAGAATTTCTTCTAATCTAGCAATTTCTTTCATAATTGCTTCGTAATCTGCAACAATCTTATCTCTTTCAAGACCTGTTAATCTCTGCAGTCTCATATCGAGGATTGCTTGTGATTGAATATCACTTAAAGAAAATCTTGAAATAAGTTTTGCCTTAGCATCCGCAGGACCTTCAGATTTTTTAACAATTTCTACAACTTCATCAATATTTTCAACAGCAACTTTTAGACCTTCTAAAATATGAGCTTTTTCTTTTGCTTTCTTTAACTCATAAACAGTTCTTCTAATGACAACTTCTCTTCTATGATCAATAAAACACTCTAGCATTTCTTTTAGGTTCATCACTTTTGGACTACCGTTAGAAATTGATAAGAATATAATACCAAATGAAACTTGAAGTTGAGTTGCTTTAAATAATCTATTAACGATCACAGAAGAAATTTCTCCCTTCTTTAAATCAATAACAACTCTAATACCTTCTCTTGAAGACTCATCTCTAATATCAGAAATACCTTCGATATCTTTATTGTTAACAAGGTCAGCAATTTTCTCTATTAATTTTGCTTTATTAACTTGGTACGGAAGTTCAGTAATAACAATTCGTTCTCTTTCTTGTTTACCATGAACTTCAATATCTACTTTCGCTCTAATTTGAATAATCCCACGGCCAGTATGATATGCAGACTTTATTCCCTCAGTTCCGTGAATCGAACCGTAAGTTGGAAAGTCTGGACCTGGAATATGGGCCATCAATTCATTAATAGTCATTTCTCTATTATCAATTAATTCAGAAAGAGCACCCATTACTTCTGTTAAATTATGTGGAGGAATATTTGTGGCCATACCAACAGCAATACCTGAAGAACCATTCACTAAAAGGGTAGGGACTTTCGTTGGTAGAACTTTTGGCTCTTTTAAAGAATCATCGTAGTTTGGTTGCCAGTCTACAGTGTCCTTGTCTAAATCTCTCAGCATTTCTTCTGAAAGTTTCTTCATTCTAATTTCTGTATATCTCATGGCCGCAGCTGCATCACCATCAACAGAACCAAAGTTCCCCTGACCATCAACAAGAACGTATCTCATTGAAAAATCTTGGGCCATACGTACAATCGTATTATAAACAGCAGAATCACCATGTGGGTGATATTTACCAATAACGTCACCAACCACACGGGCAGACTTCATATATGGCTTATTATGATAATTATTAAGAGCATACATCGCGTATAAAGCTCTTCTATGAACAGGCTTCAAACCATCTCTAACGTCTGGTAGAGCTCGCCCAATAATTACAGACATTGCGTAATCAAGGTAACAGCTCTTCATCTCATCTTGGATGGCAATTGGAGCAATATTACCGTGATTTATTCCGTCACCATTTCCAGGTGTATTATTTTCATCTGACATACTAATTCCTTATACGTCTAAGTTTCTAACGTTCAATGCATTCTCTTCAACAAATTGTCTTCTAGGTTCGACATTGTCACCCATAAGAACAGAGAATACTTGATCAGCTTCAATTGTATCTTCGATACGCACTTGTAGAAGAGTTCTATTATCAGGGTTCATTGTTGTTTCCCAAAGTTGTTCTGGGTTCATTTCTCCAAGTCCCTTATAACGTTGTATATAAGCACCTTGTTTTCCATCAACAATAATGTGTTCCGCAAACTCGTTTAAAGAATCAAATTCCTTAACACCAGTTTTATCTCTCTCTATTGAAAACTTTGCCTTAGTAAATGACTTCATTCCATCATAACCATTTATTAAGTCTGCATAGTCTGGTGATTCAAGAAAGTAAGTATTAAGTTTAAATTTCTTTGTTCTACCAGTAGTTCTAACATTGATATTGATCTGGTTAGATTGGTGTGGAAGATCTTCAGAAATTGAAAACGTATATGTTCTCAATGTATTTACTTCTTCTAATTTAAAGTATTCTGTTAGCTTATCTAATTCAGCTTGTAGCTTCACTTTATCTTTTAAAGTTTCAGAATTAATTTCAGATCTTTCAATTAATTGTCTAAGAAGTAGTGAATCAAAGTGAACATCATAACTTTGAACTGTTCTAGTATAATTTCTATACTTATTGACAAGCACTCTGGCTTCATCAGCAGATAGATTTTCACCGTTAGCAGTAATGTCTGCATCTTTTAGTGAATTCATTGTTAAGAATGCTTCTAGCTCTTTTTCATCTTTAAGATATTTTTCAGATTTACCTTTCTTAAATTTATAGAGTGGTGGTTGTGCAATATAAACATAGCCGTTTTCAATAAGCTCAGGGAATTGTCTGTAGAGTAGAGTAAGTATCAGTGTTCTAATGTGTGACCCATCCACGTCGGCATCGGTCATAATAATAATTTTATGATATCTAAGCTTTGCAATATCAAACTGCTCTTTACCAACACCAGTTCCCATCGCTTGAATAATCATTTTAATTTCGTTGTTCGCTAACATCTTATCGTAACGAGCTTTTTCAACATTTAGAATTTTCCCTTTTAGAGGAAGTACTGCTTGTGTTTTTCTATCTCGACCTTGTTTGGCAGAACCACCGGCCGAGTCACCTTCCACAATATAAATTTCTGAACGTGCCGGATCTTTTTCTTGGCAATCAGCCATTTTCCCAGGAAGACCTGAAACAACTAGAGCAGTTTTTCTTCTAGTTAGCTCTCTCGCTTTTCTTGCAGCTTCTCTTGCCGCAGCTGCATCAACAGATTTCTTAACAATTGTTTTTGCTAAGCTTGGATTCTCTTCTAAGTATTGCTTTAATTGCTCACCGACAAGTGAGTTAACAATTCCTTCAACTTCAGAGTTTCCTAATTTATCTTTTGTCTGACCTTCGAATTGTAGCTCGGGTAATTTAATTGAGATAATGGCAGTCATACCTTCTCTCATATCATCACCAGTTAAAGTCGCTTTTAAACCTTTTAATAAATTATTATCTTTTGCGTAAGCATTTAAAACTCTAGTTATAGCCGTTTTAAATCCTGAAATATGTGTTCCACCACCCGGAGTACAAATAGCGTTTGCATAACCAGATAAAACTTCAGAATAAGAATCAGTCCACTGCATAGCTACTTCAACTTCGTAGTCTTCTCTTGCTTGTGTAAATGCAATTACTTTCTTATGTACTGGTGTTTTAGCTCTATTTAAATAGGTAACAAATTCAGCAATCCCACCTTCATAACAGAAAACATCTTTCTTATCTGAACGCTCATCTTTAAGTGAAATACTTAAGCCTTTATTTAAAAAAGCCATCTCTCTAAATCTATTTGACAGAGTGTCGTAGTTATATTCATGAACTTCAAAGATTTCATTATCAGGCTTAAAAGTTATTGCCGTCCCAGTTTGTTTAGGATCCTCTAGATCACCAATAACTTTTAAAGGAGCAACTGCTTCTCCTCTTTCGAATTTAAGAAGATGTAATTTACCATGCTTCTTAATTTCCATTTTTACCCATTTTGAAAGGGCATTAACTACAGCGGCACCAACACCATGAAGTCCACCAGAAACTTTATAAGCTCCACCGTCTTCATTAAATTTTCCACCTGCATGTAGTTTTGTATATACGAGTTCTGCCGCTGAACATCCCTCAGTAGGGTGCATATCAGTAGGGATTCCTCTTCCGTTATCAATAACTGTAACAGAGTTATCAACATGAATGATTACTTTAATTTCTGTACAATAACCTGCAAGAGCTTCATCAACTGCATTATCAACGATTTCATATACGCAGTGATGTAATCCTCTATTTGATGTATCACCAATATACATACCAGGGCGTTTTCTAACAGCTTCTAAACCTTCTAGAACTTTAATTTGGTCAGCATCATACTTTTCGCCAACCTTAGAAATTGATGTGTTTTCAGTTTCCAAAGATACTCCTATAAATCCATTTATTATCTAATTCATCTTAAATTAGGCATGTTCGCGATTGAACCTGCTTGGACATAAATTTTATTAGCACCATGAATGGTTTCTAATTCTTCTTTAAATTTTTCGTTTGCTGTTGTTATTAAAACTTGAAACGAACTCCTTTCTAAGAACTCAATTAACTTCTGCCATCGGTTTCTATCTAGCTCGCCTGAGACGTCATCAATTAAGACCATGGGAAAGGAGTTAAAGTTATACCTAAACAGCTTGATATAGGCAAATAAGAGGCTCAAATAGCTCATTTTTTGTTGCCCTAGAGAGCAATATTCAAAAGAATTTAAACCATCAAAAAGAAGCACATAGTCATCCTTGTGAACACAGTAAGTTGTGTGTCCAACAATTTCGTCTTTAGGAAGTCTCTCTTGCAACATGTTAAAAATATCTTCTTCGGTTAAACCAATTACTCTTGAATCGAGCGAAATTTTTAATAGATGTTCTTCACTGAAAATTTCTTTAAAAGTTTGAGTACAAAAATCTTCGATATCTAATAAGAACTTTAGCCGTATATTTGTGAGTATAGCGCTATACCGAGCAAGTTCAATATCGATGGCCTTAATTTGCTCTCTAAACATTGCAGGCTTCTTGTTTAGTAGAGAATTTCTAAATCTTAATGATGAGTTATATCTCGAAAGACATTTCTTATAATTCCCATCTAATTGAGAAATATGCTGGTCCATCCACTGTCTTCTAAAACTTGACGTGTTATGAAAGGAATAAGAATCAAAAGGATTTATAAACACTAATTTAAGATCAATTTTTCTTTTCATTGGATGCCCATCAACAAACCAGTGCGTTGCTGTTGAATCCATCTTTCCAGAAATACTAATTCTATTTTCTTGATCATCTAAGAAAACAGATGAAAATATTATTTCAGGTTTTTCACAATCAATACCTAGGAATTGTGGAAAACCTGTATTTTTACGAAATGATTTTCTGGTTGTTAAAACGTGAAGGGCTTCTAAGATATTTGTTTTGCCATTTCCATTTTCACCTAGAATACAATTAATACCACTATTGAATTCTATTATGTCTGGCTGCAAGTTTCTAAAGTTTGTCACTTGCAGCTTAGAAATTTTAAAACTTTGCATTAAAGTTTCAGAGGCATAATTATTCCTAAATAATTAGGAAGTGAATTTGATTTAATAATTATAGGACTTAATTCATTATTTAACTCAAGAGAAATTTCTCCTTCATCAAATGAATGTAAAGTATCAATTAGGTACTTTGCATTGAAGCCAATTTCCATTTCCTTACCGTTGTAATCTACTGGCATTGTCTCCATAGCATCACCTAAAGAAGGGTGATTAGCTGTTAGAGTCATCGTCTGATCAGCAAGCTTAAGTCTTACACCATTTGATTTCTCGTTAGACATAATTTTAATTCTTCTAATTGCATCAAAGAAAGAATTTCTATCTGTAGTCATTGTGTAAGTTGTCTTATTTGGAATTACTGCTTGATACTTTGGGTATTCTCTTGCAATTAATCTAACAGACAAAAAGTATTCATTTTTTGCGTTTATGTAGAGAAATGTATCGTCAACTGATAGTTCTATTTGGGTATCTGGGTATGTTTCCGAAATTTTCTTAATTTCAAAAATACCTTTTCTTGGAATAATAATTCCATTAATTAAAGTCTCATTGTTGCTTTCAGAGAGATCTGTTTCAAGTAATGAAAGTCTGTGACCATCAGTAGCAACAGCTCTAAGTTTAGAATCAATTTCTTGTAAGTAGATTCCGTTTAAGTAAAGTCTTGTTTCATCGTTTAAAACTGCGTACGAAGTTTTGTTAATTATATTTGCAAGTTGTTCACTAGAAAGTTTGAATTTATTCACTTCTTGGTTAAACACTAGCTGTGGAAAGTCATCAGCTTTGTAGATTAAAAGCGAATAGTGAATATCTCCACAATTTAATTTTAAAGTATTTGATTGATCGTCTAGGGAAAGTTCTATTTCTGTTCCTGGTAGTTCTTTCAAAATATCAAATATATTCTTAGCATTTACACAAAATTTACCTGGGTTATCCACTTGAGCGTTGATAACTACTTTTGACGAAACTTCTAAATCTGTTGCTGATATATTTAATTGACCGTTTGCTGTTTCAATCAAAGTGTAAGTTAGAATTGGTCTAGAGTTTCTCTTGTCTACGACCGATAAAACTTTGTTTAATGCTGATTTTAAATCTTCTGTGTGAAGTTTGATTTTCATTTTTATTTTCCTGTAATTTCTTAATCTAATTTTTAGCCTTATCAGATTACTAAATCAATGTACTTTTTTGAATTCTTTTAGATTCTCTTTCCTTTATATATTTATATTTAATTTATATATATTATATATACAGTGTGGATAAGTTTATAAGTTCAGTTTTTTGAGTATTAATGGGCGTTTAGTGGCCCTCGTTATTATGAGTTAATATGGAAAACTTTGGGGATATGAAAATTCTGTTTCGTATATTATTTTTTTACTCATAAAAAAAAAATCTTATACAGAACAATTCACACTCTTATTCACAATACTTCGCATTATGATTTATGCTACTTGTTATTTCCTGAAAATCTACTCCCTTTACTCACAATTTACTCACTTGTTGATAATTTTTTTATTAACATGAATCAATCTGTTGATAGTCTTTTTCCACTACTGTTAATAAGCCTTCAAATTACTATTAACTATTTGTTTTTATTATTATTTTTTATTCACAATCTTTGTTAGTAAGTTGTTTATAAAATTTATTGGCCGTGAATTGTTAATAGTTCTACTAGTTATTCATAATGTCTGTGTTGATAACTTTTTTTGATTATTCATTTATTCATAAATTAACGTGGATAAATGACTACTCATTTGTTGATAAGTTAATAATTAATAAAAAGGCCTTCATATGAAGGCCCTTGTATTTGATAAATTTTAGTAAATGTTAAAGAGTATTTTCAATTGTGATTAAGTCTCTCGAGAGTGAGATATCATTGATCATTTTTTCTTTAATTGTTCTCTCCGCGTGAACGACCGAGCTATGATCTCTTCCGCCGTAGAAACGTCCAATTTCTTCTTGTGTTGCATTTACAATTTTTCTTGAGAGATACATTGCCACAAATCTAGCATTAACTATATCTTTAGTTCTAGCTTTGGATTTGAGGTCGGGAACAGGTATCTTGAAGTGTTGTGATGTTACCTTTGCAACTATATCTAAAGTTATTTTTCTTTCTACATCACTTGAGCTTAATCCAAGAATGTCTTTAACCATTTCAGTATCGACTTCAACATTCATTACATCAGCATAAGCGCAGAGCTTTACAAGAGATCCTTCAAGTTCTCTTATGTTTGTTTTAATTGAGTTTGCAATCAATGTTAAAATATCATCTTGAAGATAGAGATCTAGTTCATAGGCTTTTCTTTTTAGTATCGCAATTCTTGTTTCAAAATCAGGCTTTTGAATATCAATGACAAGTCCCCATTGAAGCCTAGTCTTAATTCTTTCTTCAATACCGTCGATTTCTTCGGGAGATTTATCAGAAGTAAAAATAAGTTGCTTCCCATTGGTATAAAGACCATTGAAGACGTGGAAAAGCTCGTCCTGTGTTCCTTTCTTTCCTTTTAATTCATGAATATCATCAATCATTAAGACATCTATCTTCTTGGTGAATTTTTCTTGAAAAGCATCTACTGTCTTAGTTTTAACAGATTCAATATACTCTTTCATAAAGTCTCTAGCGGTTGTTAAGTAGACAACATACTGAGGAAAATTATCTTTAATACCGTTTGCAACAGCGTAGAGTAAGTGTGTTTTTCCAAGTCCTGAATTAGAATGTATATAAAGAGAAGGATATTTCCCTTGATCACCTGGTGTTCTTGAAATAGCAACAGCTGTCGCATGAGCAAGGTTATTAGATGGGCCAACGATAAAATTATCAAATGTTTTCGTTGGGTCTATATTCATTCCGGGATCACTCATGTGCTGAATATACTGGCTTTCAATTTTTGAAAGTTTGTCGTTGGTTGTAGGGGAGAGATCTAGCGTAAAAGTAGCTTCTCCTGCTGATTTTGGTTTTTCATTATTTATTGTTTCATTTGTTAGAGTTTGGTCATCATTTTGGTTAACGATATTGATGATGACTTCATATTCTTTTCCAAGAACTTCTTTAATGGCCGCTTTAACTTCGTTTAAGCTATGTTTTTCAATCATTGTCTTTATAAGTTGATTACTTACATTGAAGACAATTGAATCCATTGTGATATTTGTGAGCTTGAAGACTCCTGAGAAATACGCATTGTATTTTTGAGGGTTTAGACTACTTTTTAGTGTATCTAGAAAAGAAGTTTCAATTGTATGAAATTCTTCAGCAGAGAAAATTTCTTCACTATGATGAGTGGATTGTTCTTGAATTCCTTCATTTAAGAACTTAAGTTCTTTTAAGCTTTTGTTTTCATTGAAAACATCACTTGTGTTGTGGCTACTGTTGGACTTTAGAAAGTGCTCGAAAGGGAACTCTTGGCTCAT